>CAIYSR010000092.1 GCA_903928895.1 uncultured Rhodospirillales bacterium | reverse complement strand
TACGACAAGGGCATCAAGATAACCGATGCCGAGATGGCCAAGCTCAACATTACCCAAGCGGACTTCCACGGCGAGTGGAACTACACCTGCAACCCGCGAAAGCCAGAGAACTGAAGCGAATATTCCGCGTCAAGCCCTTAGGCTGTTCCCGAAAATCTGACGTCTAACCTTGGGGTCGTGGATTCGAGTCCCACCGGGTTCGCCAGGGCTAACAAAAGGTTGGGGAGTGGGGCGCTGCTGGCGCTCGCCCTGCCCACCCTATCCTGCCGAGACGCCGATAAACCCGGCAACGGTTGACGCCGCCGGACGCCATTCTCTCGCTCAAGGCGGCCGGCTTCCAGAACAGCCAGTGGCCCTATCGGCCTGGTCTATTTCGTCTTCCTGCCGGCGATCCTGACGACGCCATTCGCCGGGCGCATCGCGCGCCTGATCAAGCCGCTGATCCCTCCTGCGAAGCGCGGCGGCAACAAGCGGACGGTGAACGAGCGCGAAATCGTCAACGGTCTGATGTATATCCTGAGCACGCGCTGCCAATGGGCGTTCATCCCGAGGGACCTGCCGCCGCGCAGCACGCTGAATGACTATTTCCAGCGCTGGGATTATGACGGCACGCTCGATCGGATACACGCCGCACTCTATATTCAATGTCGAGAGCAGGCCGGTCGGGAGGCCAGCCCGACGGCCGCCATCATCGATAGCCAGAGCGTCAAGAGCGCGGAAAAAGGGGGGTCTCGATTGACCCGCCGGGCTATGATGGCGGCAAGAAGATCAAAGGCAAGAAACGCCATATCCTTGTAGATACACAAGGATTTCTGCTCCATGCGATCGTTCATCCCGCCGACATCCAGGACCGTGACGGCGGCGTGCTGGTGATGTCGACTCTGTTCGGGTTGTATCCGTTCCTGAAGAAGCTCTATGCCGATGGTGGCTATCAGGGCCCGAACTTCCGCGACAGGGTGAGGCGGGTCTGTCGCTCGGTCGATGTCGAGATCGTCAAGCGGTCCGACCAGGCGAAGGGCTTCATGGTGCTGCCCAAGCGCTGGATCGTCGAACGCACCATCGCCTGGCTCAACTGATGCCGCAGGCTGGCCAAGGACTGGGAATGCCTCAACCGCTCGGCGCTCGCTTTCCTCCGATGGGCGTCCATCCGCATGATGCTCAAAAGGCTATGTCGGAACAGTATTTGATCCCGGATGGACTCTAACAACCAGCTTGCTAAGGGATTATATGAAAAGGTTTAGGTAGAGCACTCCGTTTTCCACTCTGAGTTCCCTGCAAATATAGCCGAAGGAATTGCAATGACCGACCTAACCGGCCTGTTCAAGACGTACGCCACGCACGCAGACTTTGTCGCGGAGCGCAACCTTGCAATAAAGCAGGCCGAAAATCAACCCTTGCTCGATGGCATAAAGGGAGCCGAAGCTTAGGGAGTCGGCGGTCAGGCGTACACATTTGGTTACGTCTTCGACATCCGTGCTTATTCCGGGCCGCAGATCATCGACTATCTCACAGCCATCGGCGTCAGCTTGACCTCCCTGTCGACGCAGCAGATGGCGATGCTGCGTGCCCACCAGCGCGGACAGGAGTCTCCTACCCCGCCGGCCACGAACAAACTGCTCGCGAACTTCGACATATCCGCTGACCGCGACCGAGGCACAGGCGTCGGCTGGGCTAACACTTGATTAGCCGCACTATCAAATGAAGGCCCTGAACGCCCTCGCCCCCCTCATCGCGCCGACGCCCTGGAAGGCTTCAGCACCAAGGAGGCCGTCGCCCTGTTCCGCCTGCTCGACCGCAAGCGCGGCGGCCTGGCGCGGAGCGACACGGGGCCGGCGGACCAGGCAAGCACTTCTGTTTCGAAAAAACTAAAGCGCCAGCTTCCTCCGCTACCCCCCCAAAGCCGCCCGGATCGCCGCCAACGCCGCATCCGCCGCCCCCGCATCCGGCCCACCGGCCTGCGCCATATCCGCCCGCCCGCCGCCACCCTTCCCGCCCAGCGCCGCGCTCGCCGCCCGCACCAGGTCCACCGCCGAAATCCGACCGGTCAAATCAGCCGACACCGCCACCACCACACTCGCCTTGCCCTCCGCGGTCGACACCAACGCCGTCACCCCGCTGCCGAGCTGCTGAAGGATCGACTCGGCGATCCCCTTGAGATCCCGCGGCGCCACCTCCCCCAGATTGCGCTGGGCAAACGCGATCCCGGCAATTGTCTCGGTCTCCGCCGCCGCCCCGCCCGTCGCCAGCTTCTTCTGCAACTCCGCCACCTGGCGCTCCAGCTTGCGCCGCTCCTCCATCAGCACGCCGACGCGCTCGCCGACCTCCCCGGGATTGACCTTGAGCAACGCAGCCGCCTCGTTGAGCCGCCGGTCGGTCTCCCCGATCAGCGCCAACGCTGCCTCCCCCGTCACCGCCTCGATCCGCCGCACCCCGGCCGAAACCGCCCCTTCGCCGGTGATCCGCAGCAGCCCGATATCCCCGGTCCGCCGCACATGGGTGCCGCCGCACAGCTCGATCGAGTAGGCCGTCCGCCCGTCGTCGCCCTTGCCCATGGCGACGACGCGCACTTCCTCCCCGTATTTCTCGCCGAACAAAGCCATCGCCCCCTCGGCCACCGCCGCGTCCGGAGTCATCAGCCTGGTCGTGAGCTCGGAATTTTCGCGGATTCGCGCATTCACCTCGGCCTCGACCCAGGCCAGGTCCTCGCGCCCGATCGGTGTCGGCTGCGAGACGTCGAAGCGCAGCCGATCCGGCGCATTGAGGCTGCCCTTCTGCTGCACATGCGTGCCCAGCCGCCGCCGCAACGCCTCATGCAGCAGATGCGTCGCCGAATGATGCGAGCGGATCGCGCTGCGCCGCGCATGCTCGATCACCGCGCGCACTGGCTTGCCCACGGCAGCCGTACCAGCCACCACCCGCCCAACATGGACGAACACATCGCCCAGCTTCTTCTGCGTGTCACTGACCGCGATCACGAAATCCGGCCCCTCGATCAGCCCATGGTCGCCGACCTGGCCGCCCGATTCCGCATAGAACGGCGTCTGGTTCAGCGTCACCGCCACCTCTGCCCCCTCACCCGCGCTGGCCACCGGCTGCCCGCTGGCCACCATAGAGGTAATCTCGCCCTCCGCCGCCTCGGTCGAATAGCCCAGGAACTCGGTTGCCCCGATCTTCTCGCGGATTTCGAACCACACCGTCTCCGTCGCCGCCTCGCCCGAGCCCGCCCACGCCGCCCGCGCCCGCTTGCGCTGCTCGGCCATCGCGGCATTGAAACCTTCGGTATCGACCGTCCGCCCCTGCTCGCGCAGCGCGTCCTGGGTCAGATCGAGCGGAAATCCATAGGTATCGTACAGCCGGAACGCGAGGTCCCCGGCCAGCGCCTGGCCCTCGCCGAGCCGCCCGGTCTCCTCGGCCAGCAGATGCAGACCGCGCTCCAGCATCGCCTTGAACCGGTTCTCTTCCAGCCGCAGCGTCTCGGTGATCAACCCCTCGGCGCGCCCGAGTTCAGGATACGCGGACCCCATCTGCCGGACCAGCGCCGGCACCAGCCGATGCATCACCGGCTCGCGCGCGCCCATCATATGGGCATGGCGCATGGCGCGGCGCATGATCCGCCGGAGCACATATCCCCGCCCCTCGTTCGACGGCAGCACCCCGTCGGCCATCAGGAACGAGGTCGCCCGCAAATGATCCGCCACCACCCGGTGGCTGGTGCGGAACGGCCCATCCGGGTCCTGCCCCGTCGCCTCGGACGATGCCAAAATCAACGCCCGCAGCGTGTCGGTGTCGTAGTTGTCGTGCTTGCCCTGCAAAATAGCGGCAAACCGCTCCAGCCCCATCCCGGTATCGATCGACGGCCGCGGCAGCGCCACGCGGGTGCCCGGCGGCCCCTCCTCGTACTGCATGAACACCAGGTTCCAGATCTCGATGAACCGGTCCCCGTCCTCATCCGGCGAGCCCGGCGGCCCACCCGGGATGTTGTCGCCATGGTCGAAAAAAATCTCCGAGCAGGGCCCGCACGGCCCGGTATCGCCCATCCGCCAAAAATTATCCGAGGTCGGAATGCGGATGATCCGGCTCTCCGGCAGCCCCGCGATTTTTCTCCACAGCGCCGCCGCCTCGTCATCCTCGCTGAACACCGTCACGCACAGCCGATCCGCCGGCAGGGCGAAATCCTTCGTCACCAGGTTCCACGCATGGGTGATCGCCTGTTCCTTGAAATAATCCCCGAAGGAAAAATTCCCCAGCATTTCAAAGAACGTATGATGCCGAGCGGTATAGCCGACATTGTCGAGGTCGTTGTGCTTGCCCCCGGCGCGCACGCATTTCTGCGCCGTCGTCGCCCGCACATAGGGCCGCTTCTCCTGGCCGGTGAAGACGTTCTTGAACTGCACCATGCCCGAGTTGGCAAACATCAGGGTCGGGTCGTTGCGCGGCACCAACGGGCTGCTCTCCACCACCTCATGGCCGTGGCGGGCGAAATAATTCAGAAAAGTGGCGCGGATATCGTTGCTGCTGGCCATGGCGCGGCTTGTTCCCGACTATAGGCAAAAGGGCACGTCAGTTAGCGCAAGCCGGCTGGCCTGTCACGTCGTGGTGATCAGGGGCGCCAGCCGTGCGGCACCACGCTTCGCTTTGCCGGGCGGATCGGGCATAGAAGGGGCCAAGGCATGTGATGAGGCATCGGGTGAACGGATTATCTTTCCTGCGGGCGACCGCCCTGCTGCTCCCGCTCGCGCTCGCCGGCTGCGGCGGGCTCCGCAACGAGGCGACCGCACTCGGTCTCTCCGGGCCGGCCACCGCCGCGGCACCGGCCGAGCTCGCGCCCGGCGATGCCCTGGCCCGCGGCCGCGAGGCCGAGGCCGCCGGCCGCCTCGCCGAGGCCGAACAATTCTACATCGCCGCCGCCAACGGTGGCAGCCAGGAGGCCCGGGTTACCCTCGGATCAATGTATATCGCCGGCCGCAGCGTCAACCGCGACTATGCCGAGGCGCTGCACTGGCTGGAACCGGCGGCACAGGCCGGCAACGCCGAGGCCCAGGCCCGCGTCGGCCTGATCTACGAAACCGGCGGCATCGGCGTCACCCGCGCGCCTGACACCGCGCTGCTGTGGTACGAGCGCGCCGCCGCCCAGAACAACGCCACCGCCCAGTACCGCGCCGGCCATCTCCTGCTCCAGGCCATTCTCGGCCACGAGGACCCCGCCCGCGCGATGCGCCTCTTCCGCGCCGCGGCTGCGCAAAACCACCCCCAGGCGCTCACCGCCGTCGGCCGTCTCTATCTCCAGGGCCGCGGCATCGCCCCCGACCCGCGCGAGGCCATCGTCTGGCTCAAGCGTGGCGCCGCCGCCGGTGATCCGGATGCCATGCTCCAACTCGGCCGCCTCTACTGGGAGGGCCTCGTGGTCGCCAAAAGCATCCCCGAAGGCCGTGCCTGGCTGCAACGCGCGGCCGACCTCGGCTCCGAGGAAGCCCGCCACGAACTGGCCCTGCCCCCCTCCTGACTTCGTCAGGACAATGCTCGTCACCCGCTTCGCCCCGAGCCCAACCGGATACCTCCATCTCGGCCACGCCGCCGCGGCCCTTTTTGCCTGGCGCCGCGCCCGCGCCGCCGGCGGCCGCTTCCTCCTGCGCCTCGAGGACATTGACCCTACCCGCTGCACCCCAGCTTTCGCCGACGCCATCCTAGAGGATCTCGCCTGGCTGGGCCTCGACTGGGACGGCGAAGTCCGGGTGCAGTCGGCCCATCTGCCCGACTACCGCGCCGCGCTCGACCGCCTCCACGCCGGCGGCCTGCTCTATCCCTGCTTCTGCACCCGCGCCGACATCGCCCGCGAAGTCGCCCGTTCCGCCTCAGCCCCCCACGGACCGGACGGCGCGCTCTACCCCGGCATCTGCCGGCACCTGCCCCAAGCTCAGCGTGCCCGCCGCATCGCCGCCGGAACCCCCCACGCACTGCGCCTTGATATGCAACGCGCCGCCTTCAGCGCCGGCTCCCTCACCTGCCATGAGGAGGGGCACGGTATCCTGCCCTGCAACCCCGCCCAATTCGGCGACATCGTGCTCGCCCGCAAGGATGCTCCCGCCAGCTACCATCTCTGCGCCACCCACGACGACGCGCTCCAAGGCGTCACCCTCGTCACCCGCGGGGCCGATCTCCAGCCCGCGACCATGCTGCATCGCCTGCTCCAAGCGCTGCTGGGTTGGCCCGAGCCACACTACGCCCACCACCCCCTTCGCCTCGCCCCCGACGGGAAACGCCTGTCCAAACGCGACGGTGCCACGACTCTGCGCGCCCTGCGCGCAGCCGGCCTCCGCCCGCAAGACCTGATCGCCCACCTCGACGGCGACACCCCGATCAACCGCATTTGATGTCAGCGCGAAGCGACAATCGCCTAGCATCGCGCCGTCTTCGCTTATGATCGGGAACCGCCTGGATGAGACGCCCACTGCACCATCGCGCGACCGCCCTCCTTGCAACCGCCCTACTGGCCGGCTGCGCCGCCCAGCCGCGGGTGCCGGCCTATCTCTCGAGCGGCACCGCCGACCACCTCCCCCCGGTGCTAATCGGCTTCCTCCACGGTTTCCTGGCACCGATCACGGTCGTGCTCAGCATGATCGGTGATGTCCGGATCTACGCCTGGCCCAATGGCGGCTGGCCCTACGACCTTGGATTCGTGGTTGGCTTTCTCGTCTTCGTCGCCGCAATCTCGGCGCTCGCCCGCCGCTAGGACTCGCCCCGGCGGCCCGGACCCAGGACCGCGCATCATGCCCTCGCTCCCGCCCGCCCCCACCCTTGAATACGCATTCGAAGCCCGCGTCAGCGTCACCCCGGCCCTCGAAGCCGGGCCGATCGACGCTGGCCGCCGCCGCATCATCCCCATCACCGGTGGCACCGTCGAAGGCCCCCGCCTGATCGGAACCGTCATCCCCGGCGGCGCCGACTGGCAGATCGTTTATGCCGACGGCACGATCGACCTCACCGCCCGCTACACCATCGCGGCCACCGACGGCACCCTGATCGGCGTCGTCAACCGCGGCCTGCGCCGCGCCGCCCCCGAAACCCTCGCCCGCCTCGCCGCCGGCGAGACCGTCGATCCTGCCCTTGTCTACTTCCGCACCACCCCCGTCTTCGAAGCCCCCGCCGGCCCCCACCACTGGCTCGCCCGCTCCATCTTCGTCGCCACCGCCCAGCGCCACCCCGCCGGGGTGCTGTTGCGCTTCTTCGAGGTGTTGTAACCTCGCCGGAACTCCAGGGAGGTCGCCATGGTCATTCTTCAGGTCAACTACACCTACACCGGCATGAGCCGCGCCGAGTGGGAAACCCGCTACACCGATGACGTCGCGACCAAATTCCTCTCCGTCGACGGCCTCGCCTGGAAAATCTGGCTCGACGCCCCCACCGAGCCCCGCGTCGGCGGCATCTATCTCTTCGAGTCCATGGAAAAGGCCCAGGCCTATCTCGACGGCCCCATCGTCGCCCGCCTGAAATCCAACCCCGCCATCGAAAACCTCGAAACCCGCCTCTTCAACGTCCGTGACCGCATGACCGCCATCACCAACGGCCCCGTCCCCGGCCTCACGCGCGCCGCCGCGGCCGAGTAGCACCCATGGCATCCGGTCTGCGCAAAGGCCTCGCCACCTATGGCGATGCCGGCTTCTCCCTGTTCCTTCGCCGAGCCTTCATCAAGGCGATGGGCTACACCGACGAGGCGCTCGACCGTCCCATCATCGGCATCACCGACACCTTCTCCGACTTCAACCCCTGCCACGGCAACGTCCCGGACCTCATCGCCGCCGTCAAACGCGGCGTCATGCTCGCCGGCGGCATGCCCATGGCCTTCCCCACCGTCTCCATCCACGAAAGCTTCTCCCACCCCACCTCGATGTTCCTGCGCAACCTCATGGCGCTCGACACCGAGGAAATGATCCGCGCCCAGCCGATGGACGCCGTCGTCCTCATCGGCGGCTGCGACAAGACGCTGCCCGCCCAGCTCATGGGCGCTGCCTCGGCCGACATCCCCGCCATCGTCGTCCCCACCGGCCCCATGCTCGTCGGCCACCACAAGGGCGAAGTCCTCGGCGCCTGCACCGACTGCCGCCGCATGTGGGCCAAATACCGCGCCGGCGAAATCGACGAAGCCGAAATCGACGCCCTCACCGACCGCCTCGCCCCCACCAAAGGCACCTGCATGGTCATGGGCACGGCGTCCACCGTCTCCACCATGGTCGAAGCCATCGGCATGTGCCTCCCTGGCGGCGGCTCCGTCCCCGCCACCCACGCCGACCGCATCCGCCTGGCCGAAGCCTCCGGCGCCGCCGCCGTCCGCCTCGCCCGCGATGGCGTCAAACCCTCCCACATCCTCACCGAAGCCGCCTTCCGCAACGCCCTCGTCGTCCTGCAAGCCATCGGCGGCTCCACCAACGCACTGATCCACTTCACCGCCATCGCCGGCCGCCTCGGCATCAAGATCGACCTTGAAGCCTTCGACCGCCTCGGCCTCGACGTCCCCGTCCTGGTCGACCTCAAACCCTCCGGCGACCACTACATGGAGCATTTCCACTGGGCCGGCGGTGTCCCCCGCCTGCTCCGTGAGCTCGCCCCCCTGCTCGACATGACCTGCCCCACCGTCACCGGCCACCCCCTCGCCCACACCATCGCCGGCGCCGAAATCGTCCCCGGCCAAACCGTCATCCGCACCATCGACGCCCCCATCGCCACCGGCGGCGGCCTCGCTGTCCTGCGCGGCAACCTCGCCCCTGGCGGCGCCCTGCTCAAACGCTCCGCCGCCACCGAGCGCCTCATGCAGCACGAAGGCCGCGCCGTCGTCTTCGACGGTCTCGAGGACATGACCAACCGCCTCGATGACCCCGACCTCGACGTCACCGCCGACGACGTCCTCGTGCTCCGCAATGCCGGCCCCAAAGGCGCCCCCGGCATGCCCGAGGCCGGCTACATCCCCATCCCCCGCAAACTCGCCCGCGCCGGCGTCAAGGACATGGTCCGCATCTCCGACGCCCGCATGTCAGGCACCGCCTTCGGCACCATCGTCCTGCACATCACCCCCGAAGCCGCCACCGGCGGCCCCCTCGGCCTCGTCCGCACCGGCGACCGCATCCGCCTCGACGCCGCCGCTCGGCGCATTGACCTCCTCGTCAACGACGCCGAACTCGCCACCCGCCGCGCCGCCTATGTCGCCCCCCCCGCGCACCCAGGAAGCCATCGTGGGTACCTGCGCCTCTACCTCGAACAAGTCACCCAGGCCGACGAAGGCTGCGATTTCGCGTTCTGCCGGGCAGAAGGGTAAGCAAGCGCGTTCTTTTTTGAAAAAAAGAACCAAAAAACTTCTTCCATATCCGGCCTCAACGTCCATCCCACCGGCCCGCAGCCGACAGCGTGCCGCTGCGGAAATCAAGACCCCCGCAGCAAACCAGCCGCCGCCCGTGCGAGCGGGTATTTGGCTCGGCGCTGCGGCCGGAACTGGGTTCCGGCCGCTCTCGCATGACACGCCTCGCGCCGTCTCTGGTCTACGCCGTCACCAGCACGCCGCGCTCGCGCTCCGGTGCATTGAGCAGGAATGTAACGAGCAACACCGTCACACCGTTCGCCCAGTAATACCAGGCGTCCAGGCCCTGGAAGGCAAGCGCGAACGGCACCACCACGAACACCGCCCCCACCAGACGATCCACCGCGAGATGGAGCGAATAAGGCAGCACGCGGATCACGCCGGTCCTGTGGTCGGTCAGCAGTGTCAGGATGAAAGCCGCAACCCCGGTGACCACGGAGAGCCAAAGTGCGGCCGGATTGCTGCCGCCCAAACCGAACAGAAATGGGGTCGCGACCAGGCTGATGGCAACGGGGTAGTCGATATAGGCGTGAATTGTCTTTGTAACGAACCGAACATTCATGGCACTCTCCTGCGGTGAACCGCCCCGGCAACGGGGCTGATGGGATGATCAGGCTTCGGCAAGTCGGCGCTCCGCGCACGGCGAGGCGAGAACGGAGCACCGGCGGTCTCAGGCCGCGAGGGCGACGTCGACCTTCGGGAAGTCGATGTCGGTCAGGGCGACGTTGTTCGTGTAGTTGGTCAGAACGTTGAGGCTGACATGGGCAATCACTTCGATGATCTGCGCATTGCCAAGGCCCGCATTGCGTGCGGTCGCGATGTCGGCGTCCGAGACCTGGCCGCGCAGATCAACCACGCGACGGGCGAAGACGGCGACGGCGTTGTCGATGGCGGTCGAGCCGCCACCCGCGCGCGCCTGACGGATGGCGTCCGGCGACAGGCCGGCGCCCTTGCCCATCAGGCTGTGCGCGGAAAGGCAGTAATGGCACTCATTGGCCTGACCGACCGCGAGGGCGATGATCTCGCGCTGTTGCGCGGTCAACACGCCATGGCTGAGGGCTTCGTTGAAGGCAAGATAGCCGTTCAGCACGGCGGGGGACTGGGCGAAGGTGGCGAACAGGTTCGGCACCATGCCGATCTTGGACTTGACGGCGGCCAGGCTGGCCTTGACGGAAGCATCGGCATGGGCGGTGTCGATGGGAGCGATACGGGGCATCTTTGAGTTCCTTCTGCGCTTCGTGCTTGCTTGCACACCGACGGTATGCCGGACTAAGAACGATGAATGGTCCCGAAAACTATGCAGGTCGTCCCAATGGATTCTTTCGCCAGCCTGTTCAGCCATGCCACGCCAACCGCGCGGACGTTTTTCACCGGCACGCTATGCCAGGGCATCCAGTTCGCCGATGGCGGGTATCTGCATCTGCTCAAGGCAGGCACGCTCACCTTGGCGCGCAACGGTGAGACCGACGTGGTGTTGACCGAGCCGACGCTGATGTTCTTCCCGCGCGAACGGGTCCACCGCTTTGTCGTCGATGCCGAGCGTGGTGCCGATCTCGTCTGCGCGTCGGTCGAACTCGGCAATGCCGAGGGCAACCCGATCGGTCAGGGCCTGCCGGAGATGGTGATCCTGCCGATCTCGGCGCATCCAGCCTTGGCACCTGTGTGCGAGTTGCTGTTGGGCGAAGCCTTTTCCGAGAGGGATGGCAAGCAGGTCGCACTCGATCGGCTTTTTGACTATTTGCTCATCCTGATTGTGCGCCATGTTGTCCGCAGCGGCGCTGTGCCCACCGGGGTCCTCGCCGGACTCGCCGAGCCGCGTTTGGCCCGCGCGCTGACGGCGATGCATGACCTCCCGCAGAAACCCTGGACGCTCGACGCGCTGGCCGACACAGCCGGAATGTCGCGCACCCGCTTCGCCGAGCAATTTCGCGCAGTCGTCGGCCGCACGCCGCTGGACTACCTCACGTCGTGGCGCATGACGATTGCGCGGCGGCTGCTCAGCCGGGGCAAGCCAGTCAAGTCAGTCGCCGCCCAGGTCGGCTATACCAGCGCCGCCGCTTTCACACGCGTGTTCAGTCGGATAGCGGGGCAATCGCCGCGCGAGGTCGAGCCGCTTGGAACGTCGCACCCAGGCTCGCTGAACGATTGCCCCCCCGCCGCGCGATAGTATCCGCTTAGACCGTTGCAAGCTGATCCAGCCGGTGCCCGAACTCAACCATCGCCTGCCGCAACAGTTTGGCACCTGCGAACCAGCACCCCGGGCAGCGAATCACGAGTGATTCCAGTTATTCAAGCTGTGTCAGGGCGGACACTTAAACGCGTGCGGGCCTGGGGCCTCTGAGCCCCAACGGGGTCCCGGGCGGAGCCCTGGCGCCCCTTCCCTACCCCGCCATCCGCCCCATCACCCCGCATTCAGGTGCGTGTGCATGAACGTCATGGCGCGGCGGAGGAAGTAGGGGTTGGACCAGACGGTGGTGTGGTCGTGGTTGGGCAGGGGGATGAAGTCGAAGTCCTTATTGGCGGCAATGAGGGCGGCGGCGAGTTGTATGGTGAGGGCCGGGTGGACGTTGTCGTCCATGTCCCCGGTGGCGAGGAGGAGTTTGCCGCGCAGGTTGGCGGCGAGGGGGGGGTTGGCGGCGGTGGTATAGTTGGTGGTGCCGTCGGGGTGGGTGACGAGGGGGCCCATGTATTTTTCGACCCAGGCGAAGCTGTAGCCGCGCTGGTCGTGATTGCCGGAGGTGGCGACGGCGACGTGGAAGTGCTCGGGGTATTCGAGCAACGCCCGGACCGAGCCGTAGCCGCCGCCGGAGTGGCCCATGATGCCGACACGGGAGATGTCGAACCAGGGGTGCTCGGCCGCGAGTTGGCGCAGGGTGGCGACGTGGTCGGCGAGCATGCCGGGGTCGTCGAGCTTGCCGTAGCTTTCGTCGTGGAAGGCTTTGGAGCGCAGCGGTGTGCCGCGGCCGTCGACGTTGATGACGATGCAGCCGAGTTCGGCGAAGGCTTGCGGCATTGTGGCGCGGCCGAGTTCGGGCATGATGTCGGTGAGCATGACGGTGGGGAGTTGGCCGCGCTGGGGGCCGGGGTAGATGTAATCGATCACCGGATAGCGCTTGGCCGGATCGAAATCGGTGGGGAGCCACATGGCACCGAACAGGTCGGTTTTGCCGTCATCGGCGGTGACGACGAAGGGGATGGGCCAGCGCCAGGCCGCGGCGAGGTCGGGGGCGAGGGAGGCGGTGACAAGGGTCGCGATTTTGCCGCCATCGGCGTGGCGGATTTCGGTGACGGGGAGCTTGGTGAGGTCGGCGGCGGTGTGGACGAAGTAGCGGCCGGTGGGCGAGCGCCACTGGCCGATTTCGCCTTCGGGACGGATATGGTCGCGCGGCACCCGCTTCAGCGGCATGGCGAGACTGTGGTCGTCGCTGCCGGGGGTGAGGACATCAAAGCCGGTGCCGTCGAGGCCGATGCGGCAGAGGGTGCGGTGATAGGGGTTGGCGGTGTCATCGAGGCCGCCGGCAAGGAATTCGACGGTGCGGGCGAAGGGGTCGACATGCAGGAGGTCACGCACCGCCCATTGGCCACTGGTGATGCGGTTTTTCCGTACCCCGGTGGCGAGGTCGTGGAGGTAGAGATGGGCCCAGCCGTCTTCCTGGGAAAACCAGATGAATTCGTTGGTTTCATCGAGCACGCGGTAGTTGGGCAGGCCGAGGACGGAGAGGTTGGTGTCGATGAAGGTGGGCACGGTTTCGGTGTAGATGACGCCGACGAGGCCGGTGGCGGCATCCATTTCGAGCAAGCTGAGGCTGCGCCAATAGCGGTCACGCTCGAGGAAGAAGACGCGGGACGAATCGGCACTCCACCAGGCCTCCTCCTTTTCGAGACAGGTGGTCATGCCGGTGACGAGGGGGCCGGCCGAGGCTTCGGCGATTTGGCCGGTGATGAGGTCGATGATGCAGTGGGTTTCGACCGGGAGTTCGGCATCCAGGGCATAGGCGAATTTCATGGTGTGGGCGGCGGGGCGCGGGCTAGCGTTGTCGGGGACGTGCTGGAGGAGGGTGAGGTCAAGCACGGCGCGTTCGTCGAGGCGGGAGGTGAAGAGCTTGGTGCCGTCGGGCGAGAATAGCCCGTTGGCCGGCAGCGTCAGGCCGCGGCGGCGTAGGGTGATGGTGGTGAGGTTCATCTCGGGCGAAGCGCCGTAGGCGTTGTGGCGGTCGCCGTCATGGGTCAGGCGGCGTTCGGCCAAGGTGGCGAGATCGCGCAGCCAGAGATCGTGATCGCGGGCGAAGAGGGCGGTCTTGCCGTCGGGGGCCGCGCGTTCGCCGGGGTGCAGGGCGGGGGCCGCGGCTTCGGCGACGGCCACGCCATCGGCGACCTCGTACCAGCTTCCGTCGGTCTTGCGGATCCGCAGCGCCTTGCCGGACAGGTCGAGATCGGCGATCGGCAGGTGGTGCGGGTCCGGCGCGCTGAGGATATGGGCGACGTCCTCGTGGTCGAAGGCCGGCAACTGCTCGCCGGTTTCGGCATCGACGCGGGTGAAAGTGACGCCCCGGGGCGATTCGTGCCGGTACCAGAACTGGTTGGTCTGGCCGATCCAGTGCGGGCGGGGGTGCGGGTTGAAGACTCGGGCGTGCACGTTTTCGGCGCGGAAGCGGTCGGCGCGGGCGAGCAGCGTGGGGTCGATCATGGGGCATCCTCCGGGTCGAGCGGAGGCTAGCAGGACGGGGGCGGGAGCCGCCAGAGAGGGCCTTACCCCGGGGCGAAGACCTCGACCGGGCGCTGGATGCCGCGCAGGGTCTGCTCGCCGAGGGAATGCCAGGGCAGCTTCACATGGCGGGCGAAGGCGTCGGAGACGACCAGGGGGCGATCGAGCGTCTTGGTCAGGTCCTCGATGCGGGCGACCTCGTTGACGGCGCCGCCGACGAGGGTGAATTGCAGGCGCTCGGGCACGCCGACATTGCCGTAGATGACCTCGCCCAGATGCAGGCCGATGCCGAATTCGATGCGGGTGCCGCCGGGCTCGGGTTCGTGCACCGCCAGCCGGGCACGGGCCTCCTCGGCGGCGGCCCAGGCGCGGGCGCAGGCGTCCTCGGGGGTGGTATCGACGCGGAAAAAGCCGAGCACCGCGTCGCCGATGAAGGAGACGACCTCGCCGCCGTGGTCATGGATGGCGCCGGCGGTCATCTCGAAATAACGGTTGAGCACGCGCAGGAAGGCCTCGGCCGTGTCGTGGTCGGCCAGGGCGGAGGAGTGGCGCAGGTCGCTGTACCACAGGGCCGCCTGGAGCTTTTCGCCATCGCCGCGATGGATGGCGCCGCGCAGCACCGCCGCGCCGGCGCGGCGGCCGAGATAGGCGGCGGCCACATTCTGCGCGATGGAACGGTCGAGCCGGCCCTTCAGCGAGACCACGAGACGGCTGGTGATGCGCTGGAGCAGGCGGATTTCGCCGTCGCTGAAGCCGCCAGGCCGATCGCAGACCCAGGAGCAGATGATGCCGCCGCGCAGCCCGTTCGCGCTGGCCTGCTGTCCGTTGAACGGGACCAGCAGCAGCAGGTAGTCGTGCCCGCCGCGCTCACGCAGATCGTGCAGCACTGGAAAATCCAGCAGCGCGGTGCGTCCGGTGAGGCGGCGGCGGAGCAGCGGGATTTCGTGGCTGATGACATGGTGGAGCGGGCTGCGCAGGAACTCGGCGCTCACCTCCTGTGACCAGTCGAACAATTGGATCTCGATGCCACCCGGTGTCCAGGTCAGTGCGCCGGCCCGATAGAGCGGGTGCAGGACGTTGAAGTTGACGTTGCCGCGCATGATCGGCAGCCCGGTGGCGCGCAGCCGGCGACACAGGCCGTCGAACAGGACGGCGGGCTCGGAATCGCCCAGCGCCTCGCCGGCGAGCCAGGCGGCGATATCGTCGGATAGCGCGTTGGACGCGGTCGTACGGCGCGCACTTGCCATGATTGCCTCTCTTTCGCGGGGATGACGGAAGCTATGATGCCGCCACAAGGGCCGCCACACCACCGCGGTTCAGGTCAAGTCCCGGCGCCGGAACCACAGGAAGCCGCCCACGAACAATGCGTTGCCAAGGCTGAACAGCAGATTTGCCTCCGCCATCGAAATCGGCGCGCCTTCGAACAAATATGCCGGCTCGTCGCATGGCTTGGACGGTCGCTCGGGCATCGCCGCCAGCCGCTGTGCCAGGCTCAGCCCGCGCAGGTCCGGTCCCCGGCATTCCGGCAGCGGGCTCGGCCAATATTTCCACTCCACGCCGACATGCACCACCCCGGCCGATGTGCCCGCCAGCATCGCCGCGATGAACAGCAACATGAACGGCCGCACCAGCCGCCGCGGCAGCACCAGTCCGACCAGCCCGACGCCGAGCCCGATCCGGTACGGCCAGCGCTCGACCAGGCACAATGCACAAGGGATTAACCCGCCCCACCATTCCGAGGCATGGGCAATGAACAGTACCGCCCCCACGGCGGCGGTGGCAGCAGCCAGGGTCACACGCAGGCGTGAGAACATCATGGCCGCTCTATGACCGGAGCAGCGCCGCCACGCAAGTTGCCCGGCCCGATCGTCCGTTCTAGCGTGGCGCGAACCTGCAGGAGAACTCACGATGATCCGGCTCTGGGGACGCAAGACGTCCAGCAACGTGATGAAGGTGCTGTTCCTGCTGGAGGAACTCGGCCTGCCCTATGAACGGCTCGATGTCGGCGGCGCTTTCAGCGGCACCGGCACCGCTGAATACCGCGCGATGCAGCCGATCGGCCTGGTGCCAGCGATCCAGGACGGCGGGTTCAGCCTGTTCGAGAGCAACGCCATCCTGCGCTATCTCTGCAACGCCCATGCCCCCGCCTCCCCCCTGTACCCCGCCGACGCATGCCGACGCGCCGAGGTCGACGCTTGGCTCGATTTCCAGCAGACCGCGCTCGGCCCGCCCCACACCGTCTTCTTCATCGGCCTCGTCCGCACCGCCCCCGAGCAGCGCGACATGGCGGCCATCACCGAGGCGATCGCGCAGGCGGCCAAGCTGTGGGCGATCCTCGATGCGCGCATAGCAGCCCAGGGCTGGATCGCCGCCGATCATTTCACCCTTGCCGACATCGCTTTCGGCGTGCACGTCCATCGCTGGTTCGGCATCGACCTGCCCGGTCGGCCCAATCTGCCGCATGTGCGCGCCTGGTACGACAAGCTCCTCACCCGCCCCGGCTATGCCGCCCATTGCGCCGGGCCGATGGTCTGAACCCGCCCGCCAACCTTTCCCCGATCGGAGCCCGGCATGTACGACCTCCATTATTGGCCCACCCCCAACGGCAAGAAGGTGACGATCCTGCTCGAGGAGCTCGGCGTCCCCTACAATATCGTGCCCTGCCACATCGGCCGGGGCGACCAGTTCAAGCCCGAATTCCTCGCGATGAACCCCAACCACCGCATGCCGGTCCTCGTGGATCATGCGCCGAAGGATGGCGGCCCACCGCTGCCAGTGTTCGAATCCGGCGCCATCATGATGTACATCGCCGAAAAGGAAGGCCGCTTCTTCCCGCAGGACCTGCGCGGCAAAACCGAAGTGACGGAATGGGTGATCTGGCAGATGGCCAACCAGGGGCCGAAAACCGGCGAACGCGGCCATTTCTTCCGCCTCGGCGACACCAAGGGCGACCAGTCCTACGCCGTCCGCCGTTTCACCGATGAGGTCAACCGCATCTACGGCGTGCTCAACAACCGACTCTATGACCGTCCCTACCTCGCCGGCAACGCCTACAGCATCGCCGACATGATCGCCTATCCCTGGACCGTCACCTGGGCCGCCCAGGGACAGGACATCAACGAATTCAAATACTTCAAGCGCTGGTTTGATGAGCTCTCGGCTCGCCCCGCCGTGATCCGCGGCCTTGCTGTCACCGCCGGAGACCCCGAGGACCCCGCCTCCCTCGCGCCCGAGGAGCAGGCCCGTCGCGCCGCCATGCTCTACAACCAGCGCGCCCGCCCGGCGCCCGGCTGATGCCCGCGATCCTGGACGGGCCGCGCTGGGGCCCGCGCGATCCGGGTCCGGTGCGGCAGCTCGTGGTGCTCTGCCACGGGCTCGGCGCCGACGGGCAGGACCTGATCGACCTCGGCCCGCACTGGGCTGCGGCCCTGCCCCACGCCGTCTTCGTCGCCCCCGACGCACCCGAGGAGTGCGATCTCGGCCCCTACGGGCGGCAATGGTTCAGCGTGGGCGACCGCTCGCCCTCGCGGCGCCTCGCCGGCGTCAGCTCAGCCGCCGCCGCACTGGACGCCTTCATCGATTCGGAGCTCGACCGACTCAGCCTGCCTGCTGCCGCCTACGCGCTGATGGGCTTCAGCCAGGGCGCGATGACCGCCCTTTACACCGGCCTGCATCGCACCATTCCACCGCGCGCGATCCTCGCGTTCTCCGGCGCCCTGATCGGCGACGTCCCGTCTCGCGCCGACTCGCCGCCGGTTCTGCTGGTGCATGGCGAGGATGACGGAGTCGTCCCCGTCGCCAGCTCGCGTGCAGCACAATCGGCGCTGACCGCCGCCGCCGTCACGGTCGAGGCGCTCTACCGGCCAGGACTCGAACACGGCATCGATGACGTCGGTCTTTCCAGCGCTTCCCTGTTCCTTCAACGGGTTTTCGCCACCGGTTGATGTGACGCCTGGATTAAACCACCGACGCTCCGCTTGCGGCGCACCCCGCGAGTTGCGATAGTCTGGGCAGGTTCACGGCGGCGCTCGGTTTCTCGCGGGTCGGTTTGATGAAACACCCACGAGGTATTGCGCGCCGCTCGCGAAGGAGCGGCACTTGCCCGACGGCGGACATAATTTTCCGGCTCTCGTCCTCAACGCGGATTTCCGTCCGCTGTCCTATTTCCCATTGTCGGTCTGGTCCTGGCAGGATGCCGTGAAGGCGGTGTTTCTCGACCGCGTCTCGGTGCTGAACGAATACGAGCATGAGGTCCATTCGCCGAGCATGCGGATGCGCCTGCCCAGCGTCATCGCCCTGAAGGACTACATTCCGACCTCCCGCCGCCCCGCCTTCACCCGCTTCAACGTGTTCCTCCGCGACGCCTTTTCCTGCCAATATTGCGGCGAGCGGCAGCCCGCGCCGGACCTCACGTTCGACCATGTCATCCCGCGCTGCCGCGGCGGCCGTACAACCTGGGAAAACGTCGTCACCGCCTGCGGCCACTGCAATCTGATGAAGGGCAGCAAGCTGCCGCGCGAATGCCGCATGTTCCCGCGCCTGACGCCGCGCCAACCGTCCACATGGGAACTCCAGGAAAACGGCCGCGCCTTTCCGCCGAACTATCTGCATCAGAGTTGGCGTGATTATCTCTATTGGGACAGCGAACTCGAAAGCTGATAGCCGCCCGGCTTCGCCTCGTTTCTCAAAAAATGAGGAACCGTCTCGACGTCGCGGCGATGCTGAGGAGCGAGGCTGGTGTTTTAAATCCAAGAGTCGGTCTTGGCCGCCTGGAGCGCTTTCCGGCGACTCCGGCGAAATCGGTCCGGCAGTTGCCGAAGGGGGCGGAGCCTCACCCGATCGGTTGACGATTGCGGGCCGTTCACGGCACGAATTCGCGCGTAAGCCGATGAATGCGTCCTTTTACCGGAACGGTATCATGTATCGGCGTGGTTTGGCATCATGGCGTGGCGCAAGGCACCAGGGCCGAACCGACGACCAGCCTGCGAGATAGCCCAACACGAGACGCAACACGCTCGCGGTGTCGGCCAATGGCCGTCATAGAACGTCCGAGTTGGCCCGCCTTTGCATCGTGCAAGCATAGACATCCGAGCGGCGGATCCGCCTTTCCAGTTTTCCCAGGCCACCTCTGACCGGAGTGAGCAAGGTACATTCGTTGGGGCTGCGTGGGTAGTTCCCGAGGCTGTCCGATTGCATTGAACGCGCGGAGGATAGTTATGGCCGAGGTTTTCGCCCCGACCGCGATCGCCCCGGGCAAATGCTGCCGCGAGCATCGCAGCACTCAGTTTCTCCTGAAGGAGGCTCCAATGCGGAAATCGATTTTGTCTGCCGTGGCCGTGTCGATGCTGATGGCAAGCGCGGGAGTGGCCGTCGCTCAATCCAGCACGACGACCACAACCTGGACGACGGACCAGGGCAGCGCCATCCGCGCCTATTCAACAACGCAGAAATACACCTCGTTCACCGACCCCGCTCTCAAGCCAATGGTCGGCGCAGCGTTGCCTGGGACCGTGACCTTGTACCCGCTGCCCGACTCCATGAAGGTGCCCCAGGCGGATACCTACAGCTACAGTATCGTCAACGATCGCCCGGTCGTGGTGGAGCGCACCACCCGCAAGGTGGTCCACACCTGGGATTGATCAACCAGCGCCGCGGGCGCGCCGGCAACGGCGCGAACCGGGCGGGCGAAGCATCATCGCCGGCCGCCATCCCGGGGAGGATTCCTCATGCCACTCGGACTGCTGTGCGGGGCTCTTCGCGTTGCGCCTCCCATCGGACTCATGGTCCTTGTGAGCTGGCACTGAGATGCCCGTGCACCCGGAGCCGACATCGTGAGCCGGGCGCTGCGGACGGGTGGCATTCTCGCCGTCGTCGCGCCCGTATTATCCGTGGCCTTGCTTGTGCTGGTCTGGCGTTGGTACTGGGCGATCCCGCTGGTGGCTGGCCACGTGCAGGTGGCCATTGGCCGAACCGTCGGTATCGCGCATCCCCATGTCAGCCTGGGGCGCATCAGCGGCATCAGCGCCGA
This sequence comes from uncultured Rhodospirillales bacterium, assembly GCA_903928895.1. Taxonomy (GTDB): domain Bacteria; phylum Pseudomonadota; class Alphaproteobacteria; order Acetobacterales; family Acetobacteraceae; genus CAIYPH01. The sequence continues at coordinate 56,055 of CAIYSR010000092.1, read as the reverse complement.
CGATGTCCGGATTGCAAATCTCGAAGGACTCCCCGTCAATACGCCGTTCACCACGGCGCAGCATCTGCACGTCGAAAGGGAGATCGCGGCTTCGATCCACCATTCACGGATCATTCCGGTGCCTATCGACCGGCCGAAGGCCGTCGCCACCGAGGCATTTGACGAGCGGAACCTCCACAGGTTGGATCATGATATCGTCCTCGCCGCCGACGGTCCGATCGGCACCTTGAATATCAACGCGGAGCAGGCACTTGTGATCGCCCCGCGCTTGGCCTCCGACGCCGTGACTCCTTGCTCAACCATCGAGGCCCCCGAGAGCGGTCCGCGAGGGGCTGTGACCCGATCCGTCGTCGATGCAAGTGGCGCCTCCGCGGACCAGCCGCCCGATCATGCTTACCCGGGTGCCGGGCCGGTTGCGGCGGTCGGTGCACACCCTCGCGTCGACTTCACGGCGCGGATACTGAGCCGCGGCAACGCTCTCACCACGCTTGGGACCCGCCGCGGCGACGCTACGGGGCTCGCCGCTCCGCGGGCGCCATGGGCGCTATCGCCTACGCTCCGGTTCGCCGCCGCCAAGACCCCGCCTTGCGTTGCGTCAGCCGTCAGGACTCCTTAGCGCCGTGGCGCCTCAGGCCAAGCGCCGGACATGGCAGTGGGCGGCGCGGCGCGGTGTGCGGCTGCTGCTGTCGGCTCAGATGTCCCTGGTTGCGGCCGGTTGTGCCTTCTACGCGACGCTGGCCCTGTTCCCCGCCATCAGCATGCTGGTGTTCATCTACGGACTCGTGTTCGACCCGGTAACGGTGGAGCCGCAGTTGCAGCAATTGCGGCACTTGGTGCCGCCCAGCGTGTTCGCCCTGATCGATGCCCGCGTGCTTGATCTCGTCCGCCGTCCGAGCAGCGACCTGAGCATCGCACTAGGTGTCAGCACCGCTATCGCAGCATGGAGCGCCACCACGGGCACCAAGGCGATGTTGTCGGCCCTCAACGTCGCGTACGGGGTGACAGAGCGGCGCGGCATCCTCGCCTTTCAGACGACTGCTTTGGCGATGACGCTCGGCGTCATCCTGATCGGCGCGTGCACCATCGCCGTTTTGGTGGTGGTGCCGGTGGTGCTGTCATTCATCATGCCAGATGCCGGCCAGGCGATGGCAATCCGAGTGTCCGTCGCCATTGTACTGATGGTGGCGGTCCTGCTAGCGATCGGACTGCTTTACCGGTTCGGTCCGTCGCGCCATCGCACCAACCTGCACTGGATCACGCCCGGACCGCTTGTTGCGACTGTCCTGTGGCTGGCGACCTCGCTGCTGTTCTCGATCTATGTCGGCCGCCTCGCCGGCTACGACGCCACCTACGGGCCACTCGCGGCAGCGGTTGGCGTGATGATGTGGTTCTGGGTGAGCGCCTATGTCGTGCTCATCGGTGCGCAGATCGACGCGGGGTGGGAGCGACGGTCGGGTTAGGCAAACTCCCCCAGGGTTGCGCTATTGCCAAAACGGAAGCTGGCCTTCGCCCCGCGATGTTTCGAATGCCTTCCGAGATTCATCCCGCCAACGCCTGCCTAGGCGATCGCCGCTTGCTCCAGGCAGGCGGCGACGGCCTTGTGCAGCGAGACCGCATAGTGATCGGCCCCCACTGCGGCGCGCAGGCGGTCCTCGCCGATCAGATCCGCGGGCCACAGGCTGACCAGGACACTTACTTCCGGCAGGCGGGAGCGTAGCCGCCGCACGGCGTAGCGCAGGCTCGCGGGCGTCGCGTTGACAGAGACATGGCACAGGCAGACCGCCATGACGCCGGTCACGTCGATCGCGGCGAGCGTCGCGCGCGAGGCGACGACGTCGTGCGGTTCCGCGCGCGCGCCAAGTCCGTGCTTGCGGAGCAACTGGGCGAGCATTGCGGCGATCGCGGCATCGAGTGGCCCCCGGCCGGCGATGCAGAGCACTGCGGACGGCGCTCTCCAGGCCTCAGGAAGGGCGACCGGCCCGGTCGGCGAGGATTGGGCCGGATCGTCGTCGCTGTGGTCAGACAGTTCGCCCAGCAGGTCGTCGACCGCGCCGGCCATGCGCGCCACCTGGTCCTCATCCAGCACGCCGCGCTCAATATCGAACGCGGCGAGCTGCAGTCCCTTTATCGCCACTTCGTCATAGTAGCTCGACAATGGACGGTTCCTGAGCAATTGCTCGGCAGTGTCCTGTACTTCGTCGAGGTTGCCAGCGAGCATGCCCTGGTAAAAGCTCTGCACCGGCGTGAGCGCGGGCTGGTCGCCGAACAGCACGTCGAGGAACTCTAGCCGGCCGAAATGGCGGCCGAGCACGACCAGGCACAGGGTCAGGGGCATCGACAGGATCAGCCCGATCGGCCCCCAGATCCAGCCCCAGAAGATCGCGGCGACCACCACAGAGACCGGCGAGAGGCCCGTGCTGTGGCCGTAGATGATCGGCTCCACGATCTGGCCCATGATCATCTCGCCTGCCAGGAACAGTGCGAAGGTCCATCCCATCATTGACCAGCCCGGGTCCACCGCCGCCGCCAGGGCCAGCGGCGGAACGACGGAGGCCAGGGCGCCAATATATGGCACGAAGCGCATCAGGGCGGCGACGGTGCCCCACAGCACCGGGCTCGGTACGCCGATCAGCAGCAGGCCCGTGCCGATGACGGCGCCGAACGTGGTGTTGAGTGCCAACTGGGTCAGGAAGTAGCGGCTCAGCCGGCGCCCGGCCTCATCCATCGCCATCATCGTCCGATGCAGGTCGCGCGCACCGAACAGGCGGATCAGACGGTCCCGCAGGTCCTCGCGTTGCAGCAGGATGAAGATCGCGACGACGAAGACGATGCCGGTGGTGGCAAGCGGCGACAGCACCGGCCCGACGATGCGCTGCGCCATCTCGGTGGGCGTGAGCGTTGGCTGATGGACTTCCACTGGGATCGGCGCCGGCGCCGCGCCCGTGCTGATGGGCGCACGGCCAGCAGGCTCGGCCCGCCGCGCGATTCTGTCGAGCATTTCCAAAAGATGGCTCATCCCGGCCACCTGGAGCGATTGCACCTTGTCTTGCACCGTGCTGGCATAGCGCGGCAAATCGTCGGCGAAGCCGGCGACCTGGGCGCCGATTAGGCCGCCAAGGCTGAGAATGATACCCAGAGCCAGCAGCCCGCTAAGGGCAACGGCAGGCAGACGCCCCAGCCGTATCCGACGCAGCAAGTCTACCAGCGGCGCCAGCACGAAGGAGAGCAGGACGGCCAGCGTGATCGGCAACAGCACCTCGCGGGCGATCGAGAGCGCGGCAACGACGACGACGCCGGTCGCAAGCGCCATCAGCCCGGAAGCTCCTGGCGTCTGCGCCGGGACGATGGGGGCGCGCGTTCGGGTCAGCAGCGACGGAACGCCTGACATCAGATGCGGCCTTCCTGATTTCTCGATATAGCCCGCTTACGGTCGGCGCCAGGGGCGTAGACCACACCAAAAATATCACCAAGTTCATGGTAGCATCAAATGAACTTCGCGATCCACTGGTACGATGAACATTTGAAAGGGATTTATTAAAATACATCGTAGGTATTTTCCGATTGTAGCACCCGGGATGCGTCGTTTTTCCAATTCTGTTCGACGCTCGTAGATCGATCGGGTGAGTTGCAAAAATCGAGCAGAAAGGTAGGTCCCACGGCGCGCCGTGTCTGAACTTATCTCTCGCACCCATTGCGACGGGCTGCCCTGATGTCATCTACGCCGCCGACGCTGTTCTCCGAGCTTCCCGATACAGGCCGCTATTAGGGGAAATATCCGCGCCGACGCTCTGCTGGCGACAGCCTGACCGCAACCGCGTGGCATCCCTCGGTCAAGTCCATCACGCCAATCATCTGGACATTTTCTTCAGCGCTGATCGACAGCTACCGACCATTGGAAGCGGCTACGGCACAGCGCGGATCGTCATCAACCCCGAGCTGGATCGTCGGCAACAATGCCAATGGCGGGAACAGCGCACCCAGCCCGGCCGCGGCTCCGCCACGCGCGCCGAGGGCGGCCAGGTCCGGCCCGATGACGGGATGACGGAAGCTCCCGGTGATCCCGATCGGAACCGGCAGCGAGGCGATCGTGAAATGCTTGGCAGCGGTCCAGATCGTGTAGGCCAGCCGTTCATGGGCAAGGTCGATGGTACCGGTGCCACGGATGAGCGCCTCGCTGGTGTCGATCAGCAGCGTGCGCGTCTGCAATTCTCCCTGTGTGACGGTGAATGCCCCAATGACGCACAACACGTCGGCATGCTTGGGGCTTCCAAGCATCGACAACAAGGCGTTGCCGAACTGCAGCCCGGCGAGATTGACCAGCAAGGCGCTGATGCTGCCGCCGTTCATCCTGATATCGACCGTGCCGTCGGCCGCGCCAAGCAGTGCGGACATCGAATTCCCCCGGCTGGTGATCAGCGCCCGCCCATTGATCCGCCCGGTTCCGCTGGCCAGCCGGGTCGCGGCCAGCAGGCGCGCCAGGTCGAGTTGGCGGATTTCGATTTCGGCCCTGGCACGCACCAAGTCATCCGGCTGGGGCAGCAGGTCGACCGTTGCGACGATGGCGCCGGCGCCAACCCCGAAGGTGAGGGGATGAAGCGTAATATGGCCATCTTCGAGAGTGCCCACGACGTCTATGGTATCGAATGGCATGGCGCTGCCCTTGATCTGGTCCCCACGATAGTGAAACGCGACGTCGGCGGCGCGCAGCCTCGGCAGATCAAGCACCTTGGAGGGCAGCAGCAGCGGACTGGCCGCCGCGGTCGACATCGCCTGCACCTGTTGCGTCGACATGTTGGGGCCGCCGGCGCGTCCCGGCTCGGCGCCGATGAAACCAATGAGATCGGCGAGATCAACACTCTTCGAATGCAGTTCGAACGTCGCCCCTTCGCGGTTCTGTCGAGGATCGACGACGGCACTGCCATCCAGGTCCGTCGAACCGACGGTGCCGGTGATGTCCTTGAAATGGATCTTGCGCGCGCCGTATTCGAGATGCCCGGCGAGGACGTAGCCTGGTGTCCGGGGAAACGGAATGCCGGTGAGCGGATAGAGCAGGCCGAGATCGGGGCCACGCAGCGTCAGCTTCAGATCCGCGCCGGTGAAGGCAATGATGTCGCGCACCGTCCCGACCAGGGCAACATTGGTCGGCCCCACCGTCAGGCGCAGGTCGATCGGAAAAGGATGCGCCGTGGCGCCGACCGACATCAGCGCCCCCCCGACGAAGCTGCCGGTGAGCGGTTGACCACCATAAACGCCGCTGGCCTGCACGGTGATCCGCGCCGGCTGCCCGGAAGCGCCCGCCGCCTGCGTTGCGAAGGTTGCCGAGGCATCCGTGTCCCAGTGCGGAACCACCAGCTGTGCCCGACCGTTCGCGATCGTGAGATTGCCGATCGGCTGGGTCGCCGCGCTGATGTTGGCGCCGTCGAAGCCATAGTTGCTCCGCCCATCCGCCAGCATGATGGCCAATATCGCCGGCCTGTCGATGGCGACCAGGGGCATCACCAGGCGACGCCCACGCAGGGATGCCGCGACATCGACATCGATGGCGAGGTGCCCAAGGGTGGCGAAGGGCGCGCCGGCCGGAAAGCCATCCGGGTTGGCAATCCGCACGCCGGAGGCGGTGATCCGTGTCGTCCGCCCAAGGCTGATGGCGAGATGCTCGATCGCAACCGCCCGACCCAGGGCCGCCTGCAGCCGTCCTGTTACGACCGGGATCATCCAGTCCCATTGCCAAATCATGACGAGCGCAGCCACAATCGCGATCGGCACAAGACCAACCGCGAGCCAGCGCAGCCGTCTCGGCTTTGCCTTCGGCTCGACCTGCCCGGGGGGCCTGGCCGATGGCTCCGGGTCGCGCGCGTCATGATCCATGGCGCGCTGCTGGCACAGCCCGACCGCGCCGCAAGATGGAATGAACCGGTCCGATCCGATACTGCATGATCGACGACTATAGCCGCTGCCCGCCGGTCACCAGCAGCATCGGAAACTACACCGGGCGCACCGCGGCAAGTACCGTTTCGCGCTCAACAATGTCGATCGTGGCGGCTGAGCACCTCGACACACAGATCGGTGCCATCAAGAAGCTGACAACCGCTGCCCGCCCCGCCATCGACAGCCGCGGTTTGCGGATCATCGAGCGTGTCTCCAGGTACGCCACGCCGAACGCCGAAGACGTCGCCCAGCAGATCGCCGTGCACGAAGCGTTCTCCGCCGAACGCTGGATGCGGCCAACAGGCGGCAATCATGCATAGGACGGGTGCTCAGAGGCATCGTCCTGTTGCTTGGGGGGAAGGGTCGATGCTCGATGTCTTGCAGCGGCTGTAGGGGGGATGGTCCGGCGATATCCATGCCCTCCAGCCGATGACATTTCCATCCTTCGCAAGTCCTGCGCACGATCAACGCCGCATCAAACCAATGAACAGCCCTCCCAGCACCGAGCGCGCCTGGAAGCCGATCTTGCGCCCGGTATCGGTGAAATACAGGTCCGACAGCGGCACCCGGTTCGGCGTCTCGTTGGCATAGCGCAGGATGCGGTCGGTGAAATCGGAGAACAGCGCCGGGTCATCGGCCAGGGATGCCGCCCACAGCATCCATTCCGGCTTGGTCAGGGTGGAGCGGTCGTCGAGCGGACAGCCATACAGCTCCACCTTGGCGCGATACACCGCCAACTCGCGCCGATGCTCCGCCTCCGGCCACAAATCGAGCCCGAGCAGCCGGTCCCACACCATGTTGTACTTAACGCTCCAGCTACCGGGCCGATCGAACGCCAGCCGCGTCGCCGCCCCATCGCGCGCGCGCTCAAGCAGGCTGGCGGCGAAGCGCTCCGCCACCGCGCGATAGCGCGCCGCCGTCTCCCCCTCCCCCAGATCGGCAGCCAGCCGCGCGTAGCATGCCAGTCCCACGGTGGCCTTGGCGGCCAGGTTCACGTTGTCACCCAGCACGCCCGAGAAATCATCGGTGCAAAGCTGCGCGCCCGGGCTCTCCCCGTGCGCCACCAGATAATCCGCCCAATCCGTCAGCAGCGCCCAATGCGCCCGCGCATCCGCCAGGTCCCCGGTGGTCGCAGCCAGCGCCCCCACCAGGATCAGCATGTTGCCGCATTCCTCCACCGGCATCTGCGTCTCGATGATAGGCTGGTCCGGGTCCTTATCGAAGTTGCGATAGGTCTGCCCGTTGGCCTTCGGATAGGTGCCCAGATCATGCGCGGCGAACGGGAACGGCCAGGCCGGGCTCGTGCAATAGCTGAAATACGGCAGGATCATCGCCCGCAGCAGCGCGGGATTGAACAGCAGGAACAAGGGTGCCGAGGGGTAGGTGACGTCCACGGTGGCGATGCAACCGTTGGAGAAATTCTCCTTGGAGAAATACAGCGGCTGCCCCTCCGGCCCCGCCGCCAGCTTGTGCGCCACCAACGTATGCCGCCACGCCAGCGCCAGCAGATCGGCATACCCATCCCCCGCCACCGCGCTGGCCCGCGCCGCCAGCTCGGCGTCGAACGCCGCCGCCCGCGCCAGCACCTCCGCCTGCTCGCGGAAGGCGTCGGCCAGCAGGCTCATCGGCCCCGCATTGTCCGACCGCCGCCACCACGCCCGCAACCTTTGGCCGAAATACTCGATTGCCCACTCGTCGTCATAGCCGACAAGCACAGTCTCGATCGCCGGCGCACCCGGTGCGACAGACATATCGAACGTCAGGGCCAGCACCGCATCCGAGTTGTAGTCGGTCTTGCGCGGCGCCGGCTTCAACCCGCGCCCGCTCGCCTGCCCGGTGCTGCGGAAGGCGTCGCGGCAGATATCGATATCCCCGATCATCCCCACCACCCGCCCAGCCCGTCCGGCCAGCAACGCCGTGCCCCACGCGATGCGGCGGTGATCGCCCGCCTCCTCCAGCACACGCTGGTCCTCGCCGCGGAAGCTCAGCACCACCATCCCATCCGCCTCGGCGCGATCCCAGAACACCCGCTGATGCGGCAGATTGACCGCGATTTCCCCGGTCATATCGACATAGACATCGACCACGTGCGCCCGCCCATCGAGGCTGCTTGTGCTGAAATTCAGATAGGTCACCGGCCGCGACAACAGCTCGAGATCGTCGGCCAGCAGCGGCGTGACGAAATCCAGCCCCAGTTCCACCGGCCCACAGCGGAAGAGATATTCCGTCCGCGTCGCATGGACCCTCACCCGCTCCTGGCCCGCCGCATTGGCACACCATTCCGGCCCGCCCATCACCCGGTATGCCACGCCATCCACGCGCACCACCGCGTAGAGCGCCATCTTGGTCCCGGTCCAATGGCGCGGCCAATCATCCGTCAGCCGGTCCGCGCAGGACCAGATCGAGGTGTGCGGATCGAAGGTGATCAGCGGTACCGCGGGCGGACGGGTGAGACGGATGGTCATGACAGGGCTTCCAATGTTTCCCCCGCCTCAGCGGGTCTGGCGGCAATGGCCAGGGTACGGCGCGAGGCGTCAAGCAGGCGGCGCATGCTGGCCTCGGCGCCGGCGCCATCAAAGGCCAGAATGGCGGCGCAGACATCTTCATGCAGGCGCAATTCCGCTGCCGGAATCGGCGCCCGCCGCTGGCTCAGGCTGAACGACAGGCGCAGCGCCGTGCTGATCGCCGAGCCCAGCGAGATGAAAAACAAATTCCCGGTGGCGGCGAAAATCGCCAGATGGAACGCCAGATCGGCCGCGATCCCGCGCTCGACATCCCCGCTCGCCTCCGCCAGCTCGGCAAAATGGCCGCTGATCGCCGCATGATCCGCCGCACTCCCGCGGCAGGCCGCCAGATGGCAGGCGCGCGGCTCGAAACAGTCGCGGATCTCATAGAGCTGGTCCAGCATCGCCGCATCCACTCCGGCCGCCACCCGCCAGGCCAGCACCTCGGTGTCGAACTGGTTCCAGTGCACCGTCGGGCGGACCTTTGTGCCGTTGCGCGGGCTCACCGCAACCAGCCCCTTGCCATGCAGCCGCTTCACCGCCTCGCGCACCGTCGTCCGGCTCACGCCCAGCTGGGCGCACAGCACCGCCTCCGTCGGCAACGTCTCGCCCGGCGCGAACAGCCCCGCGACGATCCGCCCGCCCAGTTCCGACGTCACCGCAGCACAGCGCTTGCCGCCTCCACGCACTGGCACAAGCAGTCCCTCCCCGCGCCCCGATCTTGTCGCGGGACCACGCTTGACAAGGCTAGGAGACGGGCAATAGCGTCGTCAATCATCATACAAAACGACGCCCCAGCGGCGCCGAGGATGACAACAACGACATCGCCTTCCGGGGAGGAAGTGCTTGGCCGATCTCAGCCTGCGCCATGTGTCGAAGCGATTCGGCCCGGTGGAAGTGATCCGCGATTTGTCGCTGGAGATCCCGTCGGGGGAATTCGCCGTCTTCCTCGGCCCCTCCGGCTGCGGCAAATCCACCCTGCTGCGCATGATCGCCGGCCTCGAAGCCCTCGGGGGCGGCGAGATCCATCTCGGCGGCGCCCGCATCGACACCATCGCGCCGGGCGATCGCGGTGTCGCCATGGTTTTCCAGCATTACGCGCTCTATCCGCACATGACCGTGCGCCAGAACATGGCCTTCGGGTTGCGCAACATCGGCACCCCCCAGTCCGAGATCGACCGCAAGATCGCCGACGCCGCCGAGATGCTGGAGATCGGCGAACTGCTGGAGCGCAAGCCCGGTCAGCTCAGCGGCGGCCAGCGCCAGCGCGTTGCCATCGGCCGTGCCATCGTCAAGCAGCCCCGCGCCTTCCTGTTCGACGAGCCGCTCTCCAATCTCGATGCCGCCTTGCGCAGCCGCACCCGCATCGAGCTCGCGCGCCTGCACCAGCGCGTGCAATCCACCATGATCTTCGTCACCCACGACCAGGTCGAGGCCATGACCATGGCCACGCGCATCGTGGTGATGAACCAGGGCCGCATCGAGCAGGTCGGCACGCCGATGGAAATCTACCAGCATCCACGCACCCGCTTCGTCGCCGGTTTTATCGGGGCGCCGGCCATGAACTTCCTCCCGGTCACGTCCCTACGCGAAGAGGCTGGCCGCGCGGTTGTCACCCTGCCCGACGGCTCGACGGTCGCAACCGCCGTGCCCGCGGCCGCCCTCCGCCCGGGGGCCGCCCTGACGCTGGGTGTGCGCGCCGAACACATCCATCCCGGCGCCGGCACCCCGGCTCGCGTCGATGTCATCGAACGCCTTGGCGAGCGGACGCTGGTCCACGCCAACCTCGCCGATGGCAGCACCATCGTCTACGACGAACCCGGCGACGTCGTTCTCTCAGTCGGCGAAGCCGTCCATCTCGCCATCGAAGGCGCGGCCACCCATCTCTTCGATGCCGATGGGATGGCGCTGTATGGCTGAAGCCGGGGCCAGCATCGGGCAAAGCCGCTGGACGAACGCTCTGTTCGTCGCGCCCTATATGCTGATCCTGCTCGGCCTGCTCTTCGTTCCTCTATGCCTGGGCATCTGGCTCGCCTTCCAGGACTACGACATGCTCGGCGGCTGGGCCGGCGGTGTCGGCGTGGAAAACTTCCAGAACCTGCTTGATGACCGCATCTTCCGCGGCACCGTCCGCAACACTCTCAAATTCGTCCTGATGACGACGCCGGCCTTCGTCATCCTCGGCCTGTTCCTCGCCCTGGCGCTGAACAACGCGCTCCGCCGCAGCGCCATCCTGCGCACCATCTTCTTCGGCTCGTCCGTCCTCTCGGTCACCATCGTCACCCTGGTCTGGCGTCTCGTCTACCTGCCCGACCGCGGCCTACTCGCCAACGCGCTCGGCCTGTTCGGCCTGCCCGGCGTCGATCTGGTGAGCAGCTCGACCTGGGCCCTGCCCGCCATTGCCATCGTCACGGTCTGGTGGATCATCGGCCTGCCGATGACCCTCTTTCTCGCCGGCCTGCAACAAATCCCGCCCGAACTCTACGAGGCCGCGGCGCTGGACAACGCCGGCCGCTGGCGCACCCTCACCGGCATCACCCTGCCCTCGATCCGACGCACCATCGTCGTCGTCGCCGTCATCGAGGTGATCCTGCAGTTCCAACTCTTCGGCCAGGCCCTGCTGATCACCGGCGGCGGGCCAGACAACACCACCCGCCCGATGGTGCAGTTCATCTACGAGGCCGGCTTCCGTGACCTCCAGCTCGGCTTCGCCGCCGCCGCCTCCCAGGTGCTGTTCGCCCTCATGCTGATCGCCGCCCTCGCCCAGTTCTGGGCCGGCCGGCGCAAAGACGCATGAACATGCGAACCTACCGACGCGGCCATTCCCTCGGCGACCGCCTCCTGCTCGCCGCCGTCATCGCCCTCGCTTTGGTCTGGCTCGCCCCCATCATCTGGGTGATCGGCCTGTCGTTCAAACCCAACGAGGTGCTGATGCGCAGCACCGGCGGCATCCTCACCCCGCCCTTCACGTTGAAAAACTACGTCGACATCCTCGCCGCCAGCTCGGTCTTCGGCTGGATGCTCAACAGCACCATCGTCGCGGTCGGCCAGACCGTCCTCACCCTGCTGATCGCCTCGCTCGCCGGCTACGGCTTCGCCCGCACCAGCTTCCCCAGGCGCAACGCGCTGTTCGTCCTCGTTCTCGCGGCACTCGCTGTGCCGGAACAAGCTATCATCGTGCCCCTGCACACCATGTTCGCCGCCGCCGACCTGCACAACACCTACGCCGCCCTGATCGCACCCCGTCTGGCATTCCCCTTCGGCGTGTTGCTGATGACCCAGTATTTCCGCGCCATCCCACCCGAAATCGAGGAAGCCGCCCTGCTCGACCGCGCCTCCCGCCTGAAAATTTTCTTCCGCATCGTCCTGCCGCTCTCCATCCCAGCCCAGGCGACGCTCGGCATCTACACCTTCCTGCACGCCTGGAACGACTATTTCTGGCCCCTGGTCTCGGCCACCAAGCCGGCAATGTACACCCTCACCGTCGGCCTCGCCTCGATGCAGACCAACTTCGCGCAAACCGAAGGGATCGGCTTCCTGATGGCCCAGGCGGTCTTCGCCGGGCTGCCGGTGCTGATCCTGTATCTGTTCTTCCAACGGCACATCGTCTCGGCGGTGGCTGGGGGGCCGCTCAAGTGACGCGCCGCCAAACGCTTGCTTCCCTCGCCTGACCAAACAACCAAAAATAACCGGAGGAACCCATGCTAAGACGCACCCTGCTCCCACTGGCCGCCCTGGGGGCCCTCTTCGCCACCCAGGCACTCGCCCAGCCCAAAACCGAAATCACCTTCGCCCGCTTCTTCGGCGCCTGCGAGGGTGACTACGGCACCTCGCAAGACGTCGCCAAGGCCCGCGGCGAATGCGGCGTGATGACCACCCTGGTCAATCTCTTCAACGCCACCAACAAGGACAACATCGTCGTCAAACCCCAGATCATCGAATGGGGCCCCTACTACCAGCAGCTCAACGCCCGCATCGCCGCCAAGGACATTCCCACCATCGCGGTGATGCACGCGGCCCAGCTCGGCGACTACACGCGCTATGTCGAGGAGCTCGACGCTGTGCTCAAGGAGGCCGGCATCGACGCCGCCGACTTCACCCCCAACGCCCGCACCGCGGTGACCGTCGGCGGAAAAATCTACGCAATGCCGTGGGACACCCATTCCTGGCTCTGGCACTTCAACATCGGCCTCTTCAAGCAGGCTGGCCTGCTCGACACGCAGGGCCAGCCGCTCGTGCCCAAGTCGGTCGAGGAATTGATGGCCCACGCCAAGCAGATGAAGGAAAAAACCGGCAAACCCTACATCATCATGGCCACCTCCGGCGCCGGAGACTTCGCCAACGGCGCCCGCGGCTACTATTCCTGGCTCTATGACCAGGGTGGCTCGATCTTCCCCGCCGGCTTCGAGAAGGCCGATTTCCACACCCCCGCCTCCCTCGCAGCCTTCGGCGTCTTCGAACAACTCGCCAAGAACGACTACATCACCAAGGGGCTCGACGGCTCCGGCGGCCTCGGCGGATTCATGAACGGCATCGGCGCCGTCTACATGACCGGGACCTGGCGCATCGATGACTTCCTCGCCGCCTCCACCAAGCCCGGCGGCGCCCTCTCCGAGGGCTACACCACCCGCGTATTCCCCAACCTGTTCAAGAACCAGGCGGTCTGGACCGATAATCACTCCTGGGTGCTCCCTAAAGGCGGCACCACGCCGGCGACCCGCAAGGCCGCGCTGACGTTCCTCAAGTTCCTCTGGGATCACAATTTCGACTGGGCCCGCGGTGGCGGACATCTGCCGTCGCGCCAGTCCCTGATGACCGACTACGCCAAGCTGCCGCTGCGCCAGTACGTGGTGGACATCCCCAGCTTCGGCAAGGCGCTGCCGCATGACGTCCGCCGCCAGTTCGGCTTCCAGAACATGATCGGCGAGGAAGTCGCCAACATCGTCAACGCCGGCAAGACGGCGGCGCAGGCCGCCGATGCCGCCCAGGAGCGCAGTGTGGCGCTGTTGCGCGGAAGATAAGCAAGCAAGCGCTTCTTTTTGAAAAAAGAAGCAAAAACTTTCTGTCCATTTGGTTCGGAGTCTCCTTGGGAGCCTCCGGACCAAAACGGATCAAAGTTTCTTGGTTCTTTTTTTCAAAAAAGAACACCTTCCTTCCTACCGGAGCCCCAAGATGCGCACCAGCACCGTCCTGCTCGACCGCGACTTCACCATCGGCCAAACCGACCCCCGTCTCTTCGGCGCCTTCATCGAGCACCTCGGCCGCTGCGTGTACGGCGGCATCTTCGAGCCCGGCCACCCCACCGCCGACGCCCAGGGCTTCCGTCAGGACGTGATGGATCTCGTCCGCGAAATCGGCCCGACCATCATGCGCTACCCCGGCGGCAACTTCGTCTCCGGCTACAACTGGGAAGACGGCGTCGGCCCCGTCGAGCAGCGACCCGCAAGGCTCGACTACGCCTGGTTCTCGACCGAGCCCAACACCTTCGGTACCAACGAATTTGTCGACTGGTGCAAGATGTCCGGCATCGAGCCCATGCTCGCCGTCAACCTCGGCACCCGCGGGCCTCAGGACGCCGGCTACTTCGTCGAATACTGCAACCACCCCGGCGGCACCCACTACTCCGAGCTGCGCAAGCAGCACGGCTACGAGCAGCCGCACAACATCAAGTTCTGGTGCCTCGGCAACGAGATGGACGGCCCCTGGCAGACCTGCGCCAAAACCGCCGACGAATACGGCCGCATCGCCCACGAGGCCGCCAAGATCATGCGCTGGGTCGACGGTTCGATCGAGCTCGCCGCCTGCGGCTCGTCGGGCCGCAAGATGCCCACCTTCGGCGCCTGGGAAGACACGGTGCTCGATCATACCTTCGACCATGTCGAATGGATCAGCCTGCACACCTACCTGAACAACTACGCATCCGACACACCCGCCTTCCTCGCCAGCCCCGACGTGATGGACAGCTTCATCGAGGAAGTCGTCGCCATCGCCGATTCGGTCGCCGCCCGCCGCCGCTCGAAAAAACGCATCATGCTGAGCTTCGACGAATGGAATGTCTGGTACCGCACCCGCCGCCCGCGCGAAGCCCGCATCAAGCCCGGCTGGCCGGTGGCACCGCCGATCCTGGAAGAAATCTACAACATGCAGGACGCGCTGGCCTTCGGCGGCGCCGCCATCTCGCTGCTCAACCACGCCGACCGCGTCCGCTCCGCCTGCATCGCCCAGCTCGTCAACGTCATCGCCCCCATCATGACCGAGACCGGCGGCCCCGCTTGGCGGCAAACCATCTTCTGGCCCTTCGCCAACTTCACCAACTTCGGCCACGGCGAAGTCCTGCGCACCAAAATCACGTCCGATACCTACGACACCGATTATTTCGACCCCGCCGGCATGGACGACGAAGTCCGCACCCGCGTCACCGGCGTCCCCTACCTCAAACTCGCCGCCGTCCATGACCGCAAAGGCGGCCTCACCCTCTTCGCTCTCAACCGGGATCTCACCGGCGAGATGCGCATGGAGGTCGACGCCCGCGGCATGACCAACCTGTCCCTCGTCACCGCCACCACCCTGCACGACGCCGACCTCGACGCGGTCAACACCAGGGAGAACCCCGACCGCATCGTTCCCAAACCGCTCGATGCTGTCACCATCGTCGGCGCCCACATCACCGCCATCCTGCCACCGGCATCCTGGAATATCTTGCGGTTCGTCACTCTTGCCCCCCCCAGGTGAGTCCGACTGGCAACAATGGGTTCCTTTTTTCGCGTCTGCCGTTGATACGCGTTGCGTGCGGAGTGGGAACATGAGTCAACGCCGGGATGGACCTGTCTTCCGATATCCGGGTGTTGATCGAAGGGCTTCAGCGTGAGCTTGCCGAGTTGCGGACCGAGAACACCGCGCTGAAGCAGGAAGTCTCCGATCTGCGGCGGCAGTTGGGCAATAGCAGTTCCAACAGCAGCAAGCCGCCGTCGAGTGAAGGATTGCCTTCCTCCTGCGCAGCGCCCGATCACGCATTGGCGCTGACGGCGATCCGGCGGGGGTGGTAGTCTGGCCTCTCCGCGATTCTCCGTTCAGATCGGAACCTCTCGATGTTTGCCCAAGCCGCCACGCCTGACGAGCAGCCTGTCCGTTTCGATCTCTTGACCGAGAGCCCGGTCTATAAGCCGTTCCGTTATCCTTGGGCCTACGAGGCGTGGCTGATGCAGCAGCGCGTGCATTGGCTCCCCGAGGAAGTCCCGCTGGCCGATGACGTGAAGGACTGGCACCGCAACATCACCGACGGCGAGCGTAACCTGCTCACCCAGATTTTCCGCTTCTTCACCCAGGCCGATGTCGAGGTGAACAACTGCTACATGAAGCACTACTCCCAGGTCTTCAAACCCACCGAAGTCCTGATGATGCTCTCCGCGTTCTCCAATATCGAGACCGTGCATGTGGCCGCCTACAGCCACCTGCTCGATACCGTCGGCATGCCCGAGGTCGAATACACCGCCTTCCTCAAATACAAGGAGATGAAGGACAAGTTCGACTACATGCAGACTTTCCGCATCGACTCCAAACACGAAATCGCCAAGACGCTGGCCGCCTTCGGCGCCTTCACCGAGGGCCTCCAGCTCTTCGCC
The DNA here is from genome assembly GCA_903928895.1 of uncultured Rhodospirillales bacterium. Lineage (GTDB taxonomy): Bacteria > Pseudomonadota > Alphaproteobacteria > Acetobacterales > Acetobacteraceae > CAIYPH01. The sequence goes on along the minus strand of CAIYSR010000092.1, from coordinate 40,001 downwards.
TCCTTCGCCATCCTGCTGAACTTCCCCCGCTTCGGAAAAATGAAGGGAATGGGCCAGATCATCACCTGGTCCGTCCGCGACGAAACCCTGCACTGCCTCTCCATCATCCGCCTCTTCCGCACCTTCGTGCAGGAAAACCCCGAAATCTGGACCGACGAACTCCGCCGCGAGATCTATCTCACCTGTGCCACCATCGTCGACCACGAGGACGCCTTCATCGACCTCGCCTTCGAGGCCGGATCGATCGAGGGTCTCGAGGCCCGCGAGGTCAAGCAGTACATTCGCTACATCGCGGATCGCCGTCTGACCCAGCTCGGCCTCAACGAGTTGTTCCACGTCGAGAAGAATCCGCTGCCCTGGCTCGACGAAATGCTCAACGCCGTCGAGCACGCCAATTTCTTCGAGAACCGCTCGACCGAATACAGCAAGGCCTCCACCGTCGGCACCTGGGAGGAGGCCTTCTCGTCGGGCGTGTTCGAGACCGCCCAACCCGACGGCCCGCTGATGCCGGCGACGTGAGCGGCAGCACGATGCGTTTCGTCCGCTGGGCCGCCTATCTCGCGATCGCCCTGATCGTCGCTGTCTGGGCCGCCGCCTGGCTGCGCCCGGGGCTGTTCGGCACTCTCACTGGGGCGTTGCAGGCGCCCGGCGCGGTCTCGGTCGGCGGCCCTTTCCGGCTGACCGACCACACCGGTACGGCAGTCACCGAGGCAAGCTTCCGTGGCCGCTTCATGCTGGTCTATTTCGGCTACACTTTCTGCCCCGATGTCTGCCCCACCGAACTGCAGACCGTCGCCACCGCGCTCGACCAGCTCGGCCCGGACGCCGCGAAAATCGTGCCGCTTTTCATCACCGTCGACCCCGAGCGGGACACGGTGACGGCGCTCAGCGAATATGTCACATTGTTCGACAAGCGCCTGATCGGCCTCACCGGCACGCCGGAGCAGATTTCGGCGGTCACACGTGCCTATCGTGTCTACTACGCCAAAGCGACGCCGAAGGATTCGAGCACCTATCTGATGGACCATTCCTCCTTTCTCTATCTGATGGGCCCCGATGGCGGCTTTCGCGCGTTGTACCGGCAGGGGATGAGCCCTGATGACCTCGCCAAGGCGCTCCGCGCCCGGCTCGCCGGATGACCCTACCCCCGCCCCCGATTGGACCCGACCATGAGTGAGACCGACGACCTGCCGCGCGACAGCACCGGCGCCCCGCGCTACAGCCGACGCCTATCAGACAAGATCCTGATCGCCTTCCACCAGGCCTGCGACCAGGCCGATTTCGACATTGCGGAACAATTGCTTCACATCCTGGAGCAAATGCTCCAGCGCCGCCCCACCACGACTGACACCAACCGCCGAAAAAGCATGGAAACCCTGGTCGCCGCGCATGAGCGCCTCTGGTACCTCCGCCATCCCGCCGAAGGCCACGCCTGACCCGAGGCTTCGAACTGGTCGGAGTTTTTTCTTTTTTCAAAGTGTCCATCCCGAAACAGCTTGAATCACTTGAATCAGTTGAGATTCTCGTCGCTGACAAGCCGATTCGCACGATCCTGAGGATGTGGAAAACCGACAACCGTGGCCGTTATGCCGGGAGCAAGCAGCGCTATCCGAGCGCACTCACGGACGAGGAGAAAGGCTTAATCAAGCCGCTGATCCCGCCCGCGAAGCGCGGCGGCAATACGGGGGTCTTTTTTCGACGCCGTAACACGATCCGTGGACCTGCGCCCCCCATGGCAGCGCGGATTCCAACAAGAACACAAAGGGCCTCCTGCACCAATATTTCCCCAAAGGCACCTCCTTTGCTGCCCTCGCCAAGAGCGATCTCGAAACGTCGCGGGAAGTCTCAACGACAGACCCAGAAAAGCCATCGACTTCGTTACCCCCGAAGAGCGACTCTCCAGCCCGATCGCCGCAAACGGCAAACCAGAAATTGTGTCACCCGGAGTTGTTCGCTCACAAACTTGAATCCGCCTCTGCTAACCGGCGAGACGGATTTCTCCGGCGGCATAGGCGCGGATCTGGCCGATGGCTTCGATTAGGATACTGCCATTGTCGGCAAGACCAGCATAAGCGCCTACGATCTCCGAGGCGCCCTGAGACAGATGCATAGCGGCCCCAACATCCGGGCCGCGCTGGAGCCAGGCAGCACGGATCGGGGCGAAGCCCGCCGTGTCCTGAATGGCGATCCAACGCGACAGGCTGCCGAGGAGACGCTCGGCCATGAATTCCGGCGCCGGCGGCGCGATCGCATCGGCGAGGCATGCGGCGATGCGATCGGGCAGATCCGGCCCGGTCGCGAGGTTGACGCCGATCCCGATCACCAGCCAGGCAAAGCCCCCGTCGTTGGCGGCGGCGCTGTCGAGAAGGATTCCGGCGAGTTTGGCGCCGTTGAGCATGAGGTCGTTCGGCCATTTCAGGCGTAGCGTGGCCGGATCGGGCAGCAGGGTCTCGACCGCTTCGGCCAGCGCCACGGCAGACAGCAGGGACCATAGCCCCCCATCAGCAAGGCCCCCGCGCGGCCGCAGCAGCACAGAGATATAAAGATTTCCCATCGGCGAGGTCCAGGAGCGACCGAAGCTCCCCCTGCCCTGCTCCTGGCGGCGTGCCATGATGGCAAGCCCAGCGGATTCCCCCTCCACGGCGCGAGCCCGGCACAACTCGGAGGTCGACGCCAAGCTGTCATGAACCTCAAGACGCCAGTTCATGAGAGAGACGCCCTAATGGATAGAAGCTTTTGGCTCCCATTTTTCAAAAAGGGAGTGCTGTTTCCCTTTGAAAAAAAGAACCAAAAAACGTCCACCCGTGGAGCGTCCTACTTGAACAAGACCTTCGCGGCCGCCTCGGCAGCCGCGACAACCGGCGCCGGATAGAAGAAGAACAACGTCGTGAACAACCCGCTCGCAGTGGCAACGAAGGAGAGCGAGGCCGGCCGCGCGTCGAAGGCTTCGGCCGGCGCGTCGAAATACATCACCTTGATGATACGGATATAGTAGAACGCACCGACCACGCTGGTGAGCACCCCGATCACTGCCAAGCCCCACATGCCCTGCTGCACGGCCGCGGTGAACACGAAGTACTTACCGAGGAAGCCGCCGAAGGGCGGGATGCCGGCCATCGAGAACATAAATACCGCCAGCCACAGCGCCATTATCGGATCGGTGCTGCTGAGGCCCGCGAGGTCGGCGATACCTTCAACGGACCGGCCCTTGCGGCGCATCGCGATGATGCAGGCGAAGGTGCCGATATTCATGAAGACGTAGGTGAAGAGATAGAACAAAACACCGCGAATGCCGTTCGGCGTGCCGGCGGCGAGACCGATCAGGGCGTAGCCGATATGGCCGATGGAAGAGTAGGCCATCAGGCGCTTGATGTTCTTCTGCGCGATCGCCGCAAAGGCGCCAAGCACCATCGAGGCCACCGCAACCAGTACGATCAACTGCTGCCACTGGGCGAGCAGATGGCCGAACGGCGAGGCCATCACGCGGAGCAGCAACGCCATCGCCGCCACCTTCGGCGCAGTGCCCATGAAGGCAGTGACCGGGGTCGGCGCGCCCTCGTAGACGTCGGGCGCCCACATATGGAACGGCACGGCAGAGATCTTGAAAGCGAGGCCGGCCACCACAAACACGATGCCGACAACGAGGCCGGTCGAGGCCTTGGCCGGGTCGGCGAGGACGGTGGCGATCTTGGTAAAGTCCATGCTCCCCGAAAAGCCATAGACCAGGGAGACGCCGTAGAGCAGCAGGCCAGAGGCGAGCGCGCCGAGCACAAAATATTTCAACCCAGCTTCGGACGAGCGCAGTTCGTCGCGCGCGAAGGCGGAGAGAACATAGATCGAGAGGCTCATCAACTCGACGCCGACATACATCGTCATCATGTTGGTCGACGACACCATCAGCATCATGCCGATGGTCCCGTACAGCATCAGGATCGGGTACTCGAAGCGGCGGATATTGGCGTGCTCGGCATAGTCGAGCGACACCACCACGCTGAGGGCACCGGCGGCGAGGATCAGCAGTTTGGTGAATTCGCTGAAGGCGTCATTGGTGAACTGGCCGTTAAAGCCAGCACCGCTAGGCGCGTTCAGCACCAGCATGCCGCCCACCAGCATGGCTCCAACCACCAGCATCGAACACATCTGGAAGGTGTCACGCTTGTTCAGCACGCCGAAGACGAGGATTCCCATGCCGCTGAGCGCCAGCACGAGTTCCGGGAGCGCAGTTGTCCAGTTCATCGCGGAAGCACCTGGGCCAGTTTGGTAGTACTGTCGATGGCGGCATGGTGATGGTCGACCATGGCGCTCACCGCGGCATCGAAGAAGCCGGTGAAGCTCGACGGATAGACCCCCATCCACAGTGTGAGGATGACGAGCGGCGCGAACACGGCGATCTCGCGGGTGGAGAGGTCGAGGATACCCCGCAGGTCGTCGCGCGTGATCGTGCCGAAGATGACGCGACGATAGAGGTAGAGCATGTAGGCTGCTCCCAAGATCATCCCGAGGCTCCCCAGCAGGGCCAACCACACATTCACCTTGAACGCACCCACCAGGACGAGGAATTCGCCCACAAACCCTGCCGTACCCGGCAGGCCGCAGGACGCCATGCTGAACAGCATGAAAGCGAACGCATAGACCGGCATCCGGTCCGCCAATCCGCCGTAGCGGGCGATTTCGCGCGAATGGATACGGTCATAGACCACGCCGACGCAGAGGAAGAGAGCGGCCGAAACCACCCCGTGCGACAGCATCTGGAACAGCGCGCCCGAGACGCCCTGCACGTTGACGGTGAAGATGCCAATGGTCACCACCCCCATGTGCGCGACTGAGGAATAGGCGATCAGCTTCTTCATGTCGGTCTGCGCCAGCGCCACCAGCGAGGTATAAACCACCGCCACCACCGAGAGCGTGTAGATGAAGGGGGCCATGTCGGCGGTCGCCACCGGCAGCATCGGCACCGAGAAGCGTAGGAACCCGTAGGCTCCCATCTTCAACAACACGCCGGCCAGGATGACGGAGCCCGCCGTCGGCGCCTCCACATGCGCGTCAGGCAGCCAAGTGTGCACTGGCCACATCGGCACCTTGACGGCGAAAGAGGCAAAGAAGGCGATGAACAGCCAAGTCTGCATCGACACCGGGATCGACACCTTCAAAAGTGCGACGATGTCGGTCGTGCCGGTCTGGTACCAGATCGCCAGCAGCGCCAGCAGCATCAGAACGGAGCCAGCGAGCGTGTAGAGGAAGAACTTGATAGCGGCATAGACACGCCGCGGCCCGCCCCAGATGCCGATCAAAAGATACATCGGGATCAGCACGCCCTCGAAGAACATGTAGAACACGACGGCATCGAGCGCCGCGAACATGCCCACCATCATGGTCTCGAGGATGAGGAAGGAGATCATGAACTCGCGCACCCGCGTCGTGATCGCCTCCCAACTCGCCAGGATGCAGATCGGGGTCAGTGCGGTTGAGAGCAGCACGAACAGCACCGAAATGCCGTCGACCCCCATCTTGTAGTTGACGCCCCATTGCGGCAGCCAGGCCGCGTTCTCGATGAACTGGAACCCGCCGTCAGCCTTGTCGAACTTCACCCACAGTACGAGGGAGAGGACAAACACGATGAGGCTCGTCCACAGCGCGGTCCAGCGGGCGTTGGCGGCGATCGTCGCCTCGTCGCCACGCACGGACATCATCACCAACACGCCGACCAGCGGCAGCCAGGTGACGAGCGAGAGGAGGGGAAAACCAGCGGCGTTCATCGTATTCACCGAAACAACAGGAAGACGCTGAGCAGGGCCACAAGCCCGATCAGCATCGTGAAGGCATAAGCGGCGATCGAGCCGGTCTGCAGCCTCGCTACCCGGCCGGAGCCGCCGGCGGTGAGCGAAGCCAGCCCGTTGGGAATACCGTCGATGATGGTCGCATCGCCGGTCTGCCACAGGAAGCGCGCCGCCGCGAGCAGCGGGCGGACAATCACGGCGTCGTAGAGCTCATCGAAATACCACTTGTGCAGCAGGAACAAGTAGATCGGGCGGAAACCGCTCGCGAGCGCGGCGGGCACGCCGGGCAGCGCCATGTAGAGCAGATAGGCCAGCGCGATCCCGGCCAACCCCACCACCGTCGGCGCAAGGCTCACCCACTGCGGCACCTCCTCCATGGCGTGGAGGATATGGTTGGCGGGCCCATTGAAGATCGCTGCCCCCCAGAAATGCTGCCACTCCGCGCCCAGAAGCTGCTCATGGAACGCCCAACCTGTCGTTACCGCGCCGAACGCCAGGACGATCAGTGGAACCGTCATCACCGCCGGGCTCTCATGGGCGTGCGCGAAGGTATGATGATCGGCCCTGGTCTTCCCGTGGAAGGTCAGGATCAGCAGGCGCCAGGAGTAGAACGCGGTCAGGAAGGCGGCAATGACCAGGCACCAGAACCCATAGGCGCCGACGGCCGAATGCGCCGCGAAGGCGGCCTCGACAATGGCATCCTTCGAGTAGAAACCGGCGAACGGCGGCACACCGGCCAGCGCCAGCGAGCCGATCCACATCACTGTCGCGGTCACCGGTATTTTGCCGAACAACCCGCCCATCTTGCGGATGTCCTGCTCGTCAGACATGGCATGGATCACCGAGCCGGCAGAGAGGAACAGCAGCGCCTTGAAAAAGGCATGCGTCAACAGATGAAACACCGACGCCTGATAGGCGCCGACACCGGCGGCCACGAACATGTAGCCGAGCTGCGAACAGGTCGAGTAGGCGATGATGCGCTTGATGTCGTTCTGCACACAACCGACAGTCGCGGCAAACAGCGCCGTGCTGGCCCCCACCACGGTCACGAAGGCCAGAGCACCCGGCGCGAACTCCAGCACCGGTGAAAATCGAGCCATCAGGAACACGCCGGCCGTCACCATGGTGGCGGCATGGATGAGCGCAGAAACCGGGGTCGGCCCTTCCATCGCATCGGGCAGCCACACGTGCAGGCCCAACTGAGCCGATTTGCCCATGGCGCCGATGAACAACAGGATGCCGATCACCTCGTAGGCCCGCCAGGTGCCGAACAGCGTGAAGGTGTCCGTTTGGTGCTTGCCGACGGCGGCGAAGATCTGGGTGAACTCGATGCTGCCGAAGGTGACGAACACCAAGGCGATGCCCAAAGCGAAGCCGAGGTCACCGACGCGATTGACCAGGAAGGCCTTGATCGCCGCAGCACAGGCGCTCGGACGGTCATACCAGTAGCCGATCAGCAAATAGCTTGCCAGGCCAACGCCCTCCCAGCCGAAGAACAGCTGGAGCAGGTTGTCCGCCGTCACCAGCATGAGCATGGCGAAGCAGAAGAGCGACAGATAGGAAAAGAACCGCCAGATCGTCTTGTCGTGGCTCATGTAGCCGACGCTGTAGATATGGATCAGCGTCGCCACGCAGGTCACCATGGCCACCATCACGGTCGACAGCGCGTCGTAGCGCAGTGCCCACGATACCTGGAAATCCCCGGACTCGACCCAGGTCATGATGTGCACGGTGCCGGGATGGCCGTGGCCATAAACCAGACCGACGAAAGAGGCGACACCGCAGACCGAGGCGAGCACCATGCCGGTGATGGTCACCGCCTGGGCGGCCCGATCCCCGATGGCTTTGCCGAGCAGCCCGGCGATGGCAGAGCCGAGCAGCGGCGCGAAAACGGCGACAGCGAACAGCATCTGCTCAGCCCTTCATCATATTGACGTCCTCGACCTCGATCGAGCCGCGGTTGCGGAAATAGATCACGACGATGGCGAGGCCGATGGCGGCTTCGGCCGCCGCGACAGTCAGCACAAACATGGCCAACACCTGCCCGGCGAGATCGCCGAGCGTCGCCGAGAAGGCCACGAGGTTCAAATTGACGGCAAGCAGGATCAGCTCGACCGACATCAGGATGACAATGACGTTCTTCCGGTTGAGGAAGATGCCGAACACGCCGAGCACCAACAGCAAGGCGCTGACGACAAGATAATGGCCGAGGCCGACCGCGAGCATCAGTGATGTCCTCCAGCGCCAGGCGCGCCGTGATGGTGATCGTCCTGCGCCGCGGCGGCCGGCTCTGCCACCTCGGGCCGCAGGATTCCAAGTTCTCCGATCCCGGCGCCAGTCCGCACATCCATCATCACCAACGTATTGGCCGGCATGCGGCCGAGCTGGGCGGCGATGTTCTGCTTGCGCGAGACCCCGCGGTCCCGCAGCGTCAGCACGATGGCGCCGATCATCGCCACCAGCAGGATCAGGCCGGAAACCTGGAAGATCAGGATGTAATCGGTGTAGATCAGCTTGCCCAGCTGGACCGTGTTCTGCGTCCCCGCAGCGATCGGGGCGAAGCGCAGGTTCATCGCGTCGGGCGCAACCTGCCAACCCAGCAACACCATGGCCAGTTCAACGAGCAGCACCAGCCCCACCGCCAGGCCCACTGGCAGATAGCGCTGATACCCCTCGCGTAGCTGCGCGAAGTTGATATCCAGCATCATCACCACGAAGAGGAACAACACCGCAACGGCGCCAACATAGACAATGACCAGCGTCATCGCCAGAAACTCGGCCCCGGCCAGCACGAAAAGGGCGGAGGCATTGAAAAAAGCCAGGATAAGATACAATACGGAATGAACCGGATTGCGCGATGTCACCACCCTGGCCGCACAGAACAGCAGGATAATGGCGAAAACATAGAATGCGATGGCTGCGATCATGAGCGGTTCACCGGTACGGCGCGTCGAGTTCGAGGCGCCGGGCAAGCTCCGGCTCCCAGCGATCGCCGTTGGCCAGCAGCTTGTCCTTGTTGTACATCAGCTCCTCGCGCGTTTCCGTCGCGAACTCAAAGTTCGGCCCCTCGACAATGGCATCCACCGGGCAGGCTTCCTCGCACAGCCCGCAATAGATGCACTTGGTCATGTCGATGTCATAGCGCGTGGTGCGGCGCGAGCCGTCGTCGCGCGGCTCGGCCTCGATGGTAATCGCCTGCGCCGGGCACACCGCCTCGCACAACTTGCAGGCAATGCAGCGCTCCTCCCCGTTGGGATAGCGACGCAGCGCGTGCTCGCCCTTGAAGCGGGGCGAAAGCGGCCCCTTCTCGTAGGGGTAGTTGATCGTGACCTTCCGCTTGAACATGTAGCGCAAGGTCAAAGCCATGCCGCTGACGAGTTCGCTGAGCAGAAGGCTGCTTGCGGTGCGGTCGAGGAATGCCATCAAACGGCTCCTTTCCGGGCGGGGGCGTTACGCGGCATGGGGCAGCCATCCCATCGCCAGCATCACCCCCGCGACGAGGACGAGATAGAACAATGAGCCGGGAAGGAACACCTTCCAGCCCAATCGCATCAACTGGTCGTACCGGTAGCGGGGGAACGTCGCGCGCGTCCAGAGGAAGAAGAACAGCACGAAGCAAACCTTGAGAATGAACCAGAGCGGCCCGGGCAGGAGCTGGAACACCTCACCGGCCATGGTCCCCTGGAACGGCGCCAGCCAGCCGCCGAGGAACAGGATCGTCGTCATCGACGCCATCAGGATCATGTTGGCGTATTCGCCGAGGAAGAACAGAGCGAAAGACATCGAGCTGTATTCAACGAAGAACCCTGCGACGATCTCGCTCTCGCCCTCCGGAATGTCGAACGGCGAGCGGTTGGTCTCGGCCAGCGTCGAGATGAAGAACATGATGAACATCGGGAACAGCGGGATCGCGAACCAGATGGTTTTCTGCGCGTTGACGATGGCATTGAGGTTGAGGCTGCCGGCGCAGACCAGCACGGTCACCATGATGAAGCCCATCGAGACTTCGTAGGACACCATCTGCGCTGCCGAGCGCAGTGCGCCGAGAAACGCATATTTAGAGTTCGACGCCCAGCCCGCGATGATGATGCCGTAGACACCGAGCGAGGAAATCGCGAACAGATACAGCACGCCCACGTTGATATCGGCGATCGCCCAGCCGTCGTTCACCGGAATCACCGCCCACGCCAGCATCGCCAGCGCGAAGGTCAGCATCGGCCCCATCAGGAACAGCAGCGGGCTGGCCCCTGACGGGATCACCGTCTCCTTGAACATCATCTTGATCGCATCGGCGAAGGGCTGGAACAGGCCGAACGGCCCGACCACATTCGGCCCGCGGCGCAACTGCATGGCGCCCAGCACCTTGCGCTCGGCATAGGTGAGGTAGGCCACGAACATCAACAGCGGCACCAGCAAAGCCAGCGCCTTGACCACGGTCAGGATCAGCACGCCCAGCGGAGTCTGCAGGAATTCGAGAAGCATCGCGATCATGTCAGCTACTCCGCCGCCGCCTTGAGGGGAGCGACATAGGTGGCCGTGCATTCCGCCATGGTCGGGCTGGCCCGGCTGATGACGTCGGTCTGGTAGTAGTTGGCGACTGCCGGCTCGAAGGCCACCGGCGACATCTCGCCACCCGCAGGCCCCGCCACGTCCGCACAACCAAAGCGCGGCAGGATATCCAGCCGCGCAAACACCGGGTTCACCGTCTCGAGTCGGTCGCGCAGGGCCTCGATGCTGTCATAGGGCAGCGGCTTGCCGAGCCAGCCGGAGAACGCACGCAAAATCTTCCAATCCTCCCGCGCCTCGCCGGGCGGGTAGATCGCCAACTGCCCGCGCTGCACCCGGCCTTCGGTGTTGACATAGGTACCGTTCTTCTCGGTGTAAGCGGCCCCCGGCAGGATCACATCGGCGCGCGCCGCGCCGGCGTCGCCATGGTGGCCCTGGTAAATGACGAAGGTATCCGCACCGATCTTCGTGGTGTCGATCTCATCGGTCCCGAGCAGCCACAGCACATCGACCCCACCGCCCATCATCGCCGCTACATTCTTGCCGCCCGCCCCAGGCAGGAAGCCGAGGTCGAGCCCGCCCACGCGCGCCGCCGCCGTGTGCAGCACATTGAAGCCGTGCCACTCCGCACCCAGCGCCCCCACCGTCTCGGCGAGCTTCCAGGCCGAAGCCAGCACCGCGGCGCCATCGGCACGCCGCAAAGCCCCCTGCCCCACGATCACCATCGGATGCTTCGCCGCCTTGAGCACCGATGCGAACGGATGCGAGCCATCCAACAGCCCCGCCAGCACCGCAGGACCCTCGCCAATGGCCTCGACTGGATACGTCAGATCCGCCACCGGCCCAACCGAGGCCACTTTCAACCCGCCGGTGCGCCAACGCTTGAGCACCCGCGCATTGATCAGCGGCGCCTCACGCCGCGGGTTGCAACCCACCAGCAGAATCGCATCTGCCGCCTCGATCCCGGCGATCGAGGTATTGAACGTATAGAACTCCCGGCGCGTCCCATCGAGCGCCGCCCCATCTTGCCTACAATCGGTATTGGCCGAACCCAGCGCGGACATCAGGTCCTTCAGTGCCAGCATGCTCTCGGCATCGCACAAATCGCCCGCAATCGCGCCGATCCGCTCTCCGGCAACGCCCTTGAGCCGGGCATCGATCGCCTCGAACGCATCTTCCCAGCCGGATTTCACCAGCTTGCCGTCGCGCTTGACCCACACGCTGTCGAGCCGTCGCCGCTTCAGCCCATCGACCGAGAAGCGCGACTTGTCCGCCAGCCACTCCTCGTTCACGTCCTCATTCAGCCGCGGCAGAATACGCAGCACTTCCGGCCCGCGCGCATCGACGCGGATATTGGTGCCGACCGCATCCAGCACATCCACGCTGTCGGTCTTTTTCAATTCCCACGGCCGCGCCACGAAGGCGTAAGGCTTCGATGTCAACGCGCCCACCGGACAAATGTCGATCAGGTTGCCCGACAACTCCGAGGTCAGCGCCATCTGCACATAAGTGCCGACTTCCATGCTCTCGCCGCGCGCCGTCGCCCCCAGCTCCGGCGTACCCGCGATCTCGGCCGAAAACCGGATGCAGCGCGTGCACTGGATGCACCGCGTCATCACCGTCTTGACCAGCGGACCGAGGTCCTTGTCCTTCACCGCCCGCTTGGCCTCGGTATAGCGCGAACCGTCGCGGCCATACCCTACCGCCTGGTCCTGCAAGTCGCACTCGCCGCCCTGATCGCAGATCGGGCAATCCAGCGGGTGGTTGATAAGGAGGAACTCCATCACCCCCGCCCGCGCCTTCTTCACCATTGGCGTATCGGTATGGACCACCATGCCCTCGTTGACCGGATAGGCACACGAGGCGAACGGTTTGGGCGGCGCCTTCTCGATCTCCACCAGGCACATGCGGCAGTTTCCGGCCACCGAAAGCCGCTCATGGTAGCAGAACCGCGGCACTTCCTTGCCCGCGGCCTCGCAGGCCTGGAGCACGTTGGAGCCGGGCGGAACGTCGACGTCGATCCCGTCGACCGTGACCTTGACCATCTCTTTTACTCCGCCGCGAGCGGCAGCGACCGCCCGGCTTTGTAGGCGCGAATACGCTCTTCCATCACCGGTCGGAAGTTCTTGATCAATCCCTGGATCGGCCAGGCCGCCGCATCACCAAGCGCACAAATCGTGTGCCCCTCGACCTGCCGCGTCACCTGCTCCAGCGTGTCGATTTCCTCGATCGTCGCGCGCCCGGTAACCATCCGGTTCATCACCCGCATCATCCAGCCGGTGCCCTCGCGGCACGGCGTGCACTGGCCGCAGCTCTCATGCTTGTAGAACTGGCTCAGCCGGGCGATCGCCTTGATGATGTCGGTCGACCGGTCCATCACGATCACGGCGGCCGTCCCGAGCCCCGACTTCACGTCCCGCAGACTGTCGAAATCCATCAGGATCGTGTCGCACGTCGCCTTGTTCAGCACCGGCACCGAGGCCCCGCCCGGGATCACCGCGAGCAGATTGTCCCACCCCCCACGCACGCCGCCGGCATATTTCTCGATCAGTTCCTTGAGCGGAATCCCAAGCTCTTCCTCGACATTGCACGGCTTGTTCACGTGGCCGGAAATGCAGAACAGCTTGGTTCCGGCATTCTTCGGCCGCCCCAGTGCCGAGAACCAGGCCGCGCCGCGGCGTAAAATGGCCGGCGCCACCGCGATGCTCTCGACGTTGTTGACCGTGGTCGGGCAGCCATATAGTCCCATGGCCGCCGGGAACGGCGGCTTTAGCCGCGGCATCCCCTTCTTGCCCTCTAGACTCTCGATCAGTGCGGTCTCCTCGCCGCAGATATAGGCGCCGGCACCGCGATGCACGTAACAATCAAACGCCCAGCCGGAGCCGCAGGCATCCTGCCCGATCAAGCCGGCCTCGTAGGCCTCGTCGATCGCCTTCTGCAACGCCACGGCCTCGTTATAGAACTCACCGCGGATGTAGATGTAGCAGGCATGCGCCCCCATCGCGAAGGACGCGAGCAGGCAGCCCTCGATCAGTTTGTGCGGATCGTGGCGAAGGATGTCGCGATCCTTGCACGTCCCGGGCTCGCTCTCATCGGCGTTGACCACCAGATAATGCGGCAGCGTCCCGATGGTCTTGGGCATGAAGGACCACTTCATCCCGGTCGGGAACCCAGCCCCCCCGCGCCCGCGCAGCCCAGAAGCTTTCATCTCCTCGACGATCGCCTCGCGACCGCGCGCGATGATCGCCTTGGTGCCATCCCAGTCGCCCCGGGCACGCGCGCCCTTCAGGCCAGGGTCGCCGAGCCCGTAGAGATTGGTGAAAATCCGGTCGGCATCGCTCAGCATCGTCTCACTCCGCCGGGAAATTGAGCGTGGTCAGCGTCGTAGCACCGCCTTCGGGCGCCGAGGTCTGGCGGCCCGTCACGGAACCCGGCGTCGGATATTCGCCCCGCCGCAGCGCCGCGAGCAGCTTCTCCGTGCTCTCGGCGTCCATGTCCTCGAAGAAATCGTCGTTGACCTGCAGGATCGGCGCATTGACGCAGGCGCCGACGCATTCCACCTCGGTCATCGTGAAGAGCCCGTCTTCCGACGTCTCCTTCCACCCCTTGATCCCGGTCGCCTTGCGGCAGGCCGCTACCACGTCGTCGGAGCCACGCAGCCAGCAGGGCGTCGTGGTGCAGAGCTGGAGATGATATTTCCCCACCGGCGCCATATTGAACATGAAGTAGAACGTCGCCACCTCATACACACGGATCGGCGCCATCTCGAGCCGGCGCGCGATCTCGTCCATCGCCACCTTCGGCACCCAGGCGCTGCCGGTGACGCGCCCCATCTGCCGCTGCGCGAAGTCGAGCAGCGGCAGCACCGCGCTGGCCTGCTTTCCGGCAGGGTATTTGGCCATCACCTTGGTGATCTTGGCCTCGCTCTCGGCATCGAAAGCGAAGCTGGCGGGTTCGGCATGCTCGGTCATGGCTTACCTGTCGATCTCGCCGAACACGACATCGAGCGATCCCACGATCGCGCAGACATCGGCCAGCATGTGCCGCTTGGCCATCGCGTTGGTCGCCTGGAGGTGGGCGAAACCGGTCGCGCGGATCTTGCAGCGATAAGGGCGGTTGGAGCCGTCGGAAACCAGGTACACCCCGAATTCGCCCTTCGGCGTCTCGACCGCGGTATAGGTGGCGCCGGCAGGGACATGGAACCCCTCGGTGTAGAGCTTGAAGTGATGGATCAACGCTTCCATCGAGCGCTTCATTTCACCGCGCGACGGGGGCGACACTTTGCGGTCCTCCGACTTCACCGGACCAGGCTTCATCTTCGCCAGGCACTGCTGGATGATCTTCACGCTCTCCCGCATCTCGTTGATGCGCACGAGATACCGATCATAGCAATCGCCGTTGCGACCAACCGGAACCAGGAACTCCACCTGATCATACAATTCATACGGCTGCGCCTTGCGCAAATCCCACGGCACGCCGGACCCGCGCAGACACGGCCCAGAGAACCCCCAGGCCAGCGCCTCCTCGGCGGTGAACGATCCGATATCGACTGTGCGCTGCTTCCAGATGCGATTGCCGGTCAGCAGTCCCTCGATGTCGTCGATGAACTTCGGGAAGGTCCGCGCCCATTCGCCGATCTTGTCATCGAGCCCGGCCGGCAAATCCTTCGCCACCCCACCGGGACGGAAATAGTTTGCATGTAGACGTGCGCCGGAGGCCGCCTCATGGAACTCCATGAGCTTCTCGCGCTCCTCGAAGCCCCATAGCGCCGGCGTGATCGCGCCCACATCAAGCGCGTAGGTGGTGACATTGAGAAGATGGTTCAGAACCCGCGTGATCTCGCTGAACAGCATCCGCACCCATTTGCCGCGCTCCGGTACCTCGACGCCGAGCAGCTTCTCGGTCGCCAGCACGAACGGGTGCTCCTGCGCCATCGGGCTGACGTAATCCAGCCGATCGAAATACGGCGTCGCCTGGATATAGCTCTTGTACTCGATCAGCTTCTCGGTGCCGCGGTGCAGCAGCCCGATATGCGGATCGGCCCGCTCCACCATTTCGCCGTCCATTTCCAGGATCAGGCGGAGCACACCATGCGCCGCCGGATGCTGCGGCCCGAAATTGATCGAATGGCTGTCGATCTCGACCGTCTTGGTGGCCTTGTCCACGACCTCGCTCATGCCTTGCCGCTCCCGGACTTCATCGCCGCCGCCTTCTCGTCCCCAGGCAAAGACGTCATCGCCTCCCACGGCGAAAGGAAGTCGAAATTTCGGAAATCCTGACGCAGCTTGACCGGTTCGTAGACCACCGATTTGCGCTCCTCGTCGTAGCGCACTTCGACATATCCGGTGAGCGGGAAATCCTTGCGTAGCGGATGCCCCTCGAACCCGTAATCGGTCAGGATCCGTCGCAGGTCCGGCTGCCCGGAGAACACCACTCCGAACAGGTCCCAAGTCTCGCGTTCCCACCACGTCGCCACCGGCCACACCGTATGCACCGACGGCACCGGCGTGGTCTCGTCGGTGGTTACAATCACCCGCGCCCGCTGGTTCAGCGACACCGACAGCAGATTATAGACCAGATCAAACCGCTCGGCCCGCTCGGGCCAGTCCACGCCGCAAATATCCATCACCTGCTCGAACGCGAACCCCTCGCCATCGCGCAGCGCCGTCATCAGCGACAACATCCCGTCGCGTTCGGCCAGGGCAACAATCTCGCCCTTGTCGATCGACACCTGGCGGACGCCCGGCAGGGCTCCGATCCGCGCCGCCAGCGACTCCGTTGGCGTCATCACGGGGGCGGTTTCCACCGCGGTTTCCTGCTCAGCCACGGAGAATGGTCCCCGTCCGGCGGATCTTCTTCTGCAACTGCATGATCCCGTACACCAGCGCCTCGGCCGTCGGCGGGCAGCCCGGCACGTAGACATCCACCGGCACCACGCGGTCGCAGCCGCGAACCACCGAATACGAATAATGATAGTAGCCGCCGCCATTGGCGCAGCTGCCCATGCTGATCACCCAGCGCGGCTCCGGCATCTGGTCGTAAACCTTGCGCAACGCCGGCGCCATCTTGTTGGTCAGCGTCCCCGCCACGATCATCACATCGGACTGCCGCGGTGAGGCGCGCGGGATGATCCCCAGCCGGTCCAGGTCATAGCGCGGCATATAGGCGTGGATCATCTCGATCGCGCAGCACGCCAGGCCAAACGTCATCGGCCACAGGCTGCCCGTGCGCGCCCAGTTCACCAACTTGTCGAGATTGGCGACCACGAAACCCTTGTCGCCCAGTTCGCCCGTGATCCCCTTGATCACCGCGTCCTGCGCGGCGCCCGCGGGCAGCGCATCCTTGTTCCAGCGCATTGCAACGTCGCTCATCGTGTCACTCCCACTCCAAAGCGCCCTTGCACCATTCGTAGATGAACCCAACCGTCAGCACGCCCAGGAACCCCATCATCGAGAGAAACCCGAACATGCCGATGTCGCCCAGGCTCACCGCCCAGGGAAACAGGAACGCAACTTCGAGGTCGAAGATGATGAACAGGATCGCCACCAGATAGAACCGCACATCGAAGCGGCCGCGGGCATCGTCGAATGCCTCGAACCCGCACTCATACGCTGTCAGCTTCTCGGGATAGGGTTTCTGCCGCGCGATCAGCAGCGAGGAGACCACCATCGCCAGGGCGATCACACCGGCAATGGCGATGAACACCACGATGGGGAAATAGGCTTCCAACAGGCCCGTCATGCGCCAATCCTCTTCAACCGCCAGCCCCGCCCTGCATGCTGCACCGCAACCGGCGCACCAAACCCGGCTTCACCTAGCCCGGCCGGACATTACGCGCAACCGCACGCCACCGCCATAGGCGCAGCATCGTGAAAAGAATGGATTTTTCGTGGATATGCCAGGACAGGCCCGGGCTGCTGATGCTGGCGCGAGTGACGGGGCTCGAACCCGCGACCTCCGGCGTGACAGGCCGGCGCTCTAACCAACTGAGCTACACCCGCAACAGCGAGGCGGTCGTTTAGGCCCCCCGTTCCCGGGCGTCAAGCGGTTCGGCGCGAGAAAGTCGTGCGCGGGGCGCAACCCCAGCCTATGCCTTCACAATCCCGCCTGATCGAGTGCAAGGATCGCGCGCGCACAGGCCTGCGCCCGCGGCACCAGGCTGTCCAGCACCAGGAATTCCTCGGGACTATGGGCCTTGCCCCCTACAGGGCCGACCGCGCAGATCGTCGGCGTGCCCTGCGCGGCCGTGAAGCCCGAGTCGGCACAGCCGCCGGTGAATTCGCCGTCGGTCGTAAACCCGCTCGCCGCCGCCGACTCGACATAGAGCTCGAACAGTCGCCGCGCTTCGGGGGTCTGGCTGAGCGGCAGGAACTCGCCGCGAATGCTGAACTCGGCGCTTGTGCCGGGGACCGAACAGCGGGCGATGATTGTCTCGATCCGCCCCATCACCTCGGCCCGGTCGGCGGCGCTGACATAGCGCAGATCGATCTGGCCCTCGGCCCAGGGCGCCACCGTGTTGACCGACTGCCCGCCCGAGACCAGCCCGACATTGACGGTGATCCCGCGCGCCAGGTCGGTCAGCGCATGCAGCGCCTGCACCTTGCGCGCGAGTTCCTCGATCGCCGAGACCCCGTCGGAGAAATTCCCCCCCGAATGGGCTGCTTTGCCTGTGACCCGGAACGCACTGAACACCCCCCCCTTGCGTCCGGTGACGACATTGCCCGACACCCGGCCCGGCTCGCTGTTGAACACCACCCGGGCACTGCGCGCCTCCGCCTCGATCACCGGCCGCCCCTCGGGTGAGCCGATCTCCTCGTCACCTGTGAACAGGCCCACGAGCGGACCCGGCGCGCCGCCGAATTTACGGAACGCAGCCAGAATGAACGCGTTCATCACCAGCCCGGCCTTCATGTCCGCGACGCCAGGGCCGTAGGCGATGCCGTCCCGAATCGTGAACGGCCGCCGCCCGGCCTCGCCATCGGGAAAAACCGTGTCGCGATGCCCCATCAGGACGATGTTCCGACCCGCATTGGCCCCGGCCCCAACGGCGTCGCCGCCATCAACCGGCGCCCGCAGACAATCGCCATGCCGCGATTGCGGCAATCGCTCGACCGCGATGCCGTGCCCGCCTAGAAACCGCTCGATCACCGCCCCCACCGCGTCGATCCCGGGTTTGTTGTAGCTGCCGCTGTCGAGATCGACCATTTCGCGCAGCAGCGCGATCATCGCCTCACGCTGCTCGCCCAGCCACGCGCAAATCGCAGGTGCATGTTTCATCCCCCGACTATGCCGCGCACGCGCGGCAAACGGAAGCGGTCTTGAACATCGCGCCGCCGGCACTAACTACCATCATGATAGTCACGAGGATCCCGAGATGGCCCAACGCAAAAGCTTCGCCGACATGCCCTGCCCTATCGCCCGCGGCCTCGAGCATGTCGGCGAATGGTGGTCCATGCTGATCCTGCGCGACGCGATGCGTGGGGCCACCCGGTTCGAGCAATTCCAGGACAATCTCGGCATCGCGCCCGGCATGCTGACCAAACGGCTCGCCGCCCTCGTCGAATCCGGCCTGCTCGTACGGCAGCGCTACCACGCCCATCCACCGCGCGACGAATACATCGTCACCCCGCGCGGCCGCGATTTCCGCCCGATCCTGCTCGCCATGCTGGCCTGGGGCAACCGCCATTTCCCGCCGGACGGGCCAACCGTCGAAATCGTGGATATCGAAACCGGCGAACCCGTCGAACCCGTGCTGGTCGACCCGCGCACCCAGCGCCCGGTCGACGGCCCCGGCTACGCCGTGCGCACCCGCGCCCCCGCTCCTGACCCGACCCGCCGCACCAACTTGGAACCCGCCGCATGAGCGCCTCCCTCGCCGCCGCCACCCCTTCGCCAGCGCCGTCGGCGATGAGCCCGCGCACCCGCCTACTCCTCCAGGGCGCCATCGTACCCACTCTGCTGCGGCTGGCATGGCCCAATATCGTGGTCATGGTGGCCCAGGCCGCCACCGGACTGATCGAGACCTACTGGGTCGCCCGCCTTGGAACCGACGCCCTGGCAGGCATGGCGCTGGTGTTTCCGGGCTATATGATGATGCAGATGCTCTCCGGCGGCGCGATCGGCGGCGGCATCTCCTCAGCCATCGCCCGTGCCCTCGGCGGCGGCCGGCGGGACGACGCCAATGCGCTGGTGCTGCACGCCCTCATCATCAACCTCGTGCTCGGCCTGGTCATCGGCGGCCTGTTCCTCGCCTTCGGCGGGCCGCTCTACCGGGCCATGGGCGGAGCCGGCGGATCACTGGCTGCGGCGCTGACCTATTCCAACATTGTCTTCGCGATGATCCCGCTGATGTGGCTGATGAACGCCTGCGCCAGCGTCATCCGCGGCACCGGCAACATGTTGATCCCTTCGGCCGCGGTCTGCGTCGGCGTCGTGCTGCTGGTGCCGCTCTCGCCGCTGTTGATTTTCGGCTACGGCCCGGTCCCGGGCTTCGGCATCGCCGGCGGCGCCATCGCCGTCGTCATCACCACCCTGCTGACCCTGCTGGTCCTGGCCGCCTACATCCTCGCCGGACGCAGCATCGTCCGGCTGAAGCGCGGCGCCCTGCGCTGGCCGCTGTTCGCCGACATCCTGCGGGTCGGCGCGGTCGGCGCCATCAGCACCTTGCAGACCACGCTCACAGTGGCGCTCACCACCGCCCTGGTCGGCGCCGCCGCCGGCCCCGACGGGGTCGCCGGCTACGGCACCGGCAGCCGGCTCGAATATCTGCTGGTGCCGCTGGTGTTCGGCCTCGGCGCGCCCATGGTGGCGCTGGTCGGCACCAATATCGGCGCCGGCCAGAATGCCCGCGCCCAGCGCATCGCTCTGACCGGTGGCGGCGTCGCGTTCCTGCTGTGCGAGACGATCGGCCTCGCCGCCGCCGTGTTCCCGGCGGGCTGGTTGTCGCTGTTCGGCCACGACCCCGGCATGCTCGCCACCGGCACCGCCTATCTCCGCATGGTCGGCCCGGCCTACGGATTCTTCGGTCTCGGCCTGTCGCTCTATTTCGCCTCGCAGGGCGCCGGTCGCCTGTTCTGGCCCTTGTTCGGCGGCATGCTGAGGTTGCTGATCGCCGTGGCCGGCGGCTGGACCGCCTTCGCCCTCACCGGCTGCCTCACCTTCGTCTTCGCCGCCCTGGCCGCCGGCTTGGTCGTCTATGGCATCGTCGTCGCCGGCACGATCGCCGCCGGAGTCTGGTTCCCCCGCCGCAGCGCATGACCAGGAGATTTTTCTTGACTTTGGATTGTCACAAAGCGCAGTATCTGCGTGTCAACAGAGTAGAGGAGGGTGCATAAACAGCATGACTCCACCGGGTAATCAACCAGATGCCGGCCTGCGTGGCACCGGCATTGCTCAGTATAAGACCATGATATAAGTCAACGTGATCGTTGAACGCGAAACATGATTTCGCAATTTACCCCCGTTAGTCGCCATGCGCGAACGGGGGTTTTGCGTTTGGTAGGGTCCGACTAGATCTGCTCCGTATCCAGCGCATACCCGGCGGCCCGCACGGTGCGCACGATATCCAGCTCACCCTCGCCATTGATGCCTTTTCGCAGCCGGCGGATATGCACGTCCACCGTGCGCGGCTCCACGTGGATGTCCTTTCCCCACACCGCATCCAGCAGTTCCTCGCGGGTGAACACCCGGCGCGGATGGCGCATGAAGAACTCCAGCAGCCGGAACTCGGTCGGCCCAAGATGTACCGCACGGCCATTGCGCTGCACCCGGTGGGTCGCGAGATCCATGGCGATGTCATGGAACTCCAGCATTCCCTTCGCCGGCACCGAGCCCGTCCGACGCAGCAGCGCGCGCACCCGAGCCAGCAGCGCCTCCATGCTGAACGGCTTGCTGATGTAGTCGTCCGCCCCGGTGTTCAGCCCCCGCACCGCGTCCTGGTCCTCGCTGCGCGCCGTCACCATGATCACCGGCAGATTGCGGGTCTCGTGGCGCCGACGGATCTGCCGGCACACCTCGATCCCCGAAAGCGTCGGCAGCATCCAGTCGAGCAATACCAGATCGGGTGTGGTCTCGGCGATCATCGTGAGCGCCTCCTGCCCGTCCCCGGCCTCCTCGACGCGGAAGCCCTGCTTCTCCAGATTGTAGCGCAGCATTGTCGCCAGCGCCGCCTCGTCCTCGACCACGAGCACCAGCGGGCGGGCGCCACCATTCGAACCATCCGGCATCACATCGTTTCCTATTCGTCTCGTTTCGGACGCGCCACCGCCGAATACGAGCTGTCGCTCTTCGGCCGGATGTCGCTCAGCGGCTCGCCCCTTTCGGCGTAGTAGACGAGTTCGGCGATATTCGTCGCATGATCGCCGATCCGCTCCAGGTTCTTGGCAATGAACAGAAGATGCGTGCACGGCGTGATGTTGCGCGGATCCTCCATCATGTAGGTGATCAGCTCGCGGAACAGCGCATCGTAGATCTCGTCGATCGCCGCATCCGAGCGCCACACCTGCAAAGCCTTCTCGGAATCCTTCTCGCCGATCGCATCGATGATCAGCTTCAGGTTCTCCTGCACCAGCCGCGACATGTGCGCGAGCCCCGAAAGCGTGTAGGGCACGCTGAACTGCGCCAGCACCAGGCTGCGCTTGGCCACGTTGGCGGCATAGTCGCCGATCCGCTCCAGATCCCCGGTCATCTTCAGGCTGGCGAAGATCAGCCGCAGGTCCTGCGCCATCGGCTGGCGCAACGCCAGCAGACGGATGACGAACTGCTCGACCTCGCGCTCCAGCCCGTCGACCTTGGCATCCGCCTCCACCGCCCGATGCGCCGCCTCGCTGTCGCGGTCGAGGACCGCGGCGCACGCCATCGCCACCTGGCTCTCCACCATCCCACCCATTGAGGTGATCAGCGCGGACAACCGCTTCAGCTCGTTGTCGTAGCTCTTGACGATATGTTCCGCGGTTTCCGGCATATCCCTGGTCTCCCTCAGCCGAACCGGCCGGTGATGTATTCCTGCGTGCGGCGCTCGCGGGGCGAGGTGAACATCTGGGTCGCGGTCCCCACCTCGACGAGTTCGCCGAGATAGAAGAACGCCACCTGATCCGCACAGCGCGCCGCCTGCTGCATGTTGTGGGTCACGATGACAATGGTGAAATCACGTTTCAGTTCGTCGATCAGTTCCTCGATCTTGAGCGTGCTGATCGGATCGAGCGCGCTGGTCGGCTCGTCGAACAGGATGACCTCGGGGCGCACCGCGATGGTGCGCGCAATGCACAGCCGTTGCTGCTGCCCGCCCGACAACCCCATCGCTGAGGTCGTCAGCCGGTCCTTGACCTCTTCCCACAGCGCCGCCCGGGTGAGCGACCACTCCACCCGCTCATCCATCTGCGACTTCGACAGCCGCTCGTGCAGGTTCACCCCGAAGGCGATGTTCTCGTAGATCGACATCGGAAACGGCGTCGGCTTCTGGAACACCATGCCGATGCGGCTGCGCAACTGGTTCAGATCGATCCCGGGGGCAATGATGTTGGTCCCGTCGAGCAGCACCTCGCCGGTCGCCCGCTGCCCCGGATACAGGTCGTACATCCGGTTCAGCACACGCAACAGGGTGGACTTGCCACAGCCGGACGGCCCGATCATGCCGGTGACCTGGCGGTCGGGGAAGTCCACATCGATCGACTTCAGCGCCTTATTCGCCGCGTAGTAGAAGTCGAGATTGCGCACCGAGATGCGGGCCTCGGTCAACGCGGCGGTGGAGCGCGCCTCGACGGCACCGATATTCGGCCGCGCCGCGCTGTCGTTGGTCGTACTGCTCATGGACGAATATCCTTCAGGCGCGGGGACGGAGGAGGACGCGGGCGACGATATTGAGCGCGAGCACGCCGAGCGTGATCAGCAGCGCGCCCACCCAGGCAAGCTGCACCCAGTCTTCGAAGGCCGAGCCAGCATACTGGTAGATCGTCACCGGCAGGCTCGACATCGGCTGCGCCAGACTGAGCGACCAGTTGAGGTTGCCGAGCGAGGTGAACAGCAGCGGCGCGGTCTCGCCGGCGATGCGGGCCACCGCCAGCAACACGCCGGTAGCGATGCCATCGAGCGCAGCGCGCAGACACACCAGCACGATGGACTTCCATTTCGGCGCGCCCAACGCCACCGCCGCCTCGCGCAGCGCCACGGGGATCAGCCGCAACATGTCCTCGGTCGTGCGCACCACGATCGGGATCACGATCACGGCCAGCGCCAGCCCGCCAGCGATCCCGGAGAAGCCATCGAACGGATTGACCAGCACCTGATAGATGAAAAGACCGATCAGGATCGAAGGTGCGGACAGCAGCACGTCGGAGACGAAGCGCACGGCATTTCCCAACCGCGTGCCCAGCGAATACTCCGCCAGATACACCCCCACCATGATGCCGATCGGGGTGCCCACCGCCGTGCCGATGGCGGTCTGGATAAGGCTGCCGACAATGGCGTTGATCAGCCCGCCATGCGAGCCGGGCGGCTTCGTCGCCTCGGTGAACACCGTCCATTGCAGGCCGCCGAAGCCAAGCCAGAACAATGTGACCAGGATCAGCGCCAGGAAGGCCAGGCCGATTGTCGTGGCCAGGATGCAGAGCGCCTTGACGATCCAGTTGCTACGCTGGCGCCGCCGCGAGAGCATGTCTGCCACCTGCGGATCGCGCTTCGGTCCCGCCATCTCCCCTTCGCTCGTCGTCGCGCTCATCATTTCGCTCCCGGCCGCAGCAGCGTCCGCGATATCGCCAGCACAATGAACGAGATCACGAACAGGATGAAGCCCAGCGCCAGCAGCGAGGAGAGCTTGAGGCTCCCCGCCTGACTCTCCGGAAACTCGAGCGCCACGATCGACGCGATGGTATTGCCCGGCCCGAACAGCGAGGTCGACAGGCGGTTGGTATTGCCGATCACGAACGTCACCGCCATCGTCTCGCCCAGCGCGCGGCCCAGCCCCAACATGATCCCACCCACCACCGACACCCTGGTGTAGGGGATCACGATCGAGCGCATCACCTCCCACGTGGTGCAGCCGAGCCCATAGGCCGACTCCTTGTAAACCGCCGGCACCGTCTGAAACACATCGCGCATCGTCGCCGCAATGAAGGGCAGGATCATAACCGCCAGGATCAGCGAGGCGGTGAATATCCCGGTCCCGAACGGAGGCCCCTTGAACAGCGCCCCCACCACCGGGATATCACTGAGTGCGTCGATCAGCGGCGGCTGCACCCATTCGGCCATGAACGGCACGATCATGAAGAACCCCCACATGCCGTAGATGATCGACGGCACCGCGGCCAGCAACTCGATGGCCGTCCCCACCGGGCGGCGAAACCACGACGGCGCCAGCTCGGTCAGATAGAACGCAATTCCGAAAGCCAGCGGCACCGCCATCACGATGGCCAGCACCGCGGTGACCAGCGTGCCGTAGATCGGCACCGCCCCGCCGAACACGTTCTGCACCGGATCCCAGTCCGCATTGAACAGGAACCCCATCCCGAAGGCGCGAAACGTCGGCCAGCCGCCAATGAACAGCGAGACGATGATCGCCCCGAGCAACAGCAGCACAAACACGCCGGCAGCCTTGGCGATCGCGGCAAACACCACATCGCCGACCGACGACGTCCGGCTCGCGCTGGCCAAGGGCTTGGCTGGGGAGGCAAGGCTGTGGGACACGATCTCGTTCCGATCAGCAACGAACGGCAGCCACCAGCGATGGCAGCGGCAGATCGAGGTTCAATAGCACGTCATCCAGACGCGAGCGCGACCTTTGCGCAGGCATCGTCACGCAAATGCGGGGCTGGCCACCCGGGCCAGCCCCGCCGCCGAACCAGGGATCAGCCCTTGATCTCGGACTTCCAGCTCGCGCGCACCGCGTCCTGCACCGGCTTGGGCAGGGCGATGTATTCGAGGTCGGAGGCGATCTTGCCGCCGTTGGTGTAGGCCCAGTCGAAGAACTTCATCACCGCGGCGCTGCGGGCCGCATCCTTCGGGTCCTTCGGCAGCAGGATGAACGTGGCCGACACGATCGGCCAGCTCGTCGCCCCAGCAGTGTCGATCAGGTCGACCGCATAGTTCTGCGCCTTCGTCCAGTCGCCGCTCGCCGCGGCCGAGGAGAACGCCGCCAGGGTCGGTTCGACGAAATGGCCGGCCTTGTTCTTCAACTGGGTCGAGATCAGCTTGTTCTGCGTCGCATAGGCGTTCTCGACATAGCCGATCGCACCCTTGACCTGCTTCACGGTGGCGGCAATGCCGTCATTGCCCTTGGCGCCGTTGCCGGCGGGCCACTTCACCGAAGCGGCCGCACCCACCCCGGCTTTCCACTCGGCATTGGCCGCCGAGAGGTAGGAGGTGAACACGAACGTCGTGCCCGAACCGTCCGCGCGATAGACCGGCGCGATCGCCAGCGCCGGCAGCGCCAGGCCAGCGTTGATCGCGGTGATCTTGGCGTCGTTCCATTTGGTGATCTTGCCCGCGTAGATCTCGGCCAGGATCTCGCCGGTCAGCTTCAGCTTGTTCAGCTCCACGCCCGGAATGTTCACGATCGGCACCACCGCGCCCATCACGGCGGGGAACTGCAACAGCTTCTGCTCGGCCAGCTTCGCGCCGTCGACCGGCGCGTCCGAGGCGCCGAAATCCACCGTGCGATTGAAAATCTGGTTCTGACCGCCACCCGAGCCGATGGCCTGGTAGTTCAGCTCGATGCCAACGGCGGCCTTCGCGGCCTCGCCCCACTTGGCATAGACGGGCGCCGGGAACGTCGCGCCAGCACCGGTGATCTGTTGCGCGGCCACCGGACCGGCAGCAGCAAGCATCGCGACAAGCGCGAGTGAGAGCGTCTTCATCTTCCCTCCTTGGGAATCTCTGCCTCATCCGGCGTCGGGCATGACCCGGACAACCGCTCTCGTAGGCGCGTCACGCAACGCGGCGATGACAGAATGATGACAGTTTGATGACAACCACCCTAGACAACCCCGCCGGGACATCCGCTCCACCCCTCACGGCGCGGCAAGAGCCTTGCACCAGCGTGCCACCTGCTCGTGCGTGGCGAACCACACATCGCCGCGGGACTTGATGCTCCGGATCAGCCGCTCCAGCAGCGGCAACCGGCTGCGATGCCCGATCACATGCGGGTGCATCGTCAGCAGAAACAGCCCGCCCTCGGCATACGCGCCCTCGAACTCGGCGCGGAAAATCTCCTCCACCGCCGATGGCGCCGTGTAAGGCCGCAGGCCAGAAAACCGCTGCATGTTGAAATACACCGCGTCATCACGGATCCACTCCGGCGGCAGCTCCACCACCCCCGTCGGATTGCCGTCGGCGACCAACTCATACGGCTCGTCATCGGCCATCAGCGAACTGTCGTACAACAACCCCATCTCGACGATGATCTGCAACGTGTTGGGCGAAAAATCCCAGCTCGCCGTCCGCATGCCCACCGGTGCCCGCCCGCTCAGCCGCTCCAGCACATCCGCCGCCCGATAGCTCAGCTCGCGCTCCGCCATATACGGCAGCACGGTGTTGCGCTCGTGGATCCACGAATGAATGCCGATCTCGTGACCATCCGCCGCCACGCCGCGCACCTCGTCGGGATGCAGCAACGCCGAGACCGCGGGATAGAAGAACGTCGCCGGGATCTGCTCACGCTCCAGCAGACGTCGGATCCGAGGCACCCCCTGGCGGTTGCCGTACTGGCCCTGGCTGATCCGCATCGGACTCTCGTCGGCGTCGCGCAGCGGAATCGTCTCATGGTCGGCATCGAACGACAGCGCCACCGCACAGCGCGCCCCTTCCGGCCACGCCGACGGGGCCAGACTCCGCCCCGCCCGCGCCCGCTCGACGATCCGCCGCCAGACCTCCTCCGGCCATTCCCACGGCTCGCCCGCCGCATGCTTCGGTGTTTCATCCATGGCTGGGGTCCCCCTTGTGCATCACGTGGCATATGGTGTTCCGAATCGTCGCAATCCGGAAGTCACCCATGCCCGACATCAATCCTGCCCTGCTCCCGGCCGAAGACCTCCTCGCCGGCTACGCCCGCGGCAGCCTCACCCCCACCGAGGCGCTCAACGCCATCGGCGAACGCATCACCCGGCTCAACCCCGGCATCAACGCCTTCGTCACCATGAACCCGGGCGCCGAAGCCGAAGCCGCTGCCAGCACCGCACGCTGGCAGGCCGGACGGCCCAACGGCCCGCTCGACGGCGTCCCCGTCACCATCAAGGACCTCGTCGACGTCGCCGGCTTCCCCACCCGCCGCGGCTCCAGACTCACCGACCCCGCCCCTGCCCGCGCCGACGCCCCCCTCGTCATGGGCCTGCGCGCCGCCGGCGCGATCGTCATCGGCAAAACCACCACCACCGAATTTGGCTGGAAAACCCCGGGCGACAACCCCCTCACCGGCATCACCCGCAATCCCTGGAACGGCCAATACACCCCCGGCGGCTCCTCCTCGGGCGCCGGCGCCGCCGCCGCCGCCGGCTTCGGCCCCCTCCATGTCGGCACCGACGCCGGCGGCTCCATCCGCATCCCCGCTGCCTGGTGCGGCATCGTCGGCCTCAAACCCACCTTCGGCCGCGTCCCGCAATGGCCGCTCGGCGCCTTCGCCCCCGTCGCGGTCGCCGGGCCGATGACCCGCACCGTGCGCGACTGCGCCCTCATGCTCTCCGCCATGGCCCGCTTCGACCTGCGCGATCCCTACGCATTGCCCGACGATGCCCGCGACTGGCGCGACACCATCGAGGAAGGCGTCGCCGAACTCCGCGTCGCCATCCTTCGCAACCCAGGCTTCCCCGCGCCCGTCGACTCCGACAGCGCCGAAGCCGTCGACGACGCCGCCCGCCTCCTCGCCGAAGCCGGTGCCGACGTCGAGGAAGCCGACCCCGGCCTCCCCGACATGCGCGCGCTGTTCTCCCGCATCTGGGGTGTCGCCCTCACCCGCCTCGTCGACAACTACCCCGAACCCCTCCGCGCCCAACTCGATCCTGGCCTCCTCGACGTCGCCGCCCACAACATCAATGCCTCCGCACTTGACATGATCGACTACGAATCTGCCCGCCTCCAGGCCTCCAACGCCATGGCCCAGTTCCACCGCCGCTACGACCTCGTCCTCTGCCCCTCCGTCCCCAACCAGGCCCTCCTCGCCGACGCCCCCACCACCAACCCCGTCGAGGCGCTCTGGACCCAATGGGCCCCCTGGACCTGCGCCTTCAACCTCACCCGCCAACCCGCCATCTCCATCCCCATGGGCTT
This sequence comes from uncultured Rhodospirillales bacterium, assembly GCA_903928895.1. Classification (GTDB taxonomy): domain Bacteria; phylum Pseudomonadota; class Alphaproteobacteria; order Acetobacterales; family Acetobacteraceae; genus CAIYPH01. The sequence continues at coordinate 11,466 of CAIYSR010000092.1, read as the reverse complement.
CGCCGCCAACGGAATGCCCCGCAGCATCCAACTCGCCGCCCCCATGTACCGCGACGACCTGGTCCTCCGCGCCGCCCGAACCCTCGAACACGCCTCGCCATTCTCAATGCCCGACCTGTGAGGGGACGGAGGAAGGCAAGCAAGGCGGGGGCTCCGCCCCTCGACCCCGCCAGGGGATGATCCCCTGGACCTCATTCATTAAGGAATGTTCCTGATATGAGAAGGGGCGCGACACGGAGGTTCGAACCTCGGAGATGCGCCCCTTATCATATCAGGAACCTCTTCAACGGGTGTGGGTCTGGGGGATCATCCCCCAGCGGGTCCAGGGCAGAGCCCTGGCCTTGCCTTCCTTCCCTCCGTCCCCTCAAAGATCAGAGGCGATTGAGGCTGGCGATGCCGTCGGTGTCGTCCTGGTTGGCAACGATACGTTTGCCGATCAGGTCGCGCAGGGTTTCGCTGGCGCCGCCGCCGAGCGTGCCATAGCGGGCGCCGCGGTAGAGGCGGGAGACCGGGAAGGCATCGGTGAATCCGTAGCCGCCATGCATCTGCACGGCGTCGGACGTGACCTTCAAGGCCATTTCGTTGCAAAACACTTTCGCGGTCGCGGCCAGGAACGGATCGGGGAAGGGCGTGGCGGATGCGCAGGCCCGGTAGAGCAGTCCGCGCGCGGCTTCGATCTGCATGTACATGTCGGCGAGCTTCCACTGCTGGCCCTGGAAGTCGGCGATGCGCGTGCCGAACACGGTGCGGGCGCGGGTGTATTTCACCGCCTCGTCGAACGCCCCTTCGGCCAGCCCGAGTGAGATCGCCGGGTTGAGGCAACGCTGGGTGTTGAAAGCATTGAGGAGCTTGCGGAACCCGTCCTCCCGGATCGCCAGATTTTCGAGCGGCAGCGCGCAGTTCTCGAACCGGATTTCCGCCAGGTTCTCGCCGCCCATGGTGTGATACCGCGCCGCCACCGAGAAGCCGGGCGTATCGCGTTCGAGCAGTACGCAGCCGATCCCCTCCCGCCCCGGCTTGCGGTCGATCCGCGCGAAGATCACGAAGGCGGCGGCCTCGTCGGCCCGGCTGATCAGCGTCTTGGTCCCGTTCAGCACCAGCCGATCCGCCTCCACCGCCACCGAGGTGCGGTAATTCGCCACATCCGTCCCCGCATCCGGCTCCGTCATCGCAATCGCCAGGATCGCATCGCCCGACACCACCCGCGGCAAAATCCGCCGCCGAAACCCCTCCGGCGCATAATGTGTCAGGATCCGCGTCTGCACGCCGACCTCGCCCAGCACCGCCATCGCCGTCGGATAACAAACCTTGGCGATCTCCTCGAGCACCAGTGCGGTATCGAACACCGCCAGCCCCAGCCCGCCATATTCCTCCGGGACCGCCATCCCGAGAATGCCGATCTCCGCCAACTCCCGGATATTCACCCACGGAAATGTCCCGTCGAGCCACTGTTCCGCCCGCCCGCGAAACCGCTCCTGCGCCAGGCGCCGCACGCTCTCCACCATGCGCCGCTGTTCCTCGCTCAACCCCGGCACCATCGCGCTCGTCATCCCGCCTTCTCCCCGCGTCGCACTGCTCCCGCTATGCACTCCCCCGCCACCGGTTAAAAGAGCCCATGCCCGACCACATCCTGCACAGCAACCTCCGGGCCAACCCCGCCCTCGCCACCCTGCTCGATGCCGCGGCCGAAATCGCCCTGCCCGACGCCTGGCTCGTCGCCGGGGCCCTCGCCCAGACCGTCTGGAACACGCTGCACGGCTTCCCCCCCGCCCACGGCATCCGCGACATCGACCTCATCTACCACGACCCCGCCGACCTCAGCGCCGAAGCCGAAGCCGCCCACGAAGCCCGCCTGCGCCGCCGCTTCGGCGCCCTTGGCCTCACCCTGGACGTCAAGAACCAGGCCCGTGTCCACCTCTGGTACGAACGCCGCTTCGGCCGCGCCATCCCCCCCCACCCATCCAGCACCGCCGCCATCGCCACTTTCCCCGCCACCGCGACCGCCATCGGCATCCGCCTCGCTCCCGGCCCCCCCGCGATCCACGCCGCGTTCGGCCTGCAAGACCTGTTCGCCCTGCGCGTGCGCGCCAACCGCACCCTGGCAAGCCCCGAGGTCTTCGCTGCCAAGGCCCGACGCTGGGCCGAGGCTTGGCCCCGCCTGTCGATCCTGCCATGGCACGCGGGCGTCGCGGCCCCGTGGCGGCCCCGCGCCTGAGGCCCCCGGCACAAACGGTAACGCTTCGTTCATCTCCGCGAGACTATCCTGCCCGGAGTGTTTTCTCGGGAACCGGACATGGCGAGCACCCTCGGCGACGATCTCTCTTTCGGCCGCCTCGACGCGGCGACGCGCGAGCGCCTGCGCACGCTCTTTCCCACCATCGAGCCGGTTCTGCCCGCGGTACTCGACGTGCTCTATGCCCACATCCTGCAATGGCCCGCCCTCAAGGCCCTCTTCGCCATCCCCGAGCGCATCCAGATCGCCCGCGATCGGCAGATCGAGCACTGGCGCCAGTTGTTTGCCGCCCGCTACGACGAAACCTACATCGCCTCGGTCAAGCGCATCGCCCTCACCCACGCCCGGATCGGGCTCGACCCGAAATACTACATCTGCTCCTATCTTGTGGCGCTGGAGGAACTCCACGCCCACGTTCTGCGCAGCATGCTCGGCCGCTTCGCCACCGCCGCCCGCCGTGCCCAGGTCGAGGCCGCGCTGCGCGTGCTCGACCGTGCCATCCTGTTCGACCTGCAACTGGTCGTTGAAGGCTATCTCGAAGCCAAAGGCCAGGACTACCGCGCCCGGCTCGACGATCTCGCCGGCCACTTCGAGACCGTCATCATCGGCTTTGCCGATGGCGTCACCGAGGCAGCCCGCGGCCTCCACCAAGGCGCCGGCGATCTCAACCTCTCCGCCGGCACCGCCACCACCGAAGCCGCCGCCCTCGCCGACAACGCCGCCCGCTCCTCGGCCGACATGCAGACCGTCGCCTCAGCCGCCGAGGAAATCACCGCCTCGATCGGCGAAATCACCCGCCAGATGCAACACGCCGCCGACACCACCCGCCGCGCCGTCGAAACCGTCGGCCGCGCCTCAGGCATCGTTGAGCAGCTCAGTGCCGCCGCCGGGCGTATCGGCGATGTTGTCGCCCTCATCCAGACCATCGCCGGACAGACCAATCTCCTGGCGCTGAATGCCACCATCGAGGCGGCCCGCGCCGGCGAGGCCGGCCGCGGCTTCGCCGTCGTCGCCGGCGAGGTCAAGGGCCTCTCCGGCCAGACCGCCCAGGCGACCGACGAGATCCGCTGCCAGGTCAATGCCGTACAATCAGTCGTCGGCGAAATCGCCGCCGCCATGCAGGACATCAGCCTCATGGTCGAGCAAATCAGCGCCGCCACCGATGGCATCGCCGCCGCGGCCGAGGAACAAGGCGCCGTCACCATGGAAATCAGCCGCTCCGTCACCAGCGCCGCCGCAGGCTCCGGCGCCATCACCGCCGGCGCCCGTCAGGTCCGCAGCGTCGCCAACCAAACCGCGAACCATGCCGGTCAGTTCAGTCTCGCCTCGCAGGCCCTGATCGACCGCGCCGACCGTCTCCTCGGCGAATCGAGGAGCTTCATCGAGCGCATCCGCCTGGCCGACCGGCGCATTGCCGCGCGCGACAAGGTCAGCCACGCCGCCACCGTCCTGTTCGGCCAGCGCAGCCTCGCCGGCACCCTCAGCGATGTCTCACCCGGCGGTGCCGCCGTGCTCCTCGATGCGGCCCAAGTGCCGGACGACATCTCCGACGTCCTGCTCAACATCCCCGGCATGCCGCTCGAAGCCGTCGCCCGCATTGCCGGCCGCACCCCCAACCGCATCAACCTTTCCTTCCAGGACGCAGAAGAGGGCCACAAACTGCATCGCTGGGTCGTCGCCTCGACACAGAAACAAGCCGCCTGACCCTTTGTGGTCCGTTCAACGGCAGCGCTATGATCGCCCCGTCGTCCTCGCGGGAGCCACGCCATGCGCCATCATCTCTCGGCCGAACAGGCCGCCACCTATCGCCGTGACGGATTCCTGAGCCCCCTGCCCGCCTTCTCCGCCGCCGAGGCTGCCGGCTTCCTCGCCGGCCTCGAACGCCTCGAAGCCACCGACGGCGGCAAGCTTTCCTTCGCCAGCAACCAGAAACCCCATATCCTCCATCCCTGGCTCGCCGACCTCGTCCGCCGCCCCGAAATCCTCGATCCCGTCGAATCCGTCCTGGGCCCCGACCTTCTGCTCTGGGGCGCCGGCTTCTTCGCCAAAAATCCGCATGACGGCAAAATCGTCTCCTGGCATCAGGACTCCACCTACTGGGGCCTGTCCGAACCCGAAATCGTCACCGCCTGGATCGCCTTCACCCCCAGCACGCCGCTCTCCGGCTGCATGCGCGTCATCCCCGGCACCCACACCGCCGACCAGGTTCCCCACCGCGACACCCATGCCGAAAACAACCTGCTCAGCCGTGGCCAGGAAATCGCCGTCGAGGTCAACGAGGCCGACGCCGTCGACATCACCCTCCAGCCCGGCCAGATGTCGCTCCACCACGTCCGCCTGTTCCACGGCTCCGGCATGAACCAGGCCCCGCACCGCCGCATCGGCTTCGCGCTGCGCTACATCCCCACCCGCATCCGCCAGACCGCCGGCCACGCGGACAGCGCCACCCTGGTCCGCGGCACCGACCGTTTCAGCAACTTCATCCCCGAACCCCGCCCCGCCAGCGAAAACGACGCCGCCTGCCACGAGTTCCACGCCGCCATGATCGACCGCACCACCAACATCCTCTACCGCGGCGCCGCCCAGCGTCCCGAAACCAGGACCACGATGTGACCTTCCTCCAAGCCGCCGCCTTCGCCGAATCCCACGAAACCAAATGGCCCCGCGACATCCGCGCCCATCTCGAAGCCGGCATCTTCGAACCCCCGCCCGACAACGCCATCCTCGGCCCCGTCGCCCCGCGCGGCGCCCCAAATGGCCTGATCCTGCACAAAGGCACCCGCGTCGCCGGTTGGGGCAACACACGCCAGGTCGACATGACCTTCTCGGTCGCGAAGAGCTACCTCTCCCTCCTCGCCGGAATCGCCGTCGCCGATGGCCTCATCCCCGACCTTGATGCGCCCGTCACCGAAGGCCCCGAATTCCAGAGCCCCCACAACTCAGCCATCACCTGGCGCCACCTCCTGCAACAAACCTCCGAGTGGGAAGGCACCCTCTTCGGCAAGGAGGACCGCATCGACCGCTACCGCTCGCTCGCCAGCGAATTCGCCGGCCGCAGTGCCCACAAAAAGGGCGACCCCCGTCCCCTGCAAACCCCCGGAACCTATTGGGAATACAACGACATTCGCGTCAACCTGCTCAGCCTCGCTCTGCTGCGCCGCTTCCGCCGCCCGCTCCCCGAAGTCTTCGCCGAACGCCTGCTTACCCCGCTCGGCGGCTCTACCGACTGGCGCTGGGAAGGCTACACCACCTCAACCGTCACCATCGACGGCCGCCCCATCCAATCCGTCTCCGGCGGCGGCCACTGGGGCGGCGGCATCTGCATCCACGCCGAGGACCAGGCCCTCATCGGCCAACTCATGCTCAACGACGGCGTCTGGAACGCCACCCGCCTCCTCCCCGAGGGGTGGGTCGCCCTCTCCACCACCTCCTGCCCCATCAAGCCCGACTACGGCCTGCTCTGGTGGCTCAACCCCAACGGCATCTACCAATCCAACGCCAGCCCCGCCTCCTACTTCGCCATCGGCGCCGGCGGCAACGTCACCTGGATCGACCCCACGCACGACCTCGTCGCCGTCCTGCGCTGGATCGACATGGCCGCGCTCAACGACTTCATCGCCCTCGCAACCGCCGCCGTCCCCTAGCCCGGGTACGGCACCCCCCACCGATCCGCGAACACCACATCCTCGAGCCTCCCCCGCCCGACCGGCCCGAACTTGCCCATCGGATACCCCAGCGGCAAAATCGCATATGAATGCACCCCCTCGGGCAGCCCGAATGCCGCATCCGCCTCGGCCGCAAACATCATGTGTCGCGTCGTCAACGTCGAGCCCAACCCCAGTGCGCGCGCCGCGAGCAGCATGTTCTGCACCGCCGGATACACCGAAGCCCCCGACGAGCGGGACGGCGCCGCCGTGCCATCCTCCTGGCACACCACGATCCACACCGGCGCCTCATGGAAATGATCGGTCAGATACTCCACCGCCGCGTGCTGGCGCGCATACCGCGCCGGATCGCTGCCGGGCGGCGGTGCCGAACCGGCATAGCGCGGCCCGATCACCTCGTCATAGGCGCGCTTGTATAATTTCTGCACCGCCTGCTTCACCGCCATGTCCTTGACCACCAGAAACCGCCACTTCTGGTAATTCCCCCCCGACGGCGCACAAACCCCGGCCTCCAGCACCTTGCGCACCAACGCATCGGGCACCGGATCGCTCTTCAGCCGCCGCATCGCCCGCGTCGTGGCCATGATCTCAAACAAATCAACCATCTCGTTCCCCTAAACCCTTAACGGATAAAAGTTTTTTGCTTCTTTTTTTCAAAAAAGAAGGCCTTCCGAAGCGCTTCTTTTTTGAAAAAAAGAAGCAAAAAACTTCTACCCATTTGTCGACCGCGACGCCCGCAACAGCGCCCCCACCGCATGCAGATCCTCGACCACGTGCAGGCACAGGCCGCGGATTTCCTCCGTCGGCGGCAGCATATCCGGCACCATCACCGTCATCGCCCCCGCAGCATGCGCCGCCCTGACGCCGACATGACTGTCCTCCACCGCCAAACAGACCGACGCCGCCTCCCCCACCGCCGCCGCCGCCTTCAAGAACAACGCCGGGTCCGGCTTCGCCACCGCGACATCATCCCGCGTCAACACCGCCGCCAGCCGCGGCAGAAGTCCCGCCGCCGCCAGATTGACCCGCGCATTCTCCCGGTTCGACGACGTCGCCACCGCCACCTTCAACCCGGCCGCCTCGATCAGATCGAACAGCTCCAGCGTCCCCGGCTTCACCGGAATCCCGCCCTTCATCCGCTCCGTCCGATGCGCCACATACACTGGCATGAACGCCTTGTGCTGAAACCGCTCCCCGAACTCGCCCCGCAACAGCGCCATGCACTCCTGGCCGGGCAATCCGATCATCGCGTGCACCAGCCGCTCCGGCAGATGGAACCCCATCTCCTCCAGCGCCGCGAACATCGCGCCGACATAGATCGTCTCGGTATCCAGAATGGTGCCGTCCATATCAAGCAGGACAGCGCGAACAGGGTGGGGAAAGGGCATGGTCAGAACACCTAGCGGTTCTGCCCCGCCTTGGCTACCGCGCCCCCTTAAGTCCCTGTCTCGAGCACCACCCGCCGCACCCGCCAGGGCAATACAACTGTAATAGACCTAACGAACATGTGAAGAGCCCCAGTGCTTGATCTTCGAGATCGTCACGGCGAGAACGCAAGCCTCAGTTATGGAGACGAAAATGACTTCCAGCGCTCGATACTTGGCCGCCGCCGCCCTCGCCTGCACGATCGTCGGCACCACCGCCGTCCACGCCTCCGAAGTGGTCAGCACCACCTTCGCCACCGATTTCACCACCAACAACAGCTTTTTCGTCGACCCCGCCGGGGGCTACTCCCAGTGGGGCGCCCTCAGCGGCACCATCGTTTGGGACACCGCCACCCTGGCGATCTCCTCCCTCGTCGCCACCGTCAACACCAGCGCCTACGGCCCGATCACCTTCAATTCCGCCGGCCCCGGTCAGCTCGGCAGCAACCTGACTGTCAACAACGGTTTGCTGAACTTCCACTTCGATCAGGCCTTCGCCCCGTCCACCGACCCCTATGTGGTTGACCTGACCATCTACAACACCGTCATCGGCGCCAACCAACTGCCCACCGCCGAAGACCTCGCCACCGGCACCACCATGAGCATCGTCCTCGACAACGGAGCCGACTCGCAATACTCGACCACCGCCCCCGCCACCAGCTTCACCGCGACCGACATACCTGAGCCCGCCTCGATGGCCCTCTTCGCCCTCGGCCTCGCCGGCCTCGGCATCGCCCGCCGCCGCGCCTGAACACCCGCCTCGACTGGCCGCCGCAACCCGCGGCGGCCAGGCCTACCCGCCGTGTCGGCGCAGCGGCCAAACCAGTTGCGCCAGCCAGCCCAACGGTATCGGATCGTCGATCCCCACCGCCATGCAGCGCCGCCCCGGCATCCAGAAGGTGCCGAACACGATATCCCACACCGGCAGCAACCCGGCGAAATTCCGCTCCCGCCCCTCTCCCTCCGCGGTATGGTGCCAGCGATGGAACGCCGGCGAGGACACCACATAACCGAACCGCCCGAACGACCAGTCGACATCCGCATGCAGGAAAATCGCGTGCAATGTCAGCAGCGGCAACACCCCGGCCAGCACCGTCGGCGCGAAACCCAGGGCCACCAGCGGAACCGCCCGGAACAGCCCGCTCGCGATATCGTTGAGCGGATGCACCCGGAACGCCGCCAGCCAGTCAAGCTGCGGCGAGGAATGATGCACCGCATGGATCGGCCACAGCGTCGGGCGGTGAAACAGCCGATGTTCCCAATAGCCAATGAAGTCGCCGAGCACGAGCATCTCCGCGCCTTGCAACCACAACGGCTGGCGCGCCAGCGGGCCATGACCGGCGAGCAGCCCGGTCAATCCATCGCCGCCCGCTGCCCAGGCCAGCGGCAGCAGCGCAACGGCAACCACCGCACGGCGAACCGACTTCACCAGCAGCGGTGTCACAACGGCATAGGTCAAATCCGTCCCCCAGCCCGCCCGCAGCCAGGGCCGGCCAGCCTGGCGAGGACCGAATACCCATTGCAACAGCCCGCACGCGATCGCCACGCCAAGCAGACCAAGCGCCACCGGAAGCACTGGTCGGATCAGCGGGATCACCCCTTCTTCACCCCCCAGAACGGCGTCACCGGCGCGCGCACGATATCCGTCACATTGTCCCGATGCGCCTGCGGCACAAAATACTGCCCCACCGGGATGAACGGCGGCTCCTCGAACGCCAGCAGCTGCATCTCCTCGCAAACCTTCCGCTGCGCCGCCAGATCGGGCGCATCGAACCACTGCTCCGTCAGCGCCTCCATCCGCGGATTGGCCTTGTGCGCATGCAGCGGCAAATGGCTCCCCGGATTGGTGATCCACAGCCCCGCCCAGCCCACCGCGAAGATATTCCACGCCCCCTTCTCGGTGTTCTCCTTCGCGTTCCACCGGCTCAGCAACGACCCCCAATCCGTCGCATCCAGCCGCACATTCAGCCCGATCTCCTTCAGCAACTGATGCAGCACCATCCCATACGCATTCGCCGTCGGCAGTTCCGTCGGCACCATCTGCACGATCAGCTCGCCATTATAGCCGCTCTCCTTCACCAGCTTGCGCGCCGCCTCGATCGAACGCGGCCCGGTCAGCGCCTCCATCCCCACCCCGCTCGCAAACGGCGACGTCGGCAGGAACGGCCCGACGCCCGTCCGCATCAGCTCGGACTGGTCCCCCACCACCGACTGGATGAAATCCGACTGCACCACCGCCGGAAACAACGCCCGCCGCAACTTCGGATTGTCGAACGGCGCAATCCCGTTGTTGAAGTAGATCTCCGTCCACGTCCCCAACGGGTCCACCACCTCCACCTTCACCCCCGGCGTCCCCCGCAGCTTCGGCAACAGGTCGAACAACGGCCGCTCCAGCCAATCCACCTCCCCCTTCTGCAACGCCGTCGCCGCCGTCCCGGTGTCGGGAATGATGTGCCACTCCACCCGATCGACATACGCGATCTTCCCGCCCGACCACACCTCCGGCCTCTCCTGCCGCGGCACATACTTGTCGAACCTCGCGAACGCCGCCCGGCTCGAATGATCCCACTCATCCGCCAAGAACCGGAACGGCCCCGACCCCACCGCCTCGGTGATCTGCGTGAACGCGTCCTTCGCCCCCACGATCCGCTCCGGCAAAATAAAGCACGACGTCGCCCCCAGCCCATACGGCAGATGCGCGAACGGCTTGGTCAGGCGGATCTCGAACGACCGGTCGTCGATCGCCTTCATCTCCGCCAGCTGCGCCGCCATCCGCTTGCCGAACAGATCCCGCCCCGACCACCGCTTGATCGACGCCACCGCATCCTTCGCCCGCACCGGCTCCCCGTCATGGAACCACAGCCCCTCCCGCAGCTTGAACCGCCAGGTCAGCCGATCGTCGGAAAGCGTATACCCCTCCAGCATCTGCGGCTTCGGCAGCAACTGCGCATCGAGCCCGAACAACTGATCCGCGAACATATACGCCGCATCGAACGCAATCAGCGCACTCGACCACAACGGATCCGGCGTCGACAAATTCGCATGCGGCACAAACCGCAGCGTCTTGGCAGCACTCTGCGCAATCGCCGGCCGGGCGAGACCGGCGGCCGCCCCCAGAGCCAGGGCGGAACGACGCTTGAGGGTTGCGGACATGGGCCAGCCTCCTGATGCGATGCGTCCGACAGGCTAGACACCACCGAAAGCGCAAGGCAAGCGAAGCGGTTCTTTTTTGGAAAAAAGAACCAAAAAACTTTTATCCATGTCCGTCGGAGAAAAATAAAAGATCAGCTCGAATTCCGCGGTGAAGATGGAAATAAACGATCAGCAAATATCGCGAGAAATGCAATACACCATACATATTGCGCCAATTCCGGTGCAATCAACGCAACAAGAGTGCCGGGAAGAAACACCAGGATCGGGAGAGCCGATCGGATAAATTCAGAACGATAACGGCCATCGCGGTTGATCAGCCACCAAAGCCCTGCATTGAACGTCGCAATCACAGTCAGGTGCGTGCCATACAACGCGGCGGCCGCGCTGCTGAGACGATCGTTTCCATAAATTTTGTTGATCGTCGGCAACAAAATAATCGCCAGCAGGAACAATAAATTGCCGAATACGACAATGCGGCTGCCATAGGGCTGCAACGACAGCCGCCGCTGGTGGCTGAACCAGAATATCCCCGCGATGATGAAGCTGAGAACCAGTCCCAGCAGCCGCCCGCCATAAAGCCGGTAGAGATCAGCCCAGCCCGGCAAGTTGTCGAACCCCGCCTTGGGCAGATCGTAGGCAAGCAACGTCATTGCCACGCCGAAAATCGTGTTGCTCAAGGACTCCAGTCGCCGCATCTCGAAATGATCCGAGTTGGATCCAGTCATGCTGATGTCCTGCCGATATTTCCACGCGACTCGGGCAAATTGTAACCGCGGACCCTGCCCCCCACAATCCGCAAAGAACTCTCCGGCCCGACCGATCCCCCGACTGCGACGGGCCGGATAAAGTCATTCGCTCTTATTGCGGCACCTGTTGAGACCTGCGATTCTGCCGTTGGCGCTTGGGGAGGACGGCCGGATGGAGAATGGGGCATTCGCGCGATGGCTTGCCGTGATCGGAGATCTGGATGCCACACAACGCGTGCGCGCGC
>CAIYSR010000091.1 GCA_903928895.1 uncultured Rhodospirillales bacterium | reverse complement strand
TATCGCAGGATTGATGGCCTGCGGCGCAAGCAAGATCGGTGTTTTCAACTGAACGTCGCTGATCCAGCCGCTGAATGGAACGGGTTCAAAGGGCCCGCGGCCCTTTGCCGGCGGAGCCTTGATTGCCTTGCCTGCCTTCACACGATTGCCCTGGCCGATCGCCCAGCCCCTTGACCGCGCGGCCTGACGTGGCGGATAACGCGCCTCCGCTCCGGTCCGGTGGCAGAGTGGTGATGCAGCGGACTGCAAATCCGCGAATGTGGGTTCGATTCCCGCCCGGACCTCCACCCCCTCTTGCCAAAACCCTGCTGCACCGCGGAAAATCCGTTGCAGACCGAGGCCGCGCGCGGCACTCTTCGCAGATGCAGCAAAGTGCCCCATCTCCGAAACCCGATACGCGCGCCCCCGCCGCCCTCGCCGAGGACCTCCTCGCGCTGACCGCCGGGCTGCGCGAGAATCTCGCCCGCGACCCCTTCGGCAACCCCGTGCTGTCCACCGCGCTCGCCATCTCCCGCCTGATCGATCGCGGCGAGCTCGACCTCCCCGCCATCGCCGGCCTCATCGCCGTGCTGCGCGACGCCGAATTCACCCGCCGTGCCGACCGCCTCGCCACCTATGTCGGTGGCACCGCCCCCGCCCTCACCCAGTCGGCCTTCGACGCCCTGGCCGCTCGCCTCGTCCGCCCCGATCCCGCCGACAGCCCGGTCCCGCTCGCTGCCTTCCGCGAGGAGGTCGAACGCACCCGCTACGCCTGCGTCTTCACCGCCCACCCCACCTTCGCCCTGCCGCCGCCGGTCGCCGAGGCCCTCGCCGAGGCGGCCAGCGGCCGGGCGGCGGAGAACTGCGCGCTCACCCACCGGCCCGGCAAGGTCACGCTTGAGGACGAATTCGCCCAATCCGTCGCCGCCATCCTGCGCGGCCGCGACGCGCTGGACACCCTCTCCACCGCCCTGCTCACCGCCGCCCGCGCCGCCTGGCCCGGCCGCTGGTTCGACATCGTCCCCCATCCCGTGATCCTGACCAGCTGGGTCGGCTACGACACCGATGGGCGCACCGACATCTTCTGGTGGGACACGCTGCGCCTGCGCCTGCGCATGAAGCGCTTTCAGCTCGATCGCCTCCATGCCCAGCTCGCCCCCTGCGCCCCGGCGCTGGCCGCACGCATCGACAGCGCCCGCGATGCCGTCGCCGCCCAGCTCGCCGCCGTCCCCACCGACGGCACGCCTGACGCGGTGGCCGCCTTCGCCCATGCCCTGGTCGACCGCCGCGAGGCCGCGATGACCGACCCCGAGGCGCTCGATCCCCTGTTCGCCGCCGCACTCAAATCCGCCCCCGAGCCCGACCGCATGCCGATCGCCGTCGCCCGCGCCGGCCTGCGCGCGCACGGCTTCAGCCTCGCCCACACCCATGTCCGCCTCAACGCCGCCCAACTCCACAACGCCGTCCGCCAGCGCCTCGCCCAGGACGACCCCCGCCTCGCCGACCCGCCGGAGGACCCCGCCCGCCGCCGCGCCCTCTTCGCCGCCATCAACGCCGCCCTCGACACCGTCCAGCCCGAACCGGTCGATTTCGGCGCCATCCTGGCCGAACAGGCCTCGGCCGCGAAACTGATGATGACGGTGGCGCAAATCACCAAGCACATCGACGCCGCCACCCCGGTCCGCTTCCTCATCGCCGAAACCGAAACCGGCTACACCCTGCTCGCCGCGCTCTGGCTCGCCCGCCTGTTCGGCATCGAACGCCGCATCGAGATCAGCCCCCTGTTCGAAACCGCCGACGCCCTCGAGCACGGCGCCAACATCCTCGAGGAGGCCCTGCGCAGCCCGCACTACCGTGCCTATCTCCAGGCCACCGGCCGTCTCGCCCTGCAATTCGGCTACTCCGATTCCGGCCGCTACGTCGGCCAGCTCGCCGCCTCCTATCTGATCGAACGCCTGCGCCTGAAACTCGCCGCTGCCCTTGCCCGCCACGGCCTCACCGGCATCGAGGTCATCCTGTTCGACACCCACGGCGAATCGGTCGGCCGCGGCGCCCATCCCGGCAGCCTGCGCGACCGCTTCGCCTACCTCTCTCCCCCCGCCAGCCGTGCCGCCCTGCGCGAGGCCGGCATCGCGCTGCGCGAGGAAAGTGCCTGCCAGGGCGGAGATGGCTACCTCCTGTTCGGCACCCCTGAACTCGCCGGCGCCACCATCGCCCGCATCGCCGAACACGCCTTCTCCCACCCCGAAACCGCCGCGCCCGACCCGGTCTATGCCGACCCCGATTTCGCCTCCGACTTCTTCGGCGCCAGCCGCGCCGCCATGCAGGAACTGGTGGAGGATCCCGGCTATGCCGCCCTCCTCGGCGCCTTCGGCCCCGCGCTGCTCGACCCCACCGGCTCCCGTCCCTCGGCACGGCAGACCGACGGGCTCGCCACCGCCTCTGCCATCCGCCACCCGCGCGAACTTCGCGCCATCCCCAACAACGCCATCCTCCAGCAGCTCGGCTGGCTCGCCAACACCCTGCAAGGCCTCGGCGCCGCCGCCGCCCGCCACCCCGACGCCTTCGGCGACATGCGCGCCACCTCCCCCCGCTTCGGCTTGGCGCTGGACCTCGCCGGCCACGCGCTGGCCCATTCCGACCTCAACGTGCTCCGCGCCGTCATCACCACGCTCGATCCCGGCAGCTGGCTCGACCGTGCCGCCCACGCCTCCATCCCCGGCCGCCGCGAACGCCTCGTCGGCGTCGCCCGCGCCCTCGAACGGCTCGACCTCTGGGCCCCCGCCCAGGCCATGTTCCGCCGCATCCAGGCCGATCACGTCGCCCTGCGTGCCGCCTGGCCCGATGCGCCGCGCATGTCCGTCCATGCCATGCTGCAACACGCGCTGCGCCTCGCCCTGATCCATCGCATCTGGCTGCTCGCCGCCCGCATCCCCGATTTCTCGCCCCGCCACGGCATCACCCGCGCCACCCTCGAAGTCGCCATCCTGCGCCTCGAAATCCCCGCCGCCCTGCGCCTGCTCGCCGAAGTCTTCCCCCACGCCCCTGACCCCGCCGCCGAGCGCGACTACGCCGAACCCCAGGCCCCCCGCGCCACCGCCGCCTACGCCCGCGAACACGCCGAAATCTTCCAGCCGATCGCGCGCTACTTCGATCTGATCCGGGAAATTGGCGTCGCCGTCACCCACGAGGTCGGCGCCTTCGGGTAGGAAGCGTTTCTTTTTTTGAAAAAAAAGAAACAAAAAAACCTCCTCCCGGCTTCGCCCCTGGTCGCACCATCGACTTCCCCGGACAGAAGTTTTTTGCTTCTTTTTTCCAAAAAAGAAGCCCTTCCTTTCGCTCCCGCGCGAAATTCCCCGTCAAACCCGCGCCGTCACCCCTTAATCACGCCGCGTCCGAAACATCCAAGCCTAGACTCCGCCGATGTCGATCGCCCGCATCCGCTCCTTCGCCTTCTCCGGCATCGAGGCCATGCCCATCGAGGTCCAGGTCCAGATCTCCAGCGGCCTGCCCGCCTTCCTCGTGGTCGGCCTCCCCGACAAGGCCGTCGGCGAGGCCCGAGAACGTGTCCGCGCCGCCCTCACCGCCATGGGCCTCTCGCTGCCCCCCAGGCGCATCCTGATCAATCTCGCCCCCGCCGACCTGCTCAAGGAAGGCAGCCATTTCGACCTCCCCATCGCGCTGGCCGTCCTCGCCGCCATGGATATCCTGCCGCGCGAGGACCTCGCCAATTTCGCCGCCCTCGGCGAACTCTCCCTCGACGGCACGTTGAACCCGGTCGCCGGCGTCCTGCCCGCCGCCATCGGCGCCTCCAACCTCGATCTCGGCCTGATCTGCCCGGCCTCCCAGGGCGGCGAGGCCGCCTGGGCGGGCCGCATCGAGGTGCTGGCCACGCCCGACCTGCTCACCCTCATCAACCATTTCCGCCAGAGCCAGCTGCTCGCGCCCCCTACCCCGGCCGGCATCGCCGAACCGAAGGGGCAACCCGACCTCGCCGATGTCCGCGGCATGGAATCGGCCAAGCGCGCCCTCGAGATCGCCGCTGCGGGCGGCCACAACCTCCTCCTCATCGGCCCCCCCGGCTCCGGCAAATCCATGCTCGCCGCCCGCCTCGCCGCCCTCCTGCCCGACCTCCTGCCCAATGAGGCCCTCGAAGTCAGCATGATCCACTCCGTCGCCGGCCAGCTCGACGGCGGCCGCCTCGTCATGCGCCCGCCCTTCCGCGAACCCCACCACAGCGCCAGCCAGGCCGCGCTCACCGGCGGCGGCCAACGCGCCCGCCCCGGCGAAGTCAGCCTCGCCCATCGCGGCGTGCTGTTCCTCGACGAACTCCCCGAATTCCCCCGCGTCGCCCTCGAAGCCCTGCGCCAGCCCATGGAATCCGGCCGCACCACCGTCGCCCGCGCCATGGCCCACATCACCTACCCCGCCCGCTTCCTCCTCATCGCCGCCATGAACCCCTGCCGCTGCGGCCATCTCGGCAGCGCCACCCGCGAATGCAGCCGCGCCCCGCGCTGCGGCGAGGACTACCAGGGCAAAATCAGCGGCCCCCTGCTCGACCGCATCGACCTCACCGTCGAAGTCCAGCCCGTCCCCATCCCCGAACTCTCCCGCGCTCCCCCGGGCGAACCGTCCGCCATCGTCGCCGCCCGCATCGCCGAAGCGCGCACCCGCCAACGCACCCGCTTCGGCCCCGACGGCCCCAGCACCAACGCCGAAGCCGAACCCAAACACCTCACCCTCGCCCCCGACGCCGCCGATCTCGCCGAGCGCGCCGCCGAAAAACTCGCCCTCAGCGCCCGCGGCTACACTCGCACCCTGCGCGTCGCCCAAACCATCGCCGACCTCGCCAACGCCCCCCATATCCGCCGCCAGGACATCGCCGAAGCCCTCGCCTTCCGCCACCGCGCCCCCGCCCGCCCGAACTACCCCCCCAGCAGCACCGAAGCTCCGCGATCCAGATAGGTCTCCAGGAACTGCGACAACCGCGGATGCCACGGCTTGCGGAACACCTCGCCGGCCCGCCCCTCCAGCGCGATCCGCGCCTGATCCAGAAACACCACATGCTGCGCCACATGCGCGGCGAACCCGATCTCGTGCGTCACCACCAGCATCGTCATCCCCTCCGCCGCGAGGTCGCGCATCACCGTCAGCACCTCGCCGGTCAGCTCCGGATCGAGCGACGACGTCGGCTCGTCGAACAACATGATCTTCGGATCCATCGCCAACGCCCGCGCAATCGCCACCCGCTGCTGCTGCCCGCCCGACAACTGGCTCGGATAGGCATCGGCCTTCTCCGCCAGCCCCACCCGCCCGAGATGCGCCATCGCCCGCTCGCGGGCCTCGCGCTTCGGCAGCCGCAGCACCTGGCGCAGCCCCTCCGCCACATTCCCGAGCGCCGTCATATGCGGCCACAAATTGAACTGCTGGAACACCATCCCGATGTTCCGCCGCACCCGCGCAATCTCCCCCACCGGCAACCGCACCCGCGCCCCATCCGCCCCCTCGTCGAACCCCAACGCCGCCCCCCCGATCCGGATGATCCCGGAATCATGCTCCTCCAGAAACGCCACGCACCGCAGCAACGTGCTCTTGCCCGACCCCGACGGCCCGATCAGGCATGTCACCTCGCCATGGCGCACATCCAGATCAATCCCGCGCAACACCTCGTGCGCCCCATACCGCTTGCCCAGATTGCGCATCGTGATCGCGATCTCGCCACTCATGCCCCCCTGCCTCTCATGCCAACGCGCCTCTCATGCAATCCGAAACCGATCCAGTCGCCGCTCCAGCCCCCGCCCCACCCGGCCCGTGATCTCGGTCAGGCTCCAGTAGCAGATCGCCAGCACCAGGGCGGACTGGGTGAAGGCGAAATTGGCCGACCCGAACCCGGTCACCGCCATCGTCAGCTCCGGCACCGTGATGATCGACAGCACCGCCGTCTCCTTCAGCAGCACCACGAACATGTTCACGCTCGCCGGCAACACCAGCAACGTCATCTCCGGCAACAGGATCCGCCGGATGATCTGCCCCCGGTCCAGCCCCACACACAGCGCCGCCTCGACATGCCCCTTCGGCACCGCGATCAGCCCACCGCGCAATATCTCCGAGAAATACGCCGCCCCATACACCGTCAGCCCGAGCAGCCCCGCCGTCGTCGGATCAAGGTCCAGCCCGATGAACGGACCGCCGTAATACAGCAGGAACATCTGCACCAGAAACGGCGTCCCCCGGATCACCTCGACATACGCCCACAGCGGCCGATCCACCCACCCCGGACCGAACCGCCGCGCCCACGCCACACCCAGCCCCAGCACCGGCGACAGCAGGCTGCCGGCCAGCCACATGAAAATCGTCAGCCCGAGTCCGTCGACGATTTCCGGCAGCGCTTCCCACAGCGCATCGAAATCGGTCATGCCCGCGGCAACCCCAGCAGCCGCCCCAACCCGTTGCCGCCCCGCGCCACCACGAAATTGAGCACCAGATAAAACACCCCCGCACACGCAAACATCTCGATCGGCCGATACGTGCTCGACGACAGGTTCTGCGCCGTCCGCGTGATATCCCCCACCCCCACCACCGAAACCAGCGACGACGCCTTGAGGATCATGATCGCCTCGTTCACCAGCGCCGGCAGCGTCAACCGCAACGCGATCGGCGCCCTTATCCGCACCAGCAACTGCGCCCCGCTCAGCCCCACCATCCGCCCGGCCTCGACCAGCCCCGGCGCGATATTCACGAACCCGCCCCGCAACGTCTCCGCCTGATACGCCGACGTGCACAACGTCAGCCCCACCAGCGCTGCCACCACGCCGGGCACATCGATCCCGATCTGCGGCAGCAGATGATAAATCAGCAGCAGCAGTACCAGCAGCGGCACGCCCCTGAAAAAACTCACATAAACCCGCGCGACCCAGCGCAGCGGCGCCGCCTTCGCCAGCGACGCCGCGCACACCAGGATGCCAATCCCGAGCCCGACCGTGATCGAAACCACCGACAACCCGGCCGTCACGAGCGCGCCCATGGCCAGGAGATAGACGTGAATCCAAGTCATCGGGGTAGGGAAGCAAGCGCTTCTTTTTGAAAAAAGAAGCAAAAACTTTCTACCCGTTGGCTTCGCCTTCTCGCGGGAGAGATCGACGCCAAACGGATAAAAGTTTTTTGGTTCTTTTTTTCAAAAAAGAACACGCTTGCTTCTCGTCCCGCGATCAGACCGTGGGCTCAGGCACCGTGTCCGGCAGATCCATCGACGTCTTGAACCATTTCTGCTGGATCTTCGCCATCCGCCCGTCCTTCTTCACCTTCAGGATCGCGGCGTTGAGCGCCTTGATCAGCGACTCCGAAGCCGCCTCCTTGCGCACGAAGAAGCCGAAATAGCTCTTGTCGCCAAACGCCGGCTTGACCAGTTCGAACGTGTCCGGACGCTCGCCCGCCACCACCGCGATATTGGTCATCGAATTCGCCACCGCGGCAATCCGCCCGGCCGCGAGATCAGCATAAGCCCCGGAGAAATCGGGATATTCCCGCACCGTCACCGGCTTGGGCAGCTTCGCGCTATACTTCTTGAGCTGCTCCAGCTGCGACGTCGCCTTGCCCGACCCCACCGCCTTGCCCGCGATATCGGCCGGCTTGGTGATCGTCTTGTCGCCCGCCTTTTTCAGCAGCGCGCAGGTCGCATCGCCCACCGGCAGCGTGAACGCATACCGCGCCCGCCGCGCCTTGGTGATCGTCGCCGGCCCCGACACCATGTCGAACTTCCCGGCATCGAGCCCCGGGATCACGCTCTCCCACGGCAGCGCGACGAAGGTGAACTTGATGCCCATCTCCTTGGACACCTCGGCCAGCAGATCATAGTTGAACCCCACCGCCTGGCCGTCCTTGATGAAGTCGAACGGCGCGAACTCGGTCTCGGTGCCGATCTTCAGCTCCTTCGCCGCCTTCGCCTTGGCCAGGATATCGTCGGCCGCGCCAGCCGAGCCCATCAGCCCCGGCGCAACCAGCCCCGCCGCCGCGACACCGCCGCCCGCCAGCATCCGCCGCCGGCCAAAACCAGCCCCAAACTTCGCCATTTCGCCCTCCAAACTGTGATACTCACCAGCCAACGAACCGCCCCAGCAATATGGCACCGCGGGCCGCCGCTCAATGATGAAACGCAGCTTGACGCATCGCCGGACGCTTGCAAAGCTTTTGTACAGTCATATCGCGCCATCGAAATCCCGCCCGGCAGCCCCCACCCCAGCGAGGCCCGCATGCTCCCGATCATCGACCTCGCCGGCCCCCGCGCCGGCGACAGCACGGCCACCGCCGAGATCGCCCGCCAAATCAACCAGGCCTGCCTCACCCACGGCTTCTTCTACCTGCGCAACCACGGCGTCCCCCAGGACCTCATCGACCGCACCGTCGAACAGGCCAAACTCTTCTTCCGCCAGCCGATCGAGGAAAAGCTCAAAGCCAAAGTCAACATGCGCCACCGCGGCTTCAACGCCCTCGGCGACGCCCTGATGTACGGCGCCGACAAACCCGACTACAAGGAATTCTACAGCATCGGCCTCGAACTCCCGGAAACCGACCCCGACGTCCTCGCCGGCCAGGCGCTGCGCGGCCCCAACAACTGGCCCCCCGGCAAACAAACCCGACTTCCGCGCCGCCCTGTCCGCCTACTACGAGGCCCTCGGCCAATGCGGCGCAATCCTCCTGCGCTGCGTCGCCCAATCCCTCGGCGTCGCCCCCGACTTCTTCGTCGACAAATACCAAAAACGCCTCCAACGCACCCAGATCATCTACTACCCGCCCCAACCCCCCACCGCCGGCGACGACCAGTTCGGCCTCGCCGCCCATACCGACTTCGGCTGCATCACCCTCCTCTGGCAAGACGACAACGGCGGCCTCGAAGTCCACGACCGCGAAGCCAACACCTGGATCCCCGCCCCGCCGATCCCCGGCACCCTCGTCATCAACGTCGGCGACCTCCTCGGCCGCTGGACCAACGACCGCTACGCCTCCACCCCCCACCGCGTGCTGAACAAATCCGGCCGCGAACGCTTCTCCATCGCCACCTTCTACGATCCCGACTACACCGCCATGGTCGACCCCATCATGCTCGGCACCCCCCCCGCCGAAAGCCACTACCAACCCACCGCCGCCGGCGACCACATCCTCGGCCGCATCCAACGCTCCTTCGGCTACCGCAAAAAAGCCGCCGAATAACCCGCGCGCGCCCAACGTCGGGTGGGTTTCAACCCACCATCTCCGCGTGCCCCCGGCAACGTAGGATGGGTTTCAACCCATCATCTCCCCGCAACCGCACCCAGCCCGCGCCACGAGCAAAGCCCACGTTAAGCCAAGCACTCCCTTTTTGAAAAAAGGGAGCCAAAAACTTTCGATCACGTTCCAGATGGCCGAGGTGAAGATCTCGCACGATCTGTTTCGGTCTCGACAACGCCGCCCGTCGCCGCCGCGCCTGACCCAACCACCGCCCACCCCAACGGCGCCGCCCCGCGAGGGACGGCGCCGTTGCCATGTCCGGCCGCGCCATCCGTCGGAAAACTTTACACTCGCCGTTCCCGCCCACCGGCCTCCCCTGTTAATCAATTGTTAACGTTATATATTAAATCGCGGCACAGAAATTGCTAAACCAGCACCCGACGCTCTACACCGAGAACAGGATCCACCGAAATGCGCCGCCTCCGCCAAATCGCCCTCGCCGCCACCGCCGCCATCGCCCTTGCCCTGCCCGCCTCGGCGGCGACCCTCACCCAGACGTTTTCCATCACCAAATCTTTCGACGTCACCAGCCTCACCTCCGGCGTCAACGCCCTCGTCCTCAATTCGGACTTCGACCTGAGCCTGCTGCCCTTCGTCGGCACCGGCCTCTCCTCCGCCGTCTTCACCTATAGCGTGTCTGCCGGCGGCAACATCATCGCCAACAGCAGCGGCGGCGGCTCAACCGTCGGCCTTGGTGTCACCGTCGCCCTCAACGGTACGAGCTTCATCGGCAATGGCGGCAGCGCCGGCGCCGGCGGCGCGCCCGACAGCTCAAACCCCTTCACGGTGGGCTTCAGCAACACCCAGCGCGACCTGCTCGACAGCTTCGGCCAGTCCAACGGCTTCCCCGCCGACGTCAATGGCACCGCCATGCTCTCCTTCACCGAATTCGACGGCCAGAGCAGCGTCCCGATGCTCCATGCCGACAATCCCTTCAATGTCGCCGAAATCACCGGTTCCCTCACCTACGCTGGCACGCTCGTCTATACCTACACCGGCGAAGGCGCCCTGCTCACCGTCGACACCCCCGAGCCCGCCTCGATGGCCCTGCTCGGCCTCGGCATCGCCGGCCTCGCCGCCGCCCGCCGCCGCCGCGCCTGAACCGACCACCGCCCACCCCAACGGCGCCGCCCCGCAAGGGACGGCGCCGTTGCCTTGTCCGGCCGCGCCGAGAGTCGGCAAACCATACACTTGCCGTGCCCACCCCACCCACCGATGCCAACCCAGGCAAAGGATGACTCTTCCAGCCCTAGCGTGGGTTGGTATCGCGCGCCGGGCCGTCGGCGGCCTCGACGATACGGGCGCGGCCGAAGCCGTTGAAGCCGGTGCACAGGCAGGCCCCTTCGGCGCCGGGCTGGCCGATCTCGAATGAATCGCTTCGCCCCTCCCCACCCCAAAAATCGCGCCCTCACCTGAACGCCATCGCCCCAGCCGCTCAATGGATGAAAGTTTTCGCTCTTATTGCATAGCTTGTTGATACGGCCCCAACCCAGCGGCTGCCATGATCCAGAGGTTGGGAGCAGGCGCTGTCGGGAGGGCCTCGATGGCTCTGCGCCAGCCTAGGTAGTTTGGCAGATTGGCTGTTG
>CAIYSR010000090.1 GCA_903928895.1 uncultured Rhodospirillales bacterium | reverse complement strand
GGCGCTGGGCGGCGAGGGCGCGGTTGAGATCGTCGGATTCGCGGGCGGCTGTGAGGGCGGCTTCGCGGTCGCCGCGGGCGCTGAGGACGTTGGCGAGGTTGTTGAGGGAGCCGGCCAGATAGGGGCGGAAGGCGTCCGGGCGCTGGGCGGCGAGGGCGCGGTAGAGATCGACGGATTCGCGGGCGGCGGCGAGGGCGCCTTCGCGGTCGCCGAGGTCGCTGAGGAAGTTGGCGTGGTTGTTGAGGGAGGCGGCCCGATCGGGGCGGAAGGCGTCCGGGCGCTGGGCGGCGAGGGCGCGGTAGAGATCGGCGGCCTCGCGGGCGGCGGCGAGGGCGGCTTCGCGGTCGCCGAGGTCGCTGAGGCCGACGGCGAGGTTGTTCAAGCCGCCGGCGAGGCGGGCGGGGTCGGGTGGCGTGGCGGTGCGGAGGGCGGTGACGATGCGGTTTTGGAGGTGGGTGGCGCGTTCGCGCAGGCCGGTGGTTTGGTCCGGGAGCAGGCCAGCGATGGCGATGAGGGTGTTGGGGTCGTCGGTGAGGGTGGTGAGGCGGTCGAGCCAGAGGAGGGAGGGGTGGGTGGGGTCGCCCTGGCAGAAGTCCTGGGCGGTGCGGAGGGTGGTTTGGATGGTGGGGAGGTGGGCGCGGGCGGCGGCGCGTTGGACGATATCTTGTTGGCGGCTGGTGGGGCGGTGGTTGGCGGTGAGGTGGGTGAGGAGGAAGGCTTCGCCGATGAGGTCGGGGCGGATGGGGTCGGCGGCGCCGTTGGGGCCGGGGAGGGCGGTGTGGAGGTGTTCGGCGAGGGTTTCGATGGGGTTGGCGAACGTGATTTTGAGGGCGGCGGCTTCCTCGGTGATGAGGGTTTCGGTGGCTTCGCGGTCGGCGCCGCCCTAGAGGGTGAGGCAGGCGGCGAGGTGGGTGAGGAAGGTCGGGTCGAGCGACCAGGTTTGGGCGAGGCGGTGGAGGCGGGTTCGTTCGGCGGCGGCGACGCGGTGGGCGAGGTCGAGCCGGCCCAAGGCGAGGGCGGCGGGCGCGCCTGTGGTGACGGCGACGAGGCCGGCCATGGCGAGGTAGAGGGGTTCGTGGTCGAGCGTGTCGGTGGCGAGTTGGCGGTCGAATTCGGGGTCGGCGCCGGGCGGGGGGAGGGGTAAGGCGGGTTTGTTGGCGAGGGGGGCGGCGAGGGCGATGGTTTCGGCGAGGAGGGCGCGGCGGTGGGCGGGGTTGTTGAGGGGGGCGAGGGGGATGGGGGTGGGGGGATCGAGGAGGGAGTCGGGGCCGCGGCTGGAGAGGCTGGTGGGGGCGAAGAGGTCCTGGAACCAGCCGGCGGCGGGTTCGGCGTGGCGTTCGAGGAGGAGGAGGCGGAGTTTGGCGGTGGGGGGGCGTTTGGCGAGGGTTTCGAGCCAGGGGCGGAGGGGGCGGGTGGCGGCGGCGGCGTAGTCGATGACGATGAGGGTTGGGGTGGGGAAGGCGTGGGTTGGGATTGTGTTGTCGGCGAGTTTGTTGTGGGGGGCGAAGCCTGCCTCCCAGCCGGCGGTGGCGGCATGGGCGCAGGCTTCGATGGCGAGGCGGGTTTTGCCGGCGCCGGCGCGGCCGGTGATGACGCGGACGGAGATTTGGGCGGCGGAGTCGCGCCAGGAGTCGAGGGCGGCGAGGTCTTGGTCGCGGCCGACGAGGGTGAGGGCTCGGAGGTCGGTGAGGAGGAGGTCCAGTTCGGTGGTGGGGGGGCGGGGGGGGGGGGCGAGGTGTTTCTGGTCGAGGGGGGATTGGGTGGGGGGGAGGCGTTCGGCGCGTTGTTTGGCGAGGAGATCGAGGATGGCGGTGTAGGCGATGTGGGTGGCGAGGTCGGCGGGGGTTTTGAAGGTGTAGCCGGGGTAGCGGCGGACGGATTCCAGGCGGCCGAGGTGGGCGGTTTGGGCGTCGCGGGATTCGTCGGTCGGGGCGTATTTCTTTTTGGGACGGCGGGCGATTGGGTCGGCTTTGGCGATGAGGAGGAGTTTGTGGTGGTAGAGGGCGAGCCAGGCTTCCCATTGGGTGTAGGAGATGGGGGTTTTGCTGGCGAGGGCTTCGGCGATGGGGGGGAGGGTGGCGGGGAGGTCGGGGTGGCGGCGGAGGAGGGCGTCGGTTTCGAATTGGGTGGCGGCGGTGCCGGTCATGTCACCGACGAGGTGGATGACGGCGTCACATTTGGCGATGTAGGTGTCGAGTTTTTCGAGGGTACCGGTGCCGAGGTCGCCGAAGTCTTCCTGGACGGTGACTTCGACGTCGGGGTGGCGGCGGAGGTCTTTGGCGAGGCGGTCGCGGTAGGGGCGGAATTCGTCGGAGACGGTCGAGAGGAAGATGGCGATGGCCATGGGTTCGTTGCCCTGGTGTGCGGGGGGAGCTTGGCATGGATTGGGGTGGGGGTGGAATGGATTGGGGGAGAGTTTTGAACGTCATTCGTTCGATTGGGGGGCTGGGGCCTGCCGCTTTGGTCGTTCGTCCGTGGGAGGCGGAGGGGTGGCGGGCTGGGGTGGGATGATGGGGGTTGGGTGCGGTTGCGCTGGGTGGGCTCGAAACCGCGAAGGACCTTGCTTCGGGGGCGACGGCGATGCTTCTCTTTGGCCGAGCATGGGCGGGTGGAGGGCGGGATGGATCGTATCGTCGGGACCTGGCGGCTGGTGGCGGAGACGGCGACGGATGCTGCGGGGCAGGCGCATCCTGGCTTGTTCGGGCCGATGGCGATCGGGCTCGGCATGTTCACCGCCGAGGGCCGGATGATGGCGGTGTTGACGGATGGGCGGCCCGGGCCGGTCGAGGGGGCGCGCAAGCATGTTTCGTATTGTGGCGACTATACGTTCGACGGGGCCAGACTGGTGACGGTGGTGGATGGGGCGAGCGATTCGCGGCTGCTGCTGGAGCCGCAGGTGCGGGACGCGCGGTTCGAGGGCGGGCGGATGATCTTGCGGCCGCCGGTCGGCTTCCGCGCCGCGGCGGGTGTGGTGCGCGAACTGATCTGGGAGCGGGCGGGGTAGCGAGGCGGGGGCGCGCCAGAGGGGAAGGACGCGGGGAGAGCCGGGGAGCCCCCCTCACCCCGGCCCTCTCCCCCCAAGCGGGGGGCGAGGGAGACGCGGGCGGGGGAGACGCGGGCGGGGGAAGTTTTTTGGTTCTTTTTTTCAAAAAAGAACAACCCTTGCTTGTCCTGGTCGCGCTTGACTCTGCGCGCGCCCGGGCGTTTTGTCCGCCCGCGCAAGCCTGGAGTGGGCTGCGCATTCCGCAACTCGGCCTGCGTCGAGCCCGATCGGGCGACGCGGGCATGTCGTGCTTCTTCGGAAGGGCGCAAAGCAGACCGGCCACGCTCTTATGCGGGCCGTTCAGGAACACACCGACCCTATGGCCTCCGCATCCACGCGTCCCTACGAAGATTTTGCCTCCCTGCTCGACGAGACTCTTGGCAAGGACACCGGTTTTGACGGCTCCGTCGTCACCGGGCGGGTTGTCCGCCTGACCGAAGAGTTTGCCATCGTCGATGTCGGTCTCAAGAGCGAGGGCCGTGTTGCCCTCAAGGAATTCGGGCCGCCCGGCGCTGCGCCGGAAGTGAAGCCCGGCGATGTCATCGAGTTGTTTGTCGAGCGCTACGAGGACCGTGACGGTTCGATCGTGCTGTCGCGCGAGAAGGCGCGTCGCGAGGAGGCCTGGACGGCGCTGGAGAAGGCGTTCGAGGCGCAGCTTCGGGTGAATGGCACGATCTATGGCCGGGTCAAGGGCGGGTTCACCGTCGATCTCGGCGGCGCGGTGGCGTTCCTGCCGGGTTCGCAGGTGGATATTCGTCCGGTGCGCGATGTCGGGCCGCTGATGGGCATGCCGCAGCCGTTCCAGATTTTGAAGATGGATCGGGCGCGCGGGAACATCGTGGTGTCGCGTCGTGCGGTGCTGGAAGAGACGCGCGCGGAGCAGCGCAGCGAGCTGATCCAGGGCCTGAAGGAGGGCATGATCCTCGACGGCGTGGTCAAGAACATCACCGATTACGGGGCGTTCGTGGACCTCGGCGGCGTCGATGGCCTGCTGCATGTGACCGATATCGCGTGGCGCCGGATCAACCATCCGTCCGAGGCGTTGCAGATCGGCATGCCGGTGCGGGTGCAGGTGATCCGCTTCAACTCGGATACGCAGCGTATCAGCCTGGGTATGAAGCAGCTCGAGGCCGATCCGTGGGAGGGTGTGGCGGCGAAGTATCCGCCGGGCGCCAAGTATAGCGGTCGCGTCACCAACATCACCGACTACGGCGCCTTTGTGGAGCTGGAGCCGGGGGTCGAGGGCCTGGTGCATGTGTCCGAGATGTCGTGGACGAAGAAGAACGTCCATCCGGGCAAGATCGTCGCCACGTCGCAGGAAGTCGATGTGCTGGTGCTGGATGTGGATGCGTCGAAGCGGCGGATTTCGTTGGGCCTCAAGCAGGTTCAGCGCAACCCGTGGGAGCAGTTCGTCGACGAGCATCCGATCGGCGGCGTGGTCGAGGGCGAAATCCGCAACATGACGGAATTCGGCCTGTTCATTGGCCTCGGCACCGATCTGGACGGCATGATCCATATGTCGGATCTGTCGTGGGACGAGCCGGGCGAGCTCGCCATGGCGAAGTTCGAGAAGGGCCAGATCATCAAGGCCAAGGTGCTCGACGTCGACGTGGAGAAGGAGCGCATCAGCCTCGGCATCAAGCAGCTCGCGGACGATCCCGCCGCGGCGGTGCTCGATCGGGTGCAGAAGGGCTCGGTGGTGACCTGCGTGGTGACCGCGGTGCAGTCCAACGGCATCGAGGTCAAGGTTGACGATGTGCTGACCGGCTTCATCCGCCGGGCCGAACTGGCGCGCGACAAGGGCGACCAGCGCCCGGATCGCTTCGCCATCGGCGAGAAGGTGGATGCCAAGGTGGTGGCGGTCGATCGTGCCGCACGCAAGCTGTCGCTCACCATCAAAGGCAAGGAGATGGAAGAGGACAAGAAGGCGATCCAGGAATACGGGACGTCGGACTCCGGCGCGTCGCTCGGCGATATCCTGGGGGCCGCGATCCGTCGCCGCAACCAGAACGTCCCCGAGTAAGATGGGCCTCGGGTTCGTATGAGCCTGGAAGTCGATTTGATATTGGACAGGCGGCGCCTCAAGCGCCGCCTGTTGCTTTGGCGGGTGGTCGCTGTTGTCGCGGTTTTGATTGCGGTGCTGGTGGCGGTTCGTCCGGGCAAGATGGCTGGCGGGGGCGATTATGTCGCGCGTGTCAGCATCGATGGGCTGATGATGTCGGATCGCAAGGCGGTCAAGGCGTTGACCGAGGTGCTGGACGACAAGAGCGCCAAGGCGCTGGTGCTGGCGATCAACAGCCCCGGCGGTTCGGTGACGGTGGGTGAGACGGTGCATGCGCTGGTGGCGAGGGTGGCCGAGAAGAAGCCGGTGGTGGCGGTGATGGGGGGGACGGCGGCGTCGGCGGGGTTCATGATCGCGATGCCGGCGCAGCGGATTTTTGCGCGGGAGTCGACGTTGACGGGGTCGATCGGCGTGTTGCTGCAAACCGGGGAGATCTCCGGGCTGTTGAAAATGCTGGGGATTGTGGATGAGACGATGGTCTCGGGGCCGCTCAAGAACCAGCCGAGCTTCAGCCGGCCGATGTCGGAGAAGGGGCGCGAGGTACTGCAGGGGATCGTCGATGATCTCTACGACCAGTTCGTCGGGATCGTGGCCAAGGGGCGGGCGATGGAGCCGGCGCGGGTGCGGGAGCTGGCGGATGGGCGGGCCTATACCGGGCGGCAGGCGCTCAAGCTCGGGCTGATCGATGCGATCGGTGGGGAGAAGGAGGCGCGGGGGTGGCTGGCGGCGGAAAAGGGGGTGGCTGACACGCTGGAGATCCGCGAGGTGAAGGCAGAATCGCTGAAGGACCGGCTGTTCGCCGACGATGCGGAGGGGTTTCTGGGGGTGGTGATGAAAACCCTTCTCTCTCAAAGTGTTAGCCTTGACGGCGGCTTGGCGCTCTGGCAGCCTTCCCGAATATCGAAATAGTATCATTCGGGGGCGGAGACAGCGAAGCATGACGAAGTCCGAACTTATTGCGGAACTATCGGCGGCGAACCCGCATTTGTTGAGCCGCGACGTCGAGACGATCGTGGCGACGATCTTCAGCGAGATCACGGCGGCGCTGGCGCGCGGCGAGCGGGTGGAGCTGCGCGGGTTCGGCGCGTTCACGGTGAAGCACCGCGACGCGCGGACCGGGCGCAATCCGCGGACCGGGGCGGCGGTGCCGGTGGATGAGAAGGCGGTGCCGTTCTTCAAGGCCGGCAAGGAATTGCGGGAGCGGGTGAACACGGGCGCGCAGGAGAGCTGATGCTGCTGCGCCTGCTTCTGCTGAGCCCGCTGCTGCTGGTGCTGGTGGTGTTCGCGCTGGCCAATCCGCAGCCGGTGCTGATCGTGTTTTGGCCGTTCGAGGCGCATTTCGAGGGGCCGGCATCGCTGGTGCTGCTGGGGGTGTTGGGGGCGGGGCTGTTGCTGGGGGCGATGATGGTGTGGGTGACGACGCTGGGCCTGCGGCTGCGGGCGCGGCGGGCGGAGCGGGCGGGGGGGCTGCTGGAGGCGGAGTTGCAGCGGCTGAAGCGAGCGATGCCGGGGGCGTCGCCGGGCGCGCTGGCGACGCGGGGCGCGCTGGCGCCGCCGGGCGAGCTGGCGCCGCCGACATGACCGGTCTGATTGCGGCGCTCGATACGGTTGATCCGCAGAAGGCGCTGGGCTGGGCGCGGGCGGTGGCGCCGTCCTGTGGGATGCTGAAGCTGGGGCTGGAGTTCTTTCTTGCCAACGGGGCGGAGGGGGTTCGGCTGATCGATCAGCGCCCGGTGTTTCTCGATCTCAAGCTGCATGACATTCCCAACACGGTGGCGGGTGGGGTGCGGGCGATCCTGCCGTTGCGGCCGGCGTTTCTGACGCTGCATGCCGGGGGTGGGCGGGCGATGATCGCGGCGGCGCGGGCGGCGGCGGAGGCGGCTGGCGCGGCGCGGCCGAAGCTGCTGGCGGTGACGGTGCTGACCAGCCTCGATGCCGAGGCGCTGCATGAGACCGGGGTGGCGGGGGGGGCGCGCCAGCAGGTGTTGCGGCTGGGGCGGCTGGCGCTGGCGGCGGGGGCGGATGGGCTGGTGTGCAGCGCCCATGAGATTTCGACGTTGCGGGCGGCGTTGGGGCCGGAGGCGTTGCTGGTGGTGCCGGGGATCCGGCCGGCCGGCGCCGATATCGGCGACCAGGCGCGCACGATGACGCCGGGCGAGGCGGCGCGGGCCGGGGCGGACTGGCTGGTGGTGGGCCGGCCGATCACCGGTTCGGCCGATCCGGGGGCGGCGGCGGCGGCGATTGCGGCCGAACTGGGGTGACCGCGCGGGTCAAGATTTGCGGCCTCAACGAGCCCGTGGGGTTCGATGCGGCGGTGGCGGCGGGGGCGGATTATGTTGCGTTCAACTTCTTCCCGGCCTCGCCGCGCGCGGTGACGCCGGCGCAGGCGGGGGCGCTTTCGGCGCGGCATGCGGGGGGGCCGTTGCGGGTCGGGCTGTTCGTCAAGCCGACGGACGACGAGGTGGCGGCGGCGCTGGCGTGCGTGGATCTCGACATCCTGCAACTCTATGCCGAGCCGGAGCGGGTGCGTGCGCTGCGGGCGCGGTTCGGGCGGAAGGTGTGGCGGGCGCATGGGGTGAGCGGCGTGGCCGACCTGCCCGCCACCAATGACGGCGCCGATGCGCTGCTGATCGAGGCCAAACCGCCGGCCGGGGCGACCCGGCCGGGCGGCAATGCGGTGAGTTTCGACTGGTCGGTGATGGCGGGGTGGCGGGCGCCGGGGGATTGGGTGCTGGCGGGCGGTTTGACGCCGGGCAATGTGGCCGCGGCGATCGCGGCGACGGGGGCGCCGTGCGTGGATGTGTCGTCCGGCGTGGAGCGGGCGAAGGGGGTCAAGGACGCGGGGTTGATCCGGGCGTTCGTAGCCGCCGCGCGCGCCGCCTGAGGCTTCAGGCGGCGGCGAGTTCGCGTTGTTCGGCGGCTTGCGCGGTGCGGAGTTCGGCGGCTTTGCGGGCGTCCTCGCGGCGTTTGACCAGTTCGTAGACGATGGTGCCGGCGACGGTGATGGCGATGATGGAGACCGCGAGGGCGCTGATCGCCGGGGTCGAGCCCTGGCGGACGCGGCCGGCGAGCACGGTGGTCAGGGTTTTGTCGGCGAGCACGGCGAAGGTGGTGGTGTTGTAGTTCTCGAAGCTGGAGAGGAACGCCATCACGGCGGCGGAGAGCACGGCGGGGCGGAGATAGGGGATCAGGATGTGCCAGAAGACCTGGACGTTGCTGGCCCCGAGGTCGAGCCCGGCTTCCTCCAGGGCGCGGTCGAAGCGTTGCAGGCGGCTGAGGAAGATCAGCATGCAGTAGGCGGAGATGAAGCTGGACTGGCCGAGGGCGGCGAGGATGATGCCGTCATAGAGGAAGCCGGTGCCGGTGGCGGCGGAAAAGTCCTTCCAGAAAATGACGGTCGAGATGCCGATGATG
The DNA here is from genome assembly GCA_903928895.1 of uncultured Rhodospirillales bacterium. Lineage (GTDB taxonomy): Bacteria > Pseudomonadota > Alphaproteobacteria > Acetobacterales > Acetobacteraceae > CAIYPH01. Next base: position 14,711 of record CAIYSR010000090.1, on the reverse strand, counting down.
ACCCCCGGGGTCAGCACCGGGGAGACGACGACGAGGTAGTAGAAGCTGCGGGCGCGGGCGTAGACCTGCTGCATCACCAGGGCGCCGGCGAGGCCGCAGGGCACCGAGATCAGCACGACGAGGACGCCGATCCGGAGGCTGTTTTGCAGGCCGATCATCATGTCCTTGTCGCGGAACAGGATCTCGAACCATTTCAGGGTGAAGCCTTCGAACGGGACGACGGCGGGGTAGGACGAGGTGTTGAAGGCGGTGATGCTCATGATCACCAGCGGGCCGAACAGGTAGGCGAAGAACAGCACGAGGTAGAAGCCCACCATCAGGCGGGTGATGGCACGGGCGGTCATCGGGTGATCTCGCCGAGGCTGAGCTTGCCGAAGCGCATGACCGCCAGGACGAAGGCGATGCAGGTCAACAGCAGGATGAAGGCGTAGGCCGCGCCCTGGGGCCAGTTGAAGGCTTGGTAGAAGCGATCGTAGACAATCGGGGTGAACCACAGCGAGCGCGGGCCGCCGAGCACCAGGGGCGCGGCCAGGGCGCCCGAGGTCAGCATGAAGACCAGGGTGCAACCCGAGGCGATGCCGGGCTTGGCGAAGGGCATGACGACGAAGAGATGGATGTGCCACCAGGGGGCGCCGAGGTCGCGCGCGGCTTCGATCTGGGCCTTGGGCAGGTTTTCGATGGCGTTGTAGAGCGGGAAGACCATCAGCAGCAGGTAGGCGTAGCTGAGGCCGGCGTACATGCCGATGTCGAGGCCGAGGAAGTCGATCGGTTCGGTGACCAGGCTGAGGCCGAGGAGGATTTTGTTGAGGATGCCGCCGGAGGAGAAGATCACGCGGAAGGCGAAGGCGCGCAGGATTTCGTTGACCCAGTACGGCGTGATCAGCAGGAGCAGCAGGAAGCGCAGGCGGGCGGCGGTGGCGACCTGGGCGAGGTAGAAGGCGAGCGGGTAGCAGAGCAGGAAATTGCCGATTGTCACCATGATCGAGGCGAAGATGGTGAGGACGAAGGCCTTGAGATGGACGAGGTTCCACTCGGCACTGCTGACCGGGCTGCCGTAGAGGAAATAGTGATAGTTCTGAAGGGTGTAGAGGTCGCGCGGGCCGCCCATGGCCGAGGGCGGGAGTTTGGGGCGGAAGGAGAGCTCGACCATGAACAACTGCGGCAGCACGATCATGAAGACGGCCCAGAAGCCGACCGCGAGGATCAGGAAGAGGCCGACGGCGGTGCCGTTGCGCTGGAAAAAGGTCTGCCCCTGGATCAGCCCGCGCCGGCGCTCGCGCAGCGCGAGGAGCCAGAACAGCACGCCCACGACGAAGGGCAGGGCGATGACGAAGGGGTGTCCGAGCGCGGCCTGCATGGCTCAGTCGGCCTGCTGCGGCGGCAGCACGATGGCGCGGGCGGCAGCGAAGCCGAAGCTGGCCGGGGCGTCCATGGCGGGCGCGGTTTCGCCGGCGCCGAGCAGAACGGTGAGATGGGTGCCGTCGGCGGCGCGCAGGCCGACATGGGTGAGATTGCCCTCGTAGGCGATCTCGCTGGTGACGGCGGCGATGGCGTTGTCGGCGGCGCCGAAGCGCAGGGCTTCGGGGCGGACGAACAGGATGGCGCGGGCACCTTTTTTCAGGGCGAGCGGATTGGTGGCGCGGAAGCGGCCGAGCGGGCCCTCGATCACCGCCATGCCCTCGGCGACCTCGGCGAGGTGCCCGGTGATGGCATTGTTCTCGCCGACGAAGCTGGCGACGAAGGCGGTGCGCGGGGCATCATAGACGTCCCGCCCGTCGCCGACCTGCTCGATGCGGCCGCGGTTCATCACCGCGATCCGGTCGGACATGGTCAGCGCCTCGCCCTGGTCATGGGTGATGTAGATGAAGGTGATGCCGACGCGCTTCTGGATGGCGCGCAGCTCGTTGCGCATGTGTTGGCGCAGCTTGAGATCGAGCGCGGAGAGCGGCTCGTCGAGCAGCAGCACCTGCGGCTCGACGGCGAGGGCGCGGGCGATGGCGACGCGCTGGCGCTGGCCGCCGGAGAGCTCGTCGACTTTCTTGGCGCCCTGGTCGCCAAGGGCGACGAGGTTGAGCAGTTCGTCGACTTTTTTCTGGCGGGCGGCTTTCGCGACGCCGCGCACGCGCAGGCCGTAGCCGATGTTGTCGGCGACCGACATCATCGGGAACAAAGCGAGGGATTGGAAAATCAGGGCGGTCGGGCGCTTGTTGGCGCCGATGCCGCGCATGTCCTGCCCGCCGATGCGCACGGCGCCCTCGGTGGGATCGATGAAGCCCGAGATGGTGCGCAGGATGGTGGTCTTGCCGCAGCCGGAGGGGCCGAGGAAGGAGAAGAACTCGCCGCCCTTGATCCGCAGGCTGGCTTGTTCGACGGCGGTGAAGGTCCCGAAACGGACGGTCAGCGCGTCAAGCTCGACGTCCGCGGTCATCCGCGCGGACCAGACGTTGGCGCCATGGTTTCAGATTTCACCAGCACTATCCGCATTGTCGTGAAGGGAAGGCGATGGGGAGGCTGCGATGGCGCATCCTCCCCGAGGTCCCCCGCCGGATGTCCGGCGGGGATGTCGGGCTCAGGCCGCCTTGAACTTCTCGGCGTACTGGTTGCGCAGGTCGGCGAACCACGAGGGCTCGGCCGGGCGCGGCCAGATCTTGCTCAGCGCGTCGCCGGGATAGGCTTCGCTGAAGTTCTTTTTCGCGACCGGCGAAAGCAGGGCATCGGCGCCCTTGGCGACGGGGTTGTAGCCCGAGCCTTCGGCGACCATGGCCGAGCCTTCGGCGGAATGGACGAACTTGAGCCACTCATAGGCCTGCTCGATGTTCTTGGCGCTCTTGGGCATCGACCAGCCGTCGAGCCAGGTGATGGCGCCTTCCTGCGGGGCCATGTAGGTGACCGGCTTGCCGGCCTTTTTGAGTGAGAGCGGCGGGCCGTCCCAGGTCTGGCCGATGACCACGCCGTTGTCGAGCAGGCCGGACTTGGTGTTGTCGGCGCTGTCCCAGAACTGCTTGATCCAGGGCTTCTTGGAGATCGCGATCGGCAGGATCTGATCGTAGATTTTCTTGAAGGCCTCTTCGCTCTTGAAGGCGTCGAGCATGCGGTTGGTCGGCAGCTTGCCGGTGGCGTCGAGCCACAGGCCGATGCCGAGCATCAGCGAATGCGGGCGGCCCTGGACTTTGCCGCGGAAACGGTCTTCCCACATGGTGCCGTAGGACAGGGTCTTGTAGTCGAGGGTGACGAGGTCGGTGCGCCAGGAGAGCGCCTCGCTGCCCCAGGTGTGCGGGACGTGGTAGAGCTTGCCGTCCCAGGTCCAGAGCTTGGCCGAGGTATCGACGAAGGCGGGCAGCACGCCGTCGAGGTTCATGCGCTTCATGTCGAGCGGCTGGAGGACTTCGAGCTCCTTGTAGGGGGGCGCGAGGTTGGCGGTGGGCTGGCACAGGTCGAAGCCGGTGCCGCCGGTGGCCTGGAGCTTGTTGATCTGCTCCTCGTTCTGGCTGAACGGCGTGGTGTTGACCTTGATGCCGGTCTTTTTCTCGAACGTCGGGATCACCGGATCCGGCAGTTCGTCATCCCAGTTCAGCAGGTTCAGGGTGCCCGAGGAGGACAGCGCGTCCTTCACGATCCAGGGGCCCATTGCCGCGGCGGTGCCGAGCACGGCGGAGCGGGTCAGCAGGGTGCGACGCGTGAAAGCCTGGGCGGCGCGTACGGTCGCCTCCGCGGCTTTCTGAGGATCGGTCGGCTTGGTCATATGCCAGTCTCCCATTGTTGCAGGCCTTGGGCTTCTAGCAGAAACCGGGCCGCCTTGGGCACATTAAGAAACAGTGTCAGTTTTCCGTAAAGCATTCTTTTGTGCACGAATTTCAATCAGTTGCGCGCGATATTTGCTCAGCAAACCGGCAGATTTCATTGCGACTTCGCGCGCGGCCGGCCGGACAGGATCGCATCGAAGCGGGCGCCGAGATCCGTGTCGTAGACTTGATAGCGCGGGATGGCGAAGGGGGCGGCGTCGGGCGGCGCGGCGCGGCCGCCGAGCGCGAAGGCGGCGCGATAGCCCGCGGCTTGGGCAGCCTGATGCAACGCGGGGTCGTTGATCCCGTAGGGCCAGGCGAGGAGGTCCATCGTGCCGCCGAGGCGGGCGGCGAGTAGGCGGCGCGGCGCCTCGAGTTCCTGGCGCAGGAAGGCGGCGAAGGCTTCGGGCGGGCGGCGGGTGCGTTCGGTGCGGAAGTCGGGATGGGTCATGGTGTGGGGTTCGGCATCGACCAGGCCGCTGGCCTGCATTGCCGCGATCTCCTCCCAGCGCAGATAGGTGCCGTGGCCGAGGCCGGGCGGATTGAGGAACAGGGTGGCGTGGAACCGATGCGCCTGGAGCAGCGGGAACATCTCGGTGAAGACGGAGCGGTGGCCATCATCGGCGGTGATTGCCACGGCGCGTTGGGGCAGGGTTGTGCCGTCGAACAGGGCGCGCAGCGGGATGACGGGGATGCCGAGGGCGGCGATGCGGTCGAGCTGGGCGGCGAAGACGCGGGTGGTGACGGTGGTGGCGCCGGGGGCGTGGTCGGGGCTGAAACGGTGATAGGCGAGGATGGAGACGGTTTGCGCGCATGCGGGGGCGGCGAAGAGCAGGAGAAGCAGGGCGGCTATCAGGCGCATGATGTTTCCAAGCGGGGCTGGGCGCGGGTAGAACTAGGGCCATGACCCACGAACACAAGCCCGACTGGTCCCGCCGCACCCTCGCCGCCCAGGCGCTGGGGCATATCGACGAGCCAAGCCGCGCGGTGGTGCCGCCGATCCATGTCGCGACCACGTTCATTCGCGATCCGGACAACCAGTACCGCTCCGGCAATATCTATGGCCGGCCGGACAACCTGACGGTGCGCGAGGCGGAGGCGATCATCGCCACGCTGGAGGGGGCGGCGGGGGCGATGCTGCTGGGCTCTGGGATGTCGGCGGCGACGGCGGTGTTTCTTTCGCTCGCCCCGGGCGACCATGTGGTGGTGCCGGAGGTGATGTACTGGGGGCTGCGCAACTGGCTGATCAACGACGCCACCGCCTGGGGCCTGCGGGTGGAGCTGGTGGATACCTGCGACCTCGATGCCCTGCGCGCCGCGATGCGGCCGGGTGAGACGAAGCTGGTGTGGCTCGAAACCCCGTCCAACCCGATGTGGTCGATCACCGATATTGCGGCCGCCGCCGCCATCGCCCATGCCGCCGGGGCGCGGCTGGCGGTCGATTCGACCTGCGCGACGCCGCTGCTGACGCGGCCGCTGGAACTGGGCGCGGATATCGTCATGCATTCCGCGACCAAGTATCTCAACGGCCATTCCGATGTGATCGCCGGGGCGCTGGCGACGGCGGCGGAGGATGCGTTCTGGGCGCGCATCCGCCGCACCCGCGGGATGCTGGGCCAGATCCTGGCCCCGCTCGAAGCCTTTATGCTGATCCGCGGCATGCGCACGCTGCATCTGCGGGTGCAGGCGGCGTGCGCGAATGCGATGGAGCTGGCGTTGCGGCTGTCTAACCACCAGGCGATCGCGCATGTGCTTTATCCCGGGCTGCCCGGTCATCCCGGCCACGAGATCGCGAAGCGGCAGATGCAGGGCGGGTTTGGCGGCATGCTGTCGATCCGGCTGCGTGGTGGCGAGGCGGCGGCGATCGCGGCGGCGGGACGGGTGGCGCTGTGGAAGCGGGCGACCTCGCTCGGCGGAGTCGAGAGCCTGATCGAGCATCGCGGTTCGATCGAAGGGGCGGGCTCGCCCTGTCCGCTCGATCTGCTCAGGCTGTCCGCCGGGATCGAGGACGTCGAGGATCTGTATCGCGATCTGACGGCGGCACTGGCGGGTAGCGCGTGATCGATCCCTATCTCGAGGCCGAATACAACAACCGGACAAAGGTGCCGGGGCATCCGGCCGTGATCGCGGGATGGGTGCGCGATGCGGCGGCGTTTCGCGCCGCGGCGCGCGACGCCGAGTTCGACGTGGCCTATGGGCCGACGCCGCGGCAGGCGATGGATATTTTCTGGCCCGAGGCGGGGCGCGGCGGGCGGCTGGCGATGGTGATCCATGGCGGCTATTGGCAGGGGCTCGACAAATCGTTCGCTTCGCATCTGGCCGGTGGGCTGCTGGCGCGGGGGGTGGCGGTGGCGGTGCCGTCGTACGATTTGTGTCCGCAGGTGCCGCTGGCCACGATCGTCGAGCAGATGCGTGCGGCGGCGCGGTTCCTGATCGCGCGGCACGGGCGGCTCGACCTGGCGAGCGGACATTCCGCCGGCGGGCATCTGGCGGCGATGCTGCTGGCTGACGGGTTGGTGCCGGTGGCGGTGCCGGTGAGCGGCCTGTTCGATCTGCGGCCGCTGGTGAAGACCACGATCAACGCGGCACTGGGGCTGGATGAGGCCGAGGCGTGGCGATTGTCGCCGCTCGGGTTGCCGCGTCCGGCGGGGCGGTTGCATGCGGTGGTGGGTGGTGCGGAGGGGGCGGAATATAGGGCGCAGTCGGGCGCGATCGCCGGCGCGTGGGGCGGCAGCTGGGCGGTGCTCGCGGGAGAGGACCATTTCAGCATTCCGGGCGCGCTGGCGCGTGCGAATTCGGGGTTGATTTCGACAATTTCTACGATTTTTTGACATTATTGGACGCTTGTTGAGTCGCGGTACCGCGGAATTTGATGTAACCATTCCCCTTATGGGATCACTTTCGCGTGTTTGGGTGCGGCGGATCGGGGGCTTGGTGGCGGCGCTCGTCATCACGCTGCCGGTGGTCGCGCGCGCGGATGCGGTGATCGTGGCGAACGGGCTGTTGCTCGAGGCGATTGCGGCGAGCCGGACGCCGCCGCCGGTGGCGTCCCGCCAGATCGCGATCCTGAACGCGGCGATGTTCGATTCCGCCAATGCCGCGGCCGGGCTGCGCTACGAACCCTATAGCTACGACGGCATGGCGGTCGCCGCCGCGTCGCCGGAAATGGCGGCTCGGGCGGCGGGCGCGGCCGCGCTGCTGGCGTTGTTCCCTGACCTTGCCGCGGGGAACCCGGCGCTGGCGGGGCGGATCGCGGCCTCGGGCCGGCTGCCCGCGGGCGAGGAAGTGGCGGATGGGCTTGGGCGGGCCTGTGCCGAGGCGGTGATGCGGGCACGGTCGAATGATGGCGCGGCGGTGGTGCCGCCGCCGTTCCTGGGCAGCCAGGCGCCGGGCGCCTGGCGCTCCGAGGGGAAGACCGGGCGGGGCGGGCTCATGCCGCATTGGGGCACGGTGGCGCCCTGGGTGATCGGCGCGCCCGACCGGATTCGGCTGCCGGCGCCGCCGGCGATCGGTTCGGTGACCTGGCTCGATTCCTACAACGCGGTGAAGTCGCTCGGTTCGGCGGCGGGTTCCTCACATAGCCCGGAACTTGGGCGGATCGCGATGTTCTGGGCCGACGACGAGGGCACCGAGACGCCGCCGGGCCATTGGGTGGCGATCGCGCGGGAACTGGCGGAGCGGCAGGGCGGGGACGTGGTGGATCATGCGCGGCTGTTCGCGCTGCTCGGTTTCACCCTGGCCGATACCGCGATCGTGGTGTGGGAGGCCAAGTACCGCTATGCGCTGTGGCGCCCGGTGACCGCGGTGCGTGAGGCCGCGCGGCTCGGCAATCCCCGGATCAGCGGCGATCCGTCCTGGGCGCCTGTGCTGGAGACGCCTGATTTTCCTGAGTATCCGTCGGGGCACAGCGCGTTCAGCGCGGCGGCGGCGCGGGCGCTGGAATTGGTGATCGGACGCGACGACATCGCCTTCGATACCGGAACGCGTTCAAGCAAACTGGCGGGGGCGACGCGGCACTTCGACAGCCTGTCGCAGGCGGCGGAAGAGGCGGGGCTGAGCCGGATCTACGGTGGCATCCACTTCTACTTCACCCATCGCGCCTCGGTGACCCTGGGCTTGCAGGTCGCGGAGGCGGTGGTTGGGACGCGGCTGCGGCGGCTATCGAAGTAGGGGCTGCGAAAGCGGCAGATCGGGCAGGTCGGCGAGGAGGTCTTCCCAGGTGGCGGCGCGGGTCATCTTGGCGAGCACGACCGGCAGCGGGTCAGCGTGGATTTCGGGCAGATCGGCTTCGCCCGGCAGCTTCGGCGCATAGGCGAGGACCTCGCGCGGCGGGCTGAAATCGGAGAACACGCCGGGTTTGTTGCCGCGCGGGTCGATGCGGTGCCAGCCGATGCCGGGCAGTTCGACGGCGTTGAGCCCGTGCAGGGTGAAGGGCGGGCCGGTGTCGTCGATCGAGAGGCGCTGGTAGCACAGGCCGGCCGGAATGGCGTTGGCGCGCAGCAGGGCGGCGAGCAGGTGGCTTTTGGCGAAGCAGAACCCGGTGCCGTGCGCCAGCACGTCCGAGGCGCGGCAGGTCAATGGGTTGGCGCGGGCGTCGACGCTGTGGCTGATGGCGTCGCGGACGAACAGGAAGCAGGCGCGGACGATGTCGACAGGCTCGGACAGTGCGCCGCGCAACGCCGCCGCCTTGGCTGCCACCGCCTTGTGGTCATGGTCGATGATGGCGGTGGCGCGCAGAAATCCGTGGGTCACGTGGCGTAGTCCGGCTCGTCCTTGTCGAGCATGCGGCGCCAAGCGTCGAGATGCATGCGGGCGTCTGCGTGGCTGCTGCGCGGGCCGTTGTTGTGGCGTCGTAGGCGCTCGGGCAGGCGGCGCAGCGGCTGACCGGTGGCCATGGCGGTCATCTGATACATGGTGGTGCGCTCGGCCGAGTGCAGCTCGTCGAAGGCGTCGTGCACGGTTGGGCCGACGACGGTGACGCCGTGGCTGGCCATGATCATGATGGTCTTGTTGCCCATCAGGTCGGCGATGCGGTCGCCTTCGGAATTGTCGGCGACCGGCTCGTCGCCCTGCATGTCGACCACGACGCGGTCGTTCAGCACCAGGTTGTTGTGGTGGGCGAGGGCCATTTCGGGGTTCTGCAGCATCGACAGGGCGGTCAGGTATTGCGGATGGACATGCATCACGCAGGTGGCCGCCGGGTTGCGCAGATGGATGCGGGCATGGATGTGGAAGGCGACCTTGCGCAGTTCGCCCTTGCCGCGCAGGACGTTGCCGTCGAGGTCGCAGACGATGAGGTTGGAGGCGGTCAGCTCCTCGAAGCGCCAGCCGCGGGCGTTGATGAGGAAGGTGGGGGTTTCGCCGGGCGTGCGCTGGGGCAGCATCAGCGAATTGTGGTTGCCGATCTGCTCGTTCCAGCCGAGCCGGGCAGAGACCCGGAAGACGGCGGCCATGTCGCAGCGGAGGTTCCATTCCTCGGCTTCGGCTTCGCTGTTGGTGAGGGATTTGACGATGGCGGACATCGGGGGGCTCCGGATCGGGGTTGGATCAAGTCTTGTAGTCCGGCTCCTGCTTGTCCAGCACCCGGCGCCAGGCGTCGAGATGCATGCGGGCATCGAGCTTTTCGCCCCAGGGCCCGTTCCAGTGCTGGCGGGCGTGCTGGGGCAGGTTGCGGAGTTTGCGGCCGGTGTTCCAGGCGGTCATCTGGTACATCGTGGTGCGTTCGGCGAAGTAGAGTTCGTCGAAGGCCGAGGCGATATCGGGGCCGACGACGGTGACGCCGTGGGCGCCCATGACGAGGATGGTTTTGTTGCCGAGGAGGCCGGCGAGGCGGTCGCCTTCGTGCTGGCTGTCGGCGCCGCCGACGGAAGCGGTGTCGAACACGACGCGGTCATTGAGCAGGGTGTTGTTGAAATGGGCGAGTTCGAATTCGGGCTCTTCGAGCATCGACAAGGCGGTGAGGTATTGCGGGTGGACGTGGAGCACGCAGGTGGCGGCGGGGTTGGCGATATGGATGCGGGTATGGATGTGAAAGGCCACCGAGCGGAGCTGGCCGGTGCCGCGCAGGACGGTGCCGGCGAGGTCGCAGACGATCAGGCTGGAGGCGGTCAGCTCGTCGAAGCGCCAGCCGCGAGGGTTGATGAGGAAGGTTTCGGGCGCGTCCGGGCTGGCGCGCGGGAGCATGATGGAGTTGTGGTTGGCGATCTGCTCGTTCCAGCCCATCCGGGCGCAGGCGCGGAACACCGCGGCCATGTCGCAGCGGGTTTCCCACTCCGCGGCGTCCGCTTTTGTTGATGATAGGGAACTGATGATCGCGGTCATTGCGAGACTCCCCCGGGGTGCGCCGTTCGATTGCTATTATAATGATGCTGCGCCGGGGAAAGCGTCTTGCCAAGAGGTGGGCCGCGACGCAGCATCGGCAGGACGGGTCTGAACAAGACGGGCGTAGAGAAAAACAGCGTTCAAAAAGAACCAGGGGAACCAACATGCTCCGGCGTCGTACATTTGCCAAAGGACTCACCGCCGCTTCCGCCCTGCCGATGCCGGCGCTCGCGCAGAGCGTGGGCCAGCAGGGGCGCAAGGGGGGGGACGTGATTGTCGCGATGACCGCGGCGCCCCCCACCATCGATGCGATGGCGACGACGGCGCAAGCCGCGCGCAACATCTCGATGCATATGTTCGAGAGCCTCTATACCCGCGACGAAGGGGCCAATCCCAAGCCGGAGCTGGCGGAGGGCGTGGATATCGCCGCCGACGGCATGACCTATACGTTCAAGCTGCGTGGCGGGGTGAAGTTCCATAACGGCAAGACCATGACCTCGGCCGACGCCAAGGCGAGCATGGAACGCTATGCGCGGCTCGGCGGCTCGAAAGACGCGCTCAAGGCGGTGGCGGCATTCGAGACGCCGAACCCGTCGACGCTGGTGCTGAAGATGGGCAGCATCTTCCCCGGCCTGATCGAGGCGATCAGCAGCCCGCGGGCGCCGTTCGTGATTGTGCCGGAGGAGGAGTGCGCCAAGCCACTCGGGCAGATCGGCAATATCGGCACCGGGCCGTTCCAGTTCCAGGAATACAAGCCCGACAGCCATGTGCGGATGACGCGGTATGACGGCTACGCGGCCAACACCGCCTATGACAAGCGCGACGGGTTCACGGGCAAGAAGACCGCGTATTTCGACAGCGTGACCATCCGCATCATGCCCGAGGCCGGCGCCCGCACCGCCGGGTTGCAGACCGGCGAGCTGCATGTGCTGGAAACCCTCGACGTGGCGGCCGCCAAGCGGCTGAAGGACGACAAGGGGGTCAAGACCTACACGATGATGCCTTGGGCGTTCCTGACGTTGATGATGAACAACAACTGGGGCGTGACCGCGAACCCGGCCATCCGCAAGGCGATCCAGGCGGCGCTGGAGGTCGAGGAGATCGCGGCCATCGCGTCCGACGGGCTCTACCGGCTCGACCCGTCCTGGCAATATCCGGGGACCAACTACTTCCCCGGCGTCGAGGGGCTGGACGCCTATGTCAAGCAGAACCAGGCCAAGGCGAAGGCCGCGCTGGCGGCTGCGGGCTATAACGGCGAGGAGCTGCAGGTGATCTGCGACAGCTCGATCAAGTGGCATCTCGACACCGGCACCGTTGCCGCCGAGCAGCTGCGCGCCGCGGGCTTCAAGGTGAAGCTCAACGTGATGGACTGGCCGACCGTGAACGCCGCCCGGGTCAAGCCGGAGGGCTGGAACCTGTGGCCGCTGGCGATGGGCATCGAGCCCTATGAAGGCCCATACAATGTGGTCGGCTTCTTCGCCGGCTCGCTGCCGGTGCAGATCAAGCCCGATGCGGTGATCGAGGACTGCAACAAGCGGCTGGCCACGCAGCTCAAGCTGGAGGATCGCAAGGCCGCGGTGAAGACCTTCCAGGATCGGGTGTACGATCAGGCGATCGCGGTGAAGGTGGCGGATATCGGGGTGATCCAGGCGACGCGGGCCAATGTGATGAACTATGCGCCCTATCGCACGCAGCGGATGTGGGATTGCTGGTTTGCGTGAGCCCGCGTAGCGCGTCGTGCTGAGGCTGGTCATCGTCCGGCTGCTGGCGGCGGTGCCGGTGCTGCTGGTGGTTTCGCTGGTCAGCTTCGGGCTGACGCTGCTGGTGCCGGGCGACATCGCTTCGGAGATGGCGGGGCCGACGGCGACGGCGGCGGACGTGCAGCGCGTGCGGGTCGAGCTCGGACTCGACCAGCCGCCGCTGGCGCGCATGGTGCAATGGTACGGCGGGGTGGCGCGCGGCGATCTCGGGCGTTCGATCCTGCTCAACCAGAGCGTCGGCGCGGCGGTGCTGGAGCGGCTGCCGGTGACGCTGTCTCTGACCTTCATGGCGCTCGCGCTGGCCTGCCTGATCGGCGTGCCGGCAGGGCTGCTGGCGGCGGCGAAGGTGCGGCGGTGGCCGGACCAGGTGACCATGGCCGGCGCCATGGTGGGGCTGTCGGTGCCGGATTTCTGGCTCGGGCTGGTGTTCATCTGGGTGTTCGGGGTGCAGCTCCACTGGCTGCCGACCGGCGGGTTCGTGGCGCCGTCGGTCGATGTGGTGGGCTGGCTGCGCAGCATCGCGCTGCCGGCCGGCAGCCTGGCGCTGACCCAGCTCGGCCCGATCGCGCGGATGACGCGCTCGGCGGCGCTCGAAGTGGCCGGCAGCGACTTCATCCGCACCGCGCGGGCCAAGGGCCTGACCGAGCCCCGTGTCTTTGCCCGTCACGTGCTGGCCGGGGCGATGGTGCCGATCCTGACCGTGGTGGGGATCGGGTTCGGGCTGTCGCTGGGTGGGGCGCTGGTGGTGGAGCAGGTGTTTTCGTTGCCGGGCGTCGGGCGCCTCGTGATCGGGGCGGTGTTGCGGCGGGATTGGCCGGTGATCCAGGGCGGGTTGTTGTTGACGACGTGTATTTTCGTGCTGGTGAATTTGGTGGTCGATTTGCTGTATCTGTGGGTTGATCCACGGTTGCGTGAGAACGCGTGATGCGCCTGCTCGCGCGGCGCAGTTTCATGATCGGGCTGATCCTGGTTGGCACGGTGGTGCTGGCGGCGCTGCTGGCGGATTGGCTGGCGCCGTTCGACCCGGTGAAGAACAATTTCCGCAACCGCATGGGCGCGCCGGACGACGTGTTCCTGCTCGGCACCGACCGTTTTGGCCGTGATGTGCTGAGCCGCATCCTGCATGGCGCCCAGGTCTCGCTGCGCATCGGGCTCGCCGTGGCCGTGATGTCCGGTGTCGCCGGCGCCTTGATCGGACTGCTCTCGGGCTGGTGGCGGGGGGTGGACCTGTGGCTGATGCGGGTGATGGACGGGTTGATGGCCTTCCCCGGCCTGCTGCTGGCGATCGCGCTGGCGGCGACGCTGGGGCCGAGCGAGAGCACGGTGATCATCGCGCTGACCGTCGCCTATACGCCGCGGACGGCGCGGGTGATGCGCGGGGCGGTGCTGGTGGCGCGCGCGCAGGACTATGTGGAGGCGGCACGCTCGGTGGGGGTGCGCACGTTGCGGCTGCTGTTGCGCCATGTGCTGCCGGCCTGTACGGCGCCATTGGTGGTGCAGCAGACCTATGTGTTCGCCATCGCCATTCTCGCCGAAGCGGTGCTGAGTTTTGTCGGCGTCGGTCCGCCGCCGCCGCGCCCGACTCTGGGCGCGATCATTGCCGACGGGCGCGACAACATGGTCGAGGCGCCGTGGATTGCCTTGGCGCCCGGCGTGGTGATCGCCATGCTGGTGCTCGGGCTCAATCTGCTCGGTGACGGGTTGCGCGATGCGCTGGATCCGCGGATGCGGCGGATCACGAGCTGATCAACGGGAAGAAACGGGAGACGGAGGATGAATTTCACAGGCAAGGTTGCGCTGATCACCGGCGGCGGCGGGGGCATCGGGCGGGCGGTGGCGCTCGGGTTTGCCGAGCGCGGTGCGCATGTGGTGGTGGTGGATCATGACGAGAGTCTTGGCCGCGGCAGTGTCGAGGTGTTGCGTCAGCAGGGCCGCAACGCCGTGTTCGTGCAGGCCGATGTGCGCAGTTCGGCCGATGTGCAGGCCTATGTGGCGGCAACATTGGCGGCGCATGGCCGGATCGACTGTTTCTTCAACAATGCCGGGATCGAGGGCAGCGTTGCGCCGGTCTACGACTACGAGGAGGAGATGTTCGACCGGGTGATCGCGGTCAATCTGCGCGGCGTGTTCCTGGGGATGAAATACGTGCTGCCGGTGATGCTGCGGCAGGGCTCGGGGGCGGTGGTGAACACAGCCTCGGTTGCCGGCCTGGTGGGTGGGGCGGGGATGTCCGCCTATACCGCCTCGAAGCACGCGGTGCTGGGGCTCACCAAATCGGCGGCGGCCGATGTCGCGCGGGGCGGGGTGCGGGTGAATGCGGTGTGTCCGGGGCCGGTGGAGACGCGGATGATGCGTTCGCTTGAGGCGCAGCGGAACCCGGCGGACCCGGAGGGCGTGCATGCGGCCTATGCCGCCAATATCCCGCTCGGCCGCTATGCCAGCGCGGAGGAGATCGCCAATGCGGTGATCTACCTGTGCTCCGACATCGCCGGCGCGGTGACCGGCACGCAACTCGTGGTGGATGGCGGGCGGATCGGTTCGGGCGGACCCGGGCCGGTGCCGCGGATCAGGCCGGGGAGCTAGGGCTTGGGGTGGAGGAAGCAAGCGCTTCTTTTTGAAAAAAGAAGCAAAAACTTTCTTTCCGTTGTCTGTGTACTTTCCTGGGAGAGAACAACCCAATCAGGGAAAAGTTTTTTGGTTCTTTTTTCGTAACTCCCAAGCCCCCCCGGTGAGTCCGATTGGCAACAGTGAGTTCCTTTTTTTGCGTTTGCCGCTGATGCTGGTTGCATGCGGATCGGGAACATGAGTCAACGTCGGGATGGACCTGTGTCGCGATGTTGGGGCGTTG
>CAIYSR010000089.1 GCA_903928895.1 uncultured Rhodospirillales bacterium | reverse complement strand
TCCAGGCCGTCATCGGCATCGTCGCGCGCAAAGAACCCCACCGCGATGCCTTCCTCGCCCAAATCTACCACCACCTCAACCGCACCATCCAACGCTTCGAAAAACTCGTCGCCCACTGGCGCAACAACACCCTGCCCAGGCAACGCAAGCCCCGCCCCGGCGCGGGCGCGCTGCGCCCGTCGCCCGCCCGGCCCCAAACCACCCCCCGCCTCCCCCGTGGCCAGTCCTGGCTCATCCGCAACGTCGACCACTACAACGCCCGCGGCCACGCCAGCCAGCTCCAGCACTTCCTCGCCACCCCCGAATGCGTCCAATTTCTCGCCGAAGTGCCCCGCGCCACCCGCATCCTCCGCCCTCTCGCCAAATCCCTCGGCATCCAAATGCCCGGCGACCCGCCACCCCCAATCCCAAAACCAGCACGCCCGCCCAAACCCGCCAGCACGCCACCGCTCCCGTCAGCGCCGGCCTGGCCCGGGGCGCAACGCCCAATCCTCACCCCAAACCACCCCATCTTTTCAAAAGCCCGCTGATCCCCCGGGCGAACGCACGCACTAGTTGTTCCATATACAAAACAAAAATCAACCCCCCCCACCTGACAACAACCCCAATCCGCCCTATCTCTATCGCATCAGTCGCTCCAGAACCCGGCACGCGAGGAGATCCCCCATGCTCAACCCGGTCGCCCCCCTTCCCCTGAAGGACCCCACTCTCTTCCGCCAGGCCAACCACATCGACGGCAAATGGGTCCAGGCCGACTCCGGCCGCACCATCGCCGTCAAAAACCCCGCCACCGGCGAGCTCATCGGCGAAGTCCCCGCCCTCGGCGCCGCCGAAACCCGCCGCGCCATCGAGGCCGCTTACGCCGCGCAAAAACCCTGGCGCGCCATGCTGGCCAAGGAACGCAGCGCCCTGCTGCGCAAACTCTTCGAGCTCATGATCGCCAACACCGACGATCTCGCTTTCATCATGACCGCCGAACAAGGCAAGCCGCTCGCCGAATCCAAAGGCGAAATCGCCTACGCCGCCAGCTTCATCGAATGGTTCGCCGAGGAAGCCAAGCGCGTCTACGGCGACACCATCCCGCAAAACGCCAAGGGCCGCCGCATCATCGTCACCAAGGAACCCATCGGCGTCTTCGCCGCCATCACCCCCTGGAACTTCCCGGCCGCCATGATCACCCGCAAAACCGGCCCCGGCTGGGCCGCCGGCTGCACCGGCGTGATCCGCCCCGCCTCGCAGACCCCCTTCTCCGCCCTCGCCATCGCCGTCCTCGCCGAACGCGCCGGCTTCCCGCCGGGCGTCTGCAACGTCATCACCGGCCCGTCCGGCGAAGTCGGCGCCGAACTCACCTCCAACCCCAAAATCCGCAAACTCACCTTCACCGGCTCCACCGAAGTCGGCGCCAAGCTCCTCGCCCAATGCGCCCCCACCATCAAGAAGACGAGCATGGAACTCGGCGGCAACGCGCCCTTCATCGTCTTCGACGACGCCGACCTCGACCAGGCCGTCCTCGGCGCCATGGCCAGCAAATACCGCAACACCGGCCAGACCTGCGTCTGCGCCAACCGCATCCTCGTCCAGGACGGCGTCTACGACGCCTTCGCCGCCAAGCTGAAAGTCGCCGTCGAGGCGCTGAAGGTCGGCAACGGCATGGAACCCGGCGTCACCCAGGGCCCCCTGATCAACGCCGAAGCCGTCACCAAGGTCGAGGAACACATTGCCGACGCGCTGTCCCGCGGCGCCACCATCGTCACCGGCGGCCACCGCCACAGCACCGGCGGCAATTTCTTTCAGCCCACTCTGCTGGCCAACGTCCCCCACGACGCCCTGATTTTCCGAGAGGAAACCTTCGGCCCCGTCGCCCCCCTCTTCCGCTTCCACACCGAGGAGGAGGCCATCGCGCTCGCCAACGACACCGAATTCGGCCTCGCCTCCTATTTCTACGCCAAGGATGTCGGCCGCATCTTCCGCGTCGCCGAAGCCCTCGAATACGGCATGGTCGGCATCAACGAGGGCATCATCTCCACCGAAGTCGCCCCCTTCGGCGGCGTCAAATCCTCCGGCCTCGGCCGCGAAGGTTCCCACCAAGGCATCGACGAGTACCTCGAAATCAAATACCTCGCCCTCGGCGGCATCGGAACCTGAACGGATAAAAGTTTTTTGCTTCTTTTTTTCAAAAAAGAAGGCCTTTCTTTTTTTGAAAAAAAAGAAACAAAAAAACTTTACCCATAAGCTCCTTCGGACTCCCGAAGGTCGGAGTGGACAGCATGGCCTATGATTTCGACGTCTTCGTCATCGGCGGCGGCTCCGGCGGCGTCCGCTTCGCCCGCATGGCCGCCGGCCATGGCGCGAAAGTCGGCGTCGCCGAGGAGCGCTTCTGGGGCGGCACCTGCGTCAACATCGGCTGCGTCCCGAAAAAACTCCTCGTCATGGCCGCCGAATACGGCGCCGCGGCGGCCGACAGCGCCGGCTTCGGCTGGGATGTCCCCGCGGGCACGCATGACTGGCCCCGCCTGATCGCCGCCAAGAACAAGGAAATCGACCGCCTCAACGGCGCCTACAAACGGCTGATGGCCACCTGCACCAGCTATGAAGCCCGCGCCACCTTCCTCGACGCCCACACGCTCGACGTCGGCGGCCAACGCGTCACCGCCGAACGCATCGTCATCGCCACCGGCGGCCGCCCGGTCCGCCCGACCTTCCCCGGCGCCGAACACGTCATCGTCTCCGATGATGCCTTCTACCTCCCCGAACTCCCCAAGCGCATCGCCGTCCTCGGCGGCGGCTACATCGCGGTCGAATTCGCCGGCATCTTCTCTGGCCTCGGCGCCAAGGTCGATCTCGTCATCCGCCAGCAACTTCCGCTCCGCGGCTTCGACGAGGACATCCGCGAGGGCCTCGCCGAAGCCATGGAAACCCAAGGGATCACGATCCACCGCGGCAAAACCGTCGCCTCGATCGAGCCCATCGGCGACGCCAAACGCGTCCACCTCGCCGACGGCACCATGATCGACGCCGATCTCGTTTTCAGCGCCCTCGGCCGCCACGCCTACACGCAGGGCCTCGGCCTCGACGCCGCCGGCGTCGAGACCAACGGCTTCGGCGCCGTCACCGTCAACGCCGAAAGCCAGACCTCGGCGTCCAATATCTACGCCATCGGCGATGTGACGGACCGGCTGAACCTCACCCCGGTTGCCATCGCCGAGGGTCATTCCCTCGCCGACCGCCTCTACGGCGCCGGACCCCGCAAATGGGATCTCGATCGTGTCGCGACCGCCGTCTTCTCCTCCCCCCCCATCGGCACCGTCGGCCTGACCGAGGCGGAGGCGGCCAAAGGCGGCCCCACCGATATCTACCTCACCAAATTCACCCCGATGCGCCACACGCTCTCCGGCCGCACCCGCAAGACCATCATGAAACTGGTGGTGGACCAGGCGACCCAGAAAGTCGTCGGCGCCCACATGCTCGGCGAGGACGCCGCCGAAATCCTGCAAGGCCTCTCCATCGCCATCAATGCCGGCGCCACCAAGGCCGATTTCGACCGCACCGTCGGCATCCATCCGACGGCGGCCGAAGAGTTCGTGACCATGCGGACGCGGGCGCGAGTGGTGGGGTAGGGCGGACCTACCCCCCCCTTCCTCAGCCGCGCGCGCGCCGCCGCAGGGCGCCGAGCCCGATCAGCCCCGCGCCCAGCAGCGCCAGCGATGCCGGCTCCGGCACCGGGGCGAAGGACACGCCACGGATCAGGGTGCCCGACGGCGCGGAATAGAGCGTGGTGAACGTCTCGTTGGTGCCCACCGGCGTGGTGTTGGATAGCGTATCCGTCACCTCGTAGAGGTAGCTCGACGACAATTCGTTCAGCCCGTAGCTGGTGGCGAACAATTCGACCGTGCCGTCGCTCTCGACCTGCCCGGTCAGTCCGAACAGCCCGGTGACGCCGGCCGCGGTCGGGTCGGTGGTGCTTGCGGTGTTGTTGTTGACCAGGCTGAGGCCGTTGTAGATCACGTAGTCGAGCGTCCAGACGTTGTTGATGAACGACCATTTCTGCAATCCGCCCTCGCCGATCTGGGCCGCCCCGGCGCTGCCGTTCTTGGGCGAGCCGCTGTCGGCGATGTAGAGCGTGGTCGCGTTGGCGTAGAAGAACTGCTCGGGGCTCAGATAGACGAACTTGGTGTTGCGCGAGCTGTTGAGGTTGTTGTCGAGCCCGCTCGTCACGTTGGCCGTCCCGCCGAGATTGATCGACGAGGTGTTGCCGCCCGCGGTGTTGCCACCGGCGCCGGTCGAAGTGTTGGTGTTGAGCAGGCGCGTCGCCACCAGCCCGCTCGACGACGTCGGTAGCCCGCCGCTGGCATCGGTGAAGGAGCGGATGTCGGTCGCATCGTTCGGGGTGCCGCTGACCTTGACGTCGCGCGAGACTTGCAGCGTCAGGCCGCTGCCGGTGTTGACGATCTCGACCACGCGGGTCTCGGTGCCGAGGCTGGCCGACGTGCTGCTGGCATTGGAAGGGCTGCTGCCGGCACTGATGGCGGTGGCGGTGGTGGCGCCCTTGGCCGCATAGAACACGCCGCCGGTGCCGTCGCCGGTGACGCCCTGGCCGGAGACATAGAACGACGAGCCGTCCACGGTGGCGACGCTGCGCGGGTTGTTGGTGTTGAACACCCCGGTCAGCGCGGTGGTGGTATCGACACTGCCGTCCGAGCCGATCAGCGCCACCACGCGCGGTACCACCGTGTTGGCGCCGCCGGTCAGGCTGGTGGTCTGGCCAAGCGCGGTCGCGCCGAAGCTGCCGCCACCGGCCGCGCTGGCAGTGTTGAAGGTCGTCGCATTCACCCCGTAGCCCATGATCGTCAGGTAACGGCCGTCCACTGAAAGCTGCAGCGTGCCCTCGGAGGCCGAGCCGTATTCGCCCGAGATCGCCGCATTGGCGCCGCTGGCGGTCTGCGGCAGGACCAGCGAGCCGTTGGCCGTCGCGGTTTTGCCGTCGGTGCTGAGCGCGAACTGGCTCAGCGTGATCGGCGAGGCGGTGTCGAGACTGTGGTTGGCCAGGCCCGGCGCCACGTTCTGCACGGTGCTGATGACCAGGTTGTTCGGCGTGAAACTCGTCAGGGTTTGCGCGCCGGCCGGGGCGGCGACGGCCAGGGTGGCGAGCGCGACGGCGCAACGGCGCGGGAGGTCGAGGGGCATTATCACAATCCTTTGATGATTGTCACAATTTGTAGCGATGCCCGGAGACCCGTGACACGCCTCCGCCGGTGAAGTCTTCATGACATCGTTGCGCGTCGGTCTGTGCCGCTTGAACCAGGCCAGCGTCGCGCGGCGCGTGCCAGCGTCGTCCGCCCCGCAGTAGCCAAGTGCCACGACATCTGAGAATAATGCCGAGTTTCCAAAGGCCCCGCCTTTGGCGGGCGCGCCTGATCGCCGCGTCCGGTCCTTCTGGAGCTGACCGCATGACCCCCTGGACTCTCGATTCCTGGCGCAACCACGAAGCCAAGCAGCAGCCCGCCTATCCGGATGCCGCCCTTCTGTCCGCCCAGGAGGCCCGCCTGCGCGCCTATCCGCCGCTGGTGTTCGCCGGCGAAGCCCGCCGCCTCAAGGCGGCGCTCGCCGAGGTCGCCGAGGGGCGCGCGATCGTGTTGCAGGGCGGGGACTGCGCCGAGAGTTTCCAGGATTTCACCGCCAACATCATCCGCGACACCTTCCGCGTGCTGTTGCAGATGGCGGTGGTGTTGACGTTCGGCTCGTCCATGCCGGTGGTGAAGATCGGCCGCATGGCCGGCCAGTTCGCCAAGCCTCGCAGTTCCGATAACGAAACAAAAGACGGGGTCACCCTGCCGTCCTATCGCGGTGACATCGTCAACGGCCCGGAATTCACCCCCGAGGCCCGCATCCCGGACCCGGCGCGGATGGAGTTCGGCTACTTCCAGTCGGCCGGCACGTTGAACCTGCTGCGCGCCTTCGCCTCCGGCGGCTATGCCGACCTGCACGAGGTCCATCGCTGGAATCTCGGCTTCGTCGCCCGCTCGCCGCTGGCCGACCGCTACCAGGATCTGGCCCACCGCATCGACGAAACCCTGCGCTTCATGGCCGCCTGCGGCATCAATTCCGCCTCCGTGCCGCAAATCCGCGAAACCGATTTCTACACCAGTCACGAAGCCCTGCTGCTGCCCTACGAGCAGGCGCTGACCCGCATCGACAGCCTCACCAACGATCCCTACGCCTGCTCGGCGCATTTCCTGTGGATCGGCGATCGCACCCGCCAACCTGACGGCGCCCACGTCGAATTCCTTCGCGGCGTGAAGAATCCGCTCGGCATGAAGGTCGGTCCCACCACCACGACCGACGACCTGCTGCGCATCTGCGATACGCTGAACCCCGCCAACGAGCCCGGCCGCCTCACCCTGATCGCCCGCATGGGCGCCGAGAAGGTCGAAAAACTTCTGCCGCCACTGCTGCGCGCGGTGCAGAAGGCAGGCCGCAAGGTGGTGTGGCTGTGCGATCCGATGCATGGCAACACCATCACCGCGACCTCGGGCTACAAGACCCGCAATTTCGATGCGATCCTGACCGAAGTCCGCCGCTTCTTCGATGCCCATGCCGCCGAGGGCAGCTGGGCCGGCGGCGTGCATGTCGAGATGACCGGCCAGCCCGTCACCGAATGCACCGGCGGCGCCCATCAGCTCACCGATGCCGACCTCGCCCGGCGCTATGAAACCTTCGTCGACCCGCGGCTCAATGCGGAGCAGTCGCTCGAACTGGCTTTCCTCGTGGCCGAGGAGCTGAAGCGGCGGCGCGCGCCGATCCAGGCGCGGGCGGCCGAGTAGGGTGGACCAGCCCCCGCTCACGCCGCTTGCGGCGGACATTGCGGCGCGCACGGACAGCTACTTCAACCGCACCCGCCAGGTGGTGGCGCGCTTCGGTGACCGGCGCGTCACCTATGCCGTGTTCCTCCGCCGGCCGGTGATTTCGGCACCGCGGCTGATGCTCGATTTCCTCGACGCGGTGGCGGCGGAGCGGGGGACGCAATTCGAGATCGACGTCACCCACCCCGAAGGTGCCTGGGTCGGTGCCGGCGAGCCGCTGGTCTATGTCACCGGCAGCATGGTTGATCTTTCTGATCTCGAAACGATATCGTTGCAGAAGATCGGGCCGGCCTGTGTCGCTGCGCACAATGCCTATCAGATGTGTCTGGCCCTGCCCAAGGTCGGCTTCCTGGCGATGGAGGCGCGGCACTGCGCCGGCGGCGAGATGCAGGAGATGATGGCTTATGCCGCCTCGGTCGGCAGTGCCGCGGCCCGGCGCGAAGGCGCCACCGGCTTCATCGGCAATGCCAATGACGGCACCGCGCACTGGTTCGGCGAACCCGCCGGGCGCGGCACCATGCCGCATGCGCTGATCGGCTATGCCGGCTCCACTGTGCGGGCCGCCGAGATGTTCCACGACACCTATCCCGACGAGGCGCTGACCGTCCTGGTTGATTATTTCGGACGCGAGATTACGGACGCGCTCGCGGTCTGCGAGCGCTACCCGGCCCTTGCCGCAGCCGGCCGCATGGCCGTCCGCCTCGACACCCATGGCGGCCGCTTCCTCGAAGGGCTCGATCCGGCCGAAAGCTACGCAGCCCTCGAACGCCACGCGCCCGGCGCCATCCGCCGCTACCGCAGCGAGACCGAGCTGCGCTACCTCGTCGGCACCGGCGTTTCGGCCGCCGCCATCTGGCGCATGCGCGAAACCCTCGATGCCGCCGGCTACAACAAGGTTCGCATCGTTGCCAGTTCCGGCTTCGGCGTCGACAAATGCCGGGTCATGGCCGACGCGCGCGCGCCGATCGACGTGGTGGGCAGCGGCAGCTTCATCCCCGACGTCTGGACCGAGACCTACGCCACGGCGGATATCGTCTCCTACGATGGCGTGCCGATGGTCAAGGTCGGCCGCGAGTTCCTGCTGCGGCGCAACGGGGATCGGAGGAAGGGCGGGTAGCGCGCAGTGCCGGTGGTCCTGCGCCGCGGCGGCGATATGGCTAAATTCTGGCTGGGTCCGGTCGCCCTGGCCGATAGCTGCGGATTTGACGCACGCGATCTCGCCGAGATCGCGCGGCTGGTGGCGCACCATGAAACACGGTTGGCGGGAGCTTGGCATGACCATTTCGGCTAGAGCGCTGCGCTTCGACGACGACGTGATGTGGGTGGACCTGTCGGACGGCCGCACCCTCGGAGTTCCGCTCGCCTGGTTCCCCCGTCTCCTCAATGCCACGCCGGCCCAGCGGGAGACCTATGAAATGAGCGGCAATGGTCTCGGTCTGCATTGGGACGCCATCGACGAGGACATTTCGGTCCCCGGCCTCCTGGCCGGCCGCGCCGACCAGACCCGTCGGTTGACCAGCGCCGCCTGATCGGCCTGAGTCACTTTTGCGCGCCGCCGCCCACCAACCCGGCGCATCCGGCAGCCCCTTCAGCCCCGGGTGTCGGCCGTCAACTCCGTTAGCATCATCTCCCGCATCACGAACTTCTGCACCTTGCCCGTCACCGTCATCGGGTATTGCTCGACGAAGCGGACGTGCCGCGGGATTTTGAAATGGGTGATCTGTCCGCGGCAGAACGCGCGGATATCGTCCTCGCTCGTGCTGAAACCATCCTTCAGCCTGATCCAGACGCAGAACTCCTCGCCCCAATGCGCGTCCGGCACGCCGAACCCGTGCACGTCGGCCACCGCTGGATGGCGGGCCAGGAACGCCTCGACCTCGGCCGGATAGATGTTTTCGCCGCCCCTGATCACCATGTCCTTGCTGCGCCCGGTGATGCGGACATAGCCGTCCGCGTCCATCACGCCGAGGTCGCCGGTGTGCATCCAGCGCGCCGGATCGATCGCAGCACTGGTCGCTGCCGCGTCGTTCCAGTAGCCGAGCATGACCGAGTAGCCGCGGGTGCAGATTTCGCCCTGGGTTCCGCGCGGGACGATCTGGCCGGCGGGTGAGACCACCTTGATCTCCAGATTCGGATGGGCGCGGCCAACGGTGCTGACGCGGCGCTCCAGCGTGTCGTCCGGCCTGGTCTGGATACTGACCGGCGAGGTCTCGGTCATGCCGAAGATGATCGTCACGTCGCGCATGTGCATCTCGTCGATGATCCGCCGCATCAGCGCCTCGGGGCAGGGCGCGCCGCCGATCATGCCGGTGCGCAGGCAAGAGAGGTCGTAGCCGGAGAAGCCGGGATGGTTGACGATCGCGACGAAGATCGTGGGCACCCCGGCGAAAATTGTGCAGCGCTCGGACTGCAAGGTCTCGAGCGCGGCGGCCGGATCGAAGGCCTCGCCGAGCCAGATCAAGGTCACGCCATGGACGATGCCGAGCAGGCTGCCGCACACGGTCCCGCCGCAGTGATAGAGCGGCAGCGCGTTGCAGTAGCGGTCGCCTTCGCGGGCGCCGATCACCTCGCCCTGGAAGAAGGCGTTGTTGACGATGTTGTTGTGGGTGAGCGTCGCGCCCTTCGGCGCGCCGGTGGTGCCGGAGGTGAACTGGATATTGGCCGCGTCGTCGGGCTGGATGATGCCGGCGAGTTCGGCGAGGCGCGCCTCCTCGGCCGGCCCGGCCATGCGTTCGACCGCGGCGAAATCGAGGAAGCCGGGTTCCTCGGTGGCCTCCATGTGGATGACCACGGCCAGATGCGGCAGCCGGGCGGCCTGCAGGGCGCCCGCCGCGCAGTGCGCGAGTTCCGGCGCCAGGGTCCGCAGCATCCCGATATAGTCGCTGGTCCGGAACCGATCGGCCGTCACCAGGGCGCGGCATTCGACCTTGTTGAGCGCATGTTCCAGTTCCGCCACCCGATAGGCGGGATTGATGTTGACCAGCACGAGGCCGGCCTTGGCGGCGGCATACTGGGTCAGGACCCATTCGATCCGGTTGGGCGACCATATGCCGATGCGATCGCCCGGCGTCAGCCCCAGGGCGATGAAACCGGCCGCCAGTCGGCCGGCCCGGTGGCGCAGCTCGGTGAAGGTGAGGCGGATTTTGCTGTCCCGCACCACCACGGCTTCCTGGTCCGGCCAGCGCTGGGCCGCGCGGTCGAGGGCCTCGCCGATGGTCTGGTGCAGCAGGGGCGTCGCTGACGCACCGTGCACGTAGCTGCGGGCCGGCGTCATTGTTTCTCTCCCGACTTGTGCCCACGGTCTGGACGCTGGGTGCACGGTCCGGAAAACCTATGCGCGCCAGTTCGTTTCCGCAAGCGTGATATTCTCCCGTGCAGGGCAATCGGGTGAAGGCAGGCAAGGCAATCAAGGCTCCGCCGGCAAAGGGCCGCGGGCCCTTTGAACCCGTTCCCTTCAGCGGCTGGATCAGCGATCTTCAGTTGAAAACACCGATCTTGCTTGCGCCGCAGGCCGTCGATCCTGCGATATCGGCACGATCTTGCCCGTGAGGAAAGAATTGATGGGCTCCGCCCGCCTCCGCACGCGAGATCGCGGGCTTCCAACTGAAAGTCAGTGATCCGGCCGCTTAAATGAATGGGGTCCAGGGGCCTACGGCCCTTGGCCGGCGGAGCCTGTCTTGTTCGCTTCGCCTTCACCCGATGGCCCTGTTCTCCCGTGCCACCCCCGCGTTGAACTCCACGCGCCGTCCGTCTAGCTTGCCGTCATGTCCGACACGCTCAGAATCGCCCTCGCCCAGATCAACCCGCATGTCGGGCAGGTCGTCGCCAATCTCGCCCGCATCCGTGCCGCCCGTGCCGAGGCCGCGGCCTTGGGGGCGGATCTGGTGGTGGCGCCGGAAATGTTCATCGCCGGCTATCCGACCGAGGACCTGATCCGCAAACCCGCCTTCGTGCTGGCGTGCGAGACCGCGCTGGCTGAACTCGCCGCCGACACGGCGGATGGCGGGCCGGGTGTGCTGATCGGCGGGCCTTGGTTGCAGACCGGCGGCGATGACGGCGACAAGCTCTACAACGCCGCCTACCTGCTCGATGGCGGCCGGATCGTCACCCGCCGGGCCAAGCACGAGTTGCCGAACTACGGCGTGTTCGACGAAAAGCGGGTCTTCGATGCCGGCCCGGCGCCGGGTCCGGTCGCGTTTCGTGGTTTCCGCCTGGGCGTGCTGGTGTGCGAGGACTGGTGGTTCCCCGCGGTGGCCGAGACGCTGGCCGAGTCCGGTGCCGAAATGCTGCTTTCGATCAATGGCTCACCGTACGAGTCGGGCAAGCAGTCCACCCGCATCCAGCTCGCCGTCTCCCGCGTGGTCGAGACCGGACTGCCGTTCGTGTTCTGCGGCCAGGTCTGTGGCCAGGACGAGCTGGTGTTCGAGGGGGCCAGCTTCGTGCTCAACGCCGACCGCAGCCTCGCGGTGCAGATGCCGTTCTTCGAGGAGAGCGTGACGCTCACCACCTGGACGCGCCAGGGCGAGACCATGGTCTGTGCCGCCGCGCCCCTTGCGGCCGAGCCCGACGCGCTTGAATCGATCTACCGCTCGATGGTCCTCGGGCTTGGCGACTATGTGCGCAAGAACCGCTTCCCCGGGGTTATCCTCGGCCTCTCCGGCGGCATCGACAGCGCCCTTTCCGCGGCCGTGGCGGTGGACGCGCTGGGGGCGGACAAGGTCCGCACGTTCATGATGCCCTCGCCCTATACCAGCCAGGACAGTCTGGACGACGCCGCCGCGTGCGCCGGCCTGCTCGGGATTTCCTGCGAAACGATTGCCATCGCCCCGGCGATGGATGCCTTTAACCACATCCTCGCGCCGGTTTTCGCCGGGCGCCAGCCGGATATCACCGAGGAGAACATCCAGGCGCGGGCGCGCGGCCTGATCCTGATGGCGATATCCAACAAGCTCGGCCATATGGTGCTCACCACCGGCAACAAATCCGAGATGTCGGTCGGCTACGCCACGCTCTACGGCGACATGTGCGGCGGCTATTCGGTGCTGAAGGACGTCTACAAGATGACGGTCTTCGCGCTCTGCCACTGGCGCAACACGCACCATTTCAACGGCGCCCTCGGCCCGGCCGGCCGGGTGATCCCCGAGCGCATCATCACCAAGCCGCCGAGTGCGGAGCTCAAGCCGAACCAGACCGACCAGGACACATTGCCGCCTTACGAGATCCTGGACGCGATTCTAAGAGGGCTGGTGGAAGGCGAAGGCTCCGTCGACGCCCTGGTTGCCGAGGGCTACGACCGTGCCACGGTCCTGCGCATCTGGCGGATGCTCGACCGGGCCGAATACAAGCGCCGCCAGGCCCCGCCCGGGGTGAAGATCACGCCGCGCGCCTTCGGCCGCGACCGCCGCTACCCCATCACCAACGGTTTCACGAACCTGATCGCATGAGCACGGCCGGCGGGACTACGAAACAAACGGATGGAAGTTTTTTTGTTTCTTTTTTTTCAAAAAAAGAAAGCCCTTCTTTTTTGAAAAAAAGAAGCAAAAAACTTTTGCACGAAAGCGCGTTGCGGGATGTCTGATATTTTTGCGCCGGTGGGTGGCTGGCGGGTTCGGATCAAGGATCTTTCGGGCGGTGCCGAGGATGGGATTTCCGAGGAGATCGGCGGTTTTCCGACGCTGATGCAGGCCAACGAGTTCTGCCGCCGCTATGTCCGCGACAGCATCGAGATCTGCCGCGCCTCTGGCCTTTCCGGCACCGCCGTCATCGAAGCCTGGTTCGCCTTCGGCGAGGATGCCGAGGTGCTCGATGCCGGCGAGGGCGGATGGAAGTCCGGCCCCAACATTGCCCTCTTCGCCGACCAACCGGCCGACCGGCATGACCGCAACTGGCGTGCGCTCGATCCGCGCGATGACGCCGAGCCGGAGGATGACGCATGAGCCAGACCCGCCTGCTCTACGCGGTCGCGGTCTCGCTGTTCGGCGGCACCGCGCCCGACATCGCTCTATGGTTCAAGGACCAGAAGATGGAGAGCGGCTTCTACTGGTATGTCACCGTCTTGATCCTGGTCTCGCTGCTGGTCTACGCCACCATGCGCGACACCAAGCACCATTCCCACATCGACCGCGATTAGGCCCGAACCCATGACCCACCCGAAATTCGATATCCTCGGCATCGGCAACGCCATCGTCGATGTGGTCGCGCCGGTGGACGAGGCCTTCCTCTCGCGCCACGACATGCACAAGGGCGCCATGGCGCTGATCGACACCAACACCGCCGATCGGCTCTATGCGGCGATGCCCCCGGCGGCGGAGACCTCGGGCGGCTCGGCGGCCAACACCTGCGCGGTGGCGGCGATGCTGGGCGCGAAAGTCGCCTATCTCGGCAAAGTCGCCGATGACCAGCTCGGCCGGGTTTTCCGCCACGACATCGGCGCCGTCGGCGTGCATTTCCCCAGCACTTCGCTGCACGGCGGGGCGCCGACCGCGCGCTGCCTCATCATGGTCACGCCGGACGGGCAGCGCACCATGAACACCTATCTCGGCGCCTGCGTCACCCTCGGCACCGCGGATATCGACGCCGCCCTCGTTGCCGATGCCGCCGTGACCTACCTTGAAGGCTACCTGTTCGATCCGCCCGAGGCGCAAACCGCCTTCCGCCGGGCCGCCGAGGCGGCCCATGCCGCCGGCCGCAAGGTGGCGCTGTCGCTGTCGGACTCGTTTTGCGTGAACCGCCACCGCGCCGCCTTCCGCGACCTGGTGGACGGCCATGTCGACATCCTGTTTGCCAACGAGAGCGAGATCACCGCGCTCTATGAGACCAATACGTTCGCCGAGGCGGCCGCCTGGGCGCGCCGCGATGTGGCGCTGGCCGCGCTGACCCGGAGCGAGGCCGGCAGCACGATCATCCAGGGTGGGGATACCGTCGAGGTCGCCGCGGTCCCCACGAAGGTGATCGATACCACCGGCGCTGGGGACGCCTACGCGGCCGGTTTCCTCGCCGGCCTGACCTCGGGCAAGCCGTTGGCCGAATGCGGCCGCCTCGGGAGCATCGCCGCCGCCGAAGTCATCAGCCACTACGGCGCCCGCCCCATCGCCGATCTGAAGAAGCTGATCGGGTAAACGTTTTTTGCTTCTTTTTTTCAAAAAAGAAGCGCTTTCTTTTTTGAAAAAAAAGAAACAAAAAACTTTTATCCATTAGAGGGTTATAGCGCATGTCGGCCTACGAGCGCCTGATGGATCGGTTGCATCGAGGCGAGGTGGTCATCCTCGATGGCCCCACCGGCACCGAGCTTCAGGCCCGCGGTGCGCCGATGGACCCCGCCGCCTGGTGCGGCCCGGCGACGCTTGAGAATGACCGGCTTCTGGTCGATATCCATACCGACTACATCGCCGCGGGTGCCGAAATCGTCACCGCCAATACCTTCGCCGCCTCGCGCCTGATGCTGGAGGGGGCCGGGCTGGCCGATCGCGCCGGCGAGATCGTGACCCGCGCCGTCACTGCCGCGCGGACGGCGCGGGACGCTTGCGGCCGCGATGTGGTGGTGGCGGGCTCGCTGTCCCACATGATGCCGATCGCGGGCGGCCTGGCGACGCCTGATCTTGGCCGGCTGGCGAGCGAGGGGGCGATGGAAGATGCCTTCGGGGTGCTGGCGTCGCAGTTGAAGGAGGCCGGGGTCGAGCTGATCATTCTGGAGATGATGTACCATCCGGTGCGGGTGCCCATCGCGCTTCGGGCAGCCCTCGCGACGGGTCTGCCGGTGTGGTTCGGCGCGAGCGCGCGCCGGGCTGCATCCGGCGACGTGGTGGCGTTCCACACCTATTCCGACGTTCCGCTCGACGAAATCGCGGCCCTGATCCCGGCGGTTGGTGTCGATGTCGCGGGCATCATGCACACCGGCGGCGAGGTGATCACGGATGCTCTCGCCATCATCCGGCGGCATTTCCCTGGGCCGCTGATGGCCTATCCGGATTCCGGCTACTTCGAAATGCCGGACTGGCGGTTCGTCGATGTGGTGACGCCGGCGCGCTACGAGGCCTTCTGCGGCGAATGGCTCGCTGCCGGCGCCCGGTTGCTTGGCGGCTGCTGCGGGCTCGGCGTGGACCACATCCGCGCCGCGGTCCGCGCCCGGGCGGCTTGGCGGGCGCAGCAGGTCGCTACCGCATAAAAACGAACAGGTCTAATCCTGGCTCAAGGGGCCGCCGCCATCAACCGGGATACCGGCGACCGGGATCGCGGCGATCACCCGATCCTCGACCCCGGCCACGAGCGCCAGCGGCCGGTCGGCGAGCAGGCGGCGGGTTTTGGCGAGCTGGTCCAGGTAGGTTCGGCACATCCGGCACATCAGCAGATGCAGCCCGACCGCCAGGCGCCGCCGGGTGGAGAGCGTGCCTTCGCTGTAGTCGGTTGATAGCTCGGAAATATCACGGCACTTCAGCACGTCGGTCCCCATGGATGGTGCGACATGAAGACTCTTTCATGAACGCTGGCGTTACACCAGGGCGCTGCATAGAGTACGGCCGTAACAGATCATGTCACGCCCCCCTTCCCCCGCGTCGGAGTTCGACACGCCCGTGTTTCTCGACGCCTTGCGCGCCGGGGACAACCGGGCCTATCGGGCCTTGATCCGCCGCTTCCACGGCTCCCTCGTCGGCGTCGCCAGTTCCGTCATCGGCAGCCGCGCCCAGGCGGAGGAGGTGGTGCAGGACACCTGGCTCGCGGTCTTCAACAACATCAACCGCTTCGAGGGGCGCTCGACCCTGGCTTCGTGGTTGTTCACGATCGTGCTGAACCGGGCACGCAGCCGCATTACGCGCGAGGCCCGGATGGTCGCGCTGCCGCCGGTGCTCGACGGGATCCAGGGTGACGAGCCCGCGGTGCCGCGCTCCCAGTTCCTGGCCGACGGGCATTGGGTCGATCCGCCGAGGCTGTGGGACGAGCTCGACCCCGAGCGCGAAATCGGCGGGCGCCAGCTCTGGGCCCATGTCCAAACGGTCATCGAGACGCTGCCGGCGGGGCAGCGCGCCGTGATCATCCTGCGCGACATCGAGGACCGCAGCGCCGAGGAAGCCTGCCAGCTCCTGGAAATCTCCCAGGAAAACCAGCGCGTCCTGCTCCATCGCGCCCGTGGCCGGGTGCGTCGCGCGATCGACGCGTTGACTGCTGTGCCGCAGCCCGTCCGGGCCGCGCCGCAGCGCCCGGCGCCTGGGCGCACCGACGGCGGGCTGCGGCGGCTGGCGGTGGCGCTGCTGGCATGGTTCATCCCGGGCCAGTGCGGCACGGGGCGGATATCAGCCGCCGAGAAAGTCGCGCATGGCGGCGTTGTAGCTGGCCTCGCGCGTGAGCTGACGCATCAGCGCGGCGGATGGCTGGTTGGCCAGCGCCTTGGGTGAGGTTCCCTCGCGCAGCGCCTTCAGCGTTTCGTAGGTCGCCTGCACCGCGGCCATGAACGGCTGATGGCCCTGCAAGGCGATGCGGACACCATGGGCCGCCATGCCGGACTTGCCGCCGAAATCTCCGTCGCTGCCGCCGATGACGATCGGCAGCGGGCTCGCGGCATGGATGGCGGCGAGCTGGGCGCTGTCGGTGACACCGGTGAAGAACAGGGCGTCGGCGCCGGCCTCGGTGTAGAGCCGGGCGCGGTGGATGGCGTCATCGAGGTCGCTGATGGCAATCGCGCTGGTGCGCGCGACGATCACGGTCGCCGAGTCCTGGCGCGCGGCGAGGGCGGCCTTGATTTTGCCGAGACCTTCCTCAGCGGAGAGGAGTTGCGGCTTGGGCGCGGCGTAGGCGCGCGGCAGCAAGGTGTCTTCGATCGTCATCGCCGCGACGCCAGCGGTTTCCAGTTCCTGGACGGTGCGCATCACGCTCAGCGCATTGCCGTAGCCGTGGTCGGCGTCGACCAGCAGAGGCAGGGTGCCGGCGCGGGTGATGCGCTGGATCTGCTGGGCGAATTCGGTGAGGGTCAGGATGACGATATCGGGGGCGCCGAGCACGGTGAAGCTCGCGATGGAGCCGGCGAACATGCCGAGCTCGAAACCGACATCCTCGGCGATGCGCGCCGAAATCGGGTCATAGACCGAGCCGGGGTGGACGCAGTCGGCGCCCGCGAGGATGGCACGGACGGCCTGGCGGCGTTGCGTGAGGCTGGTCATGGCGTGTTCTCCCGGCGGGTGGTTGGCGCTACTGTGGCGCAGAACAAGTGCCAAGGGGAGAGACGAGCATGGGACCACGCATCGCGGTGATGGGAGCCGGCGCCGTCGGCGGCTATGTCGGGGGCTATTTGTCCTCGCTCGGCCATGATGTCACGCTGATCGATCCCTGGCCCGAACATGTCGAGACCATCCGCGCCCAAGGCCTCGAACTCAGCGGCATGACGCCGGAGGAATGCTTCACCGTCCAGGTGCCGACCATGCATCTGACCGAACTCCAGTCGGTCTCGAAGCAGCGCCCGATCGATATCGCCATCGTCTCGGTGAAATCCTACGACACCGTCTGGGCCACCCAGATGATCGCCCAGTATCTGGCGCCGGGCGGCTACGTGGTCTCGCTGCAGAACTGCATCAACGAAGAGCGCATCGCCTCGGTGGTGGGTTGGGGCCGCGTCGTCGGCGGCATCGCGGCGACGATCTCGGTCGATTTGTATGAGCCCGGCAAAATTCGCCGCACCGTGCCCAAGGGCGGCGCCAGCCATACCGTGTTCCGCGTCGGCGAGGTCCATGGCCGTGTCACGCCGCGGGTCGAGGCGCTGGCGGCGATGATCGCCGGCATCGACAGCGTGAAGGTGACGACCAATTTGTGGGGCGAGCGCTGGTCCAAGCTCTGCGTCAACGGCATGCGCAACGGCGTTTCAGCCGCGACCGGCCTGCCCGGCAACGCGTTGGACCGGGTGGAAGCGGTGCGGCGCTTCTGCATTCGCCTCGGCGGCGAGGCGGTGCGGGTGGGCCAGGCCCTGGGCTATCAGCTTGAAGGCATCGGCAAGCTCGATCCGGAGAAACTCGCGCTTGCCTCCGAAGGCGACGTCGCGGCGCTCCAGGAGATCGAGGCGCTGATGATCGCCGGCTCCAACTCCGGCGCGCGCTCGGATCTGCAACGTCCGTCGATGGGCCAGGACATGCTGAAGGGACGGCGCACCGAGATCGAATTCATGAACGGCTTCATCGCCGAGCAGGCAGCCAGCATCGGCCGAAGTGCCGGCGCTCATGTCGCGCTGACCGACATCGTCAAGCGCGTCTCGCGCGGCGAACTGGCAGCGGCGGCCGAGAACGTCATGGGGATTGCATGATTGTCCCAGAACATTGACACGGCGATCACCCGCCCCGTACATGCGGTTCAACGCGCCATATAAGCGCCTCAACGGGCGATAGGAGACTGGAACATGAAGTTGCGTGGATTTATCGCGGCGGCGGCCCTTGCGCTGCCCTTGATCTCCGCCGGGGCCCAGGCCAAGGACGAGCTGGTCATCGGGGTGGCGCAGTTCCCCTCCAGCATGAACCCTTATTACGACTCGCTCACCATCAAGTCCTACGTGCTGGGCTTCGGCATCCGCCCGGTGACGGC
Source organism: uncultured Rhodospirillales bacterium (assembly GCA_903928895.1). Classification (GTDB taxonomy): domain Bacteria; phylum Pseudomonadota; class Alphaproteobacteria; order Acetobacterales; family Acetobacteraceae; genus CAIYPH01. The sequence continues at coordinate 5,847 of CAIYSR010000089.1, read as the reverse complement.
GTTCGACAAGGACTGGAAGCTGTCCTGCCTGCTCTGCACCGAGCTGCCCACCCTGGAGAACGGGATGGCCAAGGTCGACGGCAAGGGCATGGCGGTGACGCTGAAGCTCAAGCCCGATCTCAACTGGGGCGATGGCACGCCGGTGACCGCCAAGGACGTGCTCTTCACCTGGAAGCTGGGCCGCGACCCGGCGTCGGGCTTCGCCAACACCCATCCGTGGGACCGCGCCACCGCGATCGACGTCGTCGACGACAAGACCGTGGTGCTCCATCTCGACAAGGTCCGCGTCGACTACAACCAGTGGGACACGCTGCTGCCCGCCCATGTCGAAGGCCCTGCCTTCGAGAAGGCTGGCAACTTCGCCGAGTATCAGAAGCAGACCACGTTCAGCCGGGCACCGACCACCGCTGGCCTGTACAACGGCCCCTTCGTGATGACGGCGTACCAATCGGGCCAGCAGATCGTGCTGGAGCCCAATCCGAACTGGAAGGGCACCAAGCCCGGCCTTAAGCGCGTCATCCTCAAGCTGATCGAAAACACCGCCGCCTTGCAGGCCAATCTGCTGTCGGGCGATGTCGACATGGTCGCCGGCGAAGGCGTCGGCCTGACGATCGACCAGGTGATCGCACTGCGCAAAGCCAACCCGGACAAGTTCGAATATATCTTCAAGCCGAGCCTGACCTACGAGCACATCGACCTCAAGCTCGAAAACCCGATGCTGGCCGACGTCAAGGTGCGGCGGGCACTGCTCGCCGCGATCGACCGGCAGACGCTGGTGGACCGCCTGTTCGAGGGCATGCAGCCGGTGGCGGACAGCTGGGTCAACCGGCTCGATCCCTATGCGTCGAAGGACCTCGCGCGGTTCCCCTATGATCCGAACCTGGCGCGCGCGCTGCTGGCCGAGGCGGGCTGGAAGCCGGGCTCGGACGGGATTTGCCGCAACGCCGCCGGCGAGAAGCTGTCGCTCGAAATCAATACCACGGCGGGCAACAAGCTGCGCGAGGCGGTGTTGCAGAACATGTGGAAGGCCTCCTGCATCGAGGTGACCATCCGCAACGAGCCGGCCCGCACCTTGTTCGGTGAGACCCTGAAGAAGCGCCAGTTCGCGGCGATGATCATGTATGCGTGGTCGTCCGGCGTGGGCGATTCGCCGCGGTCCACGCTTGGTTCGGACAAGATTCCGACGGCTGCCAACAACTGGGGCGGCAACAACGGCATCGCCTTCAACGACGCCAGGATGGACCAGCTGATCGAACTCGCCGAGACCGAGCTCGATACTGCCAAGCAGAAGGTGATCTGGGCGGAGATGCAGAAGATCTACGCCGAGAAGGTCCTGGTGCTGCCGCTGTTCTTCCGCGCCGATCCGCATGTGGTGCCGAAGTGGCTCGACGGCTACACGCCGACCGGCCACAGCGACATGAGCATCCTGTTCTCCGAGAACTGGAAGTCCAAGTAGGCGGGGGGCACCGGAGGGCGGGCGGCCGCCCTCCGAAACCCTTGATGAGTGGGTTCCAAGGGCCTCCCGGCCCTTGGCGGGTCGAGGGCGGAGCCCTCGCCTTCTTTTGTTGGCTGTCAGCGTTCGGAGCAAACCACCGATGACCATCCGCCGCGGCCTCGTTGCACTCCTGGCGCTGGCCTTGCTGGCGGCTCCCGCCCGGGCCAAGGACGAACTGATCATCGGCGTCGCGCAGTTCCCGTCGAGCCTGCATCCCAATATCGATCCAGAGGTCATCAAGAGCTACACGCTGAGTTTCGCGCTGCGCCCGATGACCGCCTTCCTGCCCGACGGTCCCAACGTCTGCATCGCCTGCACGGAGTTGCCCACCCTGCAGAACGGCCTGGTCAAGCTCGAACCGCGCGGGGACGGCAAGCCCGGCATGGCCGTCAAGGTGACGCTGCGCGACGATCTGTTCTGGGGCGACGGCGTCAAGGTCACCACCGCCGACCTCGCTTTCACCGCCATGGTGGGCCACGACCCGACCTCGGGCTTTGCCAATACCCGCACCTGGGGCCGGGTCGAGCGCGTCGAGGTGATCGATCCGCGCACTGCCGTGCTGCATTTCGACGAGGTCAGCACCCTGTATGACCGCCTGCCCGGCATGCTGCCCGCCCATATCGAGGGGCCCGTCTATGCGCGCACCAAGGGCACCGGCGAATATGGCAAGCAAAGCACCTACAACCGCGCACCGGAAACGCCGGGCCTGTGGAACGGGCCGTTCCGCCTCGTTACCTATCAGTCCGGCTCGCTGATCACGCTGGAGCCGAACGAGGCCTGGCGCGGCAGGAAGCCGGCGCTCAAGCGCATCATCATCAAGGCGATCGAGAACACCGCGGCGCTGCAAGCCAACTTGCTGTCCGGCGACATCGACATGGCGCCGGGCGACGCGCCTTCGCTGACCATCGACCAGGTGCTGCAACTGCGCAAACAGCAGCCGGACCGTTTCACCTACATCTTCAAACCGGCGCTGACCTACGAGCACATCGATTTGAACCTGGACAACCCGATCCTGGCCGACCGCCGCGTCCGCCGCGCGCTGCTCCATGCGATCGACCGCAATACCCTGGTCGCCCGCCTGTTTGAGGGGCTCCAGCCGGTGGCCGACGCCTTCGTCAACCCGCTCGATCCGATGGCCGCGAGCGGACTGCCCTCCTACCAATATGACCTCGCCCGCGCCAAATCCCTGCTCGCCGAAGCCGGCTGGAAGCCCGGCGAGGACGGCATCTGCCGCAACCCGGCCGGCGATCGGCTCTCGTTGCAATTCAGCACCACCGCCGGCAACAAGCTGCGCGAACTGCAACAGCAGGTGTTGCAGAACCAGTGGAAGGGCGCCTGCATCGAGGCCATCATCCGCAACGAGCCCGCCCGCACCTTTTTCGGCGAAACCCTCAAGAAGCGCGTGTTCACCGGCATGGCGCTCTATGCCTGGTCCTTCGGCGTCAGCTACCCGCCGCGGCAGACCCTGGCGAGCGACCAGATCCCCTCGTCCGCCAACAACTTCGGCGGCAGCAACTACATGAACTGGCGCAACGACGAGGTCGACCGCGCCGTCCTGGTTGCCGAAACCGACCTCGATCCGGCTCACCAGAAGGCCGCCTGGGCTACGCTACAGCGCATCTATGCCGAGGAACTGCCGGTGCTGCCGCTGTTCTTCCGCTCCGACGCGCATGTCTTTCCGACCTGGCTGAAAGGCGTCCGCCCCACCGGAACCGCGGATTATTCGAGCCTGTGGGCCGAGGAGTGGCGCTCGGAATGACCGCGCTGCTCGAAGTCGAAGCCCTCCGGATCGCCTTCCCGCGCCCCGGCGGCCTCCGCGAAGTCGTCGCCGGCATCGGCTATCGGCTGGAGGCCGGTAAAACCCTTGGCGTCGTCGGCGAAAGCGGTTGCGGCAAATCCGTCACCGCCCTCGCCCTCATGGGCCTCGTGCCCCCACCCGGCCTCGTCACCGGCGCGATCCGCTTCGAGGGCCGTGAACTGCTCGGCCAAAGCGACGCCGAATGGCGGGCGCTGCGTGGTGAACGCATGGCGATGATTTTCCAGGAACCGATGACCGCGCTCAACCCGGTGATGACGGTGGGCCGTCAGATCGCCGAGGTCCAGGTGCTGCACAAAGGCATCGGCTGGGACGAGGCCGGCGAAAAATCGGTGGCGATGCTCGAAGCCGTGGGGATCAATTCGCCCCGCGAGCGCGCCGCCTCCTACCCGCACCAGCTCTCCGGCGGCATGCGCCAGCGCGCCATGATCGCCATGGCGCTGGCCTGCGAGCCCGCCCTGCTCATCGCCGACGAGCCCACGACGGCGTTGGACGTCACCATCCAGGCGCAAATCCTCGATCTCATGCAGGAGCTCCAGGAACGGATCGGCATGGCGATCCAGTTCATCAGTCACAACCTGGCCGTCGTCTCCGAAATCGCCCACGACATCATCGTGATGTACGCCGGCCGCATCGTCGAGCGGGCGCCCGCCGACGCCCTCTTTGCCAACCCGATGCACCCCTATACCCAGGGCCTGATCGCCACCCTGCCCGACCCCGGCCATCGCGTCGCACGCCTGCCCGTGATTCCCGGCGGGGTGCCCGACATGGATAAGGGCCTCACCGGCTGCCGCTTCGCCGAGCGCTGCGCCCTTGGTGACGCCGGCTGCAAACTGGCCGAGCCGCCCGCGCGGGAACTCGCGCCGGGCCATTTCGTCGCTTGTTTCAAGGCCACAGCATGAGCGAACTCGTCGCGCTGGACAGTGTCAGCGTCCACTTCCCCGCCGGCGGCGGCGGCTGGTTCGGCGGCCCCAAACGCGTGCTGCGGGCGGCCGAACGCGTCAGCTTCACGGTGGCCGCCGGCGAAACCCTCGCCCTCGTCGGCGAAAGCGGCAGCGGCAAATCCACCCTCGGCAACGTCGTCGCCGGCCTGCAAACCGCCACCGCAGGCACCATGCGCTTTCGCGGCAAACCGCTCGACAAGGCCGGCTGGAAAGACGCCCGCCGCGCCATCCAGATCGTCTTCCAGGACCCCTTCGGCGCGCTCGACCCGCGCATGCCGGTCTCGGCCATCATCGCCGAACCGCTCCTCATCCAAGGCACCGCCAACGCTGCCCTACGCCGCGCCCGCGCAGCCGAACTGGTTGAACAGGTCGGCCTGCCCTTGGACGCGCTGAACCGCTACCCCCACGAATTCTCCGGCGGCCAACGCCAGCGCATCGCCATCGCCCGGGCGCTGGCGCCGCGCCCCGAACTCATCGTCGCCGACGAACCGCTCTCCGCGCTCGACGTCTCCATCCAGTCCCAGGTCCTCAACCTGATGAAGGAACTCCAGGAAACCCACGGCCTGGCCTACCTCTTCATCAGCCACGACCTCGCCGTGGTGAACCACCTGGTCGATCGCGTCGCCGTGCTCTACCTCGGCCGTCTGGTGGAAATCGGCGGGCGCGAAGACCTCTTCGCCCACCCCTCGCACCCCTACACCCAGGCCCTGCTCGACGCCGTCCCCCGCATCGGCCGCAAACGCGCCCGCGGCAAAACCATCAAAGGCGAAATGCCGAGCCCCCTTCACCCCCCGCCCGGCTGCGTCTTCCACCCGCGCTGCCCGCTGGCCGCCGATATCTGCCGCACCGAAGTGCCCGCGCTCCTCCCAACCGGACGCGCCGGACACGACGCCGCCTGCCATTTCCGGGAATAGAGGCCGATGACCCGCTTCATCCTGCGCCGCGTCGTCCAGACCGTCCTCGTCCTGCTCGTGATGTCCTTCGTCATCTACAGCCTCATCGGCCTCATGCCCGGCGACCCGATCGACATCATGATTGCGTCCAACCCCAACATCGCCCCCGACGTCGCCGCCGCGCTGCGCAAACTCTACGGCCTCGACCAGCCCATCCTGTTCCGCTACTGGCGCTGGCTCTCCGCCGCCCTCCAGGGCGACCTCGGCTACTCCCGCACCCACTCCCAACCCGTCCTCGCCATGCTGCTCCCCGCCCTCGGCCAGACCTGCAAACTCCTGATCTCCAGCTTCGTCATCTCCGTCATCCTCTCCTTCGCCCTGGGCATCCTCGCCGCCCGCAAACCTGGCGGCTGGGCCGACGGCATCATCAGCCTCGCCGCCTTCGCCGGCATCTCCGTGCCCGTCTTCTGGCTCGCCCTGATGATGATCCTCATCTTCGCCGTCGGCCTCCACTGGCTCCCCGCGTCGGGCATCGCCAACGTCGGCGACGGCTCGCTCAAGGACCAGCTCATCCACCTCATCATGCCCGTCACCACCCTGGCACTCGCCACCACCGGAGGCTTCACCCGCTTCGTCCGCGCCTCGATGATCGAAGTCCTCCGCCTCGACCTCGTCCGCACCGCCCGCGCCAAAGGCGCG
>CAIYSR010000088.1 GCA_903928895.1 uncultured Rhodospirillales bacterium | reverse complement strand
GCAAGGAATTCGCATGCGCCTGACCCATGAAACCATCCGACCCGTGGGTGCCGAGCTCCACTTCACCTTCGATGGGAAAACCTATCGCGGGCTGGAGGGGGAGACCATCGCCGCGGCGCTGGCGGCGGCCGGCGTGGTGACCCTGCGGCACACGGCGGGCGGGGCGCCGCGCGGGGTGCATTGCGGGATGGGCGCGTGCTTCGACTGCGTGGTGACCATCGACGGGCGGATCGGGCGGCGCGCCTGTCTGGAGAAGGTCCGCGACGGCATGGCGGTGCGCAGCGGGATGCCCGAGGTGCTGGCGCCGCAGGCGCTCGATCCGACCGGCACCGATGCGGCGGAGCGCGGCTGCGACGTTCTCGTGGTTGGCGCCGGGCCGGCGGGTCTGGCGGCGGCGATCGCGGCGGCGGAGGCGGGGGCCAGCGTGATCGTGCTCGACGAGCGCGCGGCGCCGGGCGGGCAATACCACAAGCCGCTGGCGAGCAGCCACCAGGACGCCGCGCCCGACCACCAGTTCCGCGAAGGCGCGGCGCATCGGGCGCGGGCGGCGACGGCCGGCGTCGAGATCCTGACCGGCGCGACTGTCTGGGGCGCGTTCGCCGCCGACGAGGTGGCAGCGATCGTCGATGACGCGGCGGTGACATTCCGGCCCCGGCGTCTCGTGATCGCCGCCGGCGCACATGAGCGGCCGGCGCCGGTGCCGGGCTGGACCCTGCCGGGGGTGATGACGACCGGCGCGCTGCAAACCCTCGCCCGTGCCCAGCGCGTGGCGCCGGGCGAGCGCGTGCTGGTTGCGGGCAACGGGCCGCTCAACCTGCAACTGGCCTGCGAATTGATCGCCGGCGGCGTGCAGGTGGTCGCCGTGATCGAGGCAGCACCGTTCCCGGGCCTCGCCGGACTGCGCCAGGCCTGGACCATGTTCCGCGCCGCGCCGGGGTTGGCACGGCAAGGATTGTCCTACCTCGCACAGCTGCGTGCCGCCGGTGTGAGCATCCTGTGGGGCAGCCGCGTGGTGGCGCTCGAAGGCGAGAGCCGCGTCACGCTGGCGCGTGTGGCGACACCGGAGGGCGAACGCGCGATCTCCGTCGACGCGGTGGCGCTCAACCTCGGCTTCCAGCCCGAAACCGGCCTCGCGCGCGCCCTCGACGCGGCGCACCGGTTCGTCGATGTCGGACTCGGCCATCTCGCCACCGAGACGGATGCGGAGGGTCGCACCTCGGTTCCCGGGGTGTTTGCGGTCGGCGACGGCGCCAGCCTCGGCGGCTCCCGGATCGCCCTGGCCAAGGGACGCATGGCCGGGCTGGCGGCGGCGCGCGACCTCGGCCTGTCCGCGCCCACCGACCCCGTGGCGGCCGGTGAGGTCGCCCGCGCGCAGGCATTCCAGGACGCGTTGTGGACGTTGTTCCGCCCGCCGGGGCCGGACGTGCTCGCCGACGACACCATCGTCTGCCGCTGCGAGGAGGTGACGGCCGGGCGGATACGCCAGGAAATCGCCAACGGTCTGGTCTCGATCGCGGCGATCAAGCGGGCGACCCGCGCGGGCATGGGGCGCTGCCAGGGCCGCTTCTGCGCCACCTCGATCGCCCGCCTGTGTCCCGATGCCCCCTCGGCCGAGGCCTTTGCCGCCCCGCGCGTGCCGGTCAAGCCGGTGCCGGCGGCGGCGCTGATGTTCGAGGTCGGCGAATTCGAGGCCCCGCTGCTCACGTTGCCGGCGGCGAACCAGCGCCGCGTGCCGGTCGCGGCCGCGCCGGCGCCGCAGCAGGCCGCCGCCATCGCGGTCATCGGTGGCGGCGCGGTCGGCCTGTCGACCGCCTATTATCTGGCGCGCGAGGGCGCCGATGTGCTGGTGATCGATCGCGACGAAGCCGGCCTCGCCGCCTCGACCGCCAACGCCGGCAGCCTGCACGTGCAGCTCATCCCCTACGATTTCGGCATACCCGGCACCGCGGAGGACGGCGGACCGGCGGCCCACACCTTGCCGCTCGGCATGCAGAGCGTCGCGCTGTGGCGGGAGATTGCCGCCGAGGCGGGTGAAAGCCTTGGGATCTCGACCCCTGGCGGCCTGGTCCTGGCGGAGAGCCAGGCCACGCTCGACTGGCTGCGCGGCAAGGTCGCGCTCGAGCATCGCTACGGCGTGCCCTCCGAGATCATCGGCGCCAACGAACTGCGCAGCCTGGCGCCGCATCTGTCGGACAAAATGGCCGGCGCCGTGTTCTGCCCCGGCGAGGGACGGATCGACCCGCTGCGCGGCACCATGGCGCTGGCCCGGTTGGCCCAGGCCAAGGGCGCGCGGCTGCTCAAGGGCGCCGAGGTGGTGGGGCTCGCCCGCGATGGCGCGGGCTGGCGCATCAGCACCAGCAAAGGCGAGGTTCGCGCCGGCACCGTCATCAACTGCTCCGGGCCGTGGGGCGCGGTGATCGGCGCGATGGTGGGGCTCGATCTGCCCATCACCGGCACGGTGCAGCAGGTGATCGTCACCGAGCCGGCGCCGCGCATGGTCGAGGGCCTCGTCGCCATGGCCGGCCGGCATTTGTCGCTCAAGCAGCAGGACAGCGGCGGTCTGCTGATCGGTGGCGGCTGGTACGGCAGTTTTGACCGAACAGATGGCCGCACCCGCAACCTGCGGCGCAACATCCAGGGCAATCTCTGGGTCGCCGCCCAGGCGCTGCCGGCGCTGCGCGGCCTGCATATCATCCGCAGCTGGACCGGCATCAACACCGCACTCGATCGCGCCCCGCTCTACGGCGAGGTGCCCGGGCTGCCCGGCTATTTCAACGCCATCACCGCCAACGGCTATACCCTCGGCCCCATCTCGGGGAAGATCACCGCCGATGCCGTCCTGCACGGCACGGCGGTGAATCCCTGGTACCGGATCGAACGCTTCGCCTAGCCATCGCGGCCACGGCTTTCATCGCCGCCCCGCTTGTGGCCCGCGCAATCGCTTGACCCGGAAGTTGGTGCACCGCACAAGATCGTGTTTGACCCGCCATTGGAGTGGCCTGCATGGGATACGAATGGAGTTTCGGCTTCCTGTGGCGCTACCGCAGCTTGTTCGTCACCGGGGTCGAGATCACGCTGGCCTATACCGCGGGCACGATCCTGCTCGGGCTGCTCGTCGGCCTGCTGATCGGAATGGGCCGGCTGTCGCGCTCGCGGCTGGTAAACTGGCCGCTGATCGGCTTCATCGAAGCGTTCCGCTGCACCCCGATCCTGGTGCAGATCGTGTGGTTCTACTACGCCCTCCCGGTGATCCTCGGCATCCAAATCCCGGCCATGGCGGCGGCGACGCTGGTGCTCACCTTCTACACCGCGGCCTTCTATGCCGAGATATTCCGCGGCGGCATCGTCTCCATCGAGCCGGGCCAGTGGGATGCGGCACGCGCTCTGGGGTTGAGCCGGTGGCAGATGATGCGCCAGGTGATCCTACCGCAGGCCGTCAAGCGGATGATCCCGCCGTTCATGAACCAGTCGATCATCCAGCTCAAGAACACCTCGCTGGTTTCCACCATCGCGGTGCCGGACCTGCTCTACACCGGCCAGATGGTGACCGCCGATACCTATCGCCCGCTCGAGACCTACACCATCGTGGCGGTGATCTACTTCGTATTGCTGTTCCCCGCGACCGTGTTCGCCCAGATCTATGAGCGGCGGCTGGTGAAGAAATGAGCGCTGCGATGGAGGCCTTCGCCTACGGATTGGTCGCGCTGCTGGTGATCATCGATCCCGCCGGGACCGCGGTGCTGTTCATGGGGATGACGGCACAGGACAGCGACGCCGAACGCTCCCGCCAGGCAAGGCGCGCCTGCCTGATCGCGTTCATCGTGCTGGCGCTGTTCGGCATCGTCGGCGAGGAACTGCTGCGCGCGCTTGGCATCGGCCTGGCCGCGATGAAAACGGCGGGCGGCATCCTGCTGTTCCTGACCGCGGCCGACATGGTGACGGCGAAGGGGGTGCTGCGCGCCACGCCGGATGAGCGGGCGGCGGCAGTGCGCGAGCACGACATCACCGTCTTTCCGCTCGCCATCCCGTTCATCGCCGGCCCCGGCGCGATGACGACAATGGTGCTGCTGCATTCCCAGGCGGCGGGACGAGCGACGTCACTGCTGGCGATCGAGCTCGCGCTGGCGGTGGCGATCGGCCTGACCTTGATCGCGCTGCTGCTGGCCCGCCCCGTCACCCGTCTGCTCGGGCACACCGGCTCCAGCGTGATCGGACGCGTGCTCGGCGTGCTGCTGGCCGCACTCGCGGCGCAGCTGGTGCTGGATGGGGTGCGCGAAAGTCTCAGGCTGGGCTAGAAGGCCCCACGGCGGAGGACAAGGCATGGTGCGCATGGATGGCGGCGAACGGGTGACGATCGGCGTGCCGCTCTACAACGGTGCCGCCACGCTGCGCCGTTGTATCGACAGTCTGGTGATCCAGACGGCACCGGGTTGTGTGATCCACATCGCCGACGACGGCTCGCGTGACGCCTCGCGCGAGGAGGCCCGCGCCATCGTGGCAGCGTATCCGCAGGTCAAGCTGACGCTGCATCCGACCAATCTTGGTCCGGCTGGGAATTTCGGCTTCCTGCTGAATGCCGCGACGACCGAATACTTCATGTGGCTGGCAGCCGATGACTGGGTTGCGCCCGACTATGTCGCCCGCATGTTGGCCGTGCTGGAACGGCGAGCGGACGTGGTCTGCTGTGTCTCGCGGGTACGCTTTGGGCGTGATGCGCTGGAGCGGTTCGGCACCGGCGGCTATCCGCTGCGCCATTCGGTGGCGGAGAATTTGGCAGTATTTCTTTCCAATCCATCGGACAACACGCGCCAGTACGGGCTCTATCGCCGTGCTGCGCTGGCAGCATCGTTCCCGCCGCGTCATTTCCATGCCTATGACTGGGCCGCCACCGCCGGCACCCTGCGCTTCGGCACGCATGAGGAGGTTGCGGCAACATTGCTGTTCCGCGACCACACGCCGACCGGCGAATATCTCGCCGCCATCGCACGCGACAATCTGCGCTGGTTCGACCGTCTGTTCCCGCTGTGGCCGATGACGCAGGAACTGCTGCACCGGCAGCGGATCCCACTGACATGGTCCATCGCGATGGCCCTGGCCGAGCTCAACATCCACTACCTGCTGACCTATGCCGCCTACTCGGCAAAACGGGGTCGCCGGCCGCTCGACGCGCTGCGCCGGTTCTGGGACCGCCATCTCGGCTGGCGCATGAAGACGCGGGCGTGGGACATCGCGCCGCTGGATGAGGCCGATCCACGCGGGTCACGCTGAAGCATTCCGCCAAGGTTGGACCCTGGCCTGATGCTAACCGCCGTGCGCATAGTCGCCGCGGAGCCGTGACCCGAACAGCACGATGGGTTCCAGTCGCAGCATTAGTTTCGTCCGAGACGGCGCCAGGCTTGCGCAGCAAGGCCAGCGATGAAGGCCGCCGCCGGATGACGCGCGACAAACAGGCCCGCCAACCACGCCAGCGTCGCCACGATCGCGACCGCCGCGATCCTCACCCCGGGCGCCGCATGAAGTCCCTGCTGGATCGGCACCAGCGTCACCGCCACCCAAGCCGCCACCGCCAGACTGCGCCACACCCGCCGCAGCAGCGCCGCCCCCGGCACAGCGACGGCGCGCCGCAGCATCGTGAAGGCGAGCCCGCACTGGATCGCCGCGGCCAGCATCAGCATCTGCGCCACGCCGTCCAACCCGCCCAATGTGCCAAGCGCGATCAGGGCCACCCGGATGATCTGGTGCGCAACGGTGAAGCGCGAGAGCAGATCCACGCGCCCGCGGGCCGTCGCGGCGATGCACACGAAGCCCGGCGGCACCGTCAACGCCGCGGCAAAACACAGCATCCCGGTGTAGGGCGCACTCGCTTCCCATTGCGGGCCGAACAGCAGCAGCACCGCATCGCGCGCGAACATCGCCAGCACGGCAAAGAACGGCCAGGCCATGACTGTGGCGTGTTCGATCGCGACCAGCACCTGGGTCACCACCGGGTCGCCGCGCCGGGCGTCGCGCGCCATGCTCGCCAGCACCACCGGGGCGATGGCGGCGAGCACGGCATCCTGAAACAGCGTGATCAGCGATCCGGCACGGTTGAGGAGGCCGACCGGGCCGAAACCCAGCACCTTGCCGAGCAGCAGATCACTCGCCCGCCCGCCGACCTGCTCGACCATCCCCTGGGCCGCGGAATGCAGGCCGAAATGCAGGATCGGCCGCCATGAGGCAAGGCTCGGCAGATAATCGGCGAAACGCGGCAGCACGATGTTCGCGGCCACTGCGAGCGCCACCGAATTGGCCAACGAACCGAGCGCAAGCGCGGTCGCACCCAGGCCGTACCAGGCCGCCACCACCGACACCAGCGCGCCCGGAAGCGCGCCTGAAATACTCACCTTGAACATGTCGAAAAATCGCTGCTCGCGCAGCAGGATCGCGAGATTGACGGTGGAGAACGGCGAGAGCAGCAGCCCCACACTGGTGATCTGGATCACGGTGGCCACCTCGGCCTGCTCGTAGAAACGCGCCGCTGGCCCAGCGGCGGCGAACAGCGCCAGGGCGAGCGCGGTTGCGATGGCCATCGAGACCGTAAACGCGGTGCGCACCGAAGCGGGACTGATGCGGGGTTCCTTGATCAGAAAATTGCCCACCCCGAAATCACGGATCGCATGGGTCACTGCGGTTATGGCGACGCCGACGGAGAATATTCCCGTCTCCTCGGGCGCGACCAACCGGGCCAGCACCAGCATGGAGACGATGCTGATGAGAGTCTGCCCCTGCTTCTGGAGGAAGGCGATCGCCAGGTTGCGCCACGTGTTCATCGGCCCGCGGGCGCCAACGGTTCCACCTCCCATAGGCCTTGCACGAGGTCATGATACGCGGTGGCGAGCGCGTCGGGCAGGCGGTCGCGATAGGCGGCATCGAGGTTCATCTGCTGCGCCCGATAGCGGGACGGATCCACCGCCGTGACCAGACTCATGACGACGGCGACGATCTCGTCCTCGTCGGCACAGACATGGCCGATATCGCCATGACGCGCCGCAACGTCGGCGATCGCGGGATTATGGAAGCAGATCACCGGCGTGCGGGTACGCAGCACGTCGAGCATCACGCCGCTCGCCGCGAAGGCGTAGTAGCGCATGTCATAGGGCAGAATGATGTAGTCGAGCGCTGCCACCTCCCGCTCGAACACCTCGGCCGGCAGCCAGGTTTCGGCGAACGGGCGCGGCCCGCTGATCGCCTCAAGATCGAGCGCCTGCCAGCCCGGCTGAAACTTGCCGACCACCCGGAAATCCACTGCCGCGCCGACCGCGTCGACCACCCGGCGCGCCACCCGGGCGAACACATCAAGTCCCTTCGAGCGCCCCGCGATCCCGATCAGGCCAAACCTGAGAGGCGCGCCAGGACGTTGCCGGAGGTGCCATGGCGCATCAGTTGGAACGCAGGGATGCGGCAAGACGTCGATCTGACCGGCCGCGGCCGGCAGCACGGCCTCGATACTGGCGCGGACATGCGCCTCCAGCGCGATCAGACGGACATCGGGGTGACGCGCATACCCGATGCTGCCGCGGTAGTCGCCCAGCCGTCGCAACGGGTGGCGGGAGCGTGGCTTGGTGATGGAATTGACGTCGCCATGCATCACGAGATGGCAGCGCAGTCCGGGATCGACCCGGCGCATGAGCTTGGCCGCCCAGATATCGGCCGGACGGCCGGTCAAGAAGATCACGAGGTGACAGCCCCGCCCCGCCCGCCGCCGGACATCGAGCAACAGGGAGATCGAGGCGGCGATCGAGGTGGGGGCGTCCTCCGCGATCGGCTCAAGGCTCAAACGCCGCGTGAGCACCGGGTCAGGTTGGGCGAAGGCAACTTGAAGATGCGAAGCACGGGCCCGCAGCACCAGCTCTTGATCCGGAAAGGCCAGCCCGACGAGCCGGGTGAAGGCCCGGGTGAAGGGAGCATGGGATTCGCCAATCTGCGTCGTGTCGAGAAGAAAGATCAAAGTGCTAATACGCCAGGAAGGCGCGATAGGCCTCGACCATGTCAAGCACGGCAGCCTCATAGAGCCGCTTGCCGTGCTCGGGCGAGGACAGCGACGGATCGCTGGCAATACGGCCATCGGCGTAGCGGGCGCGATAATCCGCGGCCTCGAAGAACGGGCTCGAGGGCGGCGCGACCTTGGGCGTCATCTGTGCGTGCTTGATATGGGCCTGTTGGTAGTACTGCGCGAGCGAGACCTCAGCCGCAGTGGCGTGCGCGCCGTTGACCCCCGGGTAAAGCTCGTCGCCGAGCGCTTTGCAGCGCGCGCCGGCGGACCAGAAAATCATCCGGCACCGCACCGGCGCGTCGCGCTCCTTGAGCGAACGGGCGGCGTAGAGTTCGTCAAACGCCGCGGTGACGCTGGCCACATTGCCGCCGTGGCCGTTGATGAAAAAAAACCTGCGGAACCCGTGCAGCGCGAAACTCTCCACCACATCGCGGACCACGAGCATCAGCGTACTCGGCCGCAGCGTCGCGGACCCCTTGAAGGCGAGGTGGTGTTGCGACATCCCGTAGGCCAAGGTGGGCGCCACCGCGGCGCCGATGGCGTCGCCGACGCCGGCGGCGACGAACTCGGCATCGAGATGGTCGGTTCCGATCAGGCCATTGGGGCCGTGCTGCTCGACCGAGCCGATCGGGATGATGAGACCGTCGGAAGTGCGCAGGTAGTCTTCGACCTCCTGCCAGGTGGACAGCGCGAGTTGCATGGGGCGTCTCTCTGGTTGCGATATCGTTTCGGAAATGACTCTGCGGCCGGTCGCAGCATCGGGGCGCCCCCTGGCGCCGTCAATGGCTGAGCGTGTGGCCATTCCTTCATCGCTCTTGACGTGGGAAATTTTCCCACGTATAAAATGCAGGCGCTCGCGATCGGGATGACCTGCTTCGGCGGATCGACACGGGCCCCCTGCCGCGCCGCGCCGTCACAACGCCTCTTTTCAGCACACGGGTAGCGGCAAGACAGCCGTTCCTCCAGGAGATGACCATGAAATTCGAGACCCTCGTTGCCCCCGCTTTGCTCCTCGGTACCTGCCTGATGGCCCTTCAAGCGGCCGCCTCGCCGATGCAGATGACGACCGCCGTGGCGAAGCCGACCCCGGCGCAGTCCACCGTCCTGCTCGCGGAAAAGGGATCCGGCGACAGTGAACACGCAAATGCCGGTGGTGGCGGCAACGCTGGTGGCGGCAATGCTGGTGGCGGTGCCGGCGCCTCGGGAAATGCGGGCAATTCGGGGAACGCGGGAAATGCGGGGGCCGCCGGGAACCGCGGCGGCTCCGACGACGGCGCCAAGGGGGCGGCGGGGAGTGCCAGGAGCGGCGGGTCCGATGACGCCGCCCACGGCACGTCCGCAGCATCGGCCGCCTCGGCCGGCAGCACCGCCACGGGTGCCGGCGGGTCGGACGACAAGGCCAAGGGCGCATCGCGCGACAGTGCCACCGACGTCGAGACGCAGGGGGGGGCCAAGGGCGGCGGCACCGGGACCGTGGACACCACGGGCGCAAACGCTCGGCTGATCTGACGAACTGCCGGCGGCGACAGGCGTGTCGCTGCCGGCCTCCGCCGGGTCCGGGACGAACCCGGCCGGCGGGCTCCGGTGCCGCGCGATCGTCCGGAAGATCGGAATACTGGCCGATCAGCAGGTTGGCGGCGGATCGTCGTGCAGGATACGGTTGGCGGCACCCTGCAAATCGTCGTACTGGCCACTGCGCAGCGACCATAGGAAAATCCCGAGCCCTATGCCGCCCAGCAGCAAGCTGAGCCCCATCAATCCCAGGATCGCGGTCATCGAACACTCCGGTTCAGGCGGAAACTGTTCAGCATGACGATGACCGAGGAACTCGACATCGCAGCAGCAGCCAGCCAGGGCGTCACCCAGCCCGCGACGGCGAGCGGCAGCATGATGGCATTATAGGCGATCGAGAAGCCGATATTCTCGCGCATCACCGCCCGTGCCCGTCGCGCCACGGCGACCACGGTCGCAACCGGGGCGAGGCTTTCCCCCTGGAACACCACATCCGCCGTGGTCTGGCTGATGTCTGCTGCGCTGGATGGCGATAAGGACACGCTGGCGGCGGCAAGGGAGGGGCCATCGTTGAGGCCGTCGCCGACCATCATCACACGATGCCCACGTGCCCGCAGCCCCTCGACCAGTTCGATCTTGTCGAGCGGGGACATCCCGCCCGCAGCATCGGGGACACCAAGCTGGGCAGCTATACGGCTGACGGAGGCTTCCTGGTCACCCGAGGCGATACGCACCGACAGCCCCAGCGCCCGCAATTTCGCGACGGTGACTGAAGCATCGGGGCGCAGCGTCTCGCGGAAGCGAAACTGGGCCGCCGCCTGCCCCGGCCGCGCCAGCCACAGCTCCGGCCCCTCCTCCAGCGGGCTCGCCTGATCGCCGGCGAAGGCCCGGCTACCGAGGCGCACGTCCCCTGCGCTCAGCCCCTGCCCGGCGATCTCGCGCACCCCCTCGAGCGCCACGGTCGGCCCGGCGGCCGCAGCCAGCGAGCGCGCCAAAGGGTGCCGGCTCGAGACCGCGAGCGGTGCTGCTTGCGCCAACGCGGCGCGATCGAACCCCTCGGCCAGGGCCAGCGCCGGCAGCGTGAGGGTGCCGGTCTTGTCGAACACGACGCAATCGACCTCCGCCAGCCGCTCGAGCGCGGTCGCAGATTTCAGCAGCACGCCGTCCCGGAACAGCCGGGCGGTGGCGATCACCTGGACCGCCGGCACCGCCAGCGCCAAGGCACAAGGGCAGGTGATGATGAGCACCGCGCAGGCCGTCAGCAGCGATTGTTCGACCGGTGCCCCGATGCCGAGCCACCAGCCGAGGAACGTCGCCAGGGCGGCGACGTGGACGGTGGGCGCGTAGCGTCGGGCCACCCGGTCCGCCAGCACCACAAAACGCCCGCGCCGGGCCTCGGCGGCCTCGATCAGGCGGACGCATTCGGCCAGCAATGTTGCCTCGCCGGTGGCGGTGCTGCGGATGGTGAGGGTCGCGCCCAGGTTCATGGTGCCGGCGAACACCGCCGTGCCCGGCCCCGCGAGCACCGGCAGGCTCTCCCCGGTGACCAGGCTGGTGTCGACCGGCCCACCCCCGCGCTCGACCAAGCCGTCCACACCGATCCGTTCGCCTTCGGCGACCAGCACCAGGGCACCGGGCGCCACGGCCTCGGGCGGCTTGCGCAATGCGGTGCCGTCGGCCTGCAGCACGGCCACATCGCTTGACCGCAGCGTCACCAGTTGTTCGGCCGCCGCGCGCGCCCGGCCGCGCGCGAAATGGTCGAGCACGCGGCCGATCAGCAGGAAGAAGATCAGCGACACCGCGCTGTCGAAATAGGCATGCTCCTCGCCGCGGCTGGTCTCCACCAGGCTCATCGCGGTGACCAGCGTCACCCCGATCGTGATCGGAACGTCCATGTTGGTGCGGCCGTGGCGCAGCGCACTCCAGGCCGAGCGGAAGAACGGCATGCCCGCATAGGCGATGGCCGGCATCGCCACCAGCGCCGCGACCCAGTGCATGAGTTCGCGCGTCGCCGGCCCCATCCCCTGCACCAGTCCGGCCCAGACCGCGATGGAGGAGAGCATCACGTTGCTGGCCGCGAACCCGGCCACGGCCAACGCGCGGACCAGTTGCGCGCCGGTGCGGTCCCGCGCCGCATCGAGGGCGGCCGCGTTGAAGGGGATCAGCCGGTAGCCGAGCCGCTCGACGATGGCGACAAAGCGGTCCGCCTGGTCTGCGGCGCCGTCCCAGGACAGGCGAAGCCGTCGCGTCGTCATGTTGACGCGCGCCGTCTTCAGGGCGGGGTCACGCGCCAGCGCACTTTCGATCAACCAGACGCAGGCGCCGCACTGGAGCCCGTCGACGGCGAGGCTCAGCTCACACTGCGCGCCGTTGACGGTGACGTAGCGCCCGAGGTCCCAGCGCTCCGCGACATCGGGCCGCGGCGGGCGGGCCGCCGGGTCCAGCACCCGCTCGGCATAATAGCGCCCCAACCCCATCGCGGTGATGGTCTCGGCCGCGGCCGCGCAGCCGGGGCAGCAGAAGCGGGCGCCGCCGGGCGAGGTTTGTCCGCAATGGGCGCAGGCGCTATCGGCCGCCGCGGTCTCGCTGAACGCCGCTGCGCTCACTTGTGTCCGGTGTGGACGATTTCGCCTGGGAAGGTCGAGATCGCGACATAGACCATGCCGAGGTTCACGATGATGACGACGGCAAGTGCCGCCACGATGCCGACGGGGAAGAAGCGCCAGCCCGAGGGTTTCGCACCGGGAGAGTTCAGGCCGGGAGAGGTCAGGGTTGTCTCGCTCATCGGGTGCATTCCTGTCAGCGGCTCGCGCGGGCGCCGGGGCCCATGAAGACGGAGGTGTAGCTCGTGGTCTCGCCGGAGCGCGTGTTGCGCGCGCTGAAAATCAGGTCCTGGGCGCCGTCGATCAACTTTGTCGGACGGCCGAAAACGAGGACGCGGTAGGTGCCGACACTGTCGGGCTCGACGGTGAGGGTGAGCACCGGCATGCGCCCCTCGCCCTCCTCGGCCACCGCCATGGCGGCGCCGTCGAGGCCCTTGAGCCCGATGGCGAAATCGGTCGCCTCATGGGTCTTGTTGGATATCTTCACGGTGTAGCCATTGCGCAGGCTGCCGTCACGCACCGTGACGAACAGCGGCGCGCGGTCATGTTGCACCGCAATGTCGATCTGCGCCCGGTTGGCCATCGCCACGCCCATGATGACAAACCCGATCACCAGCGCGGTGACGTAGATGAGCGTGCGCGGACGCAGCAGATGGAAGGGGTCGTGCTTGCCGGCCGCACGCGCCTGCTGATGCGCCAGCGTATCCCAACGGACGAGCCATTTGGGTTGGCCGGTCTTGACCATGATCTCGTTGCAGGCATCGATGCACAGCCCGCAGTTGATGCATTCGAGCTGGATTCCGTCGCGGATGTCGATCCCGGTCGGACAGACATTCACGCAGGCGCGGCAGTCGATGCAGTCACCGAGTTTCCTCACCACCTCGGGCGTCCGTTTGCCATGGCCGCGCGGCTCGCCGCGCCACCCCTCATAGGTCACGATCAGGCTGTGCTCGTCGAGCATCGAGGCCTGGAAGCGCGGCCACGGGCACATGTAGGTGCAGACCTGCTCGCGCGCCCACCCCGCGAGCACGTAGGTGCTCGCCGTGAACAGAAAGGTGAAGATATAGGCCTGGCTGGCGGCATTGCCTTGCCAGAAATCGCGCGTCACGGTCGGCGCATCGGCGTAGTACATGATCCATGCGCCGCCGGTCCAGAACGCGATGCCGAGCCACGCCACGTGGGTGACGACCTTGCGCCACACCTTGTCCAACGTCGTCTTGCCCTGGTCGCGCCGCATGCGCTCGTTGCGGTCACCCTGGACGATACGCTCGATCAGCATGAACAGGTCCGTCCACACCGTCTGCGGGCAGGCATAGGCACACCAGGCGCGACCGACCAGTGAGGTGACCAGAAACAGGCTCACCGCGCCCAGGATGAGGGCGCCCGTCAGATAGTAGATGTCCTGCGGCCAGAACTCGAGATCGAAGAAATAAAAACGTTCATGGCCGATATCAAGCAGCACGGCCTGGCTCGGCTGCCCGGGCCCGCGGGTCCAGCGGACCCAGGGAAGGGCGTAGTAGAGTGTCAGGCAGAAGGCCAGCACCACCCATTTGAACGTCCGAGCCGGACCGCGCACGGCGCGGGGGTAGACCCGCACACGGTCCTTATAAAGGCTCGGCTCGCTCATCCTGGGCTCTCCGTCCGCACGCGGCGGGGTGCTGGTCAGCTTGGTCACGAACTAGTTCTCGCCACCGCCCAGGGCATGGACATAAAGCGCCAGCGCCTTGATCGTAGCAGCGTCGAGGCGGGCGTTCCAGTTCGGCATCACGCCCATGCGCGGGTTGGTGATCTGCGCGATGACGGCTTCGCGGGTGTCGCCGTAGAGGTGCACCGCGCCCTTGAGGCTGGGTCCGCCGACCTCGCGCTTGCCCTCGCCACTGTCGCCGTGGCAGGCGACGCAGTTTTCGGCAAAGATCGCCTGGCCCTTCGCCGCGGCCGGGCTCGGCTGGGCCTTGCCATAGAGTGTCATGACATAGTCGGCGGCCGACGCGATCTCCTCCGGCTTCAGCACCCCGTCCACCCCGAAGCGGAGCATCTGGCTCTGCCGCGCCTCGGCATGACCGCTGCGGATGCCGAAGGTGATGGTCTGCTGAAGGTCGGCCAGCTTGCCGCCCCAGATCCAGCGATCGGATGCCAGCACCGGATAGCCCGGACGCCCTTCGCCGCCGGCCCCGTGGCAGGGTTGGCAGTTGTTGGCAAACGCAATGCGCCCGGCGGTGTTGGCCACCGCCATCAGGGTCGGATCCTGGCGCACCTTCTCGATCGGCACGTCCTTGATCTTGTCGAGCACCTGGGCGCGCTGGGCGGCGAGGGCGGCGACATCGGCGGTCACCGCATCGCGCGTGGAGTAGCCCCAGATCCCGCCAAAGTAGCCGGAGATGCCGGGAACCGACGGATACACGATACAGAATCCGATCGACCAGACCACGGTGGCGACGAACGTCCAGAACCACCAGCTCGGCAGCGGGTTGTTGAGCTCCTTCAGGCCGTCCCACTCATGGCCGGTGGTATCGCGGCCGGAGAAGGCATCCTTTTCAATCTTGGTCGGCATGGGACTTCTCCTCAGCGATCGTCATGCAGGGGGATTTGGGCGTCGCGCTCGAAGCGCTCGCGACGTCCGGGCCAGAACACCGTCACCATCAGGCCAGTGAAAATCAGGGCCATGGCGACGACGGTGTACTGTTGGAGCCAGAGGGCGGCGGCTATAAACGTTTCCATATCCGCCTCCCTCAGCGCCGTATCTTGGCGGGTTCGACGCTGCCGAAATCCGCCATCGTGCCGAGGACCTGGAGATAGGCGACCAGCGCGTCCATCTCGGTTGGCTCGCCGGCCTTGCCCGAGGCCTGCACCGCCTTGGGGTAGCGCTTGAGCAGGGCCTCGTTGTCGGCCGCCGCGTCGGCCTGGGTCAGCAGGTCCTTCTTCGCATCGGCGATCTGTTCGTCGGTGTAGGGCACGCCGACCACCCGGCTGACCCGCAGCTTGCGCCCGATCATCGTGGTGTCGAGCGGCGTCTCGGCGAGGAAGGCGTAGCGCGGCATCAGGCTCTCCGGCACGAGCGCCTGCGGGTGATCGAGATGGCCGTAGTGCCAGTCGTTCGAGTACTTGCCACCCACCCGGGCCAGGTCCGGCCCGATACGCTTGGAGCCCCACTGGAACGGATGGTCATACATGCTCTCGGCGGCCAGACTGTAGTGGCCGTAGCGCTCAACCTCGTCCTTGAGCGCCCGGATCTGCTGGCTGTGGCAGACATAGCAGCCTTCGCGGACATAGATGTCGCGCCCGGCCAGCTCGAGCGGCGAGTACGGACGCACCCCCTTCACCTTCTCGATCGTGGTCTCGATCGTGAAGTTCGGGATGATTTCGATGATGCCACCGACAGAGATCGCGATCAGGGTGAGCACGACCATCAGGATGGCGTTCTTCTCGACAGTTTCCTGGCGAATGAACATGGTCTCTACTCCCCGGCCACGGCAGGTTGCCGTTCTGTTGTCGAACTGTGAACGGTCATGATCAGGTTGTAGATCATGATCAGCGTGCCGGTGAGGAAGCACAGGCCGCCCACCATGCGGATCACGTAGTAGGGGTGAACCGCGTTCACGGATTCCGAGAACGAGTACTGGAGGAAGCCGAACTGGTCATAGGCGCGCCACATCAGGCCCTGCATGATGCCGGCAACCCACAGCGCGGTGATGTAGAGCACGATACCGAGGGTCGCGATCCAGTAGTGCCAGGCCATTAGCTTGTGCGAATACATGCCTTTGCGGTTCCACAGCACCGGGACCAGATAGTACATCGCGCCGAAGGTGATGAAGGCGACCCAGCCGAGGGCGCCGGAGTGGACGTGGCCGACGACCCAGTCGGTATAGTGGGCGAGCGCGTTGACCGAGCGGATCGACATCACCGGCCCCTCGAAGGTCGACATGCCGTAGAAGCCGACCGCGGTGACGGAAAAGCGCAGGCCGGGGTCGGTGCGCAGCTTGTCCCAGGCGCCGGAGAGGGTCATGAGCCCGTTGATCATGCCGCCCCAAGACGGCATCCACAGCATGATCGAGAACACCATGCCGAGCGTCTGCGTCCAGTCCGGCAGCGCGGTGTAATGAAGATGATGCGGGCCGGCCCAGATGTACATGAACACCAGCGACCAGAAATGCACCACCGAGAGCCGGTAGGAGTAGACGGGGCGCCCGGCCTGTTTGGGAATGAAATAGTACATCATGCCGAGGAAGGCGGCGGTCAGGAAGAAACCGACCGCGTTGTGGCCATACCACCACTGGATCAGGGCGTTGGTGACCCCGGAATAGGCGGTGTAGCCCTTGGCCGAATACATCGAAAGCGGGACAGCGGCGTTGTTGCCGAGCACGAGCACGGCCACCGTCAGGATGAAGGCCATGAAGAACCAGTTGGAGACGTAGATGTGCGGTTCCTCGCGCATCAGCACGGTGCCGATGAAGACGATCGCATAGGCCACCCAGATGATGACCAGGAAGATCGTCAGATGCCATTCCGGCTCCGAGTATTCCTGGCCCCGGCTGTAGCCCATGACGTAGCTGAGGGCGGCCATGACGATGAAGGTCTGGTAGCCCCAGAAGATGAAGTTGTGCAGCGCCTCGCCGCCCCAGAGTCGGGCGCGGCAGGTGCGCTGGACGATGTAGAACGAGGTCGCGAACAACGCCGAGCCGCCGAACGCGAAAATCGCCCCCGAGGTGTGCACCGGGCGCAGCCGGCCGAAATTGGTGAAGGAGAAGCCGAGGTTGAAGGCGGGCCAGCAGAGTTGCAGCGCCAGCACCACGCCCACCAGCATCGCCACCGCGGCCCAGAACATGGTCGCGATGGTGAACTTGCGGATGACATTGTCGTTGTAGACCACGGCCCGGGCGTGCGGCACCGCGTGCCCGGCCATCGCGCCCATTGTGATGTCAGACATGACCAGCCGCTCCTCCACGCGCGATGCGCTCCTTGCGGTCGTAATGGGCCTTGATCAGGCCGATCTCGAACACGACCGCGAAACCCGCCAACGTCAGCCCGAAGATATAAATGCCATTGTCGAGCGCGCCGGACGCCATCACCAGCCCCGTGAGGCCGAGAACCAGCACCAGCAGCCCGACGACAATTTCGCTCACCTCTTCCATTCCGCACCCCGCAATACCGGACCTGCCAAAACGGCCCGCCCATGAAGCCCAAAAAGCCTCGCCACCCGTAGCCGGGCATTGATGCAGATCAATGTCGCGGTGCAGCATGGAGGCCACGTCACCTTTTTATCAGGTCCGGGTCATCCGTTGCACGAACATCTCGCCATGCTGCTCGCCTGGTGCGGCCCCGAGGGACCGGGGCTGGCGTTCGGGCTGTTTCTGGCGGGACTCGCGGGCGGTCCGCTGCATTGCGGGCCGATGTGCGGCCCCTTCGTTCTCGGCCAGGCCGCCGATCGGCTGGCGGCGGTTCCGGCAGTGCGGCTGTGCGAAATGGCGCGGCTGCGATCCGGCCTGCTGCTGCCCTACCATCTCGGCCGGCTGCTGACCTATAGCGGCCTCGGCGCCGTCGCCGGGATGTTCGGCGCACTGCCGCAAACCGGGCGGCTCGGCGGGCTGCTGCTGCTCGGCGGCGCCGCGTTGTTCCTGCTCCAGGCGCTCGGCCGAATCGCACCGGCGCTGCCGCAACTGCCCTTCGCCCGCCCGCCCGCCGCCTGGATCACCGGCCTCGGCCTGATGACCGCCCGGTTCGACCGCGCGAGCTTCAGCGGCGGCCTGCTGCGCGGGCTGGCCCTTGGCTTCCTGCCCTGCGGCCTGCTCTACGCCGCCCTCGCGGTCGCCGCCTCGGCGGGCAGTGCCGGCGGTGCGGCGCTGGCGATGGCGGGTTTCGCGGCGGGCACCGTTCCGATCCTGGCCGCCATCGGGATCGCCGGCGGTGCTGCCGGGCGGCGCTGGCGGGGGCTGACCCTGCGGGTCGCCCCGGTGGTGATGGTGCTCAATGCCGCCGTGCTGACGGTAACCGCACTGAATGCGCTCGCACTGCGCTAAACCCCCTGGATCACGGAGGCGGCATCCCCTAGGTTCTGCTCCAGTGCCCGGCGACAGGGCAGTCAAGGATCGGGAGAGAGAACGATGACGACACGCCGCAGTTTCCTCGGCTACGCTTCAGCCGCCCTGGCCGCCGCCCCGGCGGGCAGCGCCCTCGCCCAGGCCGTGCAGGCGAGCGGCTCGGTCACCCAGTCCGGCCTGGTCGGCAAGCTTGAAGGCCCGATTCCGGCCGGCGGGCCGACCCCGGCCGCGTTCAAGGAGGCACCGCAACTGGCCGAACTGGTGAAGGCGGGCAAGCTGCCGCCGGTGGCGAGCCGCGTGCCGGCCGAGCCGATGGTGGTCAAGCCGGTCGAGATGACCGGCAAGTACGGCGGCACCTGGCGGCGCGCCTTCATCGGCCCGTCCGATGGCGAGAACGGCAACCGCATCATGGCGTCGGACAAGCTGCTGTTCTGGGATTTCACCGGCAGCAAAATCGTCCCCTGCGTGGCCAAGGGCTATGAGATCTCGGCCGACGGCAAGGTGACCACGCTTCATCTGCGCAAGGGCATGAAATGGTCGGACGGGGCGCCGTTCACGGCCGATGACTTCGTGTTCTGGTACGAGGACATGTATCTCAACAAGGAGATCGTGCCGGGGCCGATCGCCGACATGTCGGCCGGCGGCAAGCCGGGCAAGCTCGTCAAGGTCGACGAGACGACCGTGCAATTCGTGTTCGAGAATCCGTATTTCCTGTTCCCGTCGATGCTGGCGGGCGACACGCTGATCGGCGGCGGGCAGGCGACGCGGCAGTCCGGCGGGAACTCCTATGCGGGCTACGCGCCGGCCCATTATCTCAAGCAGTTCCTGCCGAAATACTCGTCGGAGGCCGAGGTCAACAAGAAGGCGAAGGATGCCGGCTACGAAAGCTGGGTGCGGCTGCTGCATGTCCGCAAGGATTGGGAGCTCAATGCGGAGCTGCCGACGCTGGGGCCGTGGAAGACGGTGACGCCGATCAATACGCCGACCTGGGCGATGGAGCGCAATCCGTACTATTATGCGGTGGATACCGAGGGCAACCAGCTGCCCTATATCGACAAGGTCGTGATGACCCTCGCCGAGAACATCGAGGTGGTGAACCTCAAGGCGATGGCGGGCGAGCTTGATTTGCAGGAGCGCCATATCGACCTGCAGAAGCTGCCGGTGATCCTGGAGAACCGTGATCGCGGCAAGTACGATGTCCATCTCGATCTGGCGTTCAACGGCGCGGATACGACGCTGCATGTGAACATGGATTTCCGCGGCGACGAGTTGATCGGCAAGCTGCTCGGCACCGCAGATTTCCGTCGCGCGCTGTCGATGGGCATCGATCGGGACCAGTTGAACGAGACATTCTGGCTTGGGCTGGCGACGCCTGGTTCGACGGCGCCCGCGGAATCGATGCCGGAGAATCCGGGGCCGGAGTGGCGCAAGAAGTGGTCGACCTTGGATGTCGCGGCGGCAAACAAGCTGCTTGACGGGCTCGGCCTGACCAAGAAGGACAGCGACGGGTATCGGCTGCGGCCGGACAACGGCAAGCGGGTAGTGATCGAGCTGCTGGCGGTGAAGGCGTTCATGGACTGGCCGAAGCATGCCGAAATGATCGCCCAGCATTGGCGCAAAATCGGCATCTACGGCGACGTCAAGGAATCCGAGCGCGGGCTGGCGTTTGGCCGGCTGCTGAAATCGGACCACCATATCTTCGTCTGGACCAACGGCGGCACCGAGCTGCTGTATCTCTACTCGACCTGGACGCTGCCGACCGATGTGGCCTCGGGCGCCTACGGGATCGAGCATGCCAAGTGGTACGCCTCGAACGGGACGCAGGGCACCAAGCCGTCGGACCCGAAGATGGTGGAGGCGCTGGAATTGTTCCGCTCGGCGGCGGCCAAGCAGGAGCCGGAGCGCAACAAGATCGCCCAGGAGATCTGGAAGATCATCGTCGACCAGCAGTTCACCATCGGCACCTGCGGTCAGTCGCCGGCGCTGATGGGCGTGCGCATGGCCAGCCGTCGCCTGGGCAATATCCCGGGACGGACCTGCATCGCGCAGCATTGCCGCACCCCGGGCAGCGCACGCCCGGAGACGTGGTTCTACAAGGCGTGAGGCTGCACGACACCATGGCGCGCGCGCCATGATCACCTTCATCGTGCGCCGCCTGCTGCTCGGCCTGTTCACGGTGTGGTTGATCTCGATGCTCGCATTCGCGATCATCCAGTTGCCGCCCGGGGATTTCGTCGACTCCTACATTGCCAACCTCGCCGCCGGGGGCGCCTCGGTCTCGGCGGACGAGGCCAATGCGATGCGCAAGCTGTACGGCATGGGTCAGCCGATCTATGTGCAGTACGGCAAGTGGATTGTTCGCGTGGTGGCCGGCGACCTCGGCGAATCGATGGAGTGGCGACGGCCGGTGGCCGAGGTCATCGGCGACCGCATCTGGCTGACGTTGCTGCTGTCGTTCGCGGCCCTGCTGGTGACCTGGGGGCTGGCGTTGCCGATCGGGATTTTCTCGGCGGTGCGGCAGTATTCGGTGGCCGACTATATCTTCACGCTGATCGGCTTCATCGGCATCGCGGTGCCGAATTTCCTGCTGGCGCTGATCATTCTCTACGCCGCCTTCCGCTATCTCGGGCTCAGCGTC
The DNA here is from genome assembly GCA_903928895.1 of uncultured Rhodospirillales bacterium. GTDB lineage: Bacteria > Pseudomonadota > Alphaproteobacteria > Acetobacterales > Acetobacteraceae > CAIYPH01. Next base: position 7,439 of record CAIYSR010000088.1, on the reverse strand, counting down.
GGCGGGTTGTTTTCGGCCGAGTATGCGCTGGCGCCGTGGACATGGGACAAGGTGAAGGATTTGTCGTGGCATCTGCCGTTGCCCGCCATGATCCTGGCATTGTCGGGCACGGCGCAGCTGATCCGCATCATGCGGGCCAATCTGCTCGATGAATTGCGCAAGCCCTATGTCGTCACCGCCCGGGCCAAGGGACTGTCGGAGATGCGCACGATCCTGAAATATCCGGTGCGCGCCGCGTTGAACCCGTTCGCCTCCAATATTGCCTATCTGTTCCCCTATCTGGTGTCGGGCAGCATCATCATTTCGATCGTGCTGGGCTTGCCCACCGTCGGTCCGTTGCTCGTCCGGGCATTGATTGCGCAGGATGTCTATCTCGGCGGCGCCATCGTGCTGCTGCTCGGTGTGCTCACTGTGATCGGCACGTTCATTTCAGATTTGGTGCTGATGTGGGTTGACCCGCGGCTGCGCCATCAGATGGATTGAGCCGATGTTCTCGTTTTTCCGCCGCCAGCCGAAGCTGAGCCAGGCCGAACGCTACGCGCAGGCAACGCAGTTCCAGTTGACCTGGTGGCGGTTCCGCCGCCATCGCGTCGCCATGGTGAGCGGGGTGATCGTGGCGCTGTTCTACCTCGTCGCGGTGGGGGCGGATTTTCTGGCGACCACCGATCCGCACGCGACCGATGCGCGGACCAGCTATATCGCGCCGCAGCCGATCCGGCTGTTCGAAGACGATGGCAGCTTCCAGCCCTATGTCAGTGGGTTGAAGGGGGTGCGCGATCCCAAGACCTTCAAACTGATCTATACGGTAGACCCATCGCGGCACGTGCCGATCCAGTTTTTTGGGCATGGGTATTCGTATTCGTTCCTGGGGCTGGACACGGACGTTCATTTGTTCAGCCTCAAGACCCCGGAACGGGGGGACGGGATTTTCATTCTGGGGACCGACCAGCTCGGCCGCGATGTGTGGTCGCGGCTGATCGTGGCGACCCGGGTTTCGTTGACGATCGGGCTGGTCGGCGTGACGATTTCGCTGTTTCTGGGGGTCCTGCTGGGCGGGGTGTCGGCGTTCTATGGCGGCATGGTCGATACGGTGATCCAGCGCGTGATCGAGGTGATCCGCTCGATGCCGACGATCCCGTTGTGGCTGGGGCTGGCCGCCGCATTGCCGAACGACTGGAGCGTGACGCAGGTCTATTTCTCGATCACGGTGATCATCTCGTTGCTGGCGTGGACCGATCTGGCACGGGTGGTACGGGGGAAGTTTCTGGCGCTGCGCGAAGAGGAGTTCGTGATGGCCGCCGAGTTGGCCGGCGCATCCAGCGGGCGGATCATTTTCCGGCATATGTTGCCGAGTTTTCTCAGCCATATCATCGCCGCCGTGAGCCTGGCGCTGCCGGCGATGATCATCAGCGAGACGTCGCTGTCGTTCCTCGGGCTGGGGCTGCGGCCGCCGGCGATTTCGTGGGGCATCCTGTTGCAGGATGCGCAGTCCATCCAGTCGCTGGCGCTTGCGCCGTGGCTGCTGGCCGCGGCGGTGCCGGTGATCCTGGTGATCCTGGCTTTCAACTTCCTCGGCGACGGCCTGCGTGACGCGGCGGACCCCTATGGCTGAACCGATCCTGTCCGTGCGCGATCTGCATACCGAGTTCGTCGCCAACGAAGGCATCATCCGGGCCGTCGACGGCGTCAGTTTCGATGTCTTCCAGGGCCGCACCCTCGGCGTCGTCGGCGAGTCCGGCTGCGGCAAGTCCGTCACCGCGCGGTCCATCCTCGGCATCGTCGAGCGACCGGGCCGCGTCACCGGCGGACAGATCATCCTGCGCCCGGCGGACGGCCCCCCCGTCGATCTGCTGAAGCTCCCCGCCAAGGCCATGCGCGACATCCGCGGCCCCGAGATCGCCCTGGTGTTCCAGGAGCCGATGGCCTCGTTCAGCCAGTACTACACCATCGGCAACCAGATCATGGAGGGCATCCGCCTCCATCTCGGCCTCTCCAGGCGCGCTGCGCGCGACCGCGCCATCGAACTGCTCGATATGGTCGGCGTGCCCCAGCCGTCGCGCCGGGTCGACGAATACCCGTTCCAGCTCTCCGGTGGCCTGCGCCAGCGCGTGATGATCGCCATGGCCCTGTCCTGCGATCCGCGCGTGCTGATCGCCGACGAACCCACCACCGCGCTCGACGTCACCACCCAGGCGCAAATCCTCGACCTGCTGCGTGACCTTCAGCAGAAGCAGGGTCTGGCCCTCATTCTCATCACCCACGACATGGGCGTCATCGCCGAAATGGCCCACGACGTCGCCGTGATGTATCTCGGCCGCGCCGTCGAAACCGGCCCGGTCGGCGAGATCTTCTCCGCCCCGCGCCATCCCTATACCCGCGCGCTCCTGCGCTCGATCCCGACCGTGCTGGCCAAGCCCCGCACCCGCCTGCCCACAATCGAGGGCTCGATCCCGCACCCGTCCAACCGCCCCACCGGCTGCGCCTACCACCCGCGCTGCCTGGAGATCATCGACGAACGTTGCCGCGCCCAGGAGCCGCCCGAGACCGGCGCCGCGACCACCCGGATCCGTTGTTTCCTGCACGGGGGCGCCGCATGACCACACTTCTCGAGGTCCGCGGCCTCAAGAAATACTTCCCGATCCGCAAGGGGCTCCTGCGCCGCGTCACCGGCCAGGTCAAGGCCGTCGACGGCGTCAGCTTCACTATCCGCAAAGGCGAGACCTTGGCCCTGGTCGGCGAGAGCGGCTGCGGCAAGACCACCGTGTCCCGCTGCATCCTGCGCGCGATCGACCCCTCCGCGGGCAGCGTCACCATTGCCCTCGAAGGACACACCGTCGACCTCGCCACGCTGCCCCGCCGCCAGCTCCGCCCGCTGCGCCGGCACATGCAGATGGTCTTCCAGGACCCGTATTCCTCGCTCAATCCGCGCATGTTGGTGGGCGAGATCATTGGCGAACCGCTGCTCATCAATGGCATGACCGACCGCGCCGAGCGCCGCGCCCGCGTGCTGGCCCTGATGGAACTCGTCGGCCTGCCCGGTGCCGCCATCAACCGCTTCCCGCATGCCTTCTCCGGCGGCCAGCGCCAGCGCATCGGCATCGCCCGCGCCCTCGCCCTGAATCCCGCTTTGATCGTCGCGGACGAACCCGTCTCGGCGCTGGACGTCTCGGTCCAGGCGCAGATACTCAACCTCCTGCTCGACCTGCAGGATCGCCTCGGCCTCACCGTCCTCTTCGTCGCCCACGATCTCAGCGTGGTAAAGCATGTCGCCGATCGGGTCGCGGTCATGTATGTCGGCCGCATCGTCGAAATGGCTGAGACCGAGGCACTCTACCACCGCCCGCTGCATCCCTACACCGAAGCCCTGCTCTCGGCCGCTCCCACCCCCATCCCGGGCGCCGTCAGCCACCGCATCATCCTCGAACGCGACATCGCCGACCCCGCCAACCCGCCCCCGGGCTGCGCCTTCCATCCGCGCTGCCGCTACGCCGAGCCGCGCTGCCGGACCGACCGCCCGGAGATGGTCGAGGTCGAACCCGGCCGCCACGTCGCCTGCCTGCGCGCGACCGAACTCGGTCTGCGCGGCATCGCGGAGATGACATAGCCGAGGTCGCAGTTACCATACGTTTCTTGACCGCCCACGCCCCTCTGACGTTGAAATCGTCGGTATTTACTGTGCCACGGCGATTTGCCGCGGCAACCGGGAGGCGCGCGAATTGTCTGTCACCATTGCACCTGAGCTTGCGGCGATCATGCTGCGCGACGTGGTCGTCGGCCTCGTCCGCCGCGACGGCCCCGCCCTCTCGGCACACCAGTTCGGCGTTTTCCTGACCTGCTACACCATCGAGCGCAACCATACCGTCCGCGGCCTCGCTGCCGACCTGAAGGTTTCGAAGTCGGTCATCACCCGCGCATTGGACAAACTCAGCGAACTCGGCCTCGCCCAGCGCCGGCCCGATCCCGCCGACCGGCGGAGCGTTCTCGTCGCGCGCACCCCCCAGGGCCACCAGTTGATCGAAGAGATCAGCGGAGCCGCCGTCTCCGCCGCCCGGGACTGGACCCCGCCAAAGTAACGCTCTCGCATGATCCGCTGTTGCCGGGCCGCGGCGGCGCAACTACGATCCCTTTGGTTTTGGCGCGCGCTTGCAGGGTGGCCCCTCACGGTGGCAAGCGCCGATGATTTCCAGGGGTGACTCATGGCGAGCCTGCTTTTCCTGACGCAGCGGATCCCCTATCCGCCGATCAAGGGCGAAAAGATCCGGCCGCTCCAGATCCTGCGACACCTCGCCACCAACTTCGATATCCATCTCGGCACCCTGATCGACGATCCGGACGACTGGCAGCACGTCGACACCATCCGCGCCCTGTGCCGCGACGCCTACTTCGCTCCCCTCGACCGCCGCATCGCCAGGATCACCTGCCTTGCCGGATTGCTGACCGACGATCCCCTCTCGGTCGCGTTTTTTCGCAACCGCGCCCTGCAACGCTGGGTGAACCACACGCTTGATACTGTCCGCCCCGACGTCGTGTTCATCTGCTCCGGCAACATGGCGCCCTACGTGCAGAACCACCGCCACCATGGCATCGTGCGCATCGTCGACTTGGCCGATGTCGATTCGGAAAAATGGCGCGAATACGCAGCCAAGAGCCGCTTCCCGATGAGCTGGGTCTATGCCCGCGAGGCCCGCCTGATCCTGGCACTGGAGCGCCGCATTGCCCGCGAAGCCGAGGCGACCACGTTCGTGACGGACCAGGAGGCCGACCTCTTCCGCCGCCTGGCCCCCGAATATTCCGATCGCATCCACGGCGTCAGCAGTGGGGTTGACTTCGACTATTTCGACCCCGCCACGCTGCCCCCACCGATCTTCGATACCACCCGCCCAAACTTCGTCTTCACCGGCACGATGGACTACCTCCCCAATGTCGATGCCGTGACCTGGTTCGCCCGCGACATTCTGCCCTTGATCCGCCGCGACCAGCCGGGCGCCCAATTCCACATCGTCGGCTCGTCGCCGTCCGCCGAGGTGCAAAAACTGAGCGAAATCGCAGGCATCCATGTCACCGGCCGGGTCCCGGACGTGCGCCCTTACGTTGCCCACGCCAGCGCCTGTGTCGCGCCGCTGCGCATCGCCAGGGGCATCCAGAACAAAGTGCTCGAAGCCATGGCGATGGCCCGCCCCGTCATCCTCACGCCCGAGGCGCTGGAAGGCATCGACGCCGCCCCGGGCCGCGAGGTGCTGCTCGCCACCGACCCCGCCACCTTCGCCGCCGCCGCGATCGGGGTCCTGCGCGACCCGAGCGCGGCAAACGCTCTTGGCGCCGCGGCCCGACGCCGGATAGAAGCGCATTACTCATGGACGGCGCGGCTCGCGGCGTTCGATTCCATCATCGGCACCATCCCCGCCTGACCTGCCGGCGGAACCGGGCCGCCGCGCCGAGGAGATCGACATGGCCATCCGTTCGCGCGCGCCCTTGCGTCTCGGTCTTGCCGGCGGCGGCACCGATGTCTCGCCGTTCTGCGACCAGTTCGGCGGTGCCGTGCTCAACGCCACCATCGATCTCTATGCCTACACCATCATCGAGCCCAACGACGACGGCCGCCTCGTCCTGCACGCCCCCGATATCGGCCAGCAGGCCGAACACGACGCCGAGGCGGCGCTCACCGAGCCGACCGGCACCTTGATCCTCCACCAGGCCGTCTATCGCCGCATCGTCCGCCAGTTCAACGGCGGCCGTCCCCTGCCCTGCCGCCTGACCACCTTCTGCGACGCGCCCCCCGGCTCCGGCCTGGGCACGTCGTCCACGATGGTGGTTTCGATGATCAAGGCCTTCGTCGAGTGGCTCAACCTGCCCCTGGGCGAATACGAGATCGCCCATCTCGCCTACGAGATCGAGCGCATCGATGCCGGCCTGCAAGGCGGAAGGCAGGACCAATACGCCGCCACGTTCGGGGGCGTGAACTTCATGGAGTTCTATGCCGACGACCGCGTCATCGTGAACCCGCTGCGCATCAAGAACTGGATCCTTTCCGAACTCGAAACCTCCACTCTGCTGTTCAACCTCGGCGCCTCCCGCTCCTCGGCCGCCATCATCACCGAACAGACCGCCAATATCGTCGCCGGCCGTGGCGGCTCGATCGAGGCCATGCATGCCTTGAAGGCCGACGCCATCGGCATGAAGGAATGTCTGCTCAAAGGCGATTTCCGCAACTACGGCGCCTTCATGCGCCAGTCCTGGACCGCCAAGAAGAACCTTGCCAGCAACGTCACCACCGGGCAGATCGACCGGGTCTATGACGCCGCGATGGGCGCCGGCGCCATCGCCGGCAAGGTCTCGGGCGCTGGCGGCGGCGGCTTCATGACCTTCCTGGTCGATCCCGTCCGCCGGATCGACGTCATCCGCCGACTCGAACGCGAGGACGGCCGCGTCATGGCGTGCCATTTCACCAAGATCGGCACCGAGGGATGGCGGGTCTGATGCAGGCGATCATCCTCGTCGGCGGCCAGGGCACGCGGCTGCGTCCGGTTGTGAGCGACGTTCCCAAACCGATGGCCCCGATTCGTGGCCGGCCCTTCCTCGCGTATCTATTGGACGCTTTGGAGGCCCAGGGCTTCACCGAGATCGTGCTCGCCGTCGGCTACCTGCGGGACATCCTGATGCAGACCTTCGGCGAGCGCCATGGCAGGCTCCGTCTGCGCTATTCCGTCGAGGAGACCCCGCTTGGCACCGGCGGAGCCATCCGGCAGGCCTTCGCCGCTGTCAGCGGTTGGCCCGTCTTCGTCCTCAACGGCGACACCTTCCTCGAACTGAATTGCGCCGCCATGCTGGACGCCCATGAGGCGGCGGGCGCCGAACTCACCATGGCGTTGACCCACGTGGCCGACGCCACGCGCTATGGCCGCGTCTTGACCGAGGCGGGCCGCGTCACCGGCTTCGAACCCGCCGGCCGCCCCGGCCCCGGCCTCATCAACGCCGGAGTCTACCTCTTTGCCGCGACTGCAATGGCTCCAGCGGAGCTGCCCGAGGCCTTCTCTTTCGAGCGGGACTTTCTGGTTCCGCATTTGTCACGTTTGTGCCCGCTCGCTCACGCGGTGAGCGGCTACTTCATCGATATCGGCATCCCCGAGGACTTCGCGCGCGCACAGACCGAGCTCACGCCTTATACCAACCCGGCTAAGGGTTGAACGCTGGGAATCGCGGCGAGGGAACGGCAGGAAGGGATGAAGCGTTTCTTTTTTGAAAAAAAGAAACAAAAAACTCTTCCCGACTTTGCAACGGATGCAACGACGGACTCCAAAGGATGAAAGTTTTTCGCTCTTATTGCATAGCTTGTTGATACGGCCCCAACCCAGCGGCTGCCATGATCCAGAGGTTGGGAGCCGGCGCTGTCGGGAGGGCCTCGATGGCTCTGCGCCAGCCTAGGTAGTTCGGCAGATTGG
>CAIYSR010000087.1 GCA_903928895.1 uncultured Rhodospirillales bacterium | reverse complement strand
CGCGCGCACGCGTTGTGTGGCATCCAGATCTCCGATCACGGCAAGCCATCGCGCGAATGCCCCATTCTCCATCCGGCCGTCCTCCCCAAGCGCCAACGGTAGAATCGCAGGTCTCAACAGGTGCCGCAATAAGAGCGAAGTCTTTTGGTCGGGGGCAGTTATGTCGTGACGTTCAACTGGGCCGCATCGCAGCAATGCTGCGCCGCGCAGTATCCCGGACAGGTGACTGATTCCTGGCTCGTCGGCTTCGCGCCGACCGTGATGGCACCGACCACCACCGCTGCCAATGGGACCACCATCCGTTCGACCAACAGCGTGACCCCGACGGCACAGACCACCAGTGGATGGTTCCAGTCACAGTTCGCCTTCACCGCGACTGCCTCGACGATGGTGCTTTCGTTCCTGGCGCAGGGCAGCCCATCGGGCCAGCCCCCGTTCTCGCTGCTCGATGGCGTGACGCTGGTTGCGGTGCCCGAACCCGCCACCTCCGCCATTCTGGTTACGGGCCTCGCAGCCTTGTTTGGCCTGCGGCGGGCAAAGCGTCGCAAGTCCTGAGCCTGCTCGCGGGCGGGTCATTGGGGCTGACGTGGTGTTGTCGCAGCCCCTGCACGGTGAGTGTCAGGAATCGTCAGACGCGGCCGCCGGCCCGATGAGACGGTCATGACCTATACGGACTCGCTCTCGGCGCTCCTTCCCTTCGCAACTGACGTGCTGAAGCTTACGATCTGGCTCGTGCTGCTCTCGGCGATCTTCATTCCCGCGGAGCGGCTCTGGGCGCTGCATCGCCAGCCGGTGCTGCGCCACGCGATTGGCGTGGATGTCGCCTATTATTACCTGAATTCCCTCCTCATCAGCCTGCTCCTGATGGTGCCGTTCGCGGTGATTGCCTGGACGCTGCACCGCGTGGTGCCCAATCCGGTGCAAACCTTCGGGGCCGGGTTGCCGTTCGGCTGGCGCTTTGCCGCGGCTATCGTGGTGGGTGAAGTCGGGTGCTACTGGGCTCATCGCTGGCTGCACGAAGTGCCGCTGTTGTGGCGTCTGCATTCTATTCACCACAGTGCCGAGCAGATCGATTTCCTCGTCAACACCCGTGCGCATCCCCTGGATCTCGCCTTTACCCGGATCGCCGGTTTCATCCCGATGTTCGCTCTCGGGCTCGTCCAACCGACCCAAAATCCCGCCGATCCGGTTTCCCTGGGCGTCATGCTGATCGGGAAGGTCTGGCAGTTCTTCATTCATGCCAACGTGCGCTGGCGCCTTGGTTGGCTCGAATATCTCGTCTCGACGCCAGCGTTCCATCACTGGCATCACTCTCGGCACGACCACGTCAACCACAACTATTCGACCGTGCTGCCGTGGATGGACTGGATTTTCGGCACCTACTACCTGCCAAGGGACCGCTGGCCCGACACCTACGGGACCGACATGCCGATGCCGGAAGATCTGGCCGGACAACTGCTTCATCCGTTGCACGCCGCAGGGGAAACGACCGCGACCTTCGATGTCAAGGAGCGGCCGCCCGCCGCATGAACCGGGCGTCCGGCCCGTAGCCGGCAAGCTTCATGGCCATGCCCGGCGGATCGACGACGGAGAAACCCGCGTGACGCCAGAACGGCTCCGAGCCACTGACGGCGACCAGTTCCACCCCGTCCCACCGGGCTGTCAGGGGCCAGAGGTGGTTCAGCATGCTGCGTGCCAGACCATTGCCGTGCCGCGCCGGATGCAGCGCGAGATCATGGATGTAGTAAATCGCGGCCAAATCCGGCAAGCCTCCCAGCAGGGTATCGAGCGGGGGGGGATCGGCGGCGCGCCAGGGATGACTCACCAGATAGCCATCAATCAGCGCCCCGGTGTGGTGCACGAAGCAGCCCTCGAAATAGAGCCGCAGGCGCTCAGCAAAAACTGCCTCGCGCTCGGGAAACCCAGGATGAACCACCGTAGCGAGCGCCATGACGCCGGGCAGGTCGGACGGGCGCATCGGCCGCCAGGTCACGCGACCTCCGGCGGACGCATCCGCGGCGGCAGGGTGGCGAGGCTTTCGAGCGTGTCGAAATCGCGCAGCACGGCGTCGTCATTGACCTCGATCTCACCGACCTGCTCCATATGCCGCGTCAGCAGGGCCCGCGCCCCTGCGTCGCCGGCGAGGTCGAGGATTTCGGGAAAATAGCGGCGATTCCACAGGATCGGGTTGCCAGCGCGACCCTGGCAGGTAGGTACCACGATGGCACGGGATTCCACCGGCGCGTGCGCATCGACCAAGCGATCGATTAGGCGCCCGGTGACGAGGGGCATGTCGCCGAGGCAGACGAGTGCGCCGGCCGAGGTCTCGGGCACTGCGGCAATACCTGCCTTCAGGCTTGCGGAAAGGCCGAGCTCGTAGTTGGTCGCTTCGACGAAGGTCACGGGCCGTCCTGCAAGTGCCGCCCGGATCTCCTCTCCGCGATGGCCGGTCACGACGATCACGGGGCGGGCGCGGCTGGACAGCACATTGTCGACCACGCGCGAAATCATCGGTTTGCCCGCGCGGTCGGTCACCAGAAGCTTGTTGTAGGGCGCCATGCGTGTGGATTTACCGGCGGCCAGCACAACGGCTGCGATGCCCGACGGCGCGGCGACTGGCGCCTCGCGGGCCACGGCGCGGGCGCGGGGAAGGGGGCGGGCGTCGGTGTCCTTGAGCAGTCCGCCGACCCCCATGCGCATGATCTCGTCGCGCCCGATCGGAAGGTCGGCGGCAATCCGCTGCAACACCCAGTCGATTCCATTGGGCTTCGGAGAGCGTGCGCATCCGGGCAGCACGAGGGTCGGGACGGCCCCAATTCGCCCGATGCAGATGAGATTGCCGGGGTCGACCGGCATCCCAAAATGAACGATTTCGCCGCCGGCGCGCACGACCGCGGCGGGACCCACGTCGCGGCGGTCGACGGTGGCCGAAGCGCCGGCGACCAACAGAACCTCGGCTCCTTCGGCGCGTAAGGCAGCAAGTTCGACGGCAATCGCGGTCTCGGTGTGGGCGCAGCGGCGCGGCGGCAGCAAACGCCCGCCCAGTGCGGCCACGCGCGCCTCGGTGGCCTCGATGGTGCCCTCGATGACGCTTTGCTTGAGACCCGGGAGTTCGCTCAGCACAAGGCCGACGATGCGGCGGTGGAAGCGGTGCAGGCAGATCGCGCTTACTTCGCGGGCAACCAGCTCGACCCGGTCGAGGGCGGCCGCGGAGACCGCGAAGGGGATGATCTTGATGGTGGCCACCATGTCGCCGGCAGCGACCGGGGCATAGTCGGGCAATGTCGCGGCGGTGAAGCCCTCGTCGATGCCGTTGATGGCGTCGATCGCGACTGCGTCGACCCGGAGCAGACCAGCGGCGTCGGCGTGGAGGTTGACGCGGCCTGTGGTGGCGCGGCGGCGGGATAGCAAGGGGGCATCGAAGGCGCGTGCCATGCGGTCGGCGGCTTCGTTCTCGGGCACGTCGTCCGGCGCGAGGCGGGCGGCGATGATTTCGCTGTGGCCGGCTGTGCGGAGTGCCGCGATGGCGGCCGCGTCGAGCACCGTACCCTTCTTGAGCACCTTGTCCGGCAGACGCGCACTATGTGCAAGCACCGTACCGAGCGCATCGTCGAGAGCAAAAGAGGCAAAGATCATGAATCCAACGCCGCTCGTTCCCGCTGACAACGGGTAGGAGTTTTCTGGTTCTCTGCTTCAAAAAAGAACAGCGCTCTTTTTTTGAAAAAAAGAAGCAAAAAACATTCACACATTGCTTTGGGGCGACTTCGTGCCCAGGGGGGAATTGCGGCGGGCGGCGATGAATTCGCCGAGCACGGCGAGGGCAATTTCCGGGGCGGTGACGGCGCCAATGTTGAGGCCGACCGGGCCGCGGATGCGGGCGAGCGCCTCCTCTTGGTGACCGAGCTCGCGCAGGCGCTTGAGACGAGCGGCATGGGTTTTGCGGCTACCGAGGGAACCGATGTAGAACGCCGGAGATTTCAACGCGATATCCAAGGCGGGGTCGTCGAGCTTGGGGTCGTGCGTCAACGTGACCACACCGGTCCGCACATCGGGTGCGAGCGCCTCGATGGCCTCGTCCGTCCACTCGGTGATGATGGTGACGTTGGGGAAGCGCTCGGGGGTGGCGAAGGAGCGTCTGGGGTCCACGACGACCACGTTGAGGCCCATCATGGCGGCCATCGGCACCAGGGCCTGGGCGATGTGGACGGCGCCGACGACGATGAGCCGCATCGGCGGGTTGTAGACATTGAGGAACCAATCGACCTCGCCAAGCCGGACGGTACCGCTTTCATCGCGCTCGAGCGCACGGGCCGCGGCGGCGGCCAGGTCGGGCGCGGCGTCGGCGGCGGGTAGCAGCATTTGCTCCCCGCCGGGAAGCTTCGTGGCGACAACGACGGGCTGCTTGGCGGCGCGGGCAGCCGTCAGGGCGGCGAGAAGGTCCGGCGTCATGCCAGCTTCTCCACGAACACCTTGAGCTTGCCGCCGCAGGCGAGCCCCACCTCCCACGCGCGCTCGTTGGTGATGCCGAAATCGAGCAGTTGCGGCACCCCCGAAGCGATCGTCTTCATCGCTGCCTCCGCCACCGCCCCCTCGATGCAGCCGCCGCTGACCGAACCGGCGATCTTGCCGCTCACGGTCACCGCGAGCTGGCTTCCCGCGGGGCGCGGTGAACTGCCCCAGGTCTCGGTGACGGTGGCGATGGCGACCTGCTCGCCGGCGGCGCGCCAGCCGGAGGCGACCGAGAGGATATCGAGCGCGTCTGCATCACTCATGTGGCCAGCCTCCATTTATCCATCGCACCCGCGCGGGGAGCAGTGGAAAGGGTTGCGATCAGCGCGCGCAGGCTGTCGAGATTATGCACCGGGCGGAAATCGTCGACGTGCGGCAGCATGGCGCGAATGCCCTGCGATTTTGGCGCGAAGCCGTCCCAGCGCAACAGCGGATTGAGCCAGATCAGCCTTGCGCAGGATTTGTGAAGGCGCTCCATGTTCTCCGCCAGCCCCGCGGCGCCGTCGCGGTCGAGTCCGTCCGTCACCAGCAGCACCACGGCACCCTGGCCGAGCACGCGACGCGCCCATTGCCGGTTGAACAGGCCGAGCGCCTCGCCGATGCGGGTCCCGCCGGACCAGTCCGGCACGGCGTGGGCGACGAGCTGGAATGCCATTTCCGGGTCGCGGTGACGCAGCTGGCGAGTGATGTTGGTCAGGCGGGTCCCGAACAGGAATATCGCGACCCGATCCCGATCATTGGCGACACCGTGGAGAAAATGCAGCAAAATCTGGGCATATCGCGCCATGCTGCCACTGATGTCACAGATCACGACCAGGGGCGGCGGTTTTTCGGCCCGTCGGGTGCGGGCTATGGAGAGGATCTCGCCGCCCTGGCGCAAGCTGGCGCGGACGGTGGCGCGCAGGTCGACATGGGGACCGCGGAGATCGGGGCGGCGTCGCCGAGTGGCGCGCAGGTCGAGCGGCATCGCCAGCTTGCGGATCTCCGCCTTGGCCTCGGCGATCTCCTCGGCTCCCATCGCCTCGAAGTCCATCTTCTGGAGGCGCTCATTGTCGGACACGGTCATCACCATGTCGACTTCCTGCTGCTTCGGCGGCTCCGGCTCCGTGCGCTTGCGCGGTTTGGCCATCGCCTCCGCGAGGCGCCGCGCGCCCGGCGGGGCCTTCTCCGGCGGCGGCGTGCGCCCAGCCGAGAGGAACTCGATCGCGACATTCGCCCGCACCACATCTGGATCGCGCCAGAACCGGACGAACGCCTGGTTGAACAGATCCTCGTGCTCGTGGCGATGGATCATCGTCGCCCGCAGCGCGGTGCGGACCTCGGCGCGGCTGCCGATATCCACCCGCGTCGCCGCATCGGCCGCGGCGAGCATGTCGGCCGGGCCGACCGGCAGTCCGGCGCGGCGCAGCAGCCGCGCAAAATGGAGGATATTGAGGGCCAGACTTCCCGTCATGAACCCTGGGTTTCGCTCACCAGACGGGCTGCCTCGGCGCCTTTGATCTTGGCGATATCGTCCTGATATTTCAGCAGAACGCCGAGCGTTTCATCAACCGATTCGGCGGTCAGCTCGCTCTGGTCGAGATGGGTCAGGGCCGAGGCCCAGTCGAGCGTCTCGGCCACCCCAGGGTGCTTGAACAGGTCCTCCTGGCGCAACCGCTGGACGAAGGCGACGATCCGCGCCGATAACGACGCCCCCACATCGGGCGCCTTGCGCGCGAGGATTTCGCGCTCCCGCCTGGCGTCGGGGTAGTCGACCCAGTGGTACAGGCAGCGCCGGCGGATCGCGTCGTGCACTTCGCGGGTCCGGTTGGAGGTCAGCACCACCACCGGCGCAACCGCAGCATGAATGGTGCCGTATTCCGGAATGGTGAGTTGGAAATCGGCCAGAAGTTCGAGCAGGAAGGCCTCGAACGGTTCATCGGCGCGGTCGAGCTCGTCGATCAGCAGCACAGCGGGCGGCAGATCGGGGTCGATCGCTGAAAGCAGGGGGCGGGCCAGAAGGAAATCGCGGCTGTAGATGTCCGACGCCAGCGTGCGCCGATCGGCGCTGCCGGCGGCCTCGGCGATGCGGATCGCCATGAGCTGGCGGGCATGGTCCCATTCATAGGCGGCGGCGGCGAGGTCGAGCCCGTCATAGCACTGCAACCGCACCAGGCGCCGTCCGAGGCCGGCGGCGAGAACCTTGGCGATCTCGGTTTTGCCGGTGCCGGGCTCGCCTTCGAGGAACAACGGCCGCCGCATGGCCAGCGCCAGATGCACGGTGGTAGCCAGTGCGGCATCAGCGACATAGCCCTGTGCTTCGAGCAGGGCGGCGGTGGCGGCGACGGAGGGGGGGATCACTATTTCATCATCCCGAGCAGCATCAGCGCCAGGATGGCGAGGAACACCGCGCCGCCGCCCCAGGCGACCAGGGGTAGGCCGAAGGGTTCGCGCGGCAGCAGATCAAGCAGGCCGGGCGAGGGGACCGGCCGCGGAACACCGCGCGCAGGGTGTTCCCCGCTCGCCAAGGGCTCCGGCACGGCCACCATGGCCCCAAAGCGGTCAAAGAAAGCATCGGCCATCTGCTTGGCAGTGGCGTCAATGAGGCGGGCACCGAGTTGGGCGATCTTGCCGCCAACCTGCGCCTTTACGGTATAGCGCAGCAGCGTGCCCGCGCCGTCCGCTTCGAGCGTGACCGTGGCCCCACCCTTGGCGAAGCCGGCGACGCCACCCTGGCCCTCCCCCTCGATCCGGTAGCCGTTGGGCGGGTCGAGGTCCAACAGGTTCACCTTGCCACCAAACTTTGCCGAGATCGGACCGATCTTCACCGATGCGGTCGCCTTGAGGGTCTGGTCGCCCTCCCGCACCAGCGTCTCGCAGCCGGGGATGGCCGACTTCAGCACTTCGGTGTCGTTGAGGGCGGCCCAGACCTGCTCGCGCGGGGCCGCGATTCGACGTTCGCCGGTCATGTCCATTCAACGAGTCTCCGTGCGGGGGGCCGGTTTCGATTGCGTGGCTGTTGAGTAACTTATAGGGGAGAGGCCATGCAACCACTCCCCCTGGCGACATCAGCCGCCGATGGCGGCGCCGCCCTGATCTGGGGCCTGCCTTTTGCCGCGCTGCTTCTGTCGGTCGCCCTGCTGCCGATTCTGGCGCCCCGCCTTTGGCACCGCCGGATGGGGCTGGTAGCGCTATTCTGGGGGCTGGCCCTGCTGGTGCCACAGGCCATCCTGTTCGGGCCGGGCTTCGCTGCCGCTGGCGCCTGGCATGCCGTTCTGACGGAGTATCTGCCCTTCATCAGCCTGCTGGCGGCGATCTATGCAATCGGCGGCGGCGTGTTGCTGGCCGGCGGGCCATGGGGCACTCCCGTCGGCAACACCCTGCTGCTCGCGCTGGCGACGGCAACGGCGGCGCTGGCCGGGCCGCTCGCCGCCTCTATGGTCCTGATCCATCCGCTTCTGCGGGCCAATGCGCACCGGCCGCGCCGCGTCCATCTCGTCGTATTCTTCATCGTGCTGGTCTGCAATGTCGGCGGCCTGACCACGCCACTCGGCAATCCGCCGCTCTACATCGGACTGCTCCTGGGGGTCCCGTTCCTGTGGCCGATGGCAGCGCTATGGCGGCTGCTGCTGCTGCTGACACTGCCGCTGCTGGCGGTGTTCTGGCTGATCGACCGCCATCTGGCCTCCGCCGCGCCACCGCCACCGCCCCCCCGGCCGCTCCGTCTGCGGGGCTGGGGCAATATCGCGCTGCTGGTCCTGGTCGTCGCCGTCGTCCTGGTGCAGAGCGCATGGCGGCCGGGGGAGACCGACCTGTTCGGCACACGGGTCGGCTTGGAGCATCTGCTCGGCGCGGCCGTCTTCGGCATCGCCGCGGTGATCTCGATCGTCGCGACGCCGCGCGCGGTGCGCCGGGCCAACATGTTCGACTGGGCTCCAATGCGGGAGGTGGCGAAGCTGTTCGCCGCCATCTTCGTCACCATCACGCCGGTGCTGGCGATGCTCGAAGCCGGGCGCGACGGACCGCTCGGCGGCCTGCTGCGTCTGGCGACCGACGCGGCCGGACAACCCGCGCCGGCGGCCTATTTCTGGTTGGCGGGGATCCTCTCGGCTGTTCTCGACAACGCCCCGACCTATCTGCTGTTCTTCCGTCTCGCTGGCGGTGACGCGGCGCAGTTGACCCTCGCCCCGGCGACGGCGTTGATGGCGATCTCGGCCGGTGCTGTTGGGTTCGGGGCGCTTACTTATATCGGCAATGCACCCAACCTCATGGTGCGAGCGATCGCGGTCCATGGCGGCGTTCGCATGCCGGGATTCTTCGGCTACATGCTCTATGCCAGTGCCCTCCTGCTGCCCGGCTTTGTGGCCCTAACGCTGCTGTTCTTCCTATGACGGAGATTTTCACCCCATGACCTATCTTGTCGCCGACAACCTGCCGACCGAGCCCGCCGGTGTGCGTTTCCGGAACGCGCTGGAGGCGGGCGGCATCCTGCAGATCCCGGGCACCCATAACGGCCAGGCCGCCCTGCAGGCGACCCGCGCAGGGTTCAACGCGCTGTATTTGTCGGGTGCGGCGATGACGGCATCGATGGGCCTGCCCGATCTGGGCATCATCACGGTGGACGAGGTCGGCTTTTTCATCCGTCAGGTCGCGCGCGCCTCCGGCCTGCCGGTGCTGGTCGATGGTGATACTGGCTATGGCGAGGCGCTCAACGTGATGAACATGGTGCGCAGCTTCGAGGATGCCGGGGCCGGCGCAGTCCATATCGAGGACCAGTTGCTGCCCAAGAAATGCGGCCATCTCAACGACAAGAAGCTCGCCGACGCGCATGACATGGCCGCCAAGGTCGCCGCTGCCCGCAAGGCCCGCCGCCACCTCTACATCATCGCCCGCACCGATGCGGCCGCGAGCGAGGGCATGGACGGGGCCGTCGCCCGCGCCAAGCTCTATCTCGAGGCCGGCGCCGATGCGATCTTCCCCGAGGCGCTCAACACAGCCGCAATGTTCCGCGAATTCGCCTCCAGGGTTGACGCCCCGCTGCTCGCCAACATGACCGAGTTCGGCCGCACCCCTTTCTTCACCGCCGGCGAGTTTCAGGACATGGGCTACAAGATGGTGATCTGGCCTGTCAGTTCCCTCCGCGTCGCCAACAAGGCCCAGGAGGAACTCTACGCCGCCATTCGCCGCGACGGCGGCACCCACAACATGGTGGACCGCATGCAGACCCGCGCCGAGCTCTACGAGACCATCGGCTACCACAACTACGAGGCGCTCGACGCCTCAATCGTCACCACCATCATCCCGCAGGCGATGGGGCAGCGCGACTGATATCCAGTGCGGACCGGCGATCGCGAGGATCGACAAATGTTAAGGGATATCTGACATTTGCCTCCAAAACTTAACCACCGCGACGGACAGCCGCGTAGTAACAATAATCACATTGCGGTGATCGAAGGGATCACCGGCACCCGATGCAGGATGGTTCCATGAACTTGCTCACCCGCACGATTGCTGCCGCCGCCGGGTTGGTTGTAGTGGCTGGCATAACCTCCGCCCAGGCCGATACGGCGTGGAGCCTCAGCAACGTCACGTTCACGGACAATACCGCGGTCACCGGCTGGTTCGTCACCGGTGCCACCGGGAACCTGATGCAGTATCATTTTGTGACCCAGGACGGCCTGACCTACGACAATGTTCCGATCACCGGCAAGACCTACGATTACACGTCGGTCAATGGCGGTTACGTCATCAACTCGGACTCGTCGTTCGCGGCGATTCACTCCAACACGTCTGGGCCGATCGACGCCCTCAGCTTCCAGTTTGTCCTGACGCTGGCGACTCCGCCGGCAGACGGGCGTAACCCGATCGACACGCTGGCGGCCAACAGCTTCGAAGCCGACTACACCTTGCCCACCGATGGCGTCCAACTGCGTCTCTTCGCCGGCGGTGCCGCGGTGCTCGCCACCGTGCCGGAGCCCGCGTCGATGGCCCTGTTCAGCGCGGCGCTGCTCGGACTGGCCGGGTTCCGCCGCTTCCGCGGGTAAAACCGGCTATTGTCGGCTGATCAGTGCCATCGCCGGCAAGGCCAGATGGCCGAACAGGCCTGTTACGGCGATGTCGGCCTCGCTGTACCAGCCGGCGCGATGCAGCAGGTTAAGGGTCCCGATGGTCTGGCCGCGCCAGCGCACGGGCAGGTTGAGCACGCTCTCGCAGCCCAGGGACCAGATCAACTCATGGTCATAGAAGGCCGATTGGATATCCGCGCGGGTTCGCCCGATATAGGGCCGCCCCTCGCCGATGATCTGTTGCATCCAGGCGCTGTCCGTCACTGGCTTGCGCCCGCCGACCGGATATTGCCCCGGCATATTCGAGTAGAACCGCTCGCTCTGCCGCAATCCGGGGTGGTGGATCAGGATGGTGAACAGGATATGCCCGGTGGTCGCGGCGAGTCCCGCGTCGACAGCCCGAAACGTCGCCCCGGGCTGATCGGTGTCGCGATGGGCCTCCAGCACGGCGGCAAGGGCGGCAGTCGGGTCAGGGCGGGTCATGTCGTCTCCAGGCTCTGGATGCGGGTGGTTTCGGCCAATATCCCCTGCGGGCTGACGTAGAGGACCAGGATCAGCGCGCCCCCGATCAACCCCTCCCGAACGGCCGCGATCTGCACCGGGGACAGCACAGCCAGCGCCCCGCTGAGAAACCGGGTACCCTCGGTAAGAAATACCACAAGAACCGCGCCCAGGATCGCCCCGCGCATGCTCCCGGTGCCGCCTACGGTCAACGCCAGCACCACGTAGATGGTGATCAGCGGCTCGAACCCGTCCGGCGCGATATAGGCGTTGTAGTGGCCATACAGCGCGCCCGCGAGCCCCAGCACCCCGGCTCCCACCGCGAACGCCTGCACCTTGAACGCCAGCACCGGCTTGCCCGCCACCGCCGCCACCATGTCGTCCTCGCGGATCGCCCGCAGCACCCGGCCGAATGGCGACGCCGATAGCCGTCCCAGCAGCAACCCCACCACACACACCAGGCTCCATACGACGGCCGCGTAGATCAGGTTGAACTCCGATGGGCTGGCAATCCCCCGCCACGGCCCCGGGATCGCCGAAATCCCCGTCGTCCCCCCAGTCAGCCACATCTCGTTCGAGGCAATCAGCCGGATCACCTCGGCAAACCCGAGCGTGACGATCGCCAGATAATCCCCCTTCAACCGCGCTGTCACCACCGCCACGACCGCCCCGCACGCCGCGGACAGGACCAGCGCCGCGCCCCAGCCCGCCAGCATCGGCCAATGCAGCTTCACCGTCAGCAGCGCCGAGGCATAGGCGCCAATGGCGAAAAATCCGACCAGCCCGAGATTGACCATCCCAGCCAGCCCGAAAATCACATTCAGCCCGAGCGCCATCAGCGCATAGAACCCGGCGAACACCGCCATGGCGACGAGATAGTTTTCCATCAGCCCGCCCCCAGCGCCTTGCGCAGGATGAATTTCGCATTGCCCGGCGGATAATCGGCGATCGTGCCGACCACGACATAGCCCCGCTTCTCGTAGAACGGCCGCGCCTGGAAACTATGGGTGTCCAACGTTGCCCCGACGCAGCCACGCTCCACCGCATAGGCCTCGGCGCGATCGATCAGCGCCGTCGCATGCCCGCGTCCCCGGAACTGCTCGGCGACCCAGAGATACTGCACCTGGAGCCAGCCACCCCAGAGATAGCCGATCAGCCCGCCCAGCACCTCGCCCGGCTCGGAGCGCAACAGCAGGTTGACCGGATAGAAGGCCGCATGCCCGGTTGCCGCGATGTTGTGATAGTCGACGCTGTCCATTATGAACTGCCGCACCGCCTGGTCCGCCTGCGGCTCGAAGTCGATGCGCAGCGCATCCATCCTCAGTATTCCCGCTCGCCAAGCAGCCCGCGTGGCCGCAACGAAAGCACCACCAGGATCGCCACGAACCCGACCGCCGTGCGGTAGGACGGATCGAGCACAATCAGGGAAAGCTCCTCTCCCACCCCCACCACAAACGCCCCAACCACCGCCCCCGGAATACTCCCAAGTCCCCCAACCACGGCCGCCGCGAACACGCTCAGCATCACCCGAAACCCGGTCAACGGATCGATCGATGTATCGAGCCCGATCAGCATCCCTCCGAACCCGGCCAGCCCCATGCCAGCGAAATTAGCCAGCCGCGCCACCGTCACCGCATCGATGCCCTTGAGCGACGCCAATGTCGGATTATCCGCCACCGCCCGCATCATCTTCCCCGTGCGGGTAAACGCCAGAAACAGGAACAGCGCCGCCATCGCCGCCGCCGCCGCCATCGCGTTGTAAACCTGCTGCGGCCCTACCCGCAGCCCATATCCGCGCCAATCCCGCAGCACCGGCAGATCATAGCCGCGCAGGTCATTGCCGAACGCGAAACGGACCACGTTCTCCAGCACGATCGTCAACGCCACCGAGGCAATCGCCACCGTCAACGGCCCGGCCGGCCGCAACCGCCGCAGCACCGCCTCGTCCGTCACCACCCCGGCCACCCCGGCCACCACGAACGCCGCAATCAGCGCCACCCAGGCGGGCAACCCGAACCAGACATTCGCGACATAGCCTGCATAGGCCCCGAACGTCGCATGGCTCGCCACAGCGAAATTAGGGAACCGCAGCACCGCATAGATCGCCGTAAACCCGATCGCCGGCACCGCAAGCAGGGCGCCGGCCAGCAGGCCGTTGATCAGGAGTTGCGGAATTTCGCCGATCAAGAGACCGACAGCAGGCGGTACTTGCCCTTCTCGGCAACCTCGAAGCGGAACTTGCAGTTCTCGATGTCGCCGATCGGGGTGAATTTGCACGGCCCCGAGGCGCCTTCGAAATTGACCTCCTTGCCTGCCGCCAGCGTCTTCAGCCCCTCGGCCGCGCTGTACACCTTGGCCCCCGCCGCATTGCCGATGGCGCGCACGGAATCATGGATCGCCACACCGGTATCGCTGCCCGCCTTGGCAATCGCCAGCGCGGCCAGATTCACATGGTCATGCACCTGGCAGACATAGGGATCGGGGTCCGGCCCAACGAGGGACTGCACCTTCTTGTAGGCGGGGCTATCGATATCCGGGCTCGGCGCCATGCTGACCAGCCCCTCCACCACCTCGGCCGGCAGGCTTTCGAGCAACTTGGCATTGGCGGCATATGCAAGGGTGAACTTCTTACCCTCATACCCCGCCCGGAACAGCTCGCGCAGCAGCACCGTCAGATCCGGCGTGTAGGAATTGAGGAACAGCGCGTCCGGCTTGGCCTTCAGTGCCGTGTCGATCTCGCTGCGGAAGCTCGACTTTGAGGCATCATAAATCACCTGCCCGATGGTCTCTCCGCCACGCGCCTTCATGACCTCGGTCAGCCGCGTATAGACGTCCGCCGCGAACGGGGTCTGCGCGGCGATCGAAAACACCTTCTTCGCCCCCATATCGGCGATCTGCTGGCCGAACCGGGTCGTCTGCAGGAACGAGTTCGGCTGGGTGCGGATGATAAAGCCTTGGTGCGGCAGCTTGGTGATCGAATCCGCGCCCGAGACGGTGAAAAGCATCACCTTGTTCTCCCAGCACAGCGGCGCCACCGCCGAGGTCACGCCGCTCGCCCAGGTGCCAATGATGGCGGAAACTTTGTCCACATCGATCAGCTTGCGCGCGGCACGCACGCCGGCGTCGGGGCTGGTCTGGTCGTCCTCGCTGATGATCTCGATTTTTCGCCCGAGCACGCCGCCGGCGGCATTGATCTCGTCGGCCACGGCGCGGATCACCTTCACCATCCCTGGCCCGTACGGTCCGCCCGCGCCTGTCTGGGGAGTCAGCGCGCCGAAGCGGATAGGTGCGGATTGCCCCAGGCTCGAGCGGAGCAGGGCAGGGGCGGCCAACGCCCCCAGCAGCGTGGCACGGCGCGTCGTTTGAAAGGTCATGGCAAGTCCCCGTGTGGCGAAAGCGAGATGATACAAGTTTCCCCCGCCGTAGCGACCCCCGGGGGATGACCCGGCCGAAGTTTTTGAACCTGCCCCGCGAGCCAACGCCAGGCTCCGGCATGACCGGGGCGGGTCGCCTGCGCGCTACGTTGCGTTTCCACCGAGCGCGTCCGGGTCATGGGTCTTGGGGCGGGTCTTGAGCTTGAGGTCTTCGAATTCGGTGCGAGCCTGCTCGGCCAGCCGGTAGAGCTGGCTGCGGCCGGGGTCGTATTGCTTCGGCCCGCGATGGAGGCGCACGTTGTAGAGCGCCGCGGCGTGGTGGGTGAAATAGGGGTTGGCGAGGTGCGGCCGGCCGAGAGCGACAAGGTCGGCGCGGCCAGCGGCAAGGACGGTGTTGACCTGGTCGGCGGTGGTGATGTTGCCGACCGCCATCGTCGCGATGCCGGCCTCGTTGCGGATCTGGTCGCTGAACGGGGTCTGGAACATGCGGCCATAGACCGGCTCGGCCTCGGGTGTGGTCTGGCCGGTCGAGACGTCGATGAGGTCGACGCCGAGATCAGCGAAGGCGCGAGCGATGGCGACCGAATCCTCGCCGGTGATGCCCCCCTCCTGCCAGTCTGTTGCGGAGAGGCGCACCGACATCGGCTTGTGTCGGGGCCAGGTGCGGCGCATGGCGGCGAAAACTTCGAGCGGGAAGCGAAGACGGTTCTCGAGACTTCCGCCGTAAGCGTCGGTACGGTGGTTGGTGAGAGGTGAGAGGAACGAGGCCAGCAGATAGCCGTGGGCACAATGGAGTTCGAGCATGTCGAACCCGGCAGACTGGCCGCGGCCGGTGGCAGCGACGAACTGGTCGCGCACCCGATCCATGTCGGCCCGGGTCATCTCGCGTGGCACCTGACTGTCCGGAAAATAGGGGATCGGGGACGCGGCGACGACGGGCCAGTCGCCATCGTCGAGCGGGCGGTCCATGCCGTCCCACATCAATCGCGTGGCGCCCTTGCGGCCGGCATGGCCGAGCTGGAGGGCGATGCGGGTATTGCCGCTGGCATGCGCGAAGTCGACGATGCGCCGCCACGCCGCCTCCTGCTCGTCGGTCCACAAGCCGGCGCAGCCCGGGGTGATGCGGGCATCGGGCGCGATGCAAGTCATCTCCGTGAACATCAGCCCGGCACCGCCGACGGCCCGAGAGCCGTAGTGGACAAAATGCCAATCGCCCGGGACGCCATCCTCGGCCGAATACATGCACATCGGGGAAACAACGACGCGGTTGTCGAGTGTCAGGCCACGCAGGGCCAGCGGCTGGAACATCGGCGGGACCGGCTGCTCGAGGTCCGGCTTGAAACCCTTGGTCGCGACCTGGGCGGCGAACATGCGGTCCGTGGCGGCGACGAAATCCGGCGCACGCAGGCGCAGATTGTCGTACGTGATGGATTTGGAGCGGGTCATCAGGCCGAAGGCAAACTGGGTCGGCTCCATGTCCCAGAAGCGGCCGACATGCTCGAACCACACCAGGGAAACCTCGGCGGCATGCTGGATGCGCTCGACATCGTCCTTGCGGGTCGCGTCGAAATGGACAAGGGCATCGGCGACGCTGGTCGTCGCCTGGATCGACGCGAACAAGGCGATGGCGTCCTCCATGGCGAGTTTGGTGCCGGAGCCGATGGAGAAATGAGCGGTGGATTTGGCATCCCCGAGCAGTACGACGTTGCCCATTGTCGCGCGGTCGTTGCGCACGGCCGGGAAGCGTCGCCACATCGAGCGGTTGATCAGCAGCTTATGGCCGGCGAGATCCTCCGCGAAGATGGCCTCCATGAACCGTGCGGACTGCGCCTCATCCATGCCTTCGAGTCCCGTCTTCTCGAAGCAGTAAGCCGAGGTTTCAAAGATCCAGGTCGAGTGGCCCGGTTCGTACTGATAGGCGTGGGCGATAAACACGCCGTGCTCGGTTTCGCGGAACGAGAAGGTGAAGCCGTCGAGCGGCCGGGTGGAGCCCATCCAGGCGAAGCGGTTGGGGCGCAGGTCGATTGAGGTGCCAAAATGCTCCCGGTTGTTCTCGCGGACCAGGGAATTGATCCCGTCGCAGGCGACAATGAGGTCGGCGTCGCCGAGTTCCTCGATCGACTTGATTTCCGTCTGATAGTGGATGTTCACGCCGAGCGCAGTCGCGCGCTGCTGGAGCAGCATCAGCAGCGTGCGGCGCGAGCAGCCGCAGAACCCGTTGCCGCCGACCCGATGGGTGGTACCCCTGAAGCGGATTTCGATGTCGTCCCAGTAGGCGAAATTCTCGGTGATCGCCCTGTACGAGAGGAAGTCGGCCCGCTCGAAGATGTCGAGCGTGGCGTCCGAGAACACCACGCCGAAGCCGAACGTGTCGTCGGCGCGGTTGCGTTCCCAAACCGTGATGTCGCTATCCGGGCGGGCTGCCTTCATCAGGATCGCGAAATAGAGGCCCGCCGGGCCACCGCCGAGAACCTTGATCCGCATCGCGCCGCTCCTATTGGTATCGGTCATGATATTTTAAACTTGAAAGATATTCGCCGCAATGGTGGGATGCGTCAACGGGATCGGAACAGGGGAACGCGATGGAGCCGGCAGGCCGCCACGCTCTGGTGACGGGAGGCGGACGGGGCATTGGCGCTGCGATCGCGCGCGCGCTCACGCAGGCCGGTGCGGTGGTGACCATTGCCGGCCGCACCGAGGCGCCGTTGCGCCAGGCGGTGGAGGAGGGGATCGCCGCCGGCTTCGCGGTCCTCGACGTAACGGACCCGACCTCGATCACCCTTGGCCTCGCCGATGCCGAGGCGGAGCGCGGCGTAATTGATATTCTGATCAACAACGCCGGCGCAGTGGAAACCGCGCCCTTCGCCAAGGTGAGCCGCCCGGTGTGGGACCGGCTGATTGCCGTCAACCTGACCTCGGTATTCTGCATGACCCAGGCGTTGCTGCCCGGCATGCTGGCGCGGGGTTGGGGCCGGGTGGTCAATGTCGCCTCGACCGCGGCGCTCAAGGGCTATCCCTATGTCAGTGCCTATGTGGCGGCGAAGCACGGCGTGGTCGGGCTGACCCGGGCCGTGGCCCTGGAGACGGCACGAACCGGGGTGACGGTGAATGCGGTGTGCCCGGGTTACGCCGATACGGAGCTGTTGCGCGAAAGCATCGCTGGTATCGTGGCCCGAACCGGCAAGGGCGAGGCCGAGATCGTCGGACGGTTCACTGCGAGCAATCCGCAAGGACGACTGGTGCTACCGGGCGAGGTGGCGGCGGCTGTGGTGTACCTTTGTTCCTCCGGTGCCGACGCGATGACCGGGCAGTCGCTTGCGGTCTCCGGCGGCGAGGTGATGTGATGGAGATCGACGCCGAAACCCGCGTGCAGGAACGCCCGGGGGATCACCAGGACGCGTTGCGGCTGTGGCTGCGACTGCTGACCTGTTCGACCATGATCGAAAGCGAGATCAGGACGCGGTTGCGCGCGCGCTTTGACGTGACCTTGCCCCGTTTCGATCTCTTGGCTCAACTCGACAAAATGCCCGCCGGCATGACCCTGGGCGAGCTGTCGAAGCGGATGATGGTATCAAACGGCAACATTACCGGTCTGGTCGAGACCCTCGTGGCGCAGGGACTGGTGCTGCGCGAGGCCCACGCGAGCGACCGCCGGGCAACGGTGGTACGGCTCAGTGCGGCGGGACGGGACAGTTTCGCCGCGATGGCGGGCGAGCACGGCGACTGGATCGGCGAGCTGTTCGCGGTCCTGGAACCAGGCGAGCTCGGGTTGATGATGAAGCTGCTCGGCCGTATGAAAGCCTCCGTGCGTCAGGCAACGGCGAAGGAGTGAGCAGATCAGCATGTTGACGGTGTTGCAGCCGCCGGACTGGCCACGCCCCAAAGGCTACGCCAATGCAATGATGGGGACGGGGACCTTTATCTTCACCGGTGGGCAGATCGGCTGGGATGCCACAGGGCAGTTTGCTGACGGATTCGTCGCGCAGACCGCGCAGACGCTACGCAATATCCTTGCCGTGCTGGCCGAAGGTAAAGCCGGGCCCGAGCATATCGCGCGGATGGTATGGTACGTGACCGACATGGACGCCTATCGCGCATGCGGCAGGGAACTCGGGCCGATATGGCGCGACCTGATGGGGCGGAATTTCCCGGCGATGGCCGTGATCGGGGTGTCTTCGTTGGTGGAGCCACAGGCGCTTGTGGAGATCGAGGCGGTGGCAATCCTGCCGCAATAGGCGGCGCGGTCCTTTTGGATGGCCGGCTAGATATAGTCGGCCATGTTGATCGGCCGGTACAGCCGTGGCGGCAGTTCCGGCGCTGGTTGTACCGGGCCGGCTACCAGACGTTCGCGGGTCGACGGCGCCACCGCAAGCCCGTCTGGCAGTTCGCGTGGACCCTGCGCCGCCGCACTGAACGGGAACACCGTCCACGGTTGGTGTGCCACGCCGCACGCATCCGGCGCCAGGGGAACCGGCGACTGCGCCAGGAAACGAACTCCCACGGCGGCGAGGTGGTCCTTCATCCAGATGAACGCGCCATCGGATAGGCCGCTCTCGTTGTTGGTGATCTTGTAGCCGCCGCCAACGTCGGAATGCGCGCCGGGAAACAGGCTCTGGATGATGCGCGGGTCCGGTTGCCAATAGGTCGGCGCGAAATCTGCCCTGCGCTCGTCGATTGCCAGGGCGTGGAAGCCATACTGCACGGCATCGGCCAGCCGGACATCGGCAAAACGGAACATGTCCACCCGCCCAGACATGCCGATATAGTCGGGGATGCCGAGTGAACCCACGGTGTCCCAGACCGCGACGGCTTCGACCGGCACGCCGGTGATCCGCCGCTCCGTCATCGGCGCGGCGACAAAGCCGGGCAGGTCGAGCAGCGCCGCCTGCAAGGCTGTAAACCAGTACGTGCCGGTGCCCGCCTCGCGTCGCCAATCCTGCCAGACCGCCGCCCCGAGCCGGTAGGCGGCTTCCTTATCCGAGAGATCGAGCCGCGCCGCATCGAGCACGCCGCGGGCTGCAATCAGGCCGGCCAATGCGCGGGCGGTATAAGCCCCGCGGCTGAACCCGCTGATATAGATACGGTCGCCAGGCGCGTAATTGCGCGAGATGAAGGTGTAGCCGCGGACGATGCGCGCGATGATTCCGGCCCCGAACACGCCGCCGAGCAGCCGGACCAGCATGTTTTGCGAATCACCGACGCCGTGAAGGTATTTGGCCACCTGCAAGGCATCGCCCCCGGCATCGGTCAGGGTCCGCTCCTGCTCACCTGCGAGCATCAGCTGGTGCGGGTCGTCCTGACCCTCGAGGGTGACGAACAGGCGGAAGACATTTGTCTTCTGGTCGTTCGGCTCGATCCCTTCATCACGGCCCGGACCCATCCAGGTGCCATCGGCGCAGAACACGATGTTTTTCATCAGCAACTCCGCGGCGGCTCTCTGGACGGCATCACGCGGTGAGGCAGCGTCGTTGTCAATGGCTGGGACTCAATCAACGGGGCGGTCCTGCGGCAGGCGACCAGCATGCCGGCGGGGGCAGGCGTGGCGCGACGTCTGAGCTTTTTAGTTCCCGCCGCCGTCTTGTCTGGTGGCGGAAAATGGGCCGGAAGGCTGCCCGCCGTACTATAGACGGCCGTTCCAGGCGGCATCGAACAGCGCCCCGGCCGCCGCTGCATCGAGCAGCACCGGATTGCCCCCGGCCGTCGGGTCGACAATCGCCATTTCGATGATTTTCGTGCGGTAGTCACGGTCGATGCCAAGCTCGAGGAGCGTATGGGGCACACCGATATCGGCGCGCAATGCAAGGATTTCCGCCACATAGGCATCAAAACCAGGTGACATGCCGCAATAGGCGGCCAGCCGTTCGATCCGGGCCTCGATCGCGGCGCGGTTAAACGCCAAAACGTAGGGCATCAGCACTGCATTGGTCATGCCGTGATGGGTGTTGAACAAAGCCCCCATTGGATGGGCGAGTGCATGCATCGCCCCGAGTCCTTTCTGGAATGCGGTGCTGCCCATGGCGGCGGCCGCCATCATATGGGTGCGAGCGATGATATCGGCGCCGTCGCGCACCGCGGTCCGCAGGTGCGCATGCACCAGCCGCGCCCCCTCGACCGCGATGCCATCGGCCATCGGGTGGTAGCCCGGGGCGCAATAGGCCTCCAGGCAATGCGAGAGCGCGTCCATGCCGGTGCCCGCCGTCATTCGGGGCGGCAGGCCGACGGTCAGTTCGGGGTCCGCGATCACCACCTTTGGCATCATCAGCGGATGGAAAATGACTTTCTTGGTGTGAGTCGCGCTGTTGGTGATGACGCCGGCGCGCCCGGTCTCGGACCCCGTTCCCGCCGTCGTCGGCACCGCGATGATGGGCGCGATGGCGTCGGGATTGGCACGGGTCCACCAGTCCCCGATGTCCTCGAAATCCCATAGCGGTCTGGTCTGTCCGGCCGCGAAAGCGATGACCTTGCCGCAGTCGAGCGCGGAGCCGCCACCGAAGGCGATGACGCCGTCATGTCCGCCAGCCCGGAACACAGCCACGCCGTCCTCGACATTGCGGTCGATCGGGTTGGCCTGGACCGTGTCGAACACGACGACGGGGAGGCCCGCGGCGCGACAGATTTCGACCGCATGTGCGATCATCGGCAGGCCGGACAAGCCAGGGTCAGTCACCAGCAGCGGTTTCGTGATCCCGGCGCCACGGCAGGCCTCGGCGAGTTCGGCGATGCGGCCGGCGCCCATGCGCACTGCGGTGGGATAGGACCAATTGGAACGTAGGGGCATGGTGCGACTCTCGGGGGGAATGACCCCATTTGCCTACCACGCCAGATGGCGGCATGCGACCTGGACAGACGCCGCGCCGCTTACTACCGTCATGATAGGGACGAGGAGGAAACCATGCGCAATGCCACCGTGGTGATTGTCGGTGCAGGAGATCATATCGGTGCCGCCATCGTCCGCCGTTTTGCCGCCGAGGGTTACATCGTGCTCGCCGCGCGCCGCAACGGCGACAAACTCGCGTCCTTGGTGGCGGAAATCGGCGGGGCCGGCGGGGTGTGCCACGCGCGCTCCGCCGATGCGCGCAAGGAGGAGGACATTATTGCGCTGATGGCCGAAGCCGACGCCATCGCGCCACTTGAGATCGTGGTCTTCAATGTCGGCGGCAACGTCAACTTCCCGCTGCTGGAAACCACGGAACGGGTCTTCCGCAAGGTGTGGGAGATGGCGTGCTACGCCGGCTTCCTCACGGGCCGGGAAGCCGCGCGCCACATGATCGCGCGTGGGCGCGGCTCGATCTTCTTCACCGGCGCGACCGCATCTTTGCGCGGCGGCAAGGGCTATGTCGCCTTTGCCAGTGCCAAATTCGGCCTGCGCGCGATCGCGCAGTCGATGGCCCGCGAACTTGGCCCCGCCAACATCCATGTCGCACATCTCGTGATCGATGCCGGCGTCGACACCGCCTGGGTCCGCGAACGCATGGCCGCCGCCGGCCGAACCCACGGGCCTGATCGCCTCATGAACCCCGCCTCGATCGCCGAAACCTACTGGCAGCTCCATCGTCAGCCCCGCGACGCCTGGACCCATGAACTCGACCTTCGCCCTGCCGAGGAGACCTGGTGAGATGACATCCGCGGAATTTCATTTTGACTTCGGCAGTCCCAACGCCTACCTCGCCCATCGCGTCCTGCCCGCTGTCGAGGCTCGTACCGGGATCAGGTTCAAATACGTTCCGATCCTGCTCGGCGGCGTCTTCAAGGCCACCGGCAACCGCTCGCCGGGGGAGACCTTCGCCGGCGTTCCGGCGCGGTTGGCCTATGAGCGTCTCGAAATTCAACGCTTCGTCGCGCGCCATAATTTGACGGAATTCCGGCGCAACCCGCATTTCCCGGTCAACACCCTGTCCCTCATGCGGGGCGCCGTCGCGGCCGAGATGGATGGCCGGCTTGCCGCCTATGTCACCGCTGCCTTCCACCATATGTGGGAAGACCCCAAGAAGATGGACGATCCCGCCACGTTCCAGGCCGCTCTCGATGCCTCGGGCCTGGATGGAGCCCAGACAATGGCCCGAATCCAGGATCCGGCGGTCAAGGCGGCCCTCGTCGCCAACACCGAAGCCTCCGTCGCCCGCGGGTGCTTTGGTGCCCCGACGTTTTTTGTCGGTGAGCAGATCTACTTCGGCAAAGACCGGCTGCCTGACGTGGAGGCGGCCCTGCTGAATGCCTGAGAGCAGGCACGGCGAGAGCCTGAGCCCCCGCCGTACCCGCGCCATCCCTCAGCTGTTCGGCCCGCGCTCCATCGAATAGGGCTGCCACCGGCGCAAGTCGGTCTTGGTGAGTACCGTCGGGTTGACGCAGCTCATCGGCCAGCGACCGGACAACAGCAGCGCCAGCTCCTGGCCGACGCGGCGCTTGCGGGCCGGATCGAAGCGGGCGGAGGCCGAGGCATTGTGCGGCGAGAGAATGATGTGCGGCATTTGCAGCAACGGGTTATCCTGCCGCGGCGGCTCGACCTGGAACACATCGATCCCGGCGCCGGCGATCCATTTCTCCTGGAGCGCCTTGATCAGCGCGTCCTCCTGCACTGTCGCGCCACGCCCGGTATTGATGAAGATCGCGGTCTTCTTCATCTGCCGGAAATGCTTCTCCATCAGCATGCCCTGGGCCTCCGGGGTCGCCGGGGCGTGCATGGAGACGAAGTCGGAGTTGGCCAGCACTTCCTCGAGCGTCGCGGGTTCGACGCCGTATTGCGGCATCACCAGTTCCTCGATGAACGGATCATAGGCGATCATGCGCAGGCCGAAGCCCTTGGCCCGCATCGCCACCGCGCGGGCGACGTGGCCGAAGGCAACAAAGCCGAGCGTCATCCCCATCAGGCGGGGCACTACGAGCAGCTGGGGACGGCCATCGCGCCAGCGGCCCTCGCGCACCATGCGGTCTTGTTCAAAGGCGCGCCGATGGGTGGACAGCAGCAGCATCATGGCGTGGTCGGCGACTTCCTCGATGAAGGTATCGGGGCAGTTGGTGACCGGCATGTTGCGCTCGGTGGCGGCGGCGACGTTGACATAGTCGACGCCAACGGTGCCGAGCACGATGCCGCGGCATTTCGCGGGCAGGGCGGCGATCATGCGCGGCGTGAAGGACATGCCCTTGGCGTAGATCGCATCGGCATCCCTGACGCCTTCGATGAAGCCCTCCTCGGTGGCGGGGCACTCGACGATCTCGGCGTCCAGCCCGGACAGCGCCTCCATTTCATAGTCATAGCCCCCGCCCGCCACGGTGAAGCTCGCGCCCTCCGGGGTTACGATTTTGAACTTTGCCATTCTCGGTCTGTCTCCTGCAGGAATTTCTGGTCGTCTTGTTCGTTCAATTCTTGGGCGGGCGCGCGCGCACGGCGGCCTCATTGATGTCGATGCCCCAGCCCGGCGCGGTCGGCAAGACCAGTTCGCCGTTTTCGATGCGCGGCACATCCGTGAAAAATTCATCGCGCCAAGCCACGCTGTCGATATCGATTTCCATGATGCGGAAATTCGGGATGGCCGCACAGAAATGCGCCGAGACCATGCTGCACAGGTGGCCGTAGAAATTATGCGGGGCGCAGTTCACCTCATAGACCTCGGCCATCGCGGCCGTCTTGACGCTCTCGGCAAGCCCGTTCCAGACGACGTCGATGATGGCGACATCCGCGCTGCGGGCGTCGAGATAGGGCTTGAACTCGCGCCGGTGGCACAGCGTCTCGTAGGAGGCGATAGGGCAGGGGGCCGACGCCCTGATGTCGGCGAGCGAGGCCGGATCATGCATGTCGACCTCGAGCCAGGTGAGGTCGAACGGCGCGACTGCGGCGGCGATGCGCTTGAACCCCTCCGTCTTGAAATGGAAGTTGACGTCGAGCATCAGCCCCATGCCGGCGCCCGCCCCGGCGCGGCATGCGGCCAGCGTGTCCTGCGCCGCGCGCACCGCCGCATGGTCCCAGTTGAGTTCCGGCCACCCCGGTGTGCGCCCGAAGCCAGGATTGAACGGCACCAGCTTGCCGTCACGGAACGGGATGATGTTGGTCTTGAGCGCGTGGAATCCCTGTTTGCGGATATCCTCGCAGTGCCGTGCCAGGTCGTCGAACGTCACCAGCGGTTTGACGCCCATGAGCTCGGCATTGCGCACCCGATAAGTCCCGGTATGGGACCAGTAGACCGGGATGCGATCGCGCACCGGCCCGCCGAACAAGGCGTAGACGGGAATGCCGAGATCTTTTGCCTTGATGTCGAGCAGTGCGTTTTCGATCGCCGCGATGGCTTGGTGGTTGATCCCGCCGCGGGACTGGCGGGTCAGGACATGCAGTGTCGAGATGATGCGCTCGACCGGCCGCGGGTCCTTGCCGATCAGTGTCACCGTGAGCGCGTCGATCACGCCCGACAATCCGGCGCTGCCGAAACTCTCGTTGTACTCGGACCATCCGACGATGCCGCTGTCGGTCGTGATCTTGAGGAATGAGAACAGCCGCCAGCCGGCATCGGCACGCAGCGTCTCGACGGCGCTGATTTTCATGTTTCCTCCAATCGGCGCTAATCTCACCGAACCGCTACAGCAACACGTCAAGCCGCGGCCGGCAAGCCGCACGGGGAGCAGAGAATGGGCAAACTGACAGGAAAGATCGTATGGGTGACCGGCGCCGGCACCGGCATCGGCGAGGGCGCGGCCCTGGCCCTGGCGAGCGAGGGCGCCACCCTGGTCCTCACCGGCCGCCGCGCGGCACCGCTCGAAGAGGTGGCCGCCCGCATCGGGGCCGCCGGCGGCGCCGCCCATGTCCAGCCCGGCGACATGACCAACGCCGCTGCGGTGAAGGCCATCGCCGACTGGATCGAGACCACGCTCGGCCGGATCGACATTTTCGTCGCCAATGCCGGCATCAATATCCTCGATCGCGGCTGGGACCAGATCACCGCCGAGGGCATCGACACCGTGCTGCACGGCAATCTCGACAGCGTCTTCTATGGCGCCATCGCGGTGCTGCCGATCATGCGGCGCCAGCAGGGCGGGCAAATTATCGTCACCGCCTCCATGGCCGGCCGCTGGGTCGGGCTGATGAGCGGCCCCGCCTATGTCGCGGCCAAGCACGGTGTCGTAGCGGCCTGCCACACCATCAACATGCAGGAATGTGTCAACGGCATCCGCTGCACCGCGGTCCTGCCTGGCGAGGTGGCGACGCCGATCCTCGACAAGCGCCCCGTTCCGGTGAGCGCGGAGGAACGTGGCCGCATGGCGCAGAAGGAGGATGTCGGCGATCTCATCCGCTACATCGCCTGCCTCCCCCCGCATGTCGTGATTAACGAGGTCATGATCTGCCCGA
This sequence comes from uncultured Rhodospirillales bacterium, assembly GCA_903928895.1. Taxonomy (GTDB): domain Bacteria; phylum Pseudomonadota; class Alphaproteobacteria; order Acetobacterales; family Acetobacteraceae; genus CAIYPH01. Next base: position 4,151 of record CAIYSR010000087.1, on the reverse strand, counting down.
CCTGGAACCGCGGCTACGTGGCGGGGCTCCAGCGTAAGAGTACCAACTGATACCAACCCGCGGGGCCGGCACGCCGCGCTCCGAACATCGACGAGATCGAGGGGCCGGTGTGAACCGGCCCCTTTTTCTTGTCCTCAGTAGTCGCGGTCGGTGACGTTCGGCAGCAGCAGATCCGGATCGTCCAGCGAGTCCGCGATCCGGGCGAACACGATGTCCTTGAACGGATTGGTCACGATCACCTGCGGGAACAGCGAGGTCAGCACGCAGTTGACCGACGAAAGCGCGCAACCGTTCATCTGGAAGTGGTTGCTCGGCACATAATTGCCGTTCTGGGCGATGAACGCCTGAGTCGCCGCCGCCTGGTCCGAAACCGCGATCCCGAGCGCCGTGCGCAACGTGCCGGTCAGGTAGCTCGATGGCCCGGTCTGCTGGGTGTAGAACAGCGCCAGCGTATCGGCGTCGATCCGCCCGGTCGCGTTTCCGGCGCCGACATCGAGGACGATGGCGACCTTGGGGGCCGCCAGTCCCTTGCCCGTCGCCGGGTCGAAGGCGATGGTCCCGGTCTGGGCGGACAACACGATATCGAGCACCGGATGCGTCGCCGGGGTGTAGGCTGGGCCGGACAGCTTGTAGGCGGTCGGCGTGTACGGCTGCATCGTGAAGGTGCCGGTCTGGGTGAAGCCGCCGAGCCCGGCAGTGAACAATGCCCCCGGCATATGTGCCGGCGGCGTGCTCGTCTTCTGCGGATCCTTCGGCGCCGATCCCGCCAGTGGCCGTGTGAACGTATCACCGGCGGTGTCAATGGTCACACCGTCGAGCACATTGACGCTGGCCTTGCCGGTGATCTCCAGCATAGCCGCCTGTAGCGTGACGCTACCGCCGGCTGCGCTACCGGACTTCCCGAGCGTGATGCTGTTGCTGGTCAGGGAGAGCAGCCCCGCCACCACCGTCGTGCCGGACAGCGCAACACTCGCGCCCGGGCTCGCGACGTTGACGTCGCCCACCACCAGCATGGTATCGGCGCTGCCGACATTGTTGATCCGCACTCCGCCGGCCCAGGACATCAATCCGCCCATCACCGTCAGCGTGCCGCCTGGCGCCTTGTTGTCGAGGTTGATCGAACCGGTGGCGCCGAGCCCATAATTCACGCCACCGACGGTGGTGCCGAGGTTCTGGACCGCGCTGACGTTCGCCGTGCCACCATTGGTGACGTTGTTCGGCAGGTAGAAATTGCCGGTGTGGTTGCTCGCGCGGGACCAGTATGGCGTCCCGGTGGCCGGGCTGTTGACCGTCTCCATCGTGGCCACCAGGGCCGGCACCACGAAGTCCGGCGTGGCCGTGCTGTCCAGTGTCAGCACGCCGGCGCGCCCGGTCAGCAGCTTCGCCACCACGTTGGCATTGGTGTCGCCGAACGAATACAGCGCGAGGTTGTTGGCCGTGATGGTGCCGGTGTTCGGGCCGATGGTGCCGCCGAGCAAGGCGACATCGGGGCGGGTTGCCGAAGTTGCGCCCACAGTGGCCGGGGTATACGCGGTCAGCGCCTGGTAGGCCGCCGCCGGCGTCGTCGCGCCGAGGTTGCTGGCCGGCGAGAACAGCGCGCCGCCCGCCGTCACCGTCGCGGCGGTGCCGAAAATGGCGAAGCCGTTGCCTCCCTTGGGCGCCTGGATGCGGATCGGGTAAAGGCTCGGATCGACCGAAACATTGGCGCCACCGGCAACCAGTGCATCGCCGCCCTGGTCCGCGCCGGCCGTTGTCGAGAACAGGCGCACGGTGCCGCCGGACATAGTCGCCGCCGTGGTGGTCCGCGTGAGCTGCCCCAGATTGCCCTGGATGATCCGCCCGGTCGCGGTCGCGGCCAGCGTGCCGCCGGCAGCAATCACCCCGCCGGTCTGGTGGAACTGGCCGCCCGCGTAGAGCGCCATGTTCCCCACCGCCGCCAAGGTGCCGCCGCTCTGTACGATATCCGTGGTCGCAACCACGGTCCCCGCGGCCGTGCCGGCGCCGCTGCCGGTGCCGATGGTCAGCCCGTTGTCGGACGCAATCACGCCGCCGGACTGCACCACATTGGCCGGTGTGGTGATGCGCAACTGCCCACCAACTCCGGTGGCGCTGACGGTGCCGCCGGAGATCACCACCGCGTTGCCGGAGGCGAGGTTGCTGTTGAGCGTGATGGTCGGCGCCGTCACCAGCCCGCTGTCCTGGGTATAGGTCCCGGCGGCGCTCAACGCCGCGGTATTACCGGCCGACAGCACCGCCGACTGGGTGATCTTCATATCGCCAAGAGCCGTCACCGTGAGGGTGCCGCTGGCCGCCAGCGGGCCGCGCACCTCGATGCTGCCCGAACCGGTACCGCCGCCGACATGCTGGGTGATGGTCAGGTCCCCGCCGCCGGCGATCACGCCGGGATAGACATTGCTCCCGGCGGTGCCGCCGCCCATCACCATCAAGATGCCCGAGGGCGCGGTGTTGTCGAGCGAGAAGCTGCCGGTCGTCCCATAGCCATAGCCACTGGTGCCTGGCACCACGATGGTGCCGAGGTTGTCGACCGCCGACGCGGTAAGCGTGACATTGCCGGTGCTGGCGGCCGTGCTCCAGAACGGCAAGCCGCCGCCGGGCACATTGGTGGTCTCCACGCTGCGCACGATATCGGGCAGTGGATAGGGCGACAGCGCGGTCGCATCCTGCACCGGCACGCCCGCGCGCCCGGTCAACAGCGTTGCGGTGACGCTCCCATTGGTCGCCGTGCGTGAATACAGCGCCAGGTAACGCGCCGTCGCATGCGCCGTCAGGTTCAGCGTGTCGCCAAGCAGCACCACATCCGGCGCGACATAGGCCGCCGGGCCGGTGATGCTCGCGCCCGGTACCGCCGGCAGCGCGACCAGCCCAGCCGCAGCCGTCACGTTGCTCGCCGGACTGAACACCACATACCCGCCCGCCGCGGCAACGCTGTGCGGCGTGTCGAAGTTGGTGAAGCTGTTGGCCCCCGCTGGCGACATGATCTGCACCGGATAGCCGAGCGGATCGACCGCGCTCGCCAGACCCTGTCCGCCACGCACGAGGCCCGAGGCGAGCTGCGTCGCGGCCCCGGTCGCCGAGAACAGCCGAACGGTGCTGCCCGAGAATTCGGCACTGCCCGGAATGCCGCCCGCGGTGCCCTGGGTGATGTCCCGGAATACACTGGCCCCAAGCGTCCCGCCCGCCGCGATAATGCCGCCGGTCTGGGTCAGTGCACTATCAACCCAAAGCGACACATTACCAACCGCGGCAACGGTGCCGCCGGATTGCACGACGTTACGGCTGAGTCCGAACCCGGCCGAGAACCCGCTCACGCTGCCCACCGCGCCACTGCCCGTGCCCGGATTACCGAACCGGATGTCGCCGCCCGAGAACACCGAGCCGCCGGTCAGCGTGATGTCGCCCGCGTTCTGCGACACCAGGCTGACCTGCGCGCCGCTCCCGATGGCGGCGATGCTGCCGGCACTCAAGGTGATGCCGCTACCCGTCAGCGAAATCGACGGTGTCAGCGCCACCGTCGTCGTCGCCCCGTCGGGGAAGACCGATACACTGTTGCTGGCGGCGATCGCACCGCCCGTGATGGTAATCCCGGCGGTCGCATTGATCGCCACCACCGGCGCATTCACCAGCCCGGCCGATTGCGTGTAGGCACCAATCGTGGTCAGGCTCGCCGTGCCCGCCGCCGAGACCACGCCGCTACTGGCGACGTTGATCGTCCCCTGGCCGAAGATCGTCGTATTGCCAACCGAACTGCCGACCGGACCGACCACGTTGACCGAGGCGGTGAGCGCATCGTTGCCGCCGATGCTGAGGTCGCCGCCCCAGGCGATAATGCCCGGATACACCTTGGCACCCTGACCGCCCATGATGGTGAACACACCACCCGGAGCGATGTTGGTCAGGCTGAACCCGCCCGTCGCCCCATACCCGAACCCGGCCGTCCCCAGGTTCGTCACCGCCGAACCCGTCAACACCACATTCCCCGTCACCGCAGTGCCGGTCGACCACAGCGTCGCCACTTCGATCGCCCGCACCAGGTCCGGCAGCGGGAACGGCGAGGCGTTGCTCGCATCCTGCGTCAGGATGCCGGCACGGCCCGTCAGCAGCGTCGCCGACACCTTGCCCGTCGTGTCATG
>CAIYSR010000086.1 GCA_903928895.1 uncultured Rhodospirillales bacterium | reverse complement strand
CGCGCGCACGCGTTGTGTGGCATCCAGATCTCCGATCACGGCAAGCCATCGCGCGAATGCCCCATTCTCCATCCGGCCGTCCTCCCCAAGCGCCAACGGTAGAATCGCAGGTCTCAACAGGTGCCGCAATAAGAGCGAAGTTTTTTGCTTCTTTTTTTCAAAAAAGAAGCGCTTGCCTTCACGCTGCCTTAAGGAAGTTGATGAGCTTGATGGTCGCCGTCATTTTGTCGGTTTCGTCGAGGGCGCCGAGTTCGGCGGCCAAGCGGTCCATGGCAGCCTCGTAGATCTGGCGTTCGGAGAAGCTCTGGTCGGGCTGGCCGGAGTTGCGGTGAAGGTCGCGCACGACTTCGGCGATGGCGATGGGGTCACCGGAGTTGATCTTGGCCTCGTATTCCTGGGCCCGGCGGGACCACATGGTGCGCTTGATCCGGGCGCGGCCCTTGAGCACGGCGAGGGCCTCGTCGAACATCTTGCGGGTGGCGAGCTTGCGCAGCCCGGCGGTGCGCGCCTTGGCGACGGGCACGCGCAGCGTCATGCGGTTTTCCTCGAAGGTGATGTGGATCAGGTCGAGGCGATGGCCGGCGATGTCCTCGACCGCGATTTTCTCGACCTTGCCGACGCCGTGGGTCGGGTAGACGACGAAATCGCCCTCGACGAAAATCTCTTCCTTGGCGGCGGCGCGCGACGGCGGGACCGGGCGGCCGTTCTGCATGTGGGGCTGGCCCGGCCGCATGTCGGCGTGGCGGGGCGGCGCCGGACGGGGGGGTGACGGAAAGTGGCGCGACTTGGACCTCGACCTGGGCCTCGACGGCGGGCGGGGGCGCGTCGGGGATTGCGGACGCCATGGCAGTGACCTTCACGCTGGCGGCTTTCGCGTCGGCCGCTTTCGCATCCGGGGCGGTTGCCGGGGCGGCGGCTTCGGGTTTGGCGGCTGCCTTGGCGGCGGGGGCTGGCTTGTCGGCAGCGGCGGTCTTGGCTTTGGTCACTGTCGTCCTGTTCTCCGGCGGCGGCTTCGACGCCGGAGCGGCGGAAGCCTGGGATTCGTGGGTGGTGGATTCGTGGGTCGCCGTCGCGGCGGCCGTGGGCTTGGCGGTCGTCCGGGGCTTGCGTTCGCTGCGCGGCGGCGAAACGACGGCGGCGGCCGTCCCGTCTGTGGGAGCCTTCATGCCTGACCTCTTTGAGCGGATTTCAAACACCAGCTCCGGAATTGCGGTGCCCGCTCGCGCGTGGCCACCGCACTGGACTGGCGCGGGTCTCTCCTGATGGGATGGTTCAACAGCAGGCGCACGGATCAGCCGATCCGTGCGCCTGCATTGGTCCTGTAACACAAAAATCGTGCGGAGTCACCGGGCGCAACTGCGCCGTACCGGCTGGATTCGCGGAAATCCGCAGCGTTTCGAGCGCGGCAGGGCCGCGATCAGGGCGTGCCGGGCTCGGGCGAGAACAGCGCCGCCTTGCCGGATTTGTCCTTCCACGCGTCCGCATCGGCCGGCGCCTCGCCCTTGCGGGTGATGTTGGGCCACAGACCGGCGTATTGGCGGTTTTGTTCGAGCCACTGGCCGGCCTTGTCGTCGCTGTCGGGCAGGATGGCCTCGGCCGGACATTCGGGCTCGCAGACGCCGCAATCGATGCATTCGTCGGGGTGGATGACGAGCATGTTCTCGCCGACATAGAAGCAGTCCACCGGACAGACCTCCACGCAGTCCATGTACTTGCACTTGATGCAGTTCTCGGTGACTACGTATGTCATCCCACGCTCCCGGCAAAACTCACGACACATCTCGACCGGGCGCGATATGCCGCCGTTTGGCCGCGGCCGCAAGGCTCCTGTTGCAGCGCGGCAATGCGGTACGCTGTCATCCCCCCTCGGGGATCACGCGGTAGAGCGCCTGCGCCGCGGTGGCGGGGCCGCGGCGTTCGGCGAGCGCCAGCACCTCGATGACGCGGACATCGCCGCCGGGCAGCGGGAGGGTGATGACGTCGCCGACCCGCACCTTGGCGTGCGGCTTGTCGGTCGCCTGGCGGTTGATGCGCAGCAGGCCGCCCTCGGCGAGGCGGGCGCAGTCGCTGCGCTGGCGCATCACCCTTGCGTGCCAGAGGAACTTGTCGAGCCGCTGCCAGGAGCGGTCCTCATCGCTCATCGCTGCCGCAGCGCCGCCAGCGCGGCGAAGGGGCTGCCCATGCGCAGCGGGGGGGCCGTCGGCGGGGGCTCCGGCTTGCGCCGTTGCAGGCCCATCATCGGCGGACAGGGCGGCCCGAACATCCCTGGCGCCAGAGGGGCGGCGGGGAACAGGCGGAAGCCGAGGCGGCGCAGCAGCGGGGGGAGATACTCCGCCTTCATCGACAGGCGCGCCGCCAGCCCCTCCGGCACCGGGATCGGCCGCTCCCGCGCCAGGCCGGCCAGCTCGGCCGCGATCCGCTCCGCAATATCGACCCGGAGCAGCACCGGCCCGGCCTCGATCCAGCCCATCGCGGCGGCGAAATCGGCGGGCCAGTCGGCCGGCGGCACGAAGGTGACGCGCGCGGGTCCGGGCAGCGCGGGTGGCGTGACGCCATGGAACAGCCCCCACAGCAGCGCCCGCACGGCGTTGGGCGCGGGCTTGAGAATGGCGGGGACGAACAGCGCGTGGCGGCCGGCCTGGATGCCGAGCGCCTTGAGGCGGGCGCGCAGGTCGGAGGCGGCGACATCGGCCGCCAGCACCAGGCCGAGCCCTTCGCCGAGCCGGTGCAGGATGCCGCGCAAGGCCGGGTCGGGGGCGGCCAGGGCCTGGAACAGGGGCGCCAGCGCAGCGCGGATGGCGGCGTCGACGAAGGTTTGCAGGCGCAGGCGCACGCGTTCGCGCTGGCCGGAGTCGAGAAACTCGCTGTCCCGGGCCTCGGCGAGGGGGCGCAAGGGGCTGGCGCCGGCGCGCAGGCGGCCGATCGTCGCGCCCTCCCAGGCAAGGGCGATGGTGCCACAGGGACCGGGGACGAGGGCGAAGTCCTCATCCCCGGCTGCCTCGAGGCGCACCACCCGGCGCGGCATCTCGTCGCGCAGGGCGTGGCGGGCGGCGCGGAGCATCATTTTGCGGGTCTCGCCTTCGCTGGCGGGATCGGGCACGAAGGCGAAGCCCTCGATGTGACCGACCGGGTGGCCTTCGACGACGACTTCGCCGCGGCGGGTGACGGCGGAGAGGAGTTTTTCGGGCTCGCCGGCATCGAGGCGACGCATCAGGTGGGCGGCGCGGCGGTCGACGAAGCGGGCGATGAGTTTTTCGTGGAGCGCGTCGGAGATCATGTCCTCGGCTTCGCGGGCCTTGGCTTGCCAGTGGAGCGCGTCGGGCACCCAGTCGGTGCGGGCGGCGACGTAGGTCCAGACGCGGACGGAGGCGAGGCGCTGCATCAGGGTGTCGATATCGCCGTCGATGCGGGCGAGGGCGGCGATCTGGCTGGCGAGCCAGTCGGTCGGGAGCCTGATGCCGCGGGCGATGTGGCCGAAGACCTTGGCGCAGAGTTTGGTGTGGGTGTCGTCGGAGAGTTTGCGGAAGTCGGGGATCTGGCAGGCGTCCCACAGCATCTGCACGCTGCGGCGGCTGCGGGCGAGGGCGCGGATATCGGGGTCGCGGGCCAGGACATCGAGGGTTTCGACGTCGGTGGCTTCGTTGCCGCGGACCAGGCCGCGACGGGGGGGTGGGGCGTTGAGGCTGGCGAGGAGGGTATCGACGGACGTGAAGTCGAGCGCGGAATTGCGCCAGGCGAGTTGTTCGAGCGGTTCGAACTGGTGCTCCTCGACGGCGCGGACGATGTCCTCGTCGAGCGGGGGGCAGTCGCCGGTGGTGCCGAAGGTGCCGTCGCGCATGCCGCGGCCGGCGCGGCCGGCGATCTGGGCGACTTCGGTGGCCCAGAGATGGCGCGGGCGGTGGCCGTCGAACTTGGTCAGGCGGGCGAAACCGACATGGTCGACATCCATGTTCAGGCCCATGCCGATGGCGTCCGTGGCGACCAGGAAATCGACCTCGCCGGCCTGGTAGAGGGCGACCTGGGCGTTGCGGGTGCGGGGGCTGAGGCGGCCCATCACCACGGCGCAGCCACCGCGGCGGCGGCGGATGAGCTCGGCGATGGCGTAGACCTCGGCGGTGCTGAAGGCGACCACGGCACTGCGCGGCGGCAGGCGGGAGAGCTTCATCGCGCCGGCATGGGTGATTTGGGACAGCCGGGGGCGGGTTTCGACGGTGGCCTCGGGGATGAGGCGGTGGAGCAAAGGGCGGATGGTTTCGGCGCCGAGGAACATGGTTTCGACCAGGCCGCGGGCATGGAGCAGGCGATCGGTGAAGATGTGGCCGCGGTCGGGGTCGGCGCAGAGCTGGATTTCGTCCACTGCGAGGAATTCGAAGCCGGCAGCGGCGAAGCCGCGCGAGGCGCCTTCGACGCGCCGATCCAGCGGCATGGCCTCGACGGTGCAGGAGAACCAGCGGGCTTCGGGCGGGATGATTTTCTCCTCGCCGGTGATCAGCGCGACGTGGCGGGCGCCCTTGCGGGCGACCATGCGGTCGTAGTTTTCGCGGGCGAGGAGGCGCAGCGGGAAGCCGATGATGCCGGAGGCGTGCGCCAGCATCCGCTCGATGGCGAGATGGGTCTTGCCCGTGTTGGTCGGGCCCAGCACGGCCTTGACGCGATGGCCCAGCAGCGGAAACGCAGGGTCGAGTCGTTTCATGCGGAAATGGTCGGGTGTCGCAGTGCACAATGCAAGCGGTACGACGTGACCGGCGTGTGAAAGCGTGCGTGCCCGGGATCGGGGAATGGGCTGAGGCGGGGCTGCCCGAGCGGGGCCGGGCGTTGAAATCCGGCACGTGGTTGCGCATATCCCGTCCTCGCAAGCCCTGCGGGGGCCAGACCGAGGAGAACCGCCGTCATGACCGACGCCACCACCGAACCCACCATCGAGAAACACGGTTTTGAGGCCGAGGTCGGCCGCCTGCTCGATCTCGTCGTGCATTCGCTCTATTCGGATCGGGAGATATTCCTGCGCGAGTTGGTTGCCAACGCCGCCGATGCGACCGACCGCCGCCGCTTCGAGAGCCTGACCCACCCCGCCATCGCGCCGCCCGAGAGTGCGGGGGTGCGGATCGTGCCGAACAAGCCGGAGCGCACCATCACCATCGCCGATGACGGCATCGGCATGACGCGCGAGGACCTGATGGCGCATCTGGGGACGATCGCGCGTTCCGGCACGCGGGCGTTCGGCGAGAAGCTGGCCTCGGCCAAGCCGGAGGAGCGGCCGAGCCTGATCGGGCAGTTCGGCGTCGGGTTCTATTCCTCGTTCATGGTGGCAGACCGGGTGGAGGTGACGAGCCGCAAGGCGGGGACCGAGGAGGCCTGGACCTGGGCGAGCGCGGGGGCGGGCGAATACACCATCGCGCCGGCCAGCCGGGAGACGGCGGGCACCGATGTCGTGCTGCACATCAAAACCGATGCCGACGAGTTCCTGGAGCCGATGCGCCTGGAGACCATCGTGCGCAAATGGGCTGACCACATCACGCTGCCCATCATCATCGCGCGCGACGGCAAGGACGAGAAGGCGAACGAGGGCAACGCGCTGTGGCGCAAGGCCAAGAGCGAGATCAGCGAGGACGAATACACCGGCTTCTACCGCCATATCGGCCATAGTTTCGATGCGCCCTGGGCCACGCTGCACTGGCGCGCCGAGGGCGTGATGGAGTTCCACGCGCTGATGTTCGTGCCGGGGATGAAGCCGTTCATGCCGGTGGAGGACGAGCGGGTCTCCAAGATCCGGCTGCATGTGCGGCGGATGTTCATCACCGATGCCGCCGAGCTTCTGCCGCCGTGGCTGCGCTTCGTGCAGGGGGTGGTGGATACCGAGGACCTGCCGCTCAATGTCAGCCGTGAAATCCTGCAGGCCACGCCGGTGATCGCGCGCATCCGCAAGGCGGTGACCAACCGGGTGATCACCGAGTTGAAGAACAAGGCCAAGGATGCCGCCGACTACGCGACGTTCTGGAACAACTTCGGCGCCATCGTGAAGGAAGGCGCCTGGGACGATGCCGAGCACCGCAAGGATGTCGCGGGGCTGATGCGGTTCCGCTCCTCGACCGAGGAGGGGCTGGTGAGCCTCGCCGACTATATCGGGCGGATGAAGCCGGGCCAGGAATCGATCTATTATCTGGTGGGCGATGATGCCGATCAGCTCGCCCGTTCGGCGCAGCTCGAGGGGTTCAAGGCGCGCGGCGTCGAGGTGCTGCTGCTGACCGACAGCATCGATGCGTTCTGGCCGGAGCGGCTCGACAGTTTCGAGGACAAGAAGCTCAAGAGCGTCTCGGTGGGCGCGGCGGAACTCGCCTCCATCGGCGAGGCGAGCGCGCCCGCGGGCGAGGCGGTGGAGGCGGAGGCGCTGATTGCGGCGATGAAGACGGTGCTGGGCGAGGAGGTCAGCGACATTCGCACCACCGATCGGCTGGTCGACAGCGCCGTGGTGCTGGCCTCGGGCGGTGAGGGGCCCGACTTGCAGATGCAGCGGCTGCTCAAGCGCGCCGGGCGGATGAACTACGCGCCGGCGCCGGTGCTGGAGATCAACCCGCGGCACACGCTGATCGCGCGGCTGGCCGAGCGGCTGGCCGAGGGTGGCGAGATCGAGGCCGACACCAGGCTGCTGATTGATCTTGCCCGCCTGCAGGACGGCGACCTGCCGAAGGATGCGGCCGGCTTCGCCCGGCGGGTCGAGGCCTTGCTCGCCAGCGGCGGAGCCGCGCGGGCAGGAGGGTTGACGGGCGTTTTGGCACCGGGAGGGCGGTTCACCTCCTGGTGAAATGTCGTTTTGGCGCCGCTGGGTACTTGTCATTGTCCTGCAACAGTGCGAAGGGAATCTCGTGCTGCCCATGGATCGTCGGCAGCGACTCCGCAGGGACGCGAACGCATGACCGAGACCCGCTTGCCGATCGAACCCGTCGATACCGCGGCGCGGGCGGTCCATGCCGTGCGCCCGGCCGGGTTGGCCGCCCTGCTCGACCGTCTCGCCCCCGGTCAGGCCGCGTTTGTTCGCGCCGCAGGGTTCGGCGCGAAGGCCGATGAACTGATACTGCTGCCCGGCGCCGACGGCGTCGCCGCAGCAGTGTTCGGCCTTGGCGGGCAGAGTGGGCCGCATGTCTTCGGCGGACTGCCGTACAAATTGCCCGAAGGTCTCTGGCGGATCGAGCCCGGGGATTTCGACGCCGAGGCGGCGGTGCTCGGTTATTGTCTCGGCGCCTATCGTTACAGCGAATTTAGGAAGCCCGGCCGCGCGCCGGCGCGCCTGGCCGCCGGCCATGGCGGCCGCGCGCTGTCCCAGGCCGCCGCGATCTGGATGGTGCGGGACCTGATCAACGCACCGGCGAACGTGCTCGGCCCGGCCGAACTCGCCGACGCCACGGCTGCCCTCGGCGCCGCCCACGGCGCGCGCGGCTTCCGCAGCAGTGGCAGCGACCTCGAGGCGCATTATCCGACGGTGGCCGCAGTCGGCCGTGGCTCGGAGCGCGCGCCGGTGGTGGCGGGGTTCCATTGGCAGGGCAGCGCGGCGGCGCCGGATGCGCCCCATGTCTGGCTGTGTGGCAAGGGCGTGTGCTTCGATTCCGGCGGCTACGATCTCAAGCCCTCGGCCGGCATGCTGCGGATGAAGAAGGACATGGGCGGCGCGGCCAACGTGCTCGGCCTCGCCCGCATGATCATGGAGGCCGACCTGGCGATCCGCCTGTCGGTTTCAATCGGCTGTGTTGAGAACAGCGTCTCTGGGCGGGCGATGCGGCCGATGGACATCATTCGCACCCGCCGCGGGCTGACGGTGGAGATCGGCAACACCGACGCCGAGGGCCGTCTGGTGCTGTGCGATCTGCTGGCCGAGGCCTCCGACGCCGGGCCGGCGCTGATCGTCGACTGCGCCACGCTGACGGGTGCTGCGCGGGTTGCGATCGGCCCCGACATGCCGGCGCTGTTTGCCAACGACGACGTTATGGCCGAGCGCCTGCTCGCTGCTGGCCGGGCGAATCACGATCCGCTGTGGCGGCTGCCGCTGTGGGACGGCTACGACGCCTGGCTGGACAGCCCGGTGGCCGATCTGAATAACGTTTCCAGCAAGGCGTTCGCCGGCGCGGTCGTTGCTGGCCTGTTCCTGCGCCGTTTCGTCGCCGCGACCACGAACTGGGTTCATCTCGACATGTACGCCTGGAACGATGCCACCCGCCCCGGCCGCCCCGAGGGCGGCGAGGCGATGGGTATCCGGGCGCTGTTCGCGGCGATCGCCTTGCATTTTTCCCCTGAATGACGGCAATCTTCACGATGGGTTGAACATTTCTTAAACAATGATAACGTTAATTATCTAGGATCATTCTGGCTTTCTCCAATTGCGGTGTGATAGAAACGATACCGCGAACCTGATTCGATCACACTTTAACTCGTTCCTGAAAGGACAAGACATGGCCGCCAACCCCTCCGCAGATCAGCTCGTCGGTATTCTGCGGGAGACCATCGTGGCTCTGGTGCGGCGCGACGGACCGGACCTCTCGGCCCGTCAGCTCGGCGTGTTCCTCACCTGCTACCTGAAGGACGGCGCGCATACGGTTCGCGGGCTTGCGGCTGAACTCAACGTTTCCAAGCCCGCCATCACCCGCGCGCTCGACCGTCTCGGCGAACTCGACCTCGCCCGCCGCAAGGTTGACCCGGCCGATCGCCGCAGCGTCCTCGTACAGCGCACCCTGAAGGGCACGGCCTTCCTGCGCGACCTGCGCGGAATCATGACCGAGGCCACGGGCACTGCGAAGAAGGCCGAGGCCGCGACCACCAAGCGCGCCGCCGGCTGACGTCTGCTGCACCGGATCGATCACGATGCGGCGGGTCTCCACGTGGGACCCGCCTGACCGTGATGCGTTCTGGCTTGATGCGCTCTGGTTCCAGGCGCGCCACAATGGCATGATGGCGGCGTTCATGAGCGCTCCGCCCCGTCTTGGTATCGTCGTCGGCCTCGTCGCCGAGGCACGAATCGCTTTCCCGCTCGGCGCGGTCGAGATTGGTGGGGGGTTGCCCGAGGGCGCGCGCGCCGCGGCCGAGCGCCTGATCCGGGCTGGCGCCACGGGACTCCTCAGCTTCGGCCTCGCTGGCGGGCTCCACCCGGAGCTGAGTGCCGGCGCCACCGTCATCCCGGCGCGCATCCTGCATCACGGCCAGGCCTATGCCGCCGATCCGGCACTGCTCGCCTGGCTTGGGGGGCCGAATGCTGGCAGCCTGATCGCCACCGACCGCCCCGTCGCGACGGCGGCGGCGAAGCGTGCGCTGCATCGTGACAGCGGCGCCAGTGCGGTCGATCTCGAATCCGGTGAACTCGCCGCCGTGGCCGCCGCCCACGGCGTTGCGTGCGCCGCGCTGCGGGTGATCTGCGATCCCGCCGGCCGCGATCTGCCGGCCGCCGCGCTCGCCGCGCTCGACCGCAGGGGGGCCATCGGGCTCCTGCGTGTCGCCGCCTCCGTGCTGCGCCACCCGTTGCAGCTCCCTGCCCTACTCCGCCTCGCCGGCGATGCCGCTGCCGCGCACGCGATGCTGCGGCGGCTGGTGGCCGCTCTGGCATGATCCGTCTGATCGCCACGCCGGAGCTGCCGGCCCGGCGCAACCTCGCGCTCACCGAGGCCCTGCTGCACGGCGACGACGAGATTTTCCGCCTACAACGCTTCCGGCCCGGCGCGCTGGTCGGCGCCCATCAGGCGCTTGGCCGCGAAGTCGATCTCCCCTGGTGTGCGGAGCATGGCGTCGAGGTCGCGCGCCGCATGACCGGTGGCGGCGCCATCATCATGGACCCCGGCATCCTCGGCTGGGAGCTGATCCTGCGCCGCGACCGCTTCCCCGCCGGGCTCGCTGCCGCCGGGGCGAGCTTGTGCCGCGCGATTGCCGGCGGCCTCGCCGGACTCGGCCTGCCCGCGACCTTCAGGCCACGCAACGATATCGTGGTCGATGGCCGCAAGCTCGCCGGCACCGGCGGCTATTTCGATCGCGACCGGCTGTTGTTCCAGGGCACCGTGCTGGTCGACCCCGATTTCGCCTTGATGACACGGGCCTTGCGGCTGCCGGAGCGCAAACTCTCCGCTGGCGGCGATTTCGCGGCCCGGCTGACCTCGCTGCGCGCCGAGGGCGTCCGCCTCCGGTTCGATGAGATCGGCGCCGGCCTCGCCACCGCCCTTGCCGCGGCGCTCGGCGCGAAGCTGATCCCCTCGACCCTGCATGACGGGGAGGCCGCCCGCGCCGCCGCACTGCACGACGCCGAGATCGGCACCGAGGCGTTTGTCCACGGCCACCACCTCCATCAGCACCCGGCAGCGGCGGATCGCCACGCCCGCCGGGCCAGCCCGGCGGGCATCGCCGAAGCGGTGCTCAGGGCGCAGGCCGGGCGCATCCAGGCGATCGCGATCGGCGGCGATTTCTTCATCACGCCGCCGCGCGTGCTGCGCGACCTCGAAGCCGTCCTGACCGGCCGGCGCCTGGACGAGGCCGAAGCGGTGGCGCGGGGCTTCCTGGCGACGTCGGGTGCCAGCATCGCCGGGGCCGGGCTCGATCTGCTCGCCGACGTCATCGCGGAGGCCGCATGCGCAAGCGCCTAGTCGTCATCCTGGTGAACACCGATCCGCGCAACGGCGAGGAACTCGGTGCCCCGTTCTACCACGCCGCCGTCGCGGCGGCGCTCGACCACGAGGTCGATATCATCTGCACCGCGACGGCCGGCAGGCTGCTCCGCCGTGGCGTGGCGGAGACCTTGTTCGTAAAGCCGGGGTCGTCGCGTTCGGTGCTCGATTTCATCCGCGATGCGCATCAGGCCGGGGCCAGGCTGTGGGCGTGTCCGGCCAATCTCGATCTTTTCGACATGAGCGCGGCTGATCTGATCGAGGAGTGCAGCGGCCTGATGGGCGTCGCCGCGATGATGGAAATCGTGATGGCGGATGATGTCCGGGTGTTGAGTTACTAGGGATGATCGAAATTCGCGGCTATCGTTTTCCCGCAGGCCTGCTCTACGACGTGGCGAACCATTGCTGGTATCGGCGCGAGGCTGACGGCACCATCACGCTCGGCATGACGGAGATCGCCGCCGTTTTGGCCGGGCCGGTGCTGGCATTCACGCCGCGGCGGGTCGGGCTGGCGCTGGAGGCCGGGCGGTCCTGCGCGGTGATCGAGAGCGGCAAATGGGTCGGGCCGGTGCGGGCCGCGTTCGCCGGCATGGTGGTCGCGGTCAACGACGCGCTGATCGCCGATCCCCAGGGCATCAACCGCGACCCCTATGGCGCCGGCTGGATGATCCGCGCGCGGCCGGACGACGCGGTGGCGCTCGATGGGCTCGTCGGCGGGAATGCACTTGAGGCGGCCTATGAGGCCTGGATGGCGGCCGAGGCGTTTCCCGCGCGAGAGATCTGAGAATTATTGCACGGGTTGCAGGATGCGGTCGAAGCTGCGGGCCCAAAACCGGGTGAGCGCCGGGCCGACCACATTGGCCACCGGTACGAACCCGACGCTGGCGACCCGGCTGTCCATGCTGTTGTCGCGGCTGTCGCCGAGGACGAAAAAGGCGCCGGGCGGCACCAGGAATTCGGGCGTGTTGTCCAGCATCTCGGCGTCCGATGCCTCCAGGATGGCGTAGTCGCGGGTGGCGCCGGCGCCGAGCGGCAGCGTCTCGATATAGCGCTTGAGCAGCATCGGCGGCCCGTCGCCGGCGGCGAGGAAGGTGCCGGCGTCGCGGCGCGGCACCATTGTGCCGTTGAGGAAAAGTCGCCCGACCTTCATCTGCACACGGTCGCCGGGCAGGCCGATCACGCGCTTGATGTAATCCGTCCTTCCATCGGAAGGCAGCACGAACACCACGATCTCGCCGCGCGGCGGCAAGGTCCCCCGGGTCTGGGTATCGACCATCAGGTAGTCGCCGACTTGCAGGTTCGGCAGCATCGAGGCCGACGGAATGCTGAAGCTGCGCCAGCGCATCGCCGGCGTGAGAGAGGACTGGACCGCGGCGCCGATCGCCAGCATCGCGAGGATCGACAGCCAGGTCGCGCGCAGCCAGCCGGGCGGGGTGCGGACCCGCCAAGCCCGGGCCACGCGGTAGGCGTCGGCTGCGGCGAGGATGTTGAAAGGGACCAACATCAGGAAGGTCAGGGCGACGAATGCCAGGATCATCACCGGTACCGGCGCCAGCAGTACCGTGCCGGAGAGCAGCAGCAGGCCGAGCAGGGTGCCGCCGGCATACCAGGCCCAGCCGCGGCCGACGCTGCGCGCCACAATATGGCCGAGCCCGGGCAGGAGCAGCGACAGCACGGCGACAGCGACGGCGCGACGGCGCGACAGCGGTCCTTCGTCATGCGGCGTTCTCATCGCGGCCTCCCGGACCGTTGGGGCGGGAAGTCTAGCCACGAGAGACGATTCTGCAACTATGGGCCGCTGAGAGCCCGTGCCAGCACAACCGCAGAGTGCACCGCCTTGCGCCCGCCGAGGTCGGCGATCTGATGGCGGCAGCTGGTGCCATCGGCCACGATCAGGTCCTCAGCGCCGGCGGCGCGGATGGCGGGCAGAAGGCTGGCTTCGGCCATGGCGCGGGAGACCTGCTGGCTCTCGCTTTGGTAGCCGAATGATCCGGCCATTCCGCAGCAGGAGGATGTGATGGGTTTCACATCCAATCCCGGAATTTGTTTCAGGGCGGCGATGGTGGCGGGGAAGGCGCCGAAGCTTTTCTGGTGGCAGTGGCCGTGGACATGGGCGGTGGCGGGGAGGGGGCCGAGGGGGAGGTCGGGTTTGGTTTTGGTGAGGTATTCGCCGAGGAGCATGACGCGGTCGGCGAGGCGTCTGGCGGCGTCGCCGGGGAGGAGGGAGGGGAATTCGTCGCGCAGCGTGAAGAGGCAGGAGGGTTCGAGGCCGATGACGGGGGCGTCGCCTTCGAGGGCGGCGAGCGTGCGGGCGGCTTCGGCGCGGGCTTCGTCGATCATGCCGGCGGCGAGGTAGGTGCGACCGCAGCAGAGCGGGCGGTCGGTTTTGGGGATGGCGATTTTTTGGCCGGCGGCGTGCAGGACGGTGACGGCGGAGCGGAGGTTTTCGGGTTCGAAGGCGCGGTTGAAGCAGTCGGCGAAGAGGAGGACATCACCGGTGGGGCCGTCGGCTTCGTCGTCGCGGAAGGGGGCGGGGTGGAATTCGGGGAGGTCGCGGCTGGCCGCGATGCCGATGCGTTCGCCGAGATTGCGCAGGAGGGGGAGTTTGTTGCGCAGGTTGAAGAGGGCGGGGGCGCGGGCAGCGAGGCGGGCGATGCGGGGGAGTTCGGCGACGAGGCGGTCGCGGAGCTTGGCGCCGTGCTTCGCGGTTCGGGCCGCGGTGACTTCGAGTTTGAGTTTGGCCATGTCGACGCCGGTGGGGCATTCGCGGCGGCAGGCCTTGCAGGAGACGCAGAGGCTCATGGCTTCGGCGACGGCGTCGGAGGACATGGCGTCGGGGCCGAGCTGGCCGGTCAGCGCGAGGCGGAGCGTGTTGGCGCGGCCGCGGGTGACGTGTTCCTCGTCGCGCGTGGCGCGGAAGGAGGGGCACATGACGCCGGCGTCGATTTTGCGGCAGGTGCCGTTGTTGTTGCACATCTCGACCGCGCCGAGCATGCCGCCGATTGGGCCGGGGTAGGCGGACCAGTCGAGCCTTGGCGTGAAGCCCGGGGCGGGGGCGTAGCCGGGCGGATAGCGGAAGAGGGTGCGGTCGTCCATTTTGGGGGCGCGGACGACGCGGCCGGGGTTGAGCAGGCCAGCGGGGTCGAAGCTGTCCTTCACCGCCTCGAAGGCGCGGGCGATGCGGGGGCCGAACATGGTCTCGTTGAATTCGGAGCGGACGATGCCGTCGCCGTGTTCGCCGGAATGGCTGCCTTTGTATTCTCGCACGAGGGCGAAGCACTCCTCGGCGATGGCGCGCATGCGGGCGACGTCGGCGGGGTCCTTCATGGAGAGGACGGGGCGGACGTGGAGGCAGCCGACCGAGGCGTGGGCGTACCAGGTGCCTTTGGTGCCGTGGCGGGCGAAGACGTCGTTGAGGCGTTCGGTGTAGCCAGCCAGGTCGGGCAGGTCGACGGCGCAGTCCTCGATGAAGGAGACCGGTTTGCCGTCGCCTTTCATCGACATCATGATGTTGAGGCCGGCTTCGCGGACTTCGGCGATGTCGGCCTGGAAGCCTGCATCGACGGCGCGGACGACCATGCCGGGGAAGCCGAGGTCGGCCATCATGGTGTCGAGCTCGGCGAGTTTGGCGAGGAGGGGGGCGTCCTCGTGGCCGTGGAATTCGACGATGAGGACGGAGTCGGGTTCGCCGATGAGCATGCGGTCGATGGTGGCGCGGTAGATCGGGATGGCGCGGCCGAGTTCGATCATGGTGCGATCGACGAGTTCGACGGCTTCGGGGTCGAGGGTGACGAGGTGCTGGGAGGCGGCCATGGCGGCGCGGAAGTCGGGGAACTGGCAGATGCCGAGGACTTTGCGCGGCTTGATCGGGTGGAGCACGAGTTCGAGGGCGGCGGAGAAGGCGAGGGTGCCCTCGGAGCCGACGAGGAGGCGGGCGAGGTTGTCGCGGCCGTCGGCGCGGGCGGCGGGGGTCAGGGCGTCGATGTTATAGCCGCCGACGCGGCGGAGTTGTTTGGGGAACTGGGCGGCGATCTCGTCGGCTTCGGACAGGCCGAGGGCGCGCATGCGGGCGACGAGGGCGTCCGGGCCGGTGTCCTGGGCGAAGCGGGTGCGGGTGCCGTCGGCGAGGATGGCGTCTATGGCGGTGGTGTTGTCCGCCATCAGGCCGTAGCGGATGGATTTGGAGCCGCAGGAGTTGTTGCCGGCCATGCCGCCGATGGTGCAGCGCCCGTTGGTGGAGGGATCGACGGCGAAGAATTTGCCTGTGGATTTGATGGCGGCGTTGAACTGGGCCAGCACGATGCCGGGCTCGACCCAGGCGCGGTCGCCTTCGACGGAGAGGATCCTGTTGAGGTGTTTGGAGCAGTCGATGACGAGGGCGCGGTTGACGGTCTGGCCGCATTGGCTGGTGCCGCCGCCGCGGGGGAGGACGGGGATGCCGGCTTCACGGGCGATGGCCATGGCGGCGGCGACGTCCTCGATGCGTTTGGGCACGATCACGCCGATGGGTTCGACCTGGTAGATCGAGGCGTCCGTGGCGTAGCGACCGCGATCGGCCGGGGTGAAGAGGACTTCGCCCTGGATTTCGTGGCGCAGGCGCGCGGCCAGGGTCGAGTCTCCAATGATCGCGTTCATGCGGTGTCCTCCGTGAGGGTCTCCTCTAAAACGGGTGGAAGTTTTTTGCTTCTTTTTTTCAAAAAAGAAGGCCTGTTCTTTTTTGAAAAAAAGAACCAAAAAACTTCATCCATTGGTCGCCTTCGGGTGGCGACGGCGGCGGCTCAGCAGGAGAGTTACATGGCCTACTACGAAACCACCCGCGCGCCGGGCCGCCACTTCTTGCAGATCCCGGGGCCGACCAATGTGCCGGATCGGGTGCTGCGGGCGATGGACAATCCGACGATGGATCACCGCGGGCCGGATTTCGGGCGGCTGGGGGCGCAGATCCTGGGCAAGCTCGGCCAGGTGTTCGGGACTGAAGGCCACGTGATCATTTATCCGGCGTCGGGCACCGGGGCATGGGAGGCGGCGCTGGCGAACACGCATTCGCCGGGCGACACGGTGCTGATGTGCCGGACCGGGTGGTTCGCGACGCTGTGGCAGGAGATGGCGGAGCGGTTGCAGCTCAAGCCGGTGTTCATCGAGACCGATTGGCGCCGGGGCGCGGATGTGGCAGCGATTGCCGAGGCGCTGGCCAAGGATACCGGGCATGCGATCCGCTCGGTTTGCGTGGTGCACAACGAGACCTCGACCGGGTGCACCAGCCGGATCGACGAGGTGCGCGCGGCGATGGATGCGGCGAAGCATCCGGCGCTGCTGCTGGTGGATACGATTTCCTCGCTCGCCAGCATCGATTACCGGCATGACGCGTGGGGCGTGGATGTGACGATCGCGGGGTCGCAGAAGGGGCTGATGTTGCCGCCGGGGCTGTCGTTCAACGCGGTGAGTGCCAAGGCGCTGGCGGCGGCGGAGACGGCGAAGTTGCCGCGCTCGTACTGGGATTGGCGGCCGATGCTGGCGGCGAATGCGACCGGGTATTTTCCCTACACGCCGGGGACCAACCTACTCTACGGGCTCGATGCCGCGATTACGATGTTGCTGGAGGAGGGGCTGGCCAATGTGTTCGCGCGGCATGACCGGCACGCGGAGGCGACGCGCCGCGCGGTGCGGGCCTGGGGGCTCGAGGTGCAGTGCGCGGACCCGCGGCACTATTCCTCGGCGTTGACCGCGGTGCGGCTGCCCGACGGGCACAGCGCGGATGGGCTGCGGGCGGTGATCCTGGCGAAATACAATATGTCGTTGGGCAATGGGCTCGGGGTGTTGAAGGACCGGGTGTTCCGGATCGGGCATCTTGGCGATTTCAACGACTTGCAGCTGGTGGGGACGCTCGGCGGGATCGAGATGGGGCTCGGCAATGCCGGGGTTCCGCACAAGAAGGGGGGCGTGCAGGCGGCGCTCGATTTCCTCGCGGGCAACGCGGGGTAATCGTTCAGGCGGCGTCGCGGCGGTCCAGGTTCCAGGTGTAGAGGCCGGAGAGGACGACGATGGCGCCGCCGGCGATGGTCCAGCCGTCCGGGATCTGGCCGAAGACCAGGGCGCCGAGAAGGGCGGTCCAGACCAGCAGGGTGTAGCTGTAGGGTTGGACCGCGCCGGCGGGGGTGTAGTCGAGCGCGCGGACCAGGGCGTAATGGGCGGCGCTGCCGGTGATGGCGATGCCGAAGAGGAGCAGCCACGCGGTGGCGTCGGGGGTGTGCCATTGCCAGGGTCCGACGAGGGAGGTGGCGGCGAGGCCGACGCCGGCGGTCCAGAGCAGGGTGGTTTCCGGCGGGTCGGTGGCGGCGCAGAGGCGGGTCAGCACCTGGTAGATCGCCCACATCAGCGCGCCGCCGAGGGGGAGCAGGAGGGGCCAGCTCAGGGCCTGGAAGCCCGGCCGGATGATGAGGAGCACGCCGGCGAACCCGGCGGCGACGGCGAACCAGCGGCGGATTCCGGCGCGTTCGCCGAGGAAGATCTGCGAGATCGCGATCACCAGGAGCGGGGAGGTGGCGGCGAGCGCGTGGGTGTCGGCGAGCGGGAGGAAGTAGAAGGCGAGGACGAAGACGCCGCTTTCGACCAGGCCGAGCAGGGATCGGCCGGTCTGGAGGAGGGGACGGGTGCTGCGGATCGCGCGCTTGAGGCCAGTGCGGCGGGCGATCAGCAGGGCGAAGACGGTGAAGATGCTGTAGCGGACCCAGAGGGTCTGGGTGATCGGGTAGTCCACCACGAGGAGCTTGCTCATGCTGTCCAGGCTCGCGAAGCCGAACATGGCGAGCATGGTGAGGATGGCGCCGAGATGGGTGCGGCTCAGGCCGGAGGGGGCGGGGGGCATGGCGCAGTCATGACGGGTGTCGGGATTCGCACAAGTCCCTAGCGGGGCGTGTCTTCCGTCGCCCGGATGGCGCTGGCGAGGCGGCGGGCCACCTCACCGGCCATGGCGACCGGGGTGGTGGCGAAGCCGATGACAAGGCCAGGGAAGCAGGCGGGGCCGTTGAAATAGGCGGCGAACGGGGACACGGCGAGGCCACGGGCGCGGGCGGCGGTTACGATGGCGGCTTCGTTGGCGTGGTCGTCCAGGCGGATCACCAGATGAAGGCCGCCGGGGGCTGCCTGGGGGATGATGGCGGGGCAGTGCTTGTGCAGGGCGTCGAGCAGGGCCACGCGGCGGCGGGCGTATTCGGTGCGGACGCGGCGGATGTGGGGGCCGAGGAGGCCTTCGTTGATGAAGGTGGCGAGAACGGACTGCTGGAGCGAGCCGGGGCCACGATCGCCGAGGCCACGGGCGCGGACGAAGGCGGCGGTCAGCGGTTGCGGCAGGACCGCGAAACCGAGGCGCAGGCCGGGGGCGAGGGTTTTGCTGAAGGTGCCGCAGTAGATGACGCGGCCACCGCGATCGAGCGAGGCCAACGGGGGCAAGGGCTTGCCTTCCCAGCGGAATTCGGAGTCGCAGTCATCCTCCAGGACCCAGGTGCCGGCGCGGGCGGCCCAGTCGAGCAGGGCCAGGCGGCGGCCGATGGGCAGGGCGCCGCCGATGGGGGTGGCGTGGGAGGGGGAGACAAGGACCAGGCGGGCCTCGGGGGCGCGGCGGATGCCTTCGGCGACATCGAGGCCCTCGGCATCGGACGGGACCGGAACCAGGCGGGCGCCGGCGGCGGACAGGGCGCCGCGGCCGGCGATGTAGCCGGGATCCTCGACCCAGGCGGGATCCCCGGGGTCGAGCAGCAGTTCGGCGGCGACGCGCAGCGCCTGCTGGGTGCCGGCGGTGATGACGATTTGCGCGGGGTCGGCGATCAGGCCGCGAGTGGCGGCGAGGTGGCCGGCGACGGCCTGGCGCAGGGCCGCGAGGCCCTGCATGTCAGGGTAGGCGGCGCCGTCGAACGACCTGAGGACGCGCGCCGTGCAGCGCGCCCAGGCGGCGGCGGGGAACGACTCGACCGAGGGGACGCCCGGTGCGAGCAGCATCGAGGCGCCCTCGACCGGGCCGGCCGACGAGACCGGCACGGCGGCGATCATGCTGCCGCGGCGGGAGAGTTCGGCGCCGCTGATCTGGGCCGCGGGGCGGGGCTCGGGGGCGGCGTCGGGCAGGTCGGTGGCGACGAAGGTGCCGCTGCCGATGCGGGCGCGGACGTACCCTTCAGCGGCCAGGCGCTCATAGGCCAGGACGACCGTCTGGCGGGCGACGCCAAGCTCTTCGGCCAGATGGCGGCTTGGCGGCAACCGGGCGCCGCCGGGCAGGGCGCCCGAGAGGATACCGGTTCGCAGCCGCTCGAAGACGACGTGCTGGCGGGATTGGTCCGCAACGCCCTTGATGAATTGGGTATCCATGGCAGTCCAATGATACAATATCATCCGCCCGATACAATCCCGGAGACCGCCATGTACCCTCGTCCCGTCTTCACCGAGCACAACCAGGACCGCATCGTCGGGCTGATCGCCGCCCATTCGTTTGGCCTGCTGGTGACCACCGGCGCCAACGGGATGGAGGCCTCGCACGTGCCGTTCATCGTCGCGGTCGAGGATGGCACGATTGTGCTGACCGCCCATCTTGGCGCCGCCAACCCGCAATGCGCGGCGCTCGACGGTGGCGCGGCGCTGGCGATCTTCAGCGGGCCGCACGCCTATATCGCGCCCGGCTGGTACCACACCCAGCCGGCGGTGCCGACTTGGGATTATGCGGCGGTGCACATCCACGGCACGCTGGAGCTGGTGGCGGACGACGAAGGTACCGCCACGATCCTGCGGGCGCTGGCCAAGGATGATCCGATGCGGTTCGACCTCGACGCGCTGGAGCGGAAATACCGGGCGCAGATGTTCAAGGGGATCAAGGCGTTCCGCCTGAAGGCGGCGCGGATCGAGGCGCAATGGAAAATGAGCCAGAACCGCAGCGCGGAGGATCGCAGGTCGGTCATCGCGGCGCTGCGGGGGCAGGGCAACGATGCCTGCGCCGACCTGATTGCGGAGACCTTGTGATATCGGGGAACGGCCCGCGCGGGAAGCAAGCTCTGCTTTTTGATAAAAGCACCGCTCCGCTTGGCAACGACAATGGCGGCGCCAGGATACCCCGGTGCCGCCATCACGCTATTTCTGGCAGGTCAAACCGTAGGCTGGAGTTAGAACCCCTCGCGCTCCAGCCGCTTGCGCTCCATTTTGCGGGCCCGGCGCACGGCTTCCGCGGCTTCGCGGGCGCGGCGCTCGGAGGGCTTCTCGAAATGGCGGCGCAGCTTCATTTCGCGAAAAATTCCTTCGCGCTGCATCTTCTTCTTGAGCGCCTTGAGCGCCTGGTCGACATTGTTGTCACGAACGAGAACCTGCACTTGGCCGCCTACTCCTCTGCCATAGCCGTGCCCCTCGGGGCGTTGTGAACCGTCCGGATGGACGGCAAAAAGGGTTCCCGAACGGTCTGCCCGTCCCGGAAGGCGTGCGCTATATCATGGTCAGCGCGCGTGCAAAACCCTCTATTCGCGCCCAACGATCGGAGCTGCCATGGCCATCCTGAAGATCGCCCGTATGGGCCACCCTGTCCTGCTGCAAACCGCCTCCCCGGTGACCGACCCCACGGCGCCAGAAATCAAGCGCCTGGTGGCCGACATGTTCGAGACGCTGGACGATATCCAGGGCGCCGGGCTCGCCGCCCCGCAGGTGCATGTGCCGCTGCGGCTGTTTATTTTTCGCGTCCTGCCGACCCGCGCGGCCGGCGATGCGGATGACCGGCCGGTCGGCAATACCGTGGTGATCAACCCCAAGCTCACCGTCATCGGTGCGCAGACCCAGATCGGCTGGGAGGGCTGCCTGTCGATCCCAGGCATTCGCGCCGGCGTGCCGCGGGCCTGGCGCATTCGCTACGAGGGGGTCGACACCGACAACCGGCCGGTGGTGGGCGAGGTGACCGGCGCGCATTCGGCCATCGTGCAGCATGAATATGACCATCTCGACGGCATCCTCTATCCGATGCGGATGAAGGATTTCTCGCTGTTCGGCTTCATCGAAGACCTCGCCAAGGCGGGAGCGCCGGAGCTTTCGCGCGCGCGGCCGCTGTCATGAGCGGGCAACCCGGGATGGCCGCCGACATCGGCCCGGACGACGCCGAGCGCGATGCAGCACTTCTTGCTGCCCTCCCCCATGTGCCGCGGCTCGGCTGGACAATCGAAGCGGTTCGGGCGGGCCTGGTCGGGTCGGGCGGTATGGCGGAGGATGCCGCGATGCTGTTCCCGGACGGCGCCGGCGAGGTGGTGGAGGCGTTCATCACCTGCGCCGACCGCTGGATGGCCGCCGACGCCGCAGCCTTCGACATGACCGGCCTGCGCACGCCCGGCCGGGTGCGCGCCGTGATCGCGCTACGACTCGCGCGGCTGCGGCCGCATCGCGAGGCGGTGCGCCTCGCGGCTGGGTTCCTGGCCCTGCCGGCACAATCCCGCCGTGCGCTGCGGATCACAGGGCGCACGGTGGATACCATCTGGCACGCCGCCGGCGAGGCGCTCGAGGATGGCAGCCGCCTCACCAAGCGGCCCATCCTGGCGATGGTGTATGCCAGCACGCTGCTGGTCTGGCTGCGCGACACCACGCCCGACGACACAGTCACGCTGGCCTTCCTCGACCGTCGGCTTGGCGATGTCGGGCGCATCGGCAAATGGCGCGCGGCGGCCGAGAAAAAACTCGGGAATATCCTGTGCCGGAAAACGTCACAGGCGTGACGCAGGATTACCGGTTGATTTCGCCGTCGGCCGCGCCAATCTGCGACGGGACGACCGTGGACAGGATCCATCATCCTGGTCCGCAAACACAATACCCCAGGGGAACTCGATAATGCGCAACGTGCTTCTGACCGGCCTTGCCCTCGCTTTCGCCGCCTCGCTCAGCGGTGCCGCCGATGCCCAGACTGCCGATGCCTCGATCGCCGCGCGCAAGGCCGGCATGGACCTTCTTGCCGCCGCCTCGGGCTCGGCCAAGCGTGCGATCGACGCCAAGAGCGACGTGAAGCCGCTCAAGAGCACGGCCGAGGCGATGGCCGCGTGGGCCAGCGCCGTGCCGGGCCTGTTCCCCGCCGGCTCCGACAAGGGCGCCACCAAGGCCACCGCCGAGGCGTTCTCGGACTCGGCCGGCCTGGCCAAAGCGGCCGGTAACCTCAACGCGGCGGCGCTCAAGCTCGCCAGCGCCGCCGACGCCAACGATGCCGCCGCCTTCGCCGCCGCCTATGCCGAAGTGGGCGCCGCTTGCGGCGGCTGCCATCGCACGTACCGCCAGCGCTAAGACTGGCAGATCAGGCCAAACGAGGCCGCCGTCCCCGCAGGGGACGGCGGCCTTTGTCGCTTATTTCGCCGCTTTGGCCGCCGCAGTGATGCCGGCAATGTCCATGGTGTTGATTTCGGCGATGAGATCGTTGGTGACGAGGTCGGTGGCCGGCACCTTGGTCGGCACCACGTTCCATTTCACCAGGAAGTCGACATAGGCGTCGTAGTTGGCGAGCGCGTTTTCGCCCCAGCGGCTGACGCCGCCGGCCTCCAGGCGCCAATTCGGGGCCCGTGCGTTCAGGGTGCGGACATCCTCGGCCAGGGCCACATCCTCGGCGCGGCCGGTGCCACGGGTCTGCGGATAGACCTCCCATAGGATGTGCACGGCCGCTTCGGGGTTGGTGAGGGCGAAGATGGTGCCCATGGCGTAGCCGCGCGCCAGGGCGACCGCCTCGGCGCGGTGGCTGGCCAGCCGATCCTCGCGCGCGATCAAGCCGTTGGATGGGTATTTGGCGATCGAACTGTTGTCGAGCATGCGCAGCTTCGTGCCGGCGGCTTCGACCAGGGCATACATCACGTCGAACTGGCTCAGCACTTCGACGGCGCCCTGCCGCACCAGGGCCGCGGCCTGGGCACCTTCGCCGATGGCGACGATGCGGATATCGGTGTCGGGATTCAGTCCCTGCGCGGCGGCCATTGCGCGGGCGATCGGCACCCCGCCCGAGGCCATTGCGGTGACGCCGATGCGCTTGCCCTTGAGCTCGGACAAGCTCTTGATGGGGCTGGATTCCGGCACGGCGAGACCGTAGATGTTGCCTTGGTAGGCGGTGTAGAAGTTCTTCACCCTCACGCCCTGGGGTCGCAGCACGGTCAGTGGCTCGATCGACGGCAGGGCGTAGGGCAGTTCGCCGGTGGCGACCAGCTTGGTGCAGTCGGTGCTGCCGGGCAGTGGGGCAAGCTCGATCTTGAGCCCCTCCTTGGCGAACCAGCCCATCTTGGTGGCGATGGCGAACGGGGCGGCCGCCGAACTCACGGTGCGGGCGCACCAGCCGATGCGCAGGGTGGTGTCGGCCCTGGCCGCGAGCGGGGCCAGGAGCAGAGCGGCGAGAAAAATACGTTTCATGGTTTGCCTCCGGGTTGGTTGCCGCGTCCGCCATGGTCCCAGAACACCACCTGGCGGCGTACCGCGGTGACGATGCCGTTCAGCCCGAGGCCGATCAGCGAGAGGATGAACAGCACCGAGAACTGCCCGGCCACATCCATCGAGAAGTTCATCGACTGGATCAGCACGCCGAGGCCGGACTGGGCGCCGACGAATTCGGCCACGATGGCGCCGATGAGTGCGAAAATCATCGCGATCTCGAGACCGGCGAAAATCGACGGCAGGGCGCCTGGCAGGCGCAGCATCCAGAAAATCTGGGACGGACTCGCTGCCAGCGAGCGCATCAGCGACACCCGATCCTCATCGGCGGAGCGCAGGCCGACGATGGTGTTGACCATCAGCGGGAAGAAGCAGACCAGCCCGGCGTTGATCACCTTGGACGGCAGGTCGAGCCCGAACCAGACGATGATGAGCGGCGCCAGGGCCACTTTCGGCATCGCCTGGAACATGATGATGATGGGGTGGAAGTAGTATTCGAACCGGCGCGAAAGGGCGACCGCGGTGCCGAGCAGGAAGCCGGCCGAGGCGCCGAGGGCGAAGCCGAGGAACGTCTCGAGCATCGTGATCCAGACATGCTCAAGGAAAATCCCGCTCCTAACGCCGCGATAGAGCGCCACGCCGACAGCAGACGGCGGCGGCAGGATGTAGCCGGGAATGGCGAAACCGCGGGCGGCCGCTTCCCACAGCCCGAGCAGGGCGGCCATCAGCAGCAGGCGCAGCAGGGCCTTCATTCCAGGCCTCCGGTGGCGTTGAGTTTTTCGCGGATGCGCGAGACATGGACGCCGAAGGCCTCGGTGTTCATCACCGAGAGCGGACGCGGGCGCGGAAAATCGACCTCCAGCGTGTCGACGATGCGGCCCGGGCGGGGCGACATCACCACCACGCGATCGGCCAGAAAGACGGCCTCGCCGACGGAGTGGGTGACGAAGACCACGGTTTTCCGGCGTTCCATCCAGATGCGCTGGAGTTCGAGGTTCATCTGCTCGCGCGTCATCGCGTCGAGCGCACCGAACGGCTCGTCCATCAGCAGGACCGAGGGGTCGTGGATCAGCGCACGCACCAGGGCGGCGCGCTGCTGCATGCCGCCGGAGAGCTGGCGCGGCAGATGGGTCTCGAAGCCGTCGAGGCCGACCAGGCGCAACAGTTCCATGGCGGTTGCACGCATCTTGTCGCGCCCGAGGCGTTGGACATCGACGGGGAGCAGGACATTGTCGAGCACGCTGCGCCAGGGGAACAGCACCGGGGTCTGGAAGACGACGCCGATGTCGCGGCGCGGGCCGTCGATGCGGCTGCCGTGCAGCGAAGCCTCGCCCTCGGTCGGCTCCAGCAGGCCAGCGAGGATGCGCAGCAGGGTGGACTTGCCACAGCCGGAAGGGCCGACGATGGCCACCAGCTCACCGCCACCGATCGACAGGTTGACGCTTTGCAGCGCGGTGACCGCGCCGTAGCGCCGGGTCAATTCCCGGACCGCGATGAGTTCTTCTGGTGCCCTCAGGGTCTGCACACCGTTCCTCCCGTTCGAGCCGCGAAGCTAGCGGCGCAAGCGCTAAAATCGAAGCCGTATTTTTCATCGCACCCAGCATGGTAAGACCCCTCCACACAGCCGCCCGAGGTGCCATGCCGATCCCGCTACCCGATACGCCAGGCGAACGCGCCGCCGCCGGCTTTGCCCTGGCTGATGGGCACGGCGGCGACACCCTGTTCAGCCGGACCGAGGGACTCGCCGCCGGCAGCGAGGTGGTGACACTGCGCGGCGGCCTGCCGGTGGAAGCCCTGGGCCCCGGAGACACGGTGCTGGGGGCGGCGGATTGCTTCACCCAGGTGCTATGGCGACGTGTTCGCCCGCTCGATGCTGCGAGCGTCGCACGGCGCCCGGCGCTGGCCCCGGTGCGGGTCGCCAGGGACGCGCTCGGGCCGGGGCGGCCGGGGCGGGATTTGGTGCTGGCCCCCGACCAGAAGGTGGTCCTGCCGGCCGGTGCGGTTCCCGCCGCTCAGCTGGTGGATGGGCGTGGAATCGTGTGGGGTGCCCCGGCGGCGATCACCTATGTCACGCTCGGCCTTGCCGGCACAGGCGTGTTGACGGTCAGCGGCCTCACCTGTCCCACCGCATCGTGGCCGGGTTCGCCCCAGGCCGCGGTGGCCGCGCGCCGGCGCGGAGACCCGCGCGGCGAACTGCGCGGCGAGTTGGCGACGGTCTCGGCGGGCCGGGTCACCGGCTGGGCGCTTGACAGCGACGCCCCCTTCGCCCGGGTACCCCTCGAAGTCATCGTCGATGGGGTGGCGGTGGCCTGGGGCATTGCCGATCAACGCCGGCCGGACCTGGAAATGACCGGGCAGGGGGACGGCGCCTGCGCCTTCGACGTCAGCTTCGACCCGCCGCCAAGTTCCCGCCCGGCGATCGGCCGGATGATCGAGGTACGCCGGGCCACGGACGGGACGCAACTGCCCGGCTCACCGGTCCTGCTTTCCGCGCCCCGGATCGGCGGTTCGCTGGCCGACGCCGTGCGGGCGGCCTGCGGCCCGGGCGCGGCGGGGCACGCCGCCGTCGCTGGGACCCTGTTGCGCGGGATCGACGCGGCCGTGCTGGCCGCCGCCCACCGTGCCCCTTCCCCTCTGGAGATCAGCCGATGAAGAACGCCGGGCGATGAAGAACGACTGGCTTGGCGGCTTCCTGCCGTTGTGGATGTGGGGCACGATGGCCTGGTTGGCGATCGGCTTCACCCTGATGCCCGAGGCTTTCCGCCGCCCGCTATTCATCGATCACAAGGAACTTTGGGCGACCCAGTTCTATGACCCGACCGATGTCGACCCCGAGATCGCGCTCAAGCTCGGGCTGATCCTGGGCATGCCGGTGGCGATCATCCTGGCCGCGGTGCTGATCGCCGGGCTGCAGGAGCACCGCAAGCGCCGCCGCGACCGCCAGGCGACCCGGTAGTCGCCACGCAACCGTGGGCCGCGGCACTGGCCACGAGGAGAACGTCATGACCGAAGGCTTCGCCCATCCCGAATTCCTGGCCGACACAGCCTGGCTAGCAGCGCATCTGCACGACCCGGCCGTGGTGGTGCTCGATTGCACCACCCATCTCATCCCCGACCCGCCGCGGGTCTACAAAGCCGTACCCGGGCGCGCGGATTTCGAGGCCGGCCACATCCCGGGCGCCCAGTTCTGCGACATCCAGGCCAATCTGTCCGACGGCACGAGCGGGTTGCGCTTCATGACGCCGTCGGCCGAGACCTTCGCCGCGGCGATGGGGCGGTTCGGCGTCGGCACGAATACGCGGGTGATCCTCTACAGCACCGCCAACGTCTGGTGGGCGACCCGGGTCTGGTGGCTGCTGCGCCATTTCGGCTTCGACCGTGCTGCGGTGCTGGATGGCGGGTTCCAGAAATGGCGCGCCGAGGGGCGGCCAGTGGCAACCGGCACAGCGACCCCGCGAACCGCGTCCGAATTCCCGCTCAGGCCGGTGCGGGGGCTGATGGTCGACAAGGCGGCGGTGCTGGCGGCGGTTGGCGACGCTGCGGTGTGCACCCTCAACGCCCTGCGGCCGGATCAGCACAGCGGGCAGGGCGGCGTTGCCTACGGGCGGGCGGGTCGGATCAAGGGCAGCGTCAATGTGCCGGCGATGCACCTGATCGACCCCGCCACCAACGCCTTCCGAGCGGCGGACGACCTGCGTGCGGTCTTCGCCGCGGTGGGCGCGCTGGAGCGCCCGGTGATCGCGTATTGCGGCGGCGGGATCGCGGCCAGTGCGGATGCCTTGGTCCTCACCATGCTCGGGCATGCCAACGTGCGCATTTATGATGCTTCGCTGTCGGAATGGGCGGTGGATCAGAGCCTGCCGATGGAAACCGGGAACTGACGGTCCGCCGGATGATACCGAGCGCTTGAATTGGTTGACGACCCGGCAAGGCGCGTGATCGGGCTCAAAAATCCAGGTTCGCGTAGTGCGCCGGTGGGAACATGCCGGGCACGCGGTCTTCCAGCAGCGGGCGGAAGGCGGGGCGGTGCTTGATGCGGGCGTACCAGTCCCGCACCGCCTCGTATTTCGTCCAGTCGATGTCGCCGAAGAAATCCAGCACCGAGATATGCGCCGCCGCCGCGAGATCGGCCAGCGTCAGGTGCGCGCCAGCGAGCCAGGTGCGGTTCTCGGCGAGCCAGCCGAGATGCTCCAGATGGGGGCGCAGATTGGCGTAGCCCAGGCGCAGCGCCGCCGAATCGGGGCCGCCGCGGCCGGAGACGCGGCGCAGATATTTCTGCCCGGAGAGATGGTCGGTCACCTCGCGGGCGAATTTGCCGTCGAACCACACCACCAGGCGGCGCGCCTCCACCCGCTCCGCGGGATCGAGGCCGAGCAGCCGGATGTCGGGGTAGGTCTCTTCCAGGTATTCGCAGATCACCGAGGAATCCGGCACCACGAACCCGTCATCCTCGATCAGCGTCGGCACCGTGCCGGCGGGATTGAGAGCGAGATATTCCTCCCGATGTTCCCACACCGGCTCGACCTGGAGGTCGAACGGCAGGCGCTTCTCGGCGAGCGCGAGACGCACCTTGCGGCAGGCCGGCGACAGGGGGAGATGGAAGAGACAACGCATGCCGGCGTTTATGACAGCCAGGCCGCGTCGCGCCAACCTTGGGACTTGCCGGGGGGGCAGGGCCGGGAGACGATGACCGATCCCGCAGGAGCAGTCCCGTGCCGCAGACCGTCCGTGTTTTCACCGCCCGCCGTATCTTGACCATGAATACATCGATCCCGGTTGCCACGCATGTGGCGGTGCGTGAGGGGAGAGTCCTCGGGGTCGGCGGCACTGAGTTGCTGCACGAATTCGGCCCCGTCGAACGCGATGACCGCTATGCCGGCAAGGTGCTGATGCCCGGCTTCGTCGAGGGGCACGGGCACGCGGTGGACGGGCTGGTGTGGCGCAACCCCTATGTCGGCTTCTACCCGCGGCGTGACCCCGCCGGGGTATGGGTCGAGGGGCTGAAGAGCATCGAGGCGGTGATTGCCCGGCTCCAGGCGGTCGAGCGGGGCCTGGCCGATCCGGCCGCCGCGGTGGTGGCGTGGGGGTTCGACCCGATCTTCTTCGGCGGACGGCGGATGACGGCGGCCGATCTGGACCGTGTGTCAGCGACGCGGATGGTGATGGTCGGCCATGTCTCCGGCCACATCCAGAACGTCAACACGACGGTGCTGGAACGCTGCGGCTTTTCGCGCGACAGCAATCTTGACGGGCTGGTGCGCAACGGTGATGGCGACCTGACCGGGGAGTTGCAGGGTCCGGCGGTGATGGGGCGGGCGAGCCGGGTGGTGGGCGATGCCGGCATTCTGCGCGCCATCGACGCCCCGGCGCTGTGGGACTATGCGCGGATCGCAAGCCGGGTGGGGGTAACCACCTCGACCGATCTGGCCAACGGGCTCAATCCGGAGAACGTCGCCGCCTTGCAGGAGGCGACGCTGTCCGAAGGTTTCCCGCTGCGCCTGGTGCCGGCGATGCGGCAGCGCGACTATGGGCTCGAGGAGGGCATCGCCCGCATCACGGAGCTCAAGCGCATGTCCAACCCCAAGCTGCACTTCGGCCTGGTCAAGATCACGGTGGACGGCTCGATCCAGGGCTTCACCGCGCGGCTGCGCTGGCCGGGCTACCACAACGGAGCACCGAACGGGTTGTGGTATGTCGCACCCGAGGAACTCGGCGCCATCGTCGAGGCGTATCACCGGGCCGGCCACCATATCCACCTGCACACCAACGGCGACGAGGCGAGTGAGTTGGCGACCGAGATGGTCGGCCGCGCGATTGCCGCCCATCCGCGGCCCGATCACCGCCATACCTTGCAACACTGCCAGATGGCGGATGCGGCGATCTTCCGACGCATGGCCAGTTTCGGCATGTGCGTGAACCTGTTCGCCAACCACATCTGGTACTGGGGCGAGCAGCATCGCGCCCTGACCATGGGGCCGAGCCGGGCGCAGCGGCTGGACGCCTGCGCCAGCGCGCTGGCCGCCGCGGTGCCGATGGCCATCCATTCCGATGTGCCGGTGACCCCGCTCGACCCGTTGTTCACCGCCTGGTGCGCCGTCAACCGACTGACCCCCGAGGGCCGCGTGCTCGGTGCCGCCGAGCGCATCAGCGTGACGCAGGCGCTCCACGCCATCACCATGGGCGCGGCCTATACGCTCAAGATGGATCACCTGATCGGCTCCATCGACATCGGCAAGCACGCCGATTTCGCCGTGCTGGAGCAGGATCCGTATGACGTGCCGGCGGGCGCGCTGAAGGATATCGGCGTCGCCGGCACCGTGGTCGGCGGCGTGCCGACGGCCGGATGAGCCCGATCCCGCTCAGCGTGATCGGCGGCTTCCTCGGCGCCGGGAAGACGACGCTGCTCAATCACCTGCTGGCCACGGCGGGGAAGCGCTATGGGGTGCTGGTCAATGATTTCGGCGCCATCAACGTCGACACCGCACTGATCGCCGCCCGCGACGGGGACACCATCGCGCTGACCAACGGCTGCGTCTGCTGCGCAATGGGCGACGATCTCGGTGCCGGTTTGGAACGACTGGCCGGCCGCGATCCGGCGCCGGAGCATGTCATCGTCGAGGCCTCCGGCGTCTCGGACCCGTGGCGGATCGCCCAGCTCGCGCTGATCGAACCTGGGTTCAGCCTGGAGCCACTGGTGGTGATGGTGGATGCGGCCGCCTTCCTGGGGCAGCTGACGGATCGCTGGACCGGGGATACGGTGGCGCGGCAGCTCGGTTTCGCCGAGCTGGTGGTGCTGAACAAGGCCGATCTGGCCGGCGATCTCGCGCCGGTGCGCGCGGCGGTGCATCGGCTGCGCCCGGAGGCGCGGGTGATCGTCGCCGCGCAGGGTGTGGTCGACCCCGAGGTGCTGCATTTCGTTCCGCCGCCCCGCCCGACGCCGAGCCGTTTCGTCGCCGATGCTCCGGCACACGGCTTCATGACCCAGGTCTGGCGTCCGGCCGGATCGCTCGACCGTGCCCGGCTGCGGGCAGCGCTGGAGGCGCTGCCGCGCTCGGTGCTGCGGCTGAAAGGATTTTGCCGGCTCGCCCCGGATGGCACCAGCCATCTGCTGCAATACGCGGCCGAACGATGGGCCTTCACGCCGCAAGCGGGGGAGCCCGGCTTCGTTCTGATCGGCACGCCGGAAATGCCGGACGCGACGGCAACCGCCGCCCTGTTCGGCCCGACGGAGGCGGCATGAGCGCCGACCTGACGCCGGGCCAATGGGCCTGGGCGGCCATCTCGATCCTGTTCGCGGCGGTGCTGCGCGGCTTCACCGGCTTCGGCTTCGCGGTGGTTGCCGTTCCGACCGCGAGCCTGATGCTGCCGCCGCCGCTGGTGGTGGCGGCCACGCTGCTGATGCAGACCGCGATCGGGCTGCGCGACTGCATCGCCGAACGCAAGCGAGCCGATTGGCGTTCGATCCGCTGGCTGGTGACGGGCGCGCTGGTGGGCACGCCGCTCGGGCTGCTCGGCCTCGCCGTACTGCCGATCGCCTGGATCCGCATGGCGCTGGGGGTACTGGTGCTGATCGCGACCGGGGTCACCTGGCGGCCGATCACCCATCGCGGCCCACCGGAGCGCCGCTGGGGCTGGCTCGCCGGCATCTGCTCCGGCCTCGGCAACGGGCTGGCCGCGATGTCCGGCCCGCCCGCAATCGTCTATTTCCTCGCCGCCGAGACCGATCGCGAGGTGGTGCGCTCCAGCCTGCTGGCCTTCTTCCCGCTCGCCTCGGCGCTCGCCCTGGTGCCGGCAGCCTGGGGTGGCATGGTCGGCGTACCCTCCGTCCTGATCGCGGCCTTCGGTCTGCCGCTGATGCTGGCCGGCGGCTGGCTCGGAACCTGGCTGTTCCGCCACTACGGCAAGACCGCCTATCGCCCCATCGCCGTCATCGCCCTCGGGCTGACGGCGTGCGCCACGCTGGTCCGCGGGGCGGCGGGCGTGTTGCAGTGAGGTGACCGCATTGCTGCCCCGCGCCGGGCAGGCTAGCTTGGCCGCAACAACGCGACCCACGAGGGAGTTGAACGACCGGATGCTGTCCCATCCTGCCCGCCCGGCACGGAGCGTCTGACGCATGGCCAATCTCAGCCTGCGTGGCATCGTGCGCGAATTCGGCCCGCTGCGGGTCATCCATGGCATCGACCTCGATGTCGCCCAGGGCGAGTTCGTGGTCTTCGTCGGCCCGTCCGGCTGCGGCAAATCGACCCTGCTGCGCATGATCGCCGGGCTTGATCGCCCCGATGGCGGCGACGTGCTGATCGACGGCGTGCGTGTCAACGAGCGCCGGGCGGCCGAGCGCGGGCTGGCCATGGTGTTCCAGTCCTATGCGCTCTACCCGCACATGACGGTGCGCCAGAACCTTGCCTTCGGGCTTGAGAACCAGCGCATGGCCCAGGCCGAAATCGACCGGCGGATCGGCGATGCCGCGCGGATGTTGCAGATCGAGCACCTCCTGCAGCGCAAGCCGGGGCAGCTTTCCGGCGGCCAGCGCCAGCGCGTGGCGATCGGGCGGACGGTGACGCGCGAGCCCGGGATTTTCCTGTTCGACGAGCCGCTCTCCAACCTCGACGCCGAATTGCGGGTGCAGATGCGGGTCGAACTCTCGGCGCTGCACAAGCGGCTCAAGGCGACGATGATCTACGTCACCCACGACCAGACCGAGGCGATGACCATGGCCGATCGCATCGTGGTGCTGCGCGGCGGGCGGGTGGAGCAGGCGGGCTCGCCGCTGGAGCTCTACAACCGGCCGGCCAACAAGTTCGTGGCCGGGTTCATCGGCTCGCCGCGGATGAATTTCCTCGACGCGGTGACTCGCGAGGGGCGTAACGTCGTGGTCGATGACATGCCGCCGCTGGCGGTGCCGGCCGCCGCCGAAACCAGCGACGGGGAACCGGTGACGCTCGGCGTGCGGCCGGAGCATCTCGGCTTCGTCGAGACCGCGGGACTGCCCGGCACCGTCGACATAGTCGAGCAGATGGGAGGAGAGAGCTACGTGTACGTGACCCTGGCCAACGGCGCCCGCCTGACCGTCCGCCGCCCCGGACAAACCGCGCTGAGCACCGGCGATGCGGTGCGTATCTGCATCGAGGGTGCCGCCCATTTGTTCAGCCGCGCCGAAGGCGAGCCGGCGATCGCGCCGCGGGTGCGGGCATGACCCGGCGCTACCGTGTCGCGGTCGTCGGCGCCGGCATCGGGGCCAAGCACGTCGAGGGCTACAACGCCAATCCCGCCTTGTTCGACGTCGCCGTGATCTGCGACCGCGATACTGCCCGCGCCGCCGCTCTGGCCGCGCAGGTGACGACCGGCCCATGCGCCGTGCATGCCGACTACGACGACGCCCTGCTGGCGCGCACGGACATCGACATCATCGACATCTGCCTGCCTCCGTTCCTCCATGCCGACGCCATCTCCCGCGCGCTGCGGGCCGGCAAGGATGTGGTCTGCGAGAAGCCGCTGGTCGGCTCGCTCGCCGAGGTCGATGCGCTGGAGGCGGTGGTGCGCGAAACCGGACGGACCCTGATGCCGGTGTTTCAGGTGCGCTTCGGCAATGGGCTCGCCCGGGCGCAGCATCTGATGCGCAGCGGGGCCGCGGGCAAGGTGTATCTCGCCACCGCGCAGACCCACTGGTCGCGCGGGTCGGATTACTACCAGATCAAATGGCGCGGCACGCGGGCCTATGGGCTCGGCGGCGCCTTCCTCGGCCACGCCATCCATCTGCATGACATGCTGACCGCCCTGCTCGGCCCGGTGCGCCGGGTAAGCGCGATGATGACCACGCGGGTCAACCCGATCGAAACCGAGGATTGCGGCGGCGCCACGCTGGAAATGGCGGATGGCTCGATTGCGGTGCTGTCGGTCACGCTCGGTTCGGCGGACGAGGTCTCGCGCCTGCGGGTAATGTGCGAGAACGTCACCATGGAGGGGCATGGCGAGGTCTATGCCAGCTCGAAGGAGCCCTGGCACTTCATCCCCAAGGCGCCGAAGGACCAGGCCTGGCTCGACGCAGCACTTTCCGGCGCCACCGCCGGCCAAGAAGGCTTCGCCCGCCAGTTCGAGGACTTCCACCAGGCGCTGGAAGCGGGCAGCGCCCCACCGGTCACGGTGGCAGAGGCGCGCGCCTCGCTCGAACTCATCACCGCGCTCTACTATGCGGCCAAGACCGGCGAACGGGTCGACCTGCCGCTCAGACCCGACCACCCCTTCTACCACGGCTGGTAATCTCAAACACAAACCGGAGGATTGAATGCCCATGTTATTTCGCCGCACCCTGCTCGCCGGCATCGCAGCCCTGCTACCGGCGCTCATGCCGCTCTCGGCCCGCGCCGCCACCGAAGTCCGCATCATGTGGTACAGCGACGGCAATGAGGGCGAGGTTGCGCGCGACCTGCTCAACCGCTTCGAGGCCGCCAATCCCGACGTCAAGGTGATCCTCGATAACGTCCCGTACAAGATGATCATGGAGACGCTGCCGCAGCTCGTCTCCTCCGGTCAGGCGCCCGACATGGCGCGCGTGACCGACCTCGGCGGCCAGGCCGACGCCTATCTCGACATCGGGCCGCTGGTGAAGGACCGGGCGTACTGGGAAAAGAACTACGCCACCACGCTGCCCTGGCTGCGTCCGGCCGGCAACACGACCGGCATTTTCGGCATGATGACCGGCATCACCACCACCATGCCGATCGTCAACGAGACCCTGTTCCAGCAGGCCGGCATCCCGCTGCCCGGGCCGAAGGCGACGTGGCAGGAATGGGGCGTGGCGACCAAGGCGGTGGCGCAGAAGACCGGTGCCGCCATCCCCATCGCGATCGACCGATCAGGCCATCGCGTGTCCGGCCCGGCGATCTCGATGGGCGCCAAATATTTCGACGGCGAGAACCCCGCGCTGGTCGATGACGGCCTCAAGACCATGACCAAGCTGATCTACGACTGGCACCGCGATGGCACCATGTCCAAGCAGATCTGGGGCTCGGTCGGCGGCACCGCCTATCGTGGCGCCAACGAGGAATTCGCCAACGGCCAGGTCGTGCTCTACTTCTCCGGGGTCTGGCAGTTCCCGCAATTCGCCAAGACCATCGGCGACGGGTTCGACTGGCACGGCGTGCCCAACCCCTGCGGCCCCGCCGCCTGCTCCGGCATGCCGGGCGGCGCGGCGCTGGTGGGCTACAAATCCTCCAAGCACCCGGCCGAAGTCGCGCGGGTGATGGACTTCATGGCCTCCGAGCCGGTGATGGCGGAATATCTTGCCCGCACGCTGTTCCTCTCGGCCCATGCCGGCATCGCCTCCAAGGGCGTGAACTACGACGCCAAGACCCCGCAACTCCAGAAGTCGCTCGCCGCGGCGCAGGCCAACCTGCTCAACCTCTCGCCGGTTGCCTTCCGCCTGCAGGGCTACCTGCGCAACCGCATCATGTTCAACGCGCTGATCGTGCGACTGAACCAGGCCATCGCCGGCGAGATGACGCTCGACGAAGCCTGGGCGCGCATGACGTCCGATGTCGCCGAAGGCATGAAGGCCGCCGGGGTCAAGTAGCCATGTCGCGCGGTCCCGCGGCGCTCGTCAGCCGCGCTATCGACTGGCCCTTCGAGGCGCTGCAACGCGCGCTCGGGGCCGCGCGCATGCCCTATGTCTTCGTCGCGCCGAACCTGCTGGTGTTCGGCATTTTCGTCGCGGCGCCGATGATCCTCAATGTCTGGTACGCCGTCACCGGCGGCACCCAGCTGATGCCGGGCGATCGCCCCTTCGTCGGCGCGGCAAACTTCGCCGAACTGCTCGACTGCACCAATCACTTCGTCGTTGCCACCTGCAAGCAGGACCGGTTCTGGCGCGCGGTCGGCAATACCGCCTGGTTCGTCGTCTTCCAGGTCGTCGGGCTGGTCCTGATTTCGCTGGTCACGGCGCTGATCCTCAACCGCCGCATGCCGTGGCGCGGCTTCTTCCGCGCCGTGTTCTTTTACCCGGTGCTGCTTTCGCCGGTGGTGGTGGCGCTGATCTGGAAATGGATCCTGCAGCCCGACGGCGTGCTCAACGCCGTTGTGGTGGCCAATGGCGGCACCCGGATCCCGTTCCTGCTCGATCCCTCCTGGGCCTTCATCTGGACCATCGTGGTCAGCATCTGGGCCCATATGGGCTTCTACACCCTGATCCTGCTGGCCGGGTTGCAGGCCATCCCGTCGGACCTCTA
This sequence comes from uncultured Rhodospirillales bacterium, assembly GCA_903928895.1. Classification (GTDB taxonomy): domain Bacteria; phylum Pseudomonadota; class Alphaproteobacteria; order Acetobacterales; family Acetobacteraceae; genus CAIYPH01. The sequence goes on along the minus strand of CAIYSR010000086.1, from coordinate 12,855 downwards.
CGAGGCCGCCGAGATGGACGGCACGGCCCATGTCCGCGTCTTCTGGCGGATCACCATGCCGCTGCTGATGCCCAACATGATGGTGGTGCTGGTCCTTGCCCTGATCCGCGCGGTACAGTCCTTCGACGAGATTTTCGTCCTCACCGGCGGCGGACCCGGCACCGCCACGCAATACATCGTGCAGTTCATCTACGAGACCGCGTTCGCCAACCAGACCCATATCCTCGGGCTCGCCGCGGCAGCTTCCATGCTCGTCGGCGGCGTGCTGCTGGTCTTGACGCTGCTGCAACTCGCCGCCTCCGCGCAAGCCAAGCGCAGCGAGGCCAAACGATGATCCGTTTCCTTACCCGCCGCCGCGGCACCACCCGCGCCGACTGGACGGATTGGGCCTCGTGGGCCTATCTCGCGCTCGGCGTGCTCGTCATGTTCGGCCCCGTCATCTGGCTGGTGCTGTCTTCCTTCAAGACCCAGTCAGCCCTGCAGGAATTTCCGCCGAGCCTGTGGCCGATGGGGCCAAAGCAGGTGGTGCTGCAGGGCACCGACCGACCGCTGCCGGTCTTCGCGGTGCCGCAACTCGATGGGACCATCGCCGAACGCGCGATGATCCGCCGCGTCGGCATCGAGGGCCAGTTCATCGACCCCGCCGACCCCGACCGCCGCATCCAGCGGGCGCGCCTAGCGAACGTCACGCCAGTTCGCGAGCTGCATTTCGCCTTCGAGAACTTCATCGAGCCGCTGCGCCAGTTCAACTTCGCCCGCTACCTCGGCAACTCGCTGTTCGTCACCATCGTCGCCACCGCCATCACCCTGCTGATCAACGCGATGTGCGCCTTCGCGCTCAGCAAATACGAGTTTCGTGGCCGCAACGGCATCTTCCTGTTCATCATCTCCACCCTGATGATCCCCATCACCGTCGTGCTGGTGCCGGCCTTCCTCATCGTCACCGGCCTCGGCCTCGGCAATTCGCTGTGGGGCGTCATCCTCCCCCCCGCCGCCACCCCCACCGGCGTGTTCCTGCTGCGCCAGTACATGCTCACCATTCCGGACGAGCTGATGGACGCCGCCCGGATGGATCACGCCAGCGAATGGCGCCTGTTCTGGCGCATCATCCTCCCCCTCGCCGCCCCCGCCTTGGCCGTGCTCGCCATCTTCTCCGTCGTCTGGCGCTGGAATGACTTCCTGTGGCCGCTGGTGGTGCTCAACCGCCAGGAGAACTTCACCCTCCAGCTCGGCCTCGCCGCCTTCCAGGGCGAGCTCCAGACCCAGTGGCACTACCTCCTGGCAATGACGGTGATCACCTTGCTGCCAGTGACGCTGGTCTTCGCGTTCCTGCAGAAATACATCACCACCGGTATTGCGTCATCCGGCATGAAGTAGCCCCCTTCCCTGCCGCCTAGCCCGGCGCCATCATCTCCCCATCGCCCAGGGAGGCACCCATGCACATCACCCAGATCGGCCCCAGCAACGGCGAATGGGGCTTCGTCGGCGAAGTCGATGGCATCGACCTCACCCGCCCCCTCACGCCCCCAGAAGTCGCCGCGATCGAGCGCGGCATGGACCGCTACGCGGTGCTCGTCTTCCACCAGCAGTTCTTCACCGACGAACAACAGGTCGCCTTCAGCCTGAATTTCGGCGACCTCGAAGCCGCCCTCGCCAACGTCACCCGCCCCGAGGACCGGCGCCTCAAACTCAACATCGCCGACATCTCCAACCTCGACAAAGACAACGAAATTCTCGCCCGCGACGACAAGCGCCGGATGTTCAACCTCGGCAACATGCTGTGGCACTCCGACAGCTCGTTCAAAGCCACGCCCGCCAAATACTCCCTGCTCTCCGGCCGCGCCGTCCCCCGCACCGGCGGCGATACCCAATTCGCCGACATGCGCGCCGCCTACGCCAGCTTCGCCGCCGACATCCAAGCCCTGATCGATCCCCTGATCTGCCACCACTCGCTGCTCTACTCGCGCGGCCAGCTCGGTTTCGACACCTTCACCGATGACGAACGCATCGCCTTCGCCCCGGTCCGCCAGCGCCTCGTCCGGCACCACCCCGTCACCCGCCAGCCCTCGGTGTTCCTCTCCTCCCATATCGGTGTCATCGAGGGCATGCCGACGCCCGAGGCCCGCATGCTCATCCGCGACCTCACCGAAGCCGCGACCCAGCCGCATCTCACCCACACCCACCGCTGGCGCGCCGGCGATCTCGTGATGTGGGACAACCGAACCACGATGCACCGCGCCCGCCGCTTCAATGACGGCGGCGAAATCCGCGACCTCCGCCGCACCACCATCGAGGGGAGCCCGACCCTGCTGCCCGAACCAATCCCGGCCTGACACGCGAGAACGCCAGGACCGAGAGCGCAGGCCAAACCGGGATACCCCCCTGAACCGACCGGGAGCAGAACGCCGCCCGCATTCCTTTTGCGCCTCGCGCCCGCACCATCCTGCCTCCATGCGGGGCAGGGGTGGCTGGATTTTGGGCACGCGGCGATTTTTCGGAGAGAGTTTGGGCGGTCTATCGCTGGCATGCATGTTGCGTCTACAATCATGCAGGGCAGCATTGTGCAGGATGAAGAGTACCGTGGCGTTTGACGAAATGCGTGGCAGCGGCAAGGGCAAGCGCCCGCGAGAACCTTATCGGGCCGTGGCAGCCTGGGTGGAGGGTCAACCAGGAGCGGAGTTGCGGCGCAAGTCGGCCCATGCCGAGCAGATGTTCCGCCGCACCGGGATCACGTTTGCGGTCTATGGGGCGGAGCAGGCGAGCGAGCGGTTGATCCCGTTCGACATCATCCCGCGTGTCATCGCAGCGGCGGAGTGGCGGCGTCTGGCAGCCGGCATCGAACAGCGGGTGCGGGCGCTCAACGCGTTCATGTACGACGTCTATCACCGCCAGGAGATTTTGCGCGCCGGCCGCGTGCCGGCCGATCTGGTGATCCAGAATTCGGCCTTTGTGCCCGAGATGATGGGGGCCGAGCCACCACGCGGGATCTACTCGCACATCATGGGCATCGACATCGTGCGCACCGCGGAGAACGAGTTTTTCGTCCTGGAGGATAACACCCGCACACCGTCCGGGGTCTCCTACATGCTGGAGAACCGGGAGACGATGATGCACATGTGCCCGGATCTGTTCAGCACCAACCGGGTGGCGCCGGTGGAGCGGTATACGGAGGATCTGCGGGCGACGCTGGAGAGTGTGGCGCCCGCGCACCTCGATCGCGAGCCGACCATCGTGGTACTGACACCGGGGCTGCACAACTCGGCCTATTTCGAGCACTCCTTCCTGGCCGACCGGATGGGTGTGGAACTGGTCGAGGGGCAGGACCTGGTGGTAACCGGGGGGCGGCTGATGATGAAGACGACCCAGGGGTTGCAGCAGGTGGATGTGGTCTATCGCCGCATCGACGACGATTTCCTCGACCCCCTGGTGTTCAATCCGGATTCGGTGCTGGGGGTGCCCGGCCTGTTCGATTTGTACCGGGCCGGGCGGGTGACCATCGTCAACGCGCCCGGGGCGGGGATTGCGGACGACAAGTCGATCTACTGCTATGTGCCGGAAATAATTGAGTTCTATACCGGCCGGCCGCCGATCCTGCAGAACGTGCACACCTACAACTGCCGCCGCCCGGATGAGTTGGTTTATGTACTTGAGAACATGGCGGAGCTGGTGGTCAAGGAGGTCCATGGCTCCGGCGGCTACGGCATGTTGGTCGGGCCGACATCGACCCGAGCACAGGTCGAGCTGTTCAAGAAAAAGGTGGCGACAACGCCGGAGAAATATATCGCGCAGCCGACGCTCGCGCTGTCGACGGTGCCGGTGCTGACCGATGAGGGATTGTCGCCGCGCCATGTCGATTTGCGGCCGTTCGTGCTGCTCGGCGACAAATTCCGGCTCACCCCGGGGGGCTTGACCCGGGTGGCGCTGAAGAAGGGCTCCCTGGTGGTGAATTCGAGCCAGGGCGGCGGGACCAAGGACACCTGGGTGTTGGAAGAATAGGCGCAGAACCATGCTCGGGCGGACGGCGAACGATCTTTTCTGGATGGCGCGCTATATGGAGCGGGCGGAGAATATTGCCCGGCTGCTGGAGGTCGGGCACCGGCTGACACTCCTGCCGCATGACGGCGGCGATGCCGAGTGGCGTTCGACCCTGCGCAGCGCGGGGTGCGAGGCGGGGTATCTGGCGCGTCACGGCGTGGTCGATACGCGCACCGTCGTGGCCTATATGTTGCTGGACCGCGAAAACCCGTCGAGCGTGCTCTCCTGCCTGATGACCGCACGGCGCAATGCCCGGGCGCAGCGCACCGCCGTGACGCGGGACATGTGGGAGGCGCTGAACAGTGCGTGGATGGCCTTCCCGGCCGTGGCGGAGGCGGCGATCCAGAGCAATGAGCTGCCCGATCTGTTCGACTGGATCAGGGACCGCTCGGCGTTGTTCCGCGGCGCTCTGCTCAACACGATCCTGCGCAACGATACTTTCTGGTTCACCCAGCTCGGCACCTTTCTCGAGCGGGTGGACAACACGGCGCGGATTCTGGATGTCAAATACTACGTCCTGCTGTCGGAGAACGAGCTGGTCGGCGGCGGCGTCGACAGCGCGCAGTGGGCGGCGATCCTGCGCTCGGTGTCGGCGCATCGGAGTTTCCGCTGGGTCTATCGCGATGCGTTCAAGCCTTGGCACATCGCCGACTTCCTGATGCTCAACCCGCAGATGCCGCGCTCCCTGAGGTCAAGCTACGCCGAAATCGTCGCCGCCCTGTCGGGCCTCGCGGCCTCCTACGGCGCGATGGCGCCATGCCTGGCGATGGCGGAGGAGACGTTGGGGCGGTTGCTGGTGAGCGACATGAGCCGCATCCTGCAATCCGGGTTGCAGGAATTCCTGCAGGACGTGATCGTCGGCAACAACCGGTTGGCCAGCGAAATCGCCAGCGCCTACCACTTCAACGGGTGAATGACGCCGCCATGCGCATCGTGATCGAACATGTCACGCGCTATCGCTACAGCGCGATGGCGACCTACTCCGTGCAGAGCCTGCGGCTGACGCCGGCTTCGTTCGAGGGACAGCAGGTGCTGGACTGGTCGCTGAGCTGCGTCCCGGAGGGCTCGATCACGCCGACGCAGGACGGGTTCGGCAATACGGTGCATCTGATGTCGGTCGAGGGCCCGCACCAGGATGTCGACATCATCGCCCGCGGCACGGTCGAGGTCACGGACCAGCACGGGCTGGTGAAGGGGCTGGCGGATCACGTTCCGCTCCGGGTGTTCCTGCGGCGGACCGACCTGACCATGCCGGGCCCGGGGATCAGGGCGCTGCGGCGGCCGCTGGCGGCAGGCGAGACGCTGACCTGGCTGCATGACCTGATGGACCGCATCCGCGCCGCCGTCGATTACGAGACCGGGGTGACCGATGCGCTCACCAAGGCGGAGGAGGCGCTGCAGGCCGGGCACGGGGTATGCCAGGACCACGCGCATATCTTCATCGCCGCCTGCCGCGAGGCCGGCGTGCCGGCGCGCTATGTCACCGGATACCTGCTGACCGACGGGGTCTCGGACGAGGAGGCTCATCACGCCTGGGCCGAGGCCTGGGTCGAGTCGCTCGGCTGGGTTGGCTTCGACGTCGCGAACAATGTATGTCCGACCGACCGCTACGTTCGCCTCGCGGCCGCGCTCGATGCCTCCTACGCCGCACCCATCCGGGGCTCGCGGCGCGGCGGCGGCGAGGAGCGGCTGGAGGTCGAGGTGCGGGTGCAAGAGCAGAGCGCGCAGCAATAACGCGGCGCGTCGCGGGGAGACTTCAAGAATGACCTATGCCGTCGCGCTCAATCTCGAAAGCGGGATGGTGTTCGCCGCCGATACGCGGACGAATGCGGGCGTGGACAATATCTCGCAGTTCCGCAAACTGCAGCACTGGAACAAGCCCGGCGACCGGGTGCTGGTACTGCTGACGGCGGGCAATCTGGCGGTGACCCAGTCCGTCATCAGCCTGCTCAACGAGCAGATCGAAGCCGCCGAAGACGGCAAGCCGACGCTGATGAACGTCGCCTCGATGTTTCGCGCCGCCCGCCTGGTAGGCGCCGCGGTGCGCGAAATCCGCGCCGTCGACGGCGAGGCCCTGGAGGCGAGCGCCGGATTTGCCGCTTCGTTCATCCTCGGCGGCCAGATCGGCAACGAGCCGCCGCGGCTGTTCCAGATCTACGCCGAAGGAAACTTCATCGAGTCCACCGTCGATACGCCCTACCTCCAGATCGGCGAACACAAATACGGCAAGCCGATCCTCGACCGGGTGACCCACTCCGACATGAGCCTCGGCCAGGCGGCGAAACTGATGCTGCTGTCGTTCGACTCGACGATGCGCTCGAACCTGTCGGTCGGCATGCCGATCGACCTGCTCGTCTACGAACGCGACGCGCTGGAGGCAAAGCAGTTCCACCGGCTGGACAAGGACAACGAATATTTCCGCCGCCTGTCCAAGGCCTGGTCCGACGCCCTGCGCTCCGCGGTCGAACGGATGGAGGAATTCGAGGTCTGACCGGAGCCTCCCGAATTGCCTGCCTTCCGGCAATGCGGTTGGTCTCACGCGTCGCGGAACACCCCCGGCCCGTCGCCAGGCCGGTCCAGCACGAGATGGCGCTCATGGAAGGCGGCCACATCGGGCCGATGGGCGATCGAGACGATGGTGGTGCCGGGCAGGCGCGATTTCAGGAGCGCGTAGAGACTGGTTTCGGATTGCGGATCGAGGCTCGCGGTGGCCTCGTCGAGAAACAGCCACTCCGGCCGGGCCAGCAACGCGCGGGCAACGGCAAGGCGTTGCTGCTCGCCGCCGGACAGGCGCTGGCCCCAGGCATCCTCCTCATCGAGCCGTGGGAGCAGCGCCGCGAGGCCGACATCGGTGATCGCGGCGCGTATCTCGGCATCGGGATAGGCCGCCGCGCCGGCGGGGTAGCTCACCGCGTGGCGCAGGGTGCCGAGCGGGAAATAAGGACGTTGCGGCAGGAACAGGGCACGGCCGGCGGCGCGCAGAATACGTCCCTCGGTGAACGGCCAGATGCCGGCCAGAGCGCGAAACAGCGTGGACTTCCCGGAGCCGGACCGGCCGGTGACGACGACCGACTGGCCCCGGGCCAACACCAGCGCGGCATGCTCCACCAGGGTCTGCCCGTTCGGCAGCGCCAGTGTGGCGTCATCGAGCCCGAAACTGTTCCCGCCGGCGCGATCGAGGCCGACATCGGCAGCGCGGGCGGCGTCGATGGCACGCTCGAAGGTGGCGAGGCGCTCGACCGTCGCGCGCCAGCTCGCGAGCTGGGTATAGGCGCCGACCATCCACGACATCGCACCCTGGACCTGCCCGAACGCGTCGGCGGTCTGGGTCAGGTCGCCCAAAGTGAGGGCGCCGGCGAAATAGCGCGGCGCGATCACGACATAGGGGAAGATGATGGCGATCTGTCCGTAGCCGCTGGTGAAGGCATTGAGCATCTTGGTGCGGCGCATGATCTGCCACCAGTTGGCGGCCAGGGCGGCGAAGCGGTCGGTCAGGCCGCCGCGCTCCTGCGCCTCGCCGGCATACAGGGCAATCCCCTCGACGTTCTCGCGCAGCCGCACCAGGGCGAAGCGGAAATCGGCCTCGACCCGCTGCTGGCGAAAATTCAGCATCGCCAGCGGACGGCCGATGCGATGGGTGATCCAGGTGCCCAGCACCGAATAGACCAGCGCGACCCAGACGAGATAGCCCGGAATGGTCATTCCCATCACCACCAGCGGGCCGGAGAGCCCCCACAGGATGGTGAGGAAACTGAACAGGGTGACGATGTTGGAGAGCAGGTCGATGCTCAGCGCGAGCGCATCGGCAACGAAGCTCGAAAGGTCCTCGGCGATGCGCTGGTCCGGGTTGTCGGTGCCGATATTGGCCTGCCCTGCCGCGGTTTGCAGCCCGATGCGGTAATAGGCACGGTCGGATAGCCAGCGGGCCAGGAGTTCCTCGGTCATCCAGCGGCGCCATTTGATGCGCAACCATTGGTTGAGATAGGTGCGATAGACCGCGACCGCGATGTAAAGCGCGGCGATCACGCAGAAGCCCGGCAGCAGCCCGTCCTTCTCGTCCTGGCGCCAGAACAGCAGCAGCTCGGTGAAGCCTTTGAGGTCCTTGTCCTGGAGCGTGTTGTAGAAGGCGCGATTCCAGAAATTCAGCACCACCGTCATGCCGACCAGCGACAGGTTCAGCACCACGATCGCCGCGAGCAGGAGCCGGGCGCTCCAGCGTTCGTCGGACTCGGCGAAGTAGGGTTTGGCGAGGCGCCAGGCGTCGCGCAGGAAGGGGGCGATGCCGCGCATGCGCAAGGTCTCCGGTCGGGTCAGTTTGCGGGGAGGGCGCGCGCGATATCGGCCAGCCAGGCGGTCACGCGGGCCTCGTTGGCGCCGAAATCCTTGCGGCCGTAGACGCTGCGCGACCACAGCACCAGCCCACCCTCGGGCGTGACGGCGGCCATCACCAGATCCGGAAAATTGGCGGCTTCGGTGCGGGCGACGACGTGGAGCTGGCGCAGCGCCGGAAATTCACCATGCAGAAAGACCCGCGCCTCGGCCAGCACGACGGTCCGGAGCGCGGCGTAGAGCCGGCCGGGATCGGCGCCGGCCTGCGTGATCCGGTCGGGCGTAAGCGGGAAGCCGGCGGGCGCGGCCAGATAGGTGTTCGGCGTCGCGGGGCGCTCGATCCCGGCCATCTCGATCGGCACCGGGCTGGGCAGACCGCCGGTGCCCTCATAGCCGCAGGCCGGAAAAATCAGGCCCAGGAGCATCGGCAGCAGACGCATCACGCGCCCTCCGTGCGGATGCGCAGGCGGATCACGCCGCGCACATCCTGCGGCGGCACCGGCTTGCCCTTGCGCAGCACGTCGATCCGCCCAGCCGCCGCCAGGCGCATCGCGGCCTTGCGGATGGCGGTGAGATGGCGGCGCCACGCATCGCCGGCGTCGGGATCGAACGCCCGCGCGACATCGGTCGGGCTGACGGACTTGTCCGGGCCGCATTCGGCGGTCAGACGCAAGATGGCGGCTTCGAGGGGGGGCGGTTCGCTCACCCCGCCTATGTGTGCGCCACGCCGTGCGGATGCAAGGATTCTTGCGGCGCTCAGGCAAGAATGCCGTGGCGCGGCAGCGCCGTGATCTGGATCGGTGGACCGAACAGCGGACCCTGGCCCTCGTCGCACCCGCTATGGGCGAGAAAGGCACGCTGGTGCTCGGTCTCGATGCCGTCACCGATCACGGTGAGGCCGACGGCATGGGCGGTGGCGACAATGGCGCGCAGGAAGGTCGCGTCCTCGCGCCCGGCCGGCACGGCGCGGACCAGGGGACGGGCCAGCTTCAGGCTGGTCAACGGCAGGCGGCGCAGCACGGTGAGGCTCGTCACCCCGGCACCGAAGGCGTCGAGACACAGGCCGATGCCGAGATCGCGCAGGGCCGAGAGCGCGAGCAGCCCGTCGGTGTCGAGCGTGATCAGGGCGGTCTCCGGCAGTACCAGCTCAAGCCGGAAGGCCGGCATATGCGCGACCTCGAGGAACCCGGCGACCTGCCCGGTCAGACGGCTCGCATCGATCGCCGGGCCGGCATGGCTGAGCGCGACCGGGCTATCGGGCCAGCCTGCGGCAATCTGGCCGAGCAGGCCGGCATGGGGCTCGCTCAGCAAAGCCCGGGCCCGGGTCGGCATGATCTCGATGCCGGAGGGGCCATCGTCCAGCAGCCGGCGGCGCGCCAGAACCTGGACCACCGCGAGTTCGCCGTGCGCCGCAGTCCAATGGTCGCGCGCCGTGCCCTCACGCACCGAAGCGCCGCGAACGGACTCGCGACGACGACGGCGAGGGTGGTCCGGAAAAGCCGCGGTCTCGGCAACGGGGAAGACTGGAACCAGGGGCATGGACGGGTCTCAATCGCTGGGGTGGGTCCAGAATTGCGAGAAAAGAATGAAGGAAGTCTGAACGCGCGTCGCTTTTTTCGGGCAGCCAGCGCGGTAACCGGGCGTTCATGGGTTCGTGCTGTGGTGGCGTGCATGGATTTTCAACGCCAGTGAACCCCATGCTGGAGGCCCCGGAGACCCCGCCGCGACAGGTCTGCGTGCTCGAACATGCGATGTTCAGCCGGCTCGGCGCGATCATGTTCCGCCGCTCGCTGACCGACGGCACGCCGATGATGATCCTGCCGTTCGGCGAGCGCGAGGCCGGGCTGCCGCTGCGCAGCCTGCAACACGCCTTCGGTATCGCCGACGGATCGCCGGACGGGCAGATGCTCGGCCAGATCGCCGAGAGCCTCGATTTCGTCACCTGCCTGCGCCCCGGTGACCCGCTGCCGGCGGAGGTGATCAACGGGCGGGCCAGCTGGGAGCCCTCGGACGCGCACCGGCGGACCGCGGCGAACCGTCTGCGCCTGCAACTGCTGGGCTGGCTCGACCCCGCACTGGCCCGCGAAACCGGGGACATCGAGGCGCGGCTGGAAAACGACCCGGCGATCCGCGCCAAGGTCCAGGCGGCCTTCCGCGGGGCGGCCGCCGCGCTGGAGCTGGCCGGCAGTGAGGAGGTGGTTGCCCTGGTGACGCGACTCGGCGAGGAGCTCGCCTACATCGAGGCCTTGCGCGAACGGCTGCTCGCGCCGGTACGGGCGCTGGTGGCACGGGTCGGGCTGATGGCACGCGCGACGGGACGGGTGGACCACCAGCGGCGCGAGGATGTCGCGCAAGTTCTCCGCCTCGGCACCCTGGCCCTGCGCCAGTTCCGCGCCCGGTTCGTCGACGTCGACGCGCAGACCGGGGAGATCATCGCCACGCTGCGCAACGCGGACAGCCAGATCGCCTATATCCGCTCCAATCGTGACACCCTGTATCGCTCACTGCGGGCATGGCAACCGATACTCGAGGACTGGGTCCGGCTCGACGATGCCGGCGGCGAGGTGGCACCCGTGATCGCGACGACCTATCAGTTCCTGGCCCGGCGCTACCTGCCAACCAGCGAGTGGCCATCGTTCAATTCGCTGCGCCAAGCCGGGGCGCCGCGCAAGCCGGAGCACATGATGGTCTGGTAGGGCGGGCCCGGCCGGGGGTTTCCGAATGGTGCCGGGCGCCGCATCATCGCGCGGTCTTCCGCAGCGAGGTATCGCATGACCGCATCCCCTGTCCGCCGCGTCGCCGTTATCGGCGCCGGCACCATCGGCGCCAGCTGGACCGCCGCCTTTCTCAGCCGGGGCATGGAGGTGGTGGCCTACGATCCCTCGCCGGGTGCGCCGGACCTGATCCGGCGGATGATCGAGTCCGCATGGCCGGTGCTGCAACGCCTGGGGGCAACGGCCGACGCCGACCCGGCGAAGTGGCGCTTCGAGACCGATCCGGTGAAGGCCGTCGCCGGCGCGCAGTTCGTGCAGGAGAGCGCGCCCGAGCGCTACGACGTCAAGCAGGCCCTGCTGCCCGCGATTTCAGCGGTGCTGGACGAGGAGGTGGTGATCGCCTCGTCCTCGTCCGGCCTGCTCGGCAGCCGCTTACGCGAGGGCTGCCGGTTTCCCGGTCGGGTGCTGATCGGCCATCCGTTCAATCCACCACACCTGATCCCACTGGTCGAAGTCGTAAGCGGGCCGGGAACGGATACAACAGCGGTCGCCGCAGCCATGGCGTTCTATCGCGCCATCGGCAAGCACCCCATCGAAATCAAGAAGGAGGTTCCGGGCCACCTGGCGAACCGCCTGCAGGCGGCGCTATGGCGCGAGGCGGTGCATCTGGTGGCCGACGGGGTCGCCTCGGTGGCGGACGTGGATGCCGCGATCTCCGAGGGACCGGGCCTGCGCTGGGCGCTGATGGGGCCGCATGCAACGTTCCACCTCGCCGGCGGCGAGGGCGGCATGGCGCAGTTCATGCACCATCTGATGCCGGCGGTGACGAGCTGGTGGGCGGACCTGGGGAACCCCGTTATGACGGAGGCGCTCCAGGGTGCGCTCGTGGCCGGGGTGACGGAGGAGGTGGCGGGCCAATCGGTTCCCGAACTTGCGGCGCGGCGCGACGCCTTCCTGACCGCGCTGCTGGAGCTGCGGCGCCGCTCATGACGGACCGGTTTTCGGCGCTTCTGGCAGCACTCGGCGAAGACTTGCCGGGAGGCGATGACGGGGCGCACGACCTCGCGCATATCCGCCGGGTCTGGGCCAATGCGCGGCGGATTGCCGCCGAGGAGGGCGGCGATCCGGACGTCCTGGCCGCCGCCGTCCTGCTGCATGACTGCGTGCACGTCGAAAAAAGCTCCCCGCTGCGCGACCAGGCCTCGCGGCTGGCGGCGCAACGGGCGGCCGCGATCCTGACCGGTCATGGCTGGGACCAGGCGCAAGTGGGGCGCGTGGCGCATGCCATCGCCGCGCATAGTTTTTCGGCCGCGATCATCCCCGAGAGTCTGGAGGCGCGGGTGTTGCAGGATGCGGACCGGCTGGACGCGATCGGCTATATCGGGATTGCGCGGTGTTTCTACACCGCCGGGCGGATGGGTTCCGCGCTGTATCATGACGAAGACCCGGCCGGCACGGCCCGGAACCTCGATGATCGGTCCTTCGCGCTCGATCACTTCCGGGCCAAGCTGTTGACACTGGCCCAAGGCTTCCAGACCGCGACCGGTGCGCGGCTGGCCCAGGAGCGAACCACGGTTCTGGCCGACTTCGTCGCCGGCTTCGAGTCAGAGATCGCAGGCCAGGACTCCAACGGATAAAAGTTTTCGCTCTTATTGCATAGCTTGTTGATACGGCCCCAACCCAGCGGCTGCCATGATCCAGAGGTTGGGAGCAGGCGCTGTCGGGAGGGCCTCGATGGCTCTGCGCCAGCCTAGGTAGTTTGGCAGATTGGCTGTTG
>CAIYSR010000085.1 GCA_903928895.1 uncultured Rhodospirillales bacterium | reverse complement strand
CTCGCCGCCGCCGCCGCCGATCTGGTCCGCCTCGCCGACGACAAGGCGGCCCGCGTCGCGCTCGGCCACCGCGGCCGCGCCCATGCCCAGGCCCGCCTCGGCCTCGCCCCGCTGCGCGCCGCCGCCGCCGCCCTCGGCCTGCCGGTGGCGGCATGAAAATCCTGGTCTGGCAATGGGGTCGCAAAGGCGCCGGCCCGCGCTACGCCGCCGAGCTCGCCGCCAGCCTCGCCACCGTCCCCGGCACGTCCGCGGTCCTCTCGCTCTCGGCCCAGGCTGAGCTCCTGCAAGGCGAAACCCCGCCCGACTGCGCCCCGCCCGACTGCGCCCTGCCCTTCCCAACCTACACCGGATTGCCGAGCCTGCTGCTGCGCCTGCCACGCCTGCCCTTCGAGCTCCCCGCCCTCACCCGCCGCCTGCGCGCCCTCGCCCCCGACCTCGCGATCTGCGCCATGCCCGCCGTGCTCGACCTCGCCATGGTCACCGCCCTGCGCCGGGCCGGCATCCCCTTCCATGTTGTCGTGCACGACGCCGACCCCCATCCCGGCGACGATGTCCCCCTGCAGATGACCCTCCAGCGCGCCCTGATCCGCCGCGCCGACGGCCTCATCGCCCTCACCGGCCACGTCGCCGACCGCCTGCGCCAGCACGGCCTCGTCGGCAACCGTCCCCTGGTCATGACCACCCATCCCCCGTTCCCGTTCGGCGACCGCCCGCCGGCGCCGCGCCACCACGGCGGCAAACTGCGCCTCCTCAGCTTCGGCCGCCTGCTCCCCTACAAAGGCCTCGACCTGCTCGCCGAAACCCTCCGCGCCCTCGGCCCGCGCGACGATATCGAGGTCCGCGTGGTCGGCCAGGGCCCCGCATCTTCCGATCTGACCGCCCTCGTCGGCCTGCCCAACGTCACCGTCGAAAACCGCTGGGTGCCGGAATCCGAGGTCGGCGCCCTCCTCGCCTGGGCCGACGCCCTGGTGCTCTCGCACCGCGAGGCCAGCCAGTCCGGCGTCGCCGCCGCCGCCATCGCCGCCCGCCGCTGGATCGTCGCCACCCGCGTCGGCGGCATCACCGAACAGCTCGCCGCCGAACCCCTCGCCCGCCTCGCCCCGCCCGAAGCCGCTCCCCTCGCCGCCGCCATCGCCAGCCTGATCACCCACCCGCCGGTCGACACCGGCGCGGATGATCCGCGCGCCGTCTGGCGCGCGGTCGCGGCCCGGCTGGTGCGGGATCTCGCGCGCGGATAAGGGCAGGAAGCGGTTCTTTTTTGAAAAAAAGAACCAAAAAACTTCTATCTGTTGGGCTTGCGCCCTGGCCAGCGCGTGGTCGGGACCCAGCCCAGGACCTCGTGCGCCACCTCGCAACGCACCAGGGCCGCCGCATCCTCCGCCCCGCGCCACGCCACCGAAGGCAGCAGCCGCCGCGCCAACTCCCGCGCCGGACTGTCCGAGGCCATGTCCGCCGCCACCACCAGCGCCGTCACGTGCCCCGGGTCCGGACACCGCAACGCCGCCGCCACCGCCTCGGCGAGGTCGCCCACATCGATCCACGCCCCGTATTCCCAGAACGGCGACCACTCCGCCGCCGTATCCGCTGCCCGCCTGGCCAGCTCCGCCTGCATCATCGCGGCATCGCACACCCAGGGCGGACGAATGCATATCGTGGCGATCCCGCTCGCCAAGGTGAAGCAGCGGCACATCTCCTCGCCCAGCCGCTTCGATATCCCGTACGCCGTCGTCGCCCGCGCCGGATGCGCGTCGTCGATCGGCAGATAATCCGGCACCCCGTTGCCGCTGAAAATCCCCAGCGCATTGACCGAGCTGAAATTCACCACCCGGCCAACCCCGGCCGCCTGCGCCGCCACCAGCACATTCCACGTCCCGGTGACATTGACGGTCATGATCTCCGACCGGCTCTCCCCGGGCCGGCCCAACAACGCTGCCAGATGCACGATCGCATCGCATCCGCGGGCCGCCCGCGTCAGGGCCTCGCCATCGAGGATGTCGTCGCCATCGGCGATGTCGAACCCGATCACCTCGCAAACGGGAACGCCGCCGCCCCCCGCCTCCAGGCGGTGAACGACGGCGCGACCGATCAAACCCTTGCTGCCCGTGACGAGAATGCGCATCCGCTCAGAATGCCGCATCCTCGCCAGGGATCAAGACATCGCGGATCAAGCGGTCAGCTGTGCGGCCACGGCGAAGCCGGCGGCTCCTGGCTCGGCCCACCCTGGACCGGCCCACCCTGGGGCGCCGCCGGACCGCGGCGATCGCGCTCGGCCATGAACTGGTCGAACTCCGCCTTGTCCTTGGCCCGCCGCAGCCGCTCAAGAAAGGACTGGAACTCCATGTGATCCTGCTCCAGCCGCTGGATCATCTCCTGGCGATACGCATCGAACGCCGTGTTCCCGCTCGGCCGGGCGGCCTCGCGCCGCTCCCAGCGCCCTTCCCAGCGCCGGCCCCAGGCCCCGCCGCAGGACGCCCAGTTGACCGGCTGCCCGTTCGCCGCCGCCTGCCAGCGATACATCCGCTTGAGCAGGAACGCGCCACCGAACAACAGCAACGCGATGGCCCCGATGCCATGCGTGCCGAACGCCGCGATACCTATCACCGCGCCGAGGACAACCCAGGGCAGCGGGCCGAAAGACGCAAGACGTGCCACTTCAGGCATTGGAAGCTCCGTATGAGAGGGACCATGTGAATGTAAATCACATTCACATTAATGGCCCCACCCAGCGCCGAGGTCAAGCCACGTAACGAATTTGTAAGCTAGGCAGGCTTTCGCAGGACGGACCACGGATGCATTCGCAAACATCGTGCAGGCGAAAGCCAGCTCAGCTTTCAGCAAGCGCGCAAACCCAAGAGGGTTTGCTTAGCCCTCCCCGGCCAGCACCCGCTTCGCGTGCTCCACGTCCAGCGCCCCTTCCCACCAGGCCACGAACACGGTCGCCACCGAATTGCCGAACAGGTTGGTGATCGCGCGGGCCTCGCTCATGAACCGATCGATCGCCAGCACCAGCACGATCCCCGTCACCGGCACCTTGCCGTTCAGCGTCGCCAGCGTCGCCGCCAGGGTGATGAACCCGCCCCCGGTGATCGCCGCCGCCCCCTTCGAGGTCAGCAGCAGCACCCCCATGATGATCACATAGTCCCACACGCTGAGGTCGATGTTCAGCGCCTGGGCGATGAACACGATCGCCATGGTGAAATAGATCGAGGTGCCGTCGAGGTTGAACGCATAGCCCAGCGGCACCACCAGCCCCACCAGCGGACGGTCGCAGCCCAGCCGCTCCAGCTTCGCCATCAGCGACGGCAGCGCCGCCTCGGACGAGGACGTGCCGAGCACGATAAAGAACTCCTCGCGCAGATAGCGCAGCAGCGGCCACAGCCGCAGCCCGGTCACCCGCAGCACCAGCGCCAGCACGATGAAGATGAACAGCACGCAGGTCAGATAGAAACACGCCATCAGGAAGCCGAGTTGCGCCAGCGTGCCAATCCCATAGCGCCCGATGGTGAAGCTCATCGCCCCGAATGCGCCCAGCGGCGCCACCCGCATGATCATCCCGATCACCCGGAACAGCGCCGCCCCGGCCTCATCGAGAAAATGCACCACATTGCGCCCGCGCTCGCCCATCCCCGCCAGTCCGATGCCGAACAGCAGCGAGAAGAACAGCACCGGCAGGATGTCGCCCTTGGCAAAGGCGCCGACGATGCTGTCCGGGATGATGTTCAGCAGGAAGTCCGCCACCGAGTGCGAGGCATTGGCGTAGGTCGCCACCCGGCTCTTGTCGAGCGTCGCCGGATCGATGTTCAGCCCCCGCCCCGGCGCGATGAAATGCCCCACCGTCAGCCCGATCATCATCGCGAACGTGGTCAGGATCTCGAAATATACGATCGCCTTCAGCCCGATCCGCCCCACCGCCGTCGTGTCGGTCAGCTTGCCGATGCCCACCACCACCGTGATGAAGATGATCGGCGCGATCATCATCTTCACCAGCTTCACGAACCCGGTGCCGAACGGCTCCATCGCCACCGCGATTTGCGGCCAGAAATGCCCGAGTACGATGCCCGCCGCGATGGCCACCAGGACCTGGATGTAGAGCGATTTCGATTGTTGAACCTGGCTCATTGCCCGCCTCCCCGCCGAGGCGCAGGAAATGCGCCGTCAGAAACCGCTTTTGCAATCTTCCGGCAACAATTGCCAGCGCCTTTTCCTGCGTTTCGCCGGACTGTATGGTCCGTGCCTCAGCGCACAAGGACCACCCCATGCCCGGCTACGTCATCGCCCCCCCGCCCGTCAGCAGCGTCCCCGTCGCCGGCGGCGGCGCCTTCCCGGTCCGCCGCATCTTCTGCGTCGGCCGCAACTACGCCGAGCACACCCGCGAAATGGGCGGCGATCCGGATCGCGAACTGCCCTTCTTCTTCACCAAGCCGGCCGACGCCCTGCTCACCGGCGGCGCCGACATGCCCTACCCGAGCATGACCAGCAACCTCCATCACGAGATGGAACTCGTCGTCGCCATCGGCATCGGTGGCGCCGACATCGCCGAGGCCGACGCGCTGAACCACGTCTGGGGCTACGCCGCCGGCCTCGACATGACCCGGCGCGACCTGCAGAACGCCGCCAAGAAGGAAGGCAAGCCCTGGGACATGGGCAAAGGCTTCGACCATTCCGCCCCGATCGGCACCCTCATCCCGGCCAGCGCCTCCCACCCCCCCACCGCCGGGCGGATCGAGCTGAAGGTCAACGGCGTCGTCCGCCAGACCTCCGATCTCTCCAAGCTGATCTGGTCCGTCGCCGAGACCATCGCCTATCTCTCCAAGCTGGTGGCCCTCGCCCCCGGTGACCTGATCTTCACCGGCACCCCCGAAGGCGTCGCCGCCGTCACCAAAGGCGACCTCCTCGAAGGCGTCGTCGACGGCGTCGGCACCGTGACGGTCAAGATCGTCTAAGACAAAGGAAAGGAAGCGCTTCTTTTTTTGAAAAAAAAGAAGCAAAAAAACTTCAACCCGTAGGGTGGGGCGCGCGTTGGCGCCCCACCACACCCAACTCGACAAGGAAAAGGGCGAAGCCGAACAACAACAGCTTCGCCCTCCCCCCAATCAACCAAACGAATAAAAGTTTTTTGCTTCTTTTTTTCAAAAAAGAAGCGCTTCCCTACTCCGCCCGCCGCCGCAGCCAGTCCGCCGCGCCCTGCCCCGCCGCATGGCCCGTCGCCAGACACCCCTGCAACAAATACCCCCCCGTCGGCGCCTCCCAGTCCAGCATCTCCCCGGCCACGAACACCCCCGGCCGCGCCCGCAGCATGAACCGCGCATCCACCCCGGCGCGCATCACCCCGCCCGCCGTCGAAATCGCCCGCTCCAGCCCCTGCGTCCCGGTCAGGCGCACCCGCACCGACTTGATCAGCGCCGCCAGATCGCCCGGGTCCGCCCCGTCATGCAGCGCCTCCTGCACCAGCCCGATCTGCACCCCGTCCAAGCCCGCGGCCTTGCGCAGAAAATTCCCCAGCGACTGCCCCCGCCGCGGCGCCGCCAGCCGCACGGCCAGTTGCTCCAGCGTCAGGTCCGGCCGCAGATCCAGCCGCAGCCGCGCCGAGCCATCCGCCGCGATCGCCTCCCGCAACAGGCCGGACAGCGCATAGACCGCGCCGCCCTCGATCCCGCTGGCCGTGATCATCGCCTCGCCGCGCTGCTCGATATTGCCGAACCGCAGCACCACCCGCTTCAACGGCTGCCCCGCGAACTTCTCGCTGAACACCTTCGACCACGGCACCAGGAAGCCGCAATTGGCCGGCCGCAGCGGCGCCACCGGCACCCCCTCCAGTGCCGCCACCCAGGACCCGTCCGCCCCCAGCCGCGGCCACGAGGCCCCCCCCAGCGCCAGCACCGTCGCGGCCGGATGCATCACCACCTCCCCCTCCGGCGTGCCGACGCGCAGCCCGCCCGCGTCGTCCCAGCCCAGAAATTCATGCCGCACGCGCAGCACCACGCCCTGCCCGTCCAGCCGCCGCAACCACGCCCGCAGCAGCGGCGAGGCCTTCATCGCCTTGGGAAACACCCGTCCGCTCGAGCCCACGAAGGTCTCGATCCCCAGTTCAGCGCACCACGCCTTCAGCGCCTCCGGCCCGAACCCCTCGATCGCCGGCTCCAGCCACGCCCGCCCCGCCCCATAGCGCGGCAGAAACGCCGCCCACGGCTCGGAATGGGTCAAATTAAGCCCGCCGCGCCCCGCCATCAGCAGCTTGCGCGCCGGCGACGGCATGCGCTCCAGCACCGTCACCGCCACGCCGGCATTGGCCAGCATCTCGGCTGCCATCAAGCCGGCCGGGCCGGCACCCACCACGATCGCCTGGGGAGAAACTGAATGTGTCACCCCATTACTATGCGATACGCCGGCGTTGTCATCGACCCCCGGTCACGCGCCGCAGCAGTGCGAACACCTCCGCCCGATACACCACGAGGATCAACGCCGCCGCCACCCACACCGCGCAGGCCTGCTTGAACAGCATCGCCCCATCATCGTACGGGTCCACCCCGAGCGGGCTCGCCAGATGGAAAAAAATCGCGCCCGACATCAGCGCCAGCGCGCCCCCCGCCCCCCACATCCGGCTCGGCTGGTTGATCACCAGCACCGAGGCCGCGATCTCGGCCCACGCCACGCCCAGCCGGAACGGCTGCTCATAGGCCGGAATATGCAGCCACGTCGCCAGCGTGGTGAACAGCATCACCGAGCCCTCGTTGCCCGACAGCTTGAACTGCTCGTACCACAACAAGACCCCGGCGATGAACAACGCCGCCGGCCAGGTCAGCCACTTCAATATCCGATCCATGTCACACGTCCCCTATGATCCCGTCCTGGCGGGAGGACACACCACCCGCGCCTGCGTTACACTCGCCCCACTGCCCCACTGCCCCGCCGCCCCAACCCCGGACGCCGCGATGACCCTGCCCATGCCGCCCGCCGACCTCGCCGCCCTCGCGCTCTTCGTCCTGTTCTGGCTCGGCTACGGTCCGGCCCAGGACCGCATCGGCCCGCGCACCATCAACGCCCGGCTGCGCATCGTGCGCCAGTTCTGGATGCGCTCGATGCTGCTGCGCGACAACCGCATCGCCGATTCCTCGCTGATCGGCCATGTCGTCCACAGCGCCAGCTTCTTCGCCTCCACCAGTCTCATCGCCATCGGCGCCCTGCTCGGCGTGCTCACCGGGCTCGACCGCCTCGAACTCGCCATCGAGGGCCTCGCCTTCGGCGCACCGATTGCCCGCTCCCTGCTGGAATGGAAGGTGCTGCTGCCGCTCGCCGTGCTCGTCCACGGCCTGTTCAAGCTCACCTGGGCATTGCGCCAGCTCAACTACACCGTCGCCCTGATCGGCGCGATGCCGACAAAGGTGCCGCCGGAACCCCTGTGCACCGCCCTCGCCGAGCGCCTGGCCGGGGTGCTGTCGAGCGCATTGTCCACCTTCAACGACGGCATCCGCTCCTATTATTTCGCCCTCGCCGGCATCACCTGGCTCGCCGGCCCCTGGCTGCTGATGGCCGCCACCCTCGGCCTCGTCACCGTCCTGGTGCACCGCCAGACCACCTCGGGCGTCGCGCGCCAGTTCGCCCTCGCCGAGGACCTCGTGCTCCAGGCGCATGCCCCTTCCCCCGACCCCGCCGCCGACGATAAGACACCCGCCGCATGACCCATCCCACCATGTTCGATCTCGCCATCATCGGCGGCGGCATCAACGGCGCCGGCATCGCGCGCGACGCCGCGGGCCGCGGCTGGTCGGTGCTGCTGGCGGAAAAGAACGATCTCGCCGCCGCCACCTCCTCGGCCTCCACCAAGCTCATCCATGGCGGTCTGCGCTACCTCGAATACTACGAATTCCGGCTGGTGCGCGAAGCCCTGATGGAACGCGAGGTGCTGTGGGGCATTGCGCCGCACATCATCTGGCCGCTGCGCTTCGTGCTGCCCCACCACGCCGGCATCCGCCCAGCCTGGCTGCTGCGCACCGGCCTGTTCCTCTACGACCACATCGGCGGGCGCAAATATCTCCCGCCCACCAGAACCCTGGACCTGCGCACCGACCCCGCCGGCGCCGCCCTCCAACCGCGGTTCACCCGCGGCTTCGAATATTCCGACTGCTGGGTCGAGGACTCCCGCCTCGTCGTGCTCAACGCCCGCGACGCCGCCCTGCGCGGCGCCGAAATCCTCACCCGCACCGCCGTCACCTCGGCCGTGCGCGACAACGGCGCCTGGACCGTCAGCCTCGACAGCGGCCGGACCATCCGCGCCCGCGCTTTGGTCAACGCCGCCGGCCCCTGGGTGTCCGACGTGCTCGGCACCGTGCTGCGCGCCAACGCCCCGGCCCGGGTCCGCCTGGTCAAGGGCAGCCACATCGTCGTCCCCCGCCTCGTCGCGCATGACCGCTGCTACATCTTCCAGAACGCCGACAACCGCATCTTCTTCGCCATCCCCTACGAGCGCGATTTCACCCTGATCGGCACGACGGACCAGGATTTCCAGGGCGATCCCGCCGACGTCCATATCTCCGAGGGCGAGATCGCCTATCTCTGCGCCGGCGCCTCGGACTATTTCCGCCGGCCGGTTACCCCGGACCAGGTGGTATGGACCTATTCCGGCGTCCGCCCGCTCTACGATGACGGCGCCTCCGCCGCCCAGGCCGCCACCCGCGACTATGTGCTGAGCCTCGACGCCCCCGCCGGCCAGCCCGCCCTCCTGTCCATTTTCGGCGGCAAGATCACCACCTACCGCCGCCTCGCCGAAGCCGCCCTGGCCAAGATCGCCCCCCATCTCCCCACCCCCCATCCCGCGCAGACCGAAGGCTGGACCGCCCGCGCCGCGCTGCCCGGCGGCGATTTCCCGCGCGACGGCTACGAAGCCCTGGTGGCCGAATTCCGCAGCCGCCACGGCTTCCTTGCCGAACCCCTGGCCCGCCGCCTGGTCCGCGCCTACGGCACAAGCACCGCCGCCATTCTCGACGGCGCCACCTCGCTCGGCGATCTCGGCCCCGCCTATGGCGCCGGACTCACCGAGGCCGAACTCGCCTACCTCAAGCGCGAGGAATACGTCACCACCGCCGCCGACGCGCTGTGGCGCCGCTCCCGCCTCGGCCTGCGCCTGTCGCCGGCCGAGATCGAACGGATCGACCGCGCGCTGCAACGCCTCTGACAGGACCTTCATGACCGAGCCCCTTCCCCTCCTCGCCGCCCCCCTCCTCGCCGCCGACCTCGCCGCCGCCAACGACACCGAGGCCGCCATCCTGTCGCGCCGCTCGATCCGCGGCTTCCTGCCCACCCCGGTCCCGCGCGCGGACGTCGAACATCTGCTCGACGTCGCCGCCCGCGCCCCCTCGGGCACCAACATGCAGCCCTGGCGCCTCATCGCCCTGGCCGGCGCGCCGCTCGATCGCTTCCGCGACGCCCTTGCCGGCACCTATCTCGCCGGCGAGGAGACCGACAAGATCGAGCACATCTACTACCCCTCCCCCCTGTTCGAGCCCTACATCTCGCGCCGCCGCAAAGTCGGCTGGGACCTCTACGGGCTGCTCGGCATCGCCCGCGGCGAAACCGACAAGATGAAGGCCCAGGTCGCCAACAATCTGCGCTTCTTCAGCGCCCCGGTCGGCCTGATCTGCCTGATCGACCGGCGCATGAAGATCGGCTCCTGGATCGACTACGGCATGTTCCTGCAAAGCATCGCGCTCGCCGCCCGCGCCCGCGGCCTCGACACCTGCCCGATGGCGGTGTTCGCCGAATTCCCCCACACCATCCGCCGCCTGCTGCATATCTCCGAGGACGACGTCATCGTCTGCGGCATGGCGATCGGCCACGAGGACAAGGCGGTGGCCGCCAACGCCATCGTCACCGAACGCGTCCCCGCTCAGGGCTTCACCCGCTTCGAGGGGTTCTGAGATGGCGCGCCGCGTCCACGGCGCCGCCCCGCCGACCTATGTGGTGACCAAGAAGGGCACCTCGCGCTTCGACCTGCGCGACCCCTACCACCTCGCGGTGCGCATCTCCTGGCCGGCCTTCATCCTGCTGCTGATCGGCGTCAACCTCGCCATCAACGTGATGTTCGCCACGCTCTATTTCGCGGTTCCCGGCAGCATCACCGGCCCGCCCGAGATCGGCCCGCTCGAAGCCTTCTTCTTCTCCTTCGAGACCCTCGCCACCGTCGGCTACGGCGTGATGTCGCCCGGCAACCTCTATGGCCACGCCATCGCCACCGCCGAGATCATCTGCGGCATGGGCTTCACCGCCATCCTCACCGGCCTCACCTTCGTGCGCTTCTCCCGCCCGCGCGCGAAGATCGTCTACGCCGACAGCGTCGTCATCACCGCCTACAACGGCAAGCCGACCCTGATGCTGCGCATCGGCAACGCCAGGATCGACCCGCTCGCCGATGCCGGCGCGCGCCTCACCGCCCTGCTGTTCGAACGCACCGAGGAGGGCCAGGGCTACCGCCACAGCCACGACCTGCGCCTGCGCACAGGCCGCCTGCCGGTCTTCTCCCTGACCTGGACCATCATGCACACCATCGACGAGGCGAGCCCGCTCAACGGCATTGATCCGGACTGGGTGCGCGCGCGCAACCTGGTCCTGTTCCTCAACTTCGAAGCCCGCGACCCCGCGCTCGCCGCCACCGTGCACGATGTCCACCAGTACGGCCCGGACGACATCGAATGCGGCCACCGCTACGTCGACGCGGTCAGCACCGACGCCGACGGCCGCGTCGTCGCCGACCTCTCGCTGATCGGCGCAACCGAGCCGGATCAATAGGTTGGAGCGTCCGTAACGTCCGGTAACGAGGCTTCATCGGCCCCGACCCATGCGGGGGGCTGACCCGCCATGCTGCAAGTGCTAAAGCGCGCCGCATGCGCCATTTTCTCGACTTTGAAAAACCGATCGCCGAACTCGAGAGCAAGATCGAAGAGCTGCGGAAGATGTCCGAGGCCGACGGCATCAATATTGCCGAGGAAGTCGGCAAGCTGACCGAAAAGGCCGACCGCCAGCTCCGCGCCACCTACGCCAAGCTGACGCCGTGGCAGAAGACCCAGGTCGCCCGCCATCCCGACCGGCCCAAGGCGAAACTGTATGTCGCCAACCTGATCACCGATTTCACCCCGCTCGCCGGCGACCGGGCCTTCGCCGACGACGCCGCGGTCATCGGCGGCCTCGGCCGCTTCCGCGGCCGGTCCGTCGTCGTGCTCGGCACCGAGAAGGGCACCGACACCGAAACCCGGGTCGCCCATAATTTCGGCATGGCGCGGCCCGAGGGATATCGCAAGGCCCGCCGCCTGATCGAGCTCGCCGGCCGCTTCGGCCTGCCCGTGCTCACCTTCGTCGACACCTCCGGCGCCTTCCCCGGCATCGAGGCCGAGGCCCGCGGCCAGGCCGAAGCCATCGCCCGCTCGATCGAGGCCTGCCTCGAAGCCCCCGTCCCCGTCATCGCCACCATCATCGGCGAGGGCGGCTCCGGCGGCGCCATCGCGCTCGCCGCCGGCGATGCCGTGCTGATGCTCGAACATGCGATCTATTCGGTGATCTCGCCCGAAGGCTGCGCCGCCATCCTGTGGAAGGACGCCGCCCAGGCCCCGGTCGCCGCCGAGGCGCTGAAGCTGACCGCCGAGGACCTCAAGCGCCTCAAATTGATCGATGCCGTGATCGCCGAGCCGCTGGGCGGCGCCCATCGCGAGCCCGATGCGGCGGTGGCCGCGGTCGGCGACGCGGTGGCCGCGGCGCTGGCGCCGCTGCTTGCCCTGGACGGCGCGACGCTGCGCATGAAGCGGCGCGAGAAATTCCTTGAAATGGGCCGCGACGCGCTGATCTAGTTTTTGCTTGATCGCCGAACCAAGGCGGCGCTCTGTTGCGCGCCATGCCGGAGCCGCGCCCGTTCCCCGTCGAGACCCTGCCCCGCCAGACCTGGCGCGCGCAGGCTGTCGCCGGGTTCGCCCAGGTCATGCAGCGGTGCCAGGACCAGCCGGCGGCGCTGCGCCATCTCGCCGCGCTCGCGCTGTTCGCGGCCAGCTTCCTGCTCGCCCGCCACGGCGGTGCCCATGTCGAGGAGGCCCCGCTGCTGGCGCTGATGCCGGGGCTGATGGTCGCCACCTTGCTGTTTGGCGCCGCCGCCTATCCGATGGCGCTGCTGAGCGTGATCGCCTGCCGGGTGGTGCTGACCACCGAGCCTCTGGCCTGGTCCGGCCCGGGCACCCGCAACGCCATCGCCACCGTCGCCCTGCTGCTGGTCGGCATCGCCGTGGTGCAGGCGCTGATTGCCGAGCTGCGCCGCCGGCCCGGCCGCTTCCACCTCGCCGCCGCGCAAACCGAGGAGCGCGGCCGCCTTGCCTCCGGATCGCAGGCCCGGCGGTTGGCCGATGCGGTGGAGAACGCCGCCTTCGGCATCGCCATCGCCGATCCAGTGACCGACCGCATCCGCTTCGCCAACCGCGCCTATGCGCTGCTGCGCGGCGTCGCGCTGCGCGAGTTGATCGGCAAGCCGGCGATCCAGGCCTATGCCGCAGCCGAGGTCCCGCGCGTGCCGATCATGATGGAGAGCGCCGACCGCACCGGGCATGTCGAGTTCGATACCGAATATCTCCGTCCCGACGGCAGCACCGTGCCGGTGCGCAAAGGCATCACCGCGGTGCGCGACAGTGCCGGCACCATTCGCTACCGGCTGATCTACGCCACCGACGCCTCCTCCCGCCGCCGTGCCGAGGAGGCCGGGCGCGAGAGCGAGGCCCGCTTCCGCGCCACCTTCGAACAGGCCGCCGTCGGCATTGCCCATCTCGACCTCGCCGGGCGCATCCTGCGTGCCAATGACCGCTACTGCGAAATCACCGGCCATCGCCGCGAGGACCTCACCCGCCGCCACGCGCAGGACCTGGTGCTGCCCGCCGATCGCGACCGCGGCCGCAGCCAGTGGGAGGCGCTGCTCGAAGGCCGGGCCGAGCGCCACGGCGTCGAGCGCCGGCAGATCCAGGCCGGCGGCTCCCAGCTCTGGGTCCGCGCAACCACCTCGCTGGTGCGCGACGAGGCCGGCAAGCGGGCCTATCTGATGCAGGTGCTGGTCGACATCTCCGAGCAGAAGCGCGGCGAATCCGCCCTCCAGCACGCCAACAAGATGGATGCACTGGGCAATCTCGCCGGCGGCATCGCGCATGATTTCAACAATATGCTCGGCGTGGTCAGCGGCAATCTGGAGCTGCTGGCGGCAATCCGGCCGGATGATGCCGAGTTGCAGAGCCTCGCCCAGGAGGCCATCGGCGCGGTGCTGCGCGGCGCCGACCTCACCCGTCGCCTGCTCGGCTTCTCGCGCCGCCAGCCGCTCAATCCGCGGCCGGTGGATATCAACGCGCTGCTCGGCAGCGTGGCGCAATTGCTGCAACGCTCGCTGCGCGACGACATCGCCATCACCCTCGATCTCGCGGAGATGGCGTGGCCGGTGCTGGCCGATCCCGGGCAGATCGAGGCGGCGGTGACCAATCTGGCGACCAATGCGCGCGACGCCATGCCGAGCGGCGGGCGCCTGCGGATCGCCACCGAAAACCAGTCCGTCAGCGAGGCCGAGGCCGAGGCCAGTCCCGATGCGCTGCCGGGCGACTATGTGGTGATCGAGGTTGCCGATACCGGCAACGGCATCCCGGCCGAGGTGCTGCCGCATATCTTCGAGCCGTTCTTCACCACCAAACCGCCCGGCGCCGGGACCGGGCTCGGGCTGGCGATGGTGTTCGGTTTCGTCCGCCGGTCCGAGGGACATGTCCGGGTGATCAGTGTGCCGGGCGAGGGCACCACTTTCCGGCTGTTCCTGCCGCGCGCGCCGGGCAACGATCGCCAGGCAGCCCCGGCGGCGACCGAGGCCGCCCCGCCGCGCGGCCGCGAGACCATCCTGGTCGCCGAGGACAACGCGCAGCTGCGCGGCATCATGGTGCAGCAGCTCGGCGGGCTCGGCTATCGCGTGCTGGAGGCCGCCGACGGGCCGGCGGCGCTGCGCATCGTCGAAAGCCTCCTCGGCGACGGCCGGCCGCTCGACCTGTTGCTGAGCGATGTGACGATGCCGGGCGGCATGACCGGATTCGAGCTGGCACGGGCGGCGCGGGCACGCCTGCCCGGGTTGCGCGTGCTGATCGCCTCGGCCAATGCCGACGACCTGCCGGACGAGGCGGCGCCGGCATTTCCGGTGCTGCACAAGCCGTTTCGCGGCCTGGAGCTGGCGCGCGCGGTGCGGGCGGCGCTCGGCGGATAGGTCTTGGAATATCCGGCGCTGGCGCCATGTGACGGACCATGCAGCGTTTGATCGATGGCTACCGCGAATTCCGCGCCACCACGTGGCCCGACCGACGCGCTTTGCACGAGCGGCTGGCGGCGCAGGGGCAGCGGCCGCGGGCGCTGGTGATTGCGTGTTCGGACAGCCGGGTCGATCCGGCGGCGATCTTCAATGCCGGGCCGGGGGAACTGTTCGTGGTGCGCAACGTCGCCAATCTGGTGCCGCCGTTCGCGCCCGATGACGGCAACCACGGGACGTCGGCCGCTTTGGAATTTGCGGTGCGCGGGCTTGAAGTGCCCGACATCATCGTGATGGGCCATGCGATGTGCGGCGGGGTGCATGCGCTGCTGCATGGCACGCCCAATCCGTCGTGGCATTTTCTCGGGAGCTGGATCGATCTCGCCTCCGGCGTGCGCGACCGGGTGCTGGCGTGTACGTCGGCCGATGAGGGGCAGCAGATGGCGGAGCATGAATGCGTCAAGCAGTCGCTGGTCAATCTGATGACGTTTCCGTGGATCCGGGACGCCGTACGGGCCGGGCAGCTGGCGCTGCACGGCACGTATTTCGACATCCGGACCGGGCTGCTGGAGCGGCTCGGTCCGGACGGGGCGTTCAGGCCCGCTTGACGCCATACATCTGCGGGAAGCCGTCGCGGATGTCCTTGATCGAGTTGCGGTAGATGGTGGGGCCGGCGTAGTAGCCGAGGGGGACGTAGGGGGCTTCGACGAAGAGGAGCTTCTGCATGTCGAGGCCGATCGACTTCTGGGTGGCGAGGTCCGGCGCGTCGAGCCAGGAGTCGCGCAGGGCCTCCATTTTCGGCATTTCGGGCCAGCCGAACCAGGCCGCGGTGCCGCTGCGGATGGCCGACGCCGCGGCGGGGGAGACGTTGCCGTTGCCGCCGAGGTTGGTCATGAAGATGTTCCAGCCGCCTTTGTCGATCGGCTCCTTGCTGGCGCGGCGCTGGACCACGGTGCCCCATTCCAGCGCCTGGTAGTCGACGTTCATGCCGATGCGCTTGAGCAGGTCGGCGGCGACCTGGGAATAGGCGTGCAGCACCGGGATGGAGGTGGGGCCGAGGAGGACGATCTTTTCGCCGTTGTAGCCGGCGGCGGCGAGGTCCTTCTTGACCTGGTCGTATTTGCCGGTGAGGCGGCCGACGGCCTCGGTGCCTTCGGTGCTGGCCAAGGGCGAGCCGGGTGAGAACAGGCCGCAGGGGTTGTGGATGATCGAGGGGTCGGCGCCGGCGAAGGCGAGGATGAACTCGTCCTGGTTGCAGGCCGACATCACGGCGCGGCGGACGGCCGGCTTGTCGAACGGCGGGTTGAGGTGGTTGAAGCGCAGGCAGCCGATGGAGCCGTAGGGGTCGATGGTTTTGACCACCATGGATTTGTCGCGCTTGAGGCTGGGCAGCAGGTCGATGGCGGGGTTTTCCCACCATTCGATCTCGTTGTTGGTCAAGGCGGCGGCGATGGTGGCGGGGTCGGGGATGGAGTGCCACTCGACGCGGTCGAAATAGGCGATCTTGGGGCCGGCGGAGAAAGACGCGGTGCCGTCCGCGCGGGGGGTGTAGGCGTCGAACCGGTCGAAGACGAGCTTGGCGCCGACGACGCGTTCGGTGTTGTTGAGCTTGTAGGGACCGGAGCCGATGAATTCGGTGATCTGGGTGTTGCCGTCGGTCTTGGCGACGCGCTCGGGCATGATCGAGGCGGGCGCGCCAGTGAGGGCGTCACGCAGCAACGGGAACGGTTTTTTCAGGCGCAGGACGATGGTCTTGTCGTCGGGGGCGGTGATTTCGTCGGCGCGCTGGATGACGAGGTTGAGCAGCGGGTCGCGCTGGCCGCCGCGCTTGATGGATGCGACGCAATCGCGGGCGAGGACCGGGGTGCCGTCGTGGAACTTGAGGCCGTCACGCAGCGTCAGGGTCCAGAGCTTGCCGTCGTTGTCGATTTTCTCGCCGGCCAGCATCTGGAGCCGGGGCTGGAGCGTGGCGTCGAGGCCGTAGAGCGTGTCGAACACCGCGAGCGAATAGTTGCGGGTGATGTCGGCGGTGGTCCAGACCGGGTCGAGCGAGGCGGGGTCGGCGTGGGGGACGAATTTGAGGGTTTTGGCGGCGGCCTGGCCGAAGGCGAGATTGGGGGCGGCGAGGGTGGCGGAAGCGGCCATGGCGGATTTGAGGACGTCCCTGCGGCGCATTTTCGGTCTCCTGCTTGATGGTCCGGGCTCACGGTCCGGTGATCCTTCATCCTGTACTGTGGCGGCGGCGGGAGCAATCTTTCTATGGGGCGGCGGAGCCCGTTCATTTTGTTATCGTAACTAAAAAGGCAAGCGAAAGCTGGAGGGGGTCAGAGCGGCGAAAATCGGAGGCCGAGCGGGGGTTGGGCGAAGCTGGGTTCGGGGGCGCGCGGCGGGCCTGTGGGTGCCGCCGGCTGGCTGGGTCTGGGCGGTCTCGGGCGGGCCGGTCTCGGGCGGGCCGGTCTCGGGCGGGGCGGCTTGCGTGGCCGCGCCGGGCGCGCGGCTTGGGCTCGGGGCGGCAGGGGGACCGGCGGGGGGACGCCGAGCATGCGGCAGACGGGGCGGAGGAGGCGGTTGGCTTGCGGGGCGGCTTCGAGGAATGCGGCGAGTTCCCGGGTGTTGGCGAGGAAATACTGGAGTTGGGAGGCGCGGGTGTTGACGTGGTGGTCCTGGAGGCGGCGGACGAGCCAGGCCTGGCCGCTGGGGAGGCGAGGTGCGGGGGTGGCGGGGGTCAGGCGTTTGGCGCGCGGGGCGCGGATACGGGGTTTGGGGAGATTCCCGGTTTGCCAGAGGGCGACGAGGCGTTCGAAGCGGTTGATGGTGCGGTGGATGCGGTACCAGGCGAGGGTGAGGAGGGCGCGGACGCGGGCGTCGCGATGGGCGATGAGGCCGAGGGTGACCTTGAGGCCGTCGAGGATGGACCGGAAGTTGGTGGTGAG
>CAIYSR010000084.1 GCA_903928895.1 uncultured Rhodospirillales bacterium | reverse complement strand
GTGGATGGGGGGATGCCCGCCGCTCGGTTACGATGTGCGGGATCGCAAACTGGTGGTGAACGAAACCGAGGCGGCGCTGGTGCGGCGCATTTTCCTGGAGTTCGTAGAGTTGGAATCGGGGACGAAGCTTACCCGGCAGCTCCGCACCGAGGGCGCCACAACGAAACGGGGGAAGCCGCTCAACAAGGTCGATATTTACCGCATCCTCACCAACCGGGTGTATCTCGGCGATGCCGTCCACAAGGGCACGGCCTATCCCGGCGAGCATGACCCCATCCTCACCCAGGCTGCCTGGGATGCGGCGCACGCCATCCTGCAGGTCAACCCGCGGGTGCGCGTCAACCGCTCCCGCAACACCACCGATCCCCTGCTGCGGGGCCTGATCTTCGACAGCGACGGCCGCGCCATGTCGCCGAGCCACGCCCGGGGACGACGCGGACAGATATACAGGTACTACATCAGCCAGGCCGTGCTGAAGGGCGGCGCCACGGAACGGCCGGCGATCGCGCGGCTGCCGGCGGGCGACATCGAGGCTGCGGTCGTGGCGCAGGTCCGCGCGCTGTTGCGCCAGCCCGAGGTCGTCGTCGGCACCTGGCGGACGGCGCGAACGGCGGCGTCGGACGTCACCGAGCATGAGGTGCTGCGGGCGCTTGAGCGGATCGAACCACTATGGGACGAACTCTTCCATGCCGAGCGGGCGCGGATTGTCCGGCTGCTGGTCGACCGTGTCGACGTGCGCGCCGACGGCGCTGCGGTGCGGCTGCGGCTCGACGGGCTGGGCAGTCTGGTTCGGGACCTTGAGACGCGAAACCCCAGCGTCGAAAGGGCGGCAGCATGAGCGGCGACAGTCACACCCTCACGGTGCTCATCCCACTCACCGTCAAGCCGCGCGGCGGGCGGAAGGCGATCATCACGCCCGGCGTGCTGGAGGTGGAATCCCGGCACGACGTCACGCTGATCAAGGCGGTAGCACGGGCGTTCCGCTGGCTACGCTTGCTGGAGACGGGGCGATTTGCGACGATCACGGAGTTGGCGGCAGCGGAGAAGATCAACGCCTCCTACGTCGCGAGAATCCTGCGGCTGGCACTCTTGGCGCCGGATTTGGTGGAGGCGATCTTGGATGGGCGGCAACCTGAGGGGATGACGTTGCCGGGTGTGATGGAGCCGCTTTCTGTGGCGTTGGATCAACGGCAGATGCGCCGCTGGCGCGCGGTCCGTGATGCCGTGGTGGTCAAAGACCTGGACCGCGAGGCACCAGCTTGATTTCGAGGTTGATATGGATTGAAACCTGGGCCTGCATTAATCCGCGAGAAAAAGGACTGGAGGCACTTATGACGACCAGATATTCGCAAAAAATAGCCGAAAAAATCACTAACAATGGCGTCGATGCACAAATAATAGAACATTTTCTCGATATGGCATACTACGCAATCGAGCGCATATCGCCAACGAAAGCCAGGATTGCTATCTTCGAACTATCGGATTTTGCTACAGCCAAGCGCCGCGGTATATCTGAATTCACTTTGAAACTAACCCGGCAGAAACCCACAGCTCGGGAAATGTGGACAGCTAAGTTCACCCGCGGGAACATTTCCCTTTGCGTTCTGCTTTCGGTCGTCGTGCCGCGCTAAAGTTCTTCCGGCAAATCCCAGTCTTTCGGCCTAGGGTCTCCTGTCTGGTGAAACTGTCGAACCAGCTTCATGAACTGTAGGAAATCCTTGTTTTCCTGTGTAAGTGTCCATCCGGAAACAGCTTGAATCACTGGAATCACTTGTGATTCTCTGCCTGTGGAGCCGATTCGCAGGAGCCTGCCGATGTGGACGACCGAGAACCGAGGCCGTTATGACCGGAGCAAGCAGCGCTATCCGAGTGATCTGACGGACGATGAATGGGGCTTGATCAAGCCGCTCATCCCGCCCGCGAAGCGTGGCGGCAACAAGCGGACTGTGAGCGAGCGTGAGATCGTCAACGGCCTGATGTATATCCTGAGCACGGGGTGCCAATGGGCGTTCATCCCGAAGGATCTGCCGGCGCGCAGCACGTTGAACGACTATTTCCAGCGCTGGGACTATGACGGCACGCTCGATCGCATTCACGCCGCCCTCTACCTGAAGTGCCGGGAACAAGCGGAGCGAGAACCCAGCCCGACGGCCGCCATCATCGACAGCCAGAGCGTCAAGAGTGCCGAAAAAGGGGGGCGCCGATCGATCCGCCGGGCTATGATGGCGGCAAGAAGATCAAGGGCAAGAAGCGCCATGTCCTTGTAGATACACAAGGTTTCCTGCTCCACGCTATCGTCCATCCCGCCGACATCCAAGATCGTGACGGTGGCGTGCTGGTGATGTCCACGCTGTTTGGGGCATATCCGTTCCTGCGCAAGCTGTACGCCGACGGCGGCTATCAGGGGCCGAACTTCCGCAACGGCGTGCGTCGCGTCCTTCGCTCCGTCGATGTCGAGATCGTCAAACGGTCCGACCAGGCGAAAGGCTTCCTCGTCCTGCCCAAGCGCTGGATCGTCGAACGCACGATCGCCTGGCTCAACAGATGCCGCAGGCTAGCCAAGGATTGGGAGTGCCTCAACCGCTCGGCGCTGGCCTTCCTGCGTTGGGCGTCGGTCAGGATGATGCTCAGAAGGCTTTGTCAGGACATTGTTTGATTTCGGATAGACTCT
>CAIYSR010000083.1 GCA_903928895.1 uncultured Rhodospirillales bacterium | reverse complement strand
TCGATCGTCGCCAGCACCGCCCCGTCCGGCGACAATGCCCAGCCCTCGACATCGCGCCCCTCCGGCGCAAACACCGCACTCACCTCCCCGCTGTCGATATCGATGGCGCACAGCCGCATGAACTCGGCGCCCTGATCGGTGATCCCCATCAACCGCCCATCCGGCACGAACCGCACCCCAGAATAGCGCGCCGCCGCTGCCGCCGGAATTTTGCGCGCCGCCCCCGTCCGCGGATCGAGCAGCCATACCCGCTGATCCGTCGACGAGAAATCGTCCATCATCACCAGCGTCGAACCATCGGGCTTCCAGGCGCTGACCGCCAGAATCCCCGTCCCCTCGAACACCCGGATCCGCCCGCCCGAGGCGAGGTCGAGCACGCAGATATCGTGATACCGCGCATCGCGGTCATTGGTCGCAAAGGCAATCCGCGCCCCATCGGCCGACCAGGCCCCGAAATCATGGATCGCCTCCGGATTCGCCGTGATCGCCCGCGCCGGCGCCCCCGGCTCCAGCAGCCAGAACTGCTGCAACTCGTCCCCCCCCGCGTCGATCCCCCAGATCAGCCGCTCGTCGGTCGGCGACCGCCGCAGAAACGCGACCTTCTCCTCATGAAAGGAAAGCTGCCGCGCATTCCCCCCATCCCGATCCATCGCCCACACCTGCGGCAGCCCGGTTCCGCGCAGGTGATAGATCGTCCCGCCATCGCGCGAAAACACCGCCGTCGAGGCGGCTCCGATCTTGGCCCAGGCATCCGGTGCATACGACATCGATCATCCCCTTCTTCCCCCGTCCGACACGGGCGAGCGGAGGGTGCTACGCCGGCACGACCCCGTCCAGGGGGGCTAGCCTCGCGCCAGCCGCTCCTCGACAAAGCCGAGCCGATCCTGCCCCCAGAAAATCTCCCCCTCGATGACATAGCTTGGCGCCCCGAACACCCCGCGCTCCAGCGCCGCCTGGCTATCCGCCGCCCGCATCTCGGCCCAGCGCGGCTCCGCCCCCAGCGCCATCACCGCGGCGGCATCCATCCCCAGCCCGCCAATGATCTCCGCCAGCACCGCCGGATCCCCCGGATTGCGCTCCTCCTCCCACACCGCCTTCAACACCGCATGCGCCAGCGCAATCGCCGGCCCATTGCCCACCGTCTCGCGCAACCCGATCGCGCAACAGGCCGCGAGCAACTCGTTGGACGGAAAATACTTCGGCGTCAGGTTGATCGGGATACTGAGCTTCTCGCGCCACCGCTTCAACTCCATCATCCGATACGCCTGCCGCTGCGGCGACCGTTTCGGTAACGGCAACCCACCCGACTGCGCAAAGATCGACCCGAAATCCACCGGAATGATCCGCAGCGACGCTCCATGCGCCGCCGTCATCGCGACGATCCGCGCCGCGCCCAGATGCGCCCAGGGCGAGTTCAACGATGCGTAGTAATCGACATGCAGTGCCATTTTGATCCCCGCTCCATCCGTGCCGGGACGCTGCCACAGGCCCGAACGGAAAGCACCCCCCTCCGGTCCGCCGGAAGGAGGTGCCGAACAGTCCAGCCGCCGGGAGTCTGGGGGGACAAACCCTCCCGGCGGCTGCTCAGGTCGCGGTGGGCGACCTACTTCCAGGACGGCGCGGCCGCCGCCCATTCATGGCCGTGGACCAGGCCCTCATCGTGGCCGGCGGGTTCGGGGGTCGGAGCCAAAGCGGCCGGCGCCTCGTGGAACTGCTCCTCCTCGGTCGAGCCGTGGAACGCCGTGGTCGAAGCCTTGCCGCCCGAGACCGCCATCGCCACCGCATCGAAGTAGGACACGCCGACTTCGCGCTGGTGCCGGGTCGCCGTGTAGCCCTCGCCCTCGGAGGCGAACTCGGCCTGTTGCAGCTCGGAGTAGGCGACCGGCCGGATTGCCACAGCCGCGCGCTTCCACCGCTCGAACACCGGCTCGCCCTCGATCCGCTGCTGGCGGGGGCAAGCCCGTTCCGGTTCGAGAAGGCGTAGTTACCGGCTCGTCAGTGATCGGCGGGCCAAGGGCAAGAAGAGGTTCTTTTTTTGGAAAAAAAGAACCAAAAAAACTTCGTCCGCGCTGGCGGCTGCAGGGGCAGCCTTCAGGTGGAGGGCGGGATTGTCGGTGCGGGGAGCGGCGAAGCCATCAATCCTTTCGCCGCGGTTCATCAAGCCAGGATTATTTAGGTCCGACACCGTGTCAAATTTCCCCGTTCGTAATAAACTATCAACGATTCCATTGCTGAATGGCTATGTCGCTCAACCACTTGCAAGCCTCAGAATTGTTAGATGACTTATGTTCCGGACCATGAAACTATATAAATCGCCCATTATCAACACAAATGGCGGAATTATTGTTTGCTCGTACTGCCATGTCGCCGAGCGTATGCGCACCCGAATTGACGTTGATTGCCGTTTGCAACCACGCCATGACATCTCTGTCGTCCGTGCTGCGGCTGGCTGCCGGGTAATGCGCAATTAGGTAGGCCTGTACGATACGGTATGACCCGGCATAATCTCCGCTCGCCTGAGCCTGTTGCGCCGCAGATAGCGTCGGCGCATCGATTTGGAAAGTCATTCAGCAACTCCCTTGACGAAATTGTTGAGAAGACGTCGAATTTTCGCATCGATCGTTCTGATTCCACTCATTTTAGAGATGTCGAAATCGTACAGGAACCCAAGCCCGGGATACCGGAAGGTTGCCCCGGGCGCTATTTCAACACGGACTCTACAGCGGGTAATCGTGCCATCTAGGACGATCGACGTTAAGTCCCGGCAACTCGCAAGGATGTCCTTCTCCCCGGGATGCCCCAAATTGACCAGATACCGTCCCGAGCCCGCCGGGTCTGGGACTTCCATGAGATCGCCATCCACGGCCGCGACACTGCTTCGCGCCCGTGCAGTAATCTGTGCGTAGTGCTCCGCCGTTCCGGCGTAGTAGTCACGGCTAGCTATCTCAATGAGTTCGGGGTGGGCCCACAGGATGCTTGTGCGGTCTCGTAAGGTTGCGGGCGTCGCCCCGCTCAGGTCCGGCAACGCCGCAATCATGACGATAACAACATAGTTGCGATCATCTACGTAGTTGGTCCGTAGCGCTGTAACAAGGTAATTCCGAGGAATCTCCAACCGATATCCTTGGATATTGAGTTTGACAAGGTCTATCGACGCAGATGGCCGATTCACGAACGGCCGAACCGACAACCAATCCGGCACTTCGGCCATAGCTACAGAACCGATCGTTAGCCCTGCGAGGATCACCACAACCGCCCGCACCCATCGCCAGCGCGACAACGGCCCGAACCATGTATCGCAAGCTTCGGCCGGCCCTACCAGCCTCCGGCGAAGGTCACCGCTCACCGCCGCGTCACTCGCAGCGACTGCCGATGCCGTGGCGCTCAATTGTTGCGCAGTATAAGGAATCGACGTTGACATCGGGAGTGCCTCCGTTGATCGGTTGGGGAGCTTTGTGGGAAGCTAGGCAGAAGTGCACGAATTTTGACATCAATTGATAGGGCCGATTCTACCGTTCCCCACGAATTCGGCCGGCGTCACAGGCCGCGCGAGTCTGACCTGCGTGTCAGAAAACTTTACACTTCGCCCTGAAGCCGATGAGGTCCTGTCAAAATGACACGTTTTTTCAAAGCTTTAATAGACTGGCCCCTTTCTTGCGTGCCGCTCACCGGTTCGCAACAGGGGATAAACGATGCGCCGAGCTAATTTTTTTGCGGGTTTCGCGGTGGTTGCGACACTTTCGCTGACGACGCCCGCGCACGCCGATCCGGTGTTCGCAGTTGACTTCGCCGGCAAATGCACTGACTGCAATGCTGCTTCAGGTGACCTCGCGACGGCGCAGTTGATCCTGCACGACTACAACCTGGGTGACGACATCACGACGGGCAACTTCGTCAGCTTCACCTACAACGGCACGGATCTGGTCAATCCGTTCACGATCGCCGCCGGTGATACGAACCTGATCGTCGCAGGCCTCATCCAGGGCACTCTTCCGGGCTACCAAGATGTGTTCATTAAGGGTGACGTTAATGGAACCGACTATACGTTCCAAACCGTGGCTTCGACCGGTAATTGGACCCTGAGTATTCCCGCCCCCTCCACTGGCGGCACCACTGGCGGCACCACTGGCGGCACCACTGGTGGCACCACTGGTGGCACCACTGGTGGCACCACTGGTGGCACCACTGGCGGCACCACTGGTGGCACCACTGGTGGCACCACTGGCGGCACTACCGGCGGCACTACCGGCGGCACCACTGGTGGCACCACCGGCGGCACCACCGGCGGCACTCCTGGTGGTACTGTTCCACCCGCAGATTATGGCACAGAGGGTATCTACACCGCCTCCGTGCCGGAACCAGTTTCCTTGTCTCTGCTGGGCGTCGGGCTGGGCGGCCTTGCTTTTGCCAGGCGCCGCCGGTCCGTCTGATCCGCCGACCTTTTTTCCACAGCGAACCCGTCCGGGCAAAAGCCGGGCGGTGTTCGCCACGCCCCGCGACGAGATCGTCCGGCGTTACCTGCGCTGAATGGATGGAAGTTTTTTGCTTCTTTTTTTCAAAAAAGAAGCGCTTGCGCGCTTCCTCCCGGTTCGTGCGCGAGACACGCGGACGCGTGGGGGCTCAGCGGAATGCCGTGTGATACTCCCGGTTCGGCATCATGTCGCTGGCCGAGGCCATGCGGTTGGACAGGTTGAAGAAGGCGGTCGTTTCCGCGAGGTCGAACAGGTCTTCTTCCGACAACCCCAGCGCGCGCAGCCCGTCGCGATCGGCGTCGTCCACCAGATAGGGCGTTGTCGTCATTTTCCAGGCGAAGTCGAGCATCGCCCGCTGCCGGGGATCGAGCTTCGCCACCCGGTAGTTCAGCGCCATCATCTCGCCGAGTTCCGCATCGCCGGAGAGTTGCCGCACCGCGGCGCCGTGCGCCACGAGGCAGTAGTAGCAGCGGTTGGCCGAGGAGACGACGACGGCGACCATTTCGCGTTCCAGCTTGGACAGGCCGGATTTGGCGAGCATGATTTCGTTGTACATGGCCATGAAGTTGCGCAGGCGCTGCGGCTTGAGGCTGTAGGTCTGGTAGACGTTGGGCACGAAGCCGAGCTTCTCGACGCATTTGGCCCAGATCGCCTTGAGGTCGTCATCGAGGGTTCCGGCATCGGGGACGCCGAGGACGGAGATATGGTCGGGCTGGGGCATGGCGGGCCTCTTGCTTGGGTCAGGAGGCGATGGTTTCCGCCGGTCCGAGGATTTCCGCAAGCCCGGCGAAGGTGCGTTCGATCGAGGTGGCTTCGTCGCGGCCCTGGCGCAGCAGGGCCTCGATGCGCGGGGCGAGGCGGATCGCCTCGTCCACCTTGGGATCGGCGCCGGGCCGGTGGGCGCCGAGGCGGACGATGTCGGCGACGTCGGCATGCAGCGCGAGGATGGCGCGGGCGCGGCGGGCCAGGGCGTTCTCATCCGCGGCGTTGCAGCCGGGGACGGCGCGGGAGAGCGAGCGGAGAATGTCGATGGCCGGATATCGGCCATTTTCGGCGATGTGGCGATCGAGCACGATATGGCCATCGAGAATGCCGCGCACGGCGTCGGCGATGGGTTCGTTGTGGTCATCGCCTTCGACGAGAACGGTGAAGAAGGCGGTGATGCTGCCGGGCTGACCGTCCGGCCCGGGGCCGGCGCGTTCGAGCAGCCGCGGCAGTTCGGCGAAGACGCTGGGCGGGTAGCCGCGGGTGGCGGGGGGTTCGCCGGCGGCGAGGCCGATTTCGCGCAAGGCCAGGCAGTAGCGGGTGACGCTGTCCATCAGCAGCAGGACACGCTTGCCGGCGTCGCGGAAATGCTCGGCGACGGTGATCGCGGCGTAGGCGGCCTCGCGCCGCATCAGGGGGGGCGCGTCGGAGGTGGCGACGACGACGACGGAGCGGGCGAGGCCGGCGGGGCCGAGATCGTCCTCGAGGAATTCACGGACTTCGCGGCCGCGTTCACCGACCAAAGCGAGCACCGCGACATCGCAATCGGTGTGGCGCGCGAGCATCGACAGCAGGGTCGACTTGCCGACGCCGGAGCCGGCGAACAGGCCGAGGCGTTGGCCGGCGCGGCAGGTGGCGAAGCCGTTGAGGGCGCGCACGCCGAGATCGATGCGTGGGCCGAGGCGACCGCGGGTGGTGGCGTCCGGCGGGTCGGTGCGCAGGGGGCGGGCGCGGGGGCCAGCGGGCAGCGGGCCTTTGCGGTCGAGCGGTTGGCCGAGCGGGTCGATCACCCGGCCGATCCAACCGTCGGCGACGGCGAGGCGGGCGCCGTGGCGGCCGAGGCGGGCAATCGCGGGGGCGCCGGGGCCGAGGCCTTCCGCACTGCCGAACGCCATGGCGCGGGCGGTGCTGCCGCTGAAACCGACGATTTCGGCGGTGATCCGCCTGCCGTCGCGCGCGGCAAGGACGATGCGGTCGCCGACGGCGGTGTGATGGGCGAGGCCGGCAACCTCGACCGCGAGGCCGGACAGTCCGGTGACCTCGCCTTGGATATCGAGGCCGGCGAGGGCGTGCAGCCGGGCGGTGGCTTCGCGGGCCTTGGCAGCGAAGGTCGTATGCCTCATTTTATGGGACTTTCTGTATTTTTAGGAAAATTCGGAGACATGCCCGATGATTTTGTCATTTTGTCACCTGAATGGTGAAAAAACTATGGAAATGGGTGCGAACGTCTGCTAATTGACAACTATTGGTTGCAGAGGAGATGGCGATGCGTGTCCTTTTGGTTGAAGACGATATGGATGCCGCCCGCGGCGTGACGCTGATGTTGAAATCGGCGGGCACCGTGGTCGACGTCGCCGACACCGGGGAGGAGGCGCTCGAACTCACCCGGCATTACGACTATGACATCGTGATCCTCGACCTGATGCTGCCCGACATGGAGGGCTACGAGGTGGTCCGCCGGATGCGGGCGGCGCGGTCGGAGACGCCAGTGCTGATCCTGTCCGGCCTGTCCCGGCCGCAGGCGAAGGTGAAGGGTCTGGCGTTGGGCGCGGATGATTTCATCACCAAGCCGTTCGATCGCGCGGAGCTGGTGGCTCGGATCCAGGCGGTGGTGCGGCGCAGCAAGGGGTTCAGCCAGCCGAGCCTGCGGGTCGGCGAGGTGCAGCTGAACCTCGACAGCCACGAGGTGTTGGTCAAGGGCACCGTGGTGCCGCTGACCGGCAAGGAATACGCGATCCTCGAGCTGCTGACGCTGCGCAAGGGGATGATCCTGACCAAGGAGGCGTTCCTCAACCATTTGTATGGCGGGATGGACGAGCCGGAGATGAAGATCATCGACGTGTTCATCTGCAAGCTGCGCAAGAAGCTCCGGGCGGCCGGGGCGGCCAACGTGATCGGCACCATCTGGGGGCGCGGCTACATGATGCGCGAGCCCGACCAGCGGCCGGTGTTCGCGGCCGCAGCGCTGCCGCTGCCGCCGCGTGCGGTGGCAGAGCGGGGGCTGGAGCCGGCCGCCCCCCACGCCGCGCGCGACGCGGCCTGAGGGCGGTCGCGCCATGGCCCGCACGCTGGCCGTCATGGCGCGGATGCGCCGGCTGGTGATCGAGGAGGCGCGGCAGCGCCTGGCGGAGTGCTTGCAGGCCGAAGCTGTGGCGGCGGCGGCGCAGCTTCTGGCGAGCGACGCGCTGGTGCGCGAGCGGCTGCTGGCGGACGCGCTGGATGCCGATGACCGCGTCGTCGAGGCCTATGTCGCCTGGCTGCCCCATGGCACGGCGCGTCTTGCGGCGGCGCGCGATGTCGTCGCCCGGGCCGAGGCGGCGTCGGCCCAGGCGCGGGCGCAGCTGGCCGCGGCGCGG
>CAIYSR010000082.1 GCA_903928895.1 uncultured Rhodospirillales bacterium | reverse complement strand
GATCTCGCGTGCGGAGGCGGGCGGAGTCGATCAATTCTTTCCTCACGGGCAAGATCGTGCCGATATCGCAGGATTGATGGCCTGCGGCGCAAGCAAGATCGATGTTTTCAACTGAAGGTCGCTGATCCAGCCGCTGAATGGAACGGGTTCAAAGGGCCCGCGGCCCTTTGCCGGCGGAGCCTTGATTGCCTTGCCTGCCTTCACCCGATTGCCCTGCCCCCGATCAAACATGCTGGCGCCGCTGCCGGGCTGTGGCATGATCGCACCAACCGGCGGCGTGCGACCGCCGGAGTGGGATTTTCGGGAGCGGAACATGAAACGTCGTGGCTTTCTGGCGGGCGCCGGCGCCCTCGCGGCCCAGCCCGTGGCGATCCGTCGGTCCCTGGCGCAACCCGCCATCGGCGGCGCGGCCAAGACCCTGGTCTTCGTCCCCACCACCAATCCGCTGAGCTACGATCCGGTCTGGACCACCGCCCAGGCCACGCGGACGCTGGCGATGATGATCTACGAAACCCTCTACACCCGCGACATCGCGCTCAACGCCCATCCTCACATGGTCGAGGGCCATATCGTCGAGGACGGCGGCAAGCGCTGGACCATGAAGCTGCGCCCCGGCCTGACCTTCCATGACGGCACGCCGGTGCTGGCGCGCGATTGCATCGCCTCGGTGCGGCGCTGGATGGTGCGCGACCCCACCGGCGCCGCGATCAAGGCGCGGCTCGATGCGCTGGAGGCAGCGGATGACCGCACCATGGTCTGGCGCCTCAACAAGCCCTTCGCCTTCCTCCCCAATGCGCTCGCCAAGACCCAGCCGACCTGCGTGATGATGCCCGAGCGCCTGGCGCAGGACCCGTTCAAGCAGGCCGCCGAGGCGATCGGCAGCGGCCCGTTCCGCTGGCTCGCCGACGAATTCGTCAGCGGCAGCCGCGCCATGTTCGCCAAATACGAGAAATACATCCCCCGCGCCGAACCGGTCGAATACGGGCGCGGCGGCTACCATGTGAAGGTCGACCGGGTGGAGTGGCGCGTCATCCCCGATGCCGCCACCGCCGCCGGCGCGCTCATGCGCGGCGAGGTCGACTGGCTGGAAATGCCGCTGCCCGATCTGCTGCCCAGCCTGCGCAAGGCACCCGGCGTGAAGGTCGAGCGGCTCGACACCCACGGCATCTTCCCGGTGATGCGGCCGAATTTCGTCACCGGGCCCACCACCAATGTCGCGGTACGAAGGGCGATGCTGTGGGCGATCGACCAGACCGACGAGATGGTGGCGGTGATGGGCGACGATCGCGAGGGGTTCCGCGCGCCGATCGGCTTCTTCGTGCCGGGCACCGAAAGCGCCTCGGAGGCGGGGATGGAGGTCTTGCGCAAGCGGCCGTCCGATGACGCGATCCGCGCCATGCTGAAAGAGGGGGGCTACAACGGCGAGCGCATCGCGTTCATGCATCCGACCGATCCGCAGGCCTATGATGCACTGTGCCAGGTGGCGCTGCCGGCATGGCGGCGGGTGGGGCTCAATATCGACGAGCAGACGACGGACTGGGGCACGGTGACGCAGCGGCGCAACAGCAAGGAACCGCTCGAAAAAGGCGGCTGGTCGGTGTTCCCGTCAGGTTTCCCGGCAGTGGATTTCGGCAACCCGGTGCTGGCGACGGGGCTGCGGACGAACGGCAAGGACGCCTGGATCGGCTGGCCCGAGAACACGAAGCTGGAGGCATTGCGCGATGCCTGGATCGACAGCAGCGACCCGGCCGAGCAGAAACGGATTTCGGCGGCGATCCAGATCGAGTGCTTTGACTTCGTGCCGTATATTCCGCTGGGGCAGTATATCCAGGCGACGGCTTGGCGGAGCAATGTGACCGGGCTGTTGCGGGGGCCGGCGCCGGTGTTTTGGAATATTGAGAAGGCGTAGGAAGCGAGCGCTTCTTTTTTGGAAAAAAGAAGCAAAAAACTTCTGTCCGTTGGTTTCGGTGCGACAGGATCAGACTGTCAGGCGCCGGCCCAGCGCATCGGACTCGATGCAGCGATCCAGCACCTGCTGCACCTGCGCCGCACGCCGGAATCCGGGGTCGCCGTTCACGCCGCTGCGCAGCGCCGCAACGAAGCGCGCCGCGTTGCCCGGCACCGGCGCGCAGTCCACCCGTTGCCACGTCTGCGTCTGGATATCGGCGCCGAGACAGACATCCAGCGTCGAGGCATTGGCGGTCGACCAGATCCGCACCGCTCCTTTTGTCCCGTGGATGGCGAGATCGAGGTCGTTGGCGTGGCCGGTGGCGAAGCGCGACATCTGCACCACGCCGAGCGCGCCATTGGCAAACCCGACATGGGCAACCGCGGAATCGTTGGCATCCATCCGGTACGGCCCGATCGCCCCGCCCGGCGCCTTGTCGAACACCTGCAGCCGCGCCGACACCTCCGCGATGTCGAGCCCGACGCCGTAGGCCATGAAATCGAAGATATGGATGCCGACATCGCCGAGCACGCCACCCGAGCCATGCGCCGAGGACAGCCGCCACAACCAGCGCTCGTCCGTCTGCCAGTCGCCCCAATGCGCCGCGGTCAGCCAGGACTGCAGATAGCTCGCCGCGACATGGCGGATTTCGCCGATTTCGCCGGCCGCGATCAGCGCCCGCGCCCCCTGCAAGGCGCTGGAATTGCGATAGGTCAGATTGACCATGTTGATCAGCCCGGCCTGCTCGGCCGCCGCCGCCATGGCGAAGGCATCGCCATGGTTCACCGCCAGCGGCTTCTCGCAGAACACGTGCTTGCCCGCGGCCAGCAGGGCCATCGTGGTGGGGAAATGCACCGGGTCCGGCGTAGCGTTCACTGCCGCGTCGAACCCGCCCCAGTCCAGCGCCGCGTCGAGCCCGTCGAAGCTGCGGCCGATCCCATGCCTCACGGCATAGGCCGCCGCCCGCCCGGGGATGCTGTCCGCCGCCGCCACGATTTCGCACTCCGCCAGCGCGGCGAACTCGGTGGCGTGCTTGGCCGCGATGGAGCCGGTGCCGAGGATCAGCAGGCGCGGCCGGGCGGTCATCGCAGTCCTGCCTCGCCCGGCTTGTGCAGGGTGGCGCCCTGCTGGACGATCCGCTCACGCGCCCGTTCGATCGGCACATTCGGTGCGTCCGACACATCCTTCCAGGCCGGCGCCGGGTTGTGGGCCCAGTGCACGGCGTTGCGCAGCACCTGCTGGATCGCGGCGTCATGGTAGATCGGATAGGTCTCGTGGCCGGGGGAGAAGTAGAAAATCCGCCCGGCGCCGCGCTGATAGGTCAGGCCGGAGCGAAACACCTCGCCGCCCTCGAACCAGGAGATGAACACCGTCTCCAGCGGTTCCGGCACCAGGAACGGCTCGCCGTACATCTCGCCGTTCGGCAGCTCGATGCAGGGTCCGATGCCGCGCGCGATCGGGTGCGACGGATTGATCGCCCAGACCCGCTCCTTCTCGCCGGCTTCGCGCCAGCGCAGGCTGCACGGCGAGCCCATCAGGGTCTTGAAGATTTTCGAGAAATGCCCGGAGTGGAGCACGATCAGCCCCATCCCCTCGGCCACCCGCTGCTGCACCCGGCGCACGATGTCGTCGGACACGTCGCCATGCGCCCGATGCCCCCACCACAGCAGCACGTCGGTGGCATCGAGCAGCCCCTGGCTCAGCCCGTGCTCGGGCTGGTCCAAGGTGGCCGTCGCTGCCGAAATCCCTCCATCCACGGCCAGCGCGCGGGCGATGGTGGCATGGATGCCGTCCGGATAGATCGCGCGGACCTCGGCATCGTGCCGCTCATGCAGGAATTCGTTCCAGACCACCGCGCGGATCGTCATGCCACTGTCTCCTGTTCAAGCCCCGGATTCGGAGCACGCCCGCAGCGCCGGCGCAACCCGAAACGGATAGGAGTTTTTTGCTTCTTTTTTGCAAAAAAGAAGGGCTTTCTTTTTTGAAAAAAAGAAACAAAAAACTTCATCTGTTAGAGTTCGATCTGGATGTCGCCGTCGACGATGCGGGTTTTGAAGGTTCGCAGGTCTTCCTCGATCGGGGCGCCCTGGCCTTGGCCGGTGCGGACATCGAACTGTCCCGCGTGCAGCGGGCATTCGATCATGCCGTTCTCGAACCAGCCATCGGTGAGCAGGGCGAAGGCATGGGTGCAGACATTGTCGGTCACGCAGACCTCGCCGCCTTCGAGGTGGTAGACCGCGAGTTGCAGCCCCATGGTCTCGACCGCCACGGCGGTGCCTTCGGCGACATCGGCGAGGCGGGCGAGGCTGATCCAGTTTTCGGATGAAGTCATGTATGCACCTGCTGGGTAGGGATTCGGGTGCGCCGATGATGCCGCAGCCGGGGACTGGGAGCAAAGGACGGGGAGCAAAGCGGATGAGCCATGAAGCGGCGATGATCGTGGGCGGCGGGCAGACCG
This sequence comes from uncultured Rhodospirillales bacterium, assembly GCA_903928895.1. Classification (GTDB taxonomy): domain Bacteria; phylum Pseudomonadota; class Alphaproteobacteria; order Acetobacterales; family Acetobacteraceae; genus CAIYPH01. The sequence goes on along the minus strand of CAIYSR010000082.1, from coordinate 16,392 downwards.
GCGCCTATGCGGCGATGAGCCTGCGCGAGGCGGGGTTCGGCGGGCGGATTGTGGTGATCGGGGAGGAGGCGCATGCCCCGTACGATCGCCCGCCGCTGTCCAAGGCGATGCTGACGCAGGAGCCGATGCCAGCGCCGGCGCCGTTCCATGCGCCGGCGAAGCTGGACGAGCGCGGCATCGAACTGCGTCTGGCCACACGGGTGGTGGAGATCGATCGGTCGGCGGCGCGGCTACGGCTCGCGGATGGTGCGACGGTGCCGTACGATCGCTTGCTGTTGGCCACCGGCGGGACGGCGCGGCATCTGGCGGTTCCTGGCGGGGAGCGGGCGCTGACCGTACGGACGTTGGAGGATGCGATGGCGATCCGGGCGCGGCTCGGCCAGGGGGTGCGGGTGGTTTGTGTCGGCGCCGGGGTGATCGGGCTCGAGGTCGCGGCCTCCGCCCGGGCGCGGGGGGCCGAGGTGACGGTGCTGGAGGCGGGGGCGGCGTGCATGGGTCGTTCGCTGACGCCGGCGTTCGCGCAGTGGCTCGGAGCCCTGCATGAGGGGGCCGGGGTGCGGCTGCGGTTCGGGGTGACGGTGCGCGAGATCACGGGGGAGGGGGTGGTTTGCGCCGATGGGGTGGTGCCGGCCGATGTCGTGATCGTTGGGATCGGGATCACTCGCAACACCGAGCTCGCCGTGGCGGCGGGGCTCGCGGTGGAGGGGGGGATCGTGGTGGATGAATTCTGCCGCACCGAGGATCCGGCGATTTTCGCCGCGGGCGACGTGGCGGCGTTCTGGCATCCGTTCTATGGCAGCCGGCTGCGGCTTGAGGCCTGGCGCCACGCGATGAACCACGGCATCGCAGCGGGGCGCGCGATGGCGGGGCGAAGGGAGGCCTATGCCGATCTCCCGTGGTTCTGGACCGACCAGCACGGCGTCAATCTGCAGGTTGCGGGATTGCCGGAGCGGGCGGCGTCGTCGGTGTTGCGTGGGGCGATGGGCGGGGCGTCGTTTGCTGTGTTCCATCTCGACGCGGAGGGCTGCGTCGTCGGCGCGACCGGGGTGAATGCGGCGCGGGAAATTCGGGCGGCGCAGGCGCTGATCGGGCTGCGGCGCCCGGCGGATGCGGCGGCGCTGGCGGATCCGTCGCGCAATTTGCAGGGCGTGGTGGCAGCGATGCGGCTTGGCTAGAACGAAAAACGGCGCCCTTTCGGGCGCCGTCATCGTAGCTGCCGTGTCGCGCGGTATCAGGCGCGGCGGCGGCGCAGGCCGGCGAGGCCGAGAAGGCCGGCGCCGAGCAGGGCCATCGAGGCGGGCTCGGGGACGGCCGTGTCGTTCACGGTGGCGATCGCGCCGACCGGCTGTTCGAGCGAGAAATAGGTGGAGGCCCTATCGGCCAGGCCGCCACCGATAAAGTTCACGAGGCCGCTGTTGACGTCGGTGATGGTGAAGTAGGCGAGCGGGCCGCCGTAGCCGGTCGTGTCCGTACCGTTGAGGCCAATCCCAGCATACTGGTCGATGCCGTCGCTGCTCAGGCCACCGCCCTCCAAGGCGAAGATACCGGCGCCCGAGATGGCGAAGCTGGTGAGCGCTGCGCCCGAGTTGTTGACAACGCCGATCAGCGCATCCTCGGAGCCGTCATAGGTGGTGCCGCTACCGGGTGTGGTGTTGACGGTGCCGCCTGGACCGAAGGTGATGGTCAGGTTGCACGCGCCAGCGAGGCCAGTCGGATCGATGACCAGCCTCGGGCAGGCGGACTGCGCCGTCGCCGGGCGCGCCATCGCCGGGGAGATGCCCATGGTGATGCCGGCCAGGACGACGGCGGCGGAAAGAATGTGACCAAGCTTCATTTTATAGCCCTCCTGAGTTTCGGCCTCGCGCGCTCCGGCCATCTCGGGCTGTGAAGCGCTTCAACCATCATGCAGGAGACTAAGCAAGTGGCGTGCCACAGAGAAATTCCCTTTGAATGCAAGCCATTGAGGCAAGTTTACTGTCGCGTGATGGGAATAGTGTAAATTTTTCTGACTCCGCGGTCAAAAGATCGCGAGGCCGTGGCCGAGGGGGAGGGCGGGGTGGGACCAGAAGGCGGGGGTGGCGGAGAGGAGGGCGGCGTGGCGGACGGTGGTGATGCTCCCCGTGGTTTCGAGCAGGTCCGCGAGATCGGCCGGTTCCGCGGCGGCGAACCCGTCGGGCAGGCGGCCGAGGCCGCGGAGCCAGCGCGCGGTGGCGGCGAGCGAGACGGTGACTTTCCAGCTGCCGCCTTCGTGGTGGCGGCGCAGCAGGGCGGCCTGGGCGCCGAGGGCGAGGAGGTAGCCGGAGGCATGGTCGAGCGCCTGGCAGGGCAGGGGGCGCGGCGTCGTGCCGCCGGCGGCGGCGGCTTCGGCGTGGTTGAGGCCGGTGGCAGTCTGCACCAGGGAGTCGAAGCCGCGCTTGCAGCCCCAGGGGCCAGTTTCGCCATAGGCGCTGAGGGTGGCGACGACGATGTTTGGGTTGAGGCGGGCGAGATCTTCCGGCGCGAAGCCGCGGGCGGCCAGCGCCCCGGTGCGGTAGGACTGGAGAAAGACATCGGCTCCCGCCGCCAGGGTGGCGAGTGCGGTGCGCCCGGGCGCGGCATTGAGGTCGAGTTCGGCGGTGCGTTTGCCGCGGCCGGTGTCGGTGATGAGGCGGGGGAAATTGGGGATGCCGGGGCCGGTGATATGCAGGACATCGGCGCCGTGGGCGGCCAGGGTGCGGCCGGCGACGGGGCCGGCGATGACGCGGGCGAGCTCGAGCACGCGGATCCCGGCGAGCGGACGGGCGGCGGCGGGGGGCAGGGGGGTGCGGGGTGAGGCCGCGATGCGGGCGATGCTGAGCGGGACGTCGGGCAGGTGGGCGGCGTGGGGGTGTTGGTCCCAAGTTTCGAAGCTGCGGGCGGCGGCGACGCACATGCCCTGCGCGGTGGCGGCGGTTTCGAATTGTTCGGCCTGCCAGTTGAGCAGCGCCTTGGCGACCGCGGCGCGGGTGTTTTCGACCCCGAGCAGGCGCAGGATGCCGTCGCGGTGGTGGGGGAAATTGGTGTGCAGGCGGACATGGCGGGCGTCGCCGGTGGGGTAGAGCCCGGCGATGGGGTCCCAGATTTCGGCCGGCGGCACCGAGGTATCGGTGGCGTGGTGTTCGGAGCGGAATTCGGCGGCGGCGTGGCGCAGGGCGATGGTGACGGATTGGGGGGCGCCGCCGCGGGCCTGGTGGATGGCGGCGGCGGCGAGGCCGGCGGCGCCGATGGTGGCGGCGGCGGCGGCATCGACGCGGAAGGACGAGGGCAGGATCGGCTCCGTGCCGGTGACGTCCAGAGGGGCCGGGGCCAATCCGGCGTGGGCGAGGAGGGTGGCGGCGATGGCTTGCGGGGTTTGCATGGGGGCAGGTTAGGAGGGGATGGGGATGGCGGCCAAGAGTGCATGTGGATACGTAAATGGAACAATAAGGGCGTGGGTCGAAGGCGGTCAGGCCGGGGCGAAAATTCGCGGCTGGGGGGCCGAGGGAAGCGGGCCCGGCAGTTTCGGAGCGATGGCTTGCGGGCTCGGCTCGTTGGGGACGACCCGGGGCGCTGCGGTACGGGGCGGGGGAGTCAGGACCACGGCGGGAACGTCGGGCGCGCCGATGCCGAGCATGCGGCAGAGCGGGCGCAGCAGGCGGCCGGCTTGCGGGGCGGCGGCGAGGAAGGCGGCGAGTTCGGGCGCATTGCCGAGCAGGTACTGGAGCCGGCTGGCGGCGGCGTTGGCATTGTGGTGGCGCACCGCGCGCAGGACCCAGGCCTTGCCGGCAGGTAAACGCCGGGCGGGCGGGGTCGCGGGCGAGGTTGCGCGCTGGCGCGGGCCGCGCAGTCGCGGCCTGGGCAGGGTGCCGTCGCGCCAGCGCTGGTAGAGCCGCTCGAAGCGCGTGGCGGTGCGGGACAGCCGGGTCCAGATGCGCAGGAGGAATTCGGCGTGGGCGCGCTCGCGGACATTGAGGCGGGCGGCGACCAGGGCGATGACACCCTGGAGGTCGGTAAGGATGGCGCGGAGCTGGGCGTCCAGGAGTGTCATCGACGAAAGATATAAATGATAACTATTTGCCGCGTCAAGAGCTTCCGGGCCCAGCGCGCCCGGACGCTCCCGGTGCGCGGTTCAGACCGCCGGCGGCATGAGGTGGTCGCGGAAGCGGTCGCGCAGCGCCATTTTCTGGATCTTGCCGGTCGCGGTGTGGGGCAGTTCGTCAACCACCACGATGTCGTCGGGCTGCCACCATTTCGCGACCTTGCCGTCGAAGAAAGCACGCAGGCTGGCGAGATCGACCGTCACGCCCGCGCGGGCGACCACGATCAGCAGCGGGCGCTCGTCCCATTTGGGGTGGCGGGCGGCGATCACCGCGGCTTCGGCGACGTCGGGGTGGCCGACGGCGATGTTTTCGAGCTGCACCGTGCTGATCCATTCGCCGCCAGATTTCACCACGTCCTTCGAACGGTCGGTGATCTCCATGTAGCCTTCGGCATCGACGGTGGCGACATCGCCGGTGGCGAACCAGCCCTCGGCGTCGAGCGCGCTGCCCGGGGCGTCCCCGAGATAGGCGCTGCAGACATTGGCGCCCTTGACCTGGAGGTGGCCCGAGGTGGCGCCGTCCCAAGGCAGCTCGGCGCCGTCGTCGTTGACGATGCGCATATCGACCCCGTACATCACGCGGCCCTGTTTTTCGCGCAGGCGGAAGGCGGCATCGGGCGGGAGGGCGGCGTTGGAGGATTTCGGCATGTTGTAGGTGCCGATCGGGCTCATCTCGGTCATGCCCCAGGCGTGATCGACGCGGATGCCATACTCGTCGCCGAAGGCGCGCATCAGCATCGGCGGGCAGGCGGAGCCGCCGATGATCAGGCGCTCCACGGTCTCGAGCCGCTTGCCGCTGGCGCGGAGGTGCTGGAGCAGGCCGAGCCAGACGGTGGGCACGCCGGCAGAGCAGGTGACGCGCTCGGCGTTCATCATGTCGGCGAGGCTGGCGCCATCGAGATGGCGGCCCGGCATGATCAGGCTGGCGCCCGACATCGGGGCCGAATAGGGCGAGCCCCAGGCGTTGACGTGGAACATCGGCACCACCGGCAGGAAGCGGTCGGCGGCGCCGAGGCCGAAGACGTCCTTCATGTTGGAGGCGAGCGCATGGAGCAGGGTGGAGCGGTGGCTGTAGAGCACGCCTTTGGGCCGCCCGGTGGTGCCGGAGGTGTAGCAGAGCGAGGCGGCGCTGCGCTCGTCGAGCTCGGGCCAGGCGGCGAGCGGGGCGGCGGCGGCCACGATCTCCTCGTAGCAGAGCAGGTCCATGCCTTCGGGCAGCACGATATCGGGCATGTGGGCGCGCTCGGTCATGAACACCACGGCGCGCAGGGTCGCGCGCAGGCCCGGCGCCGCGGCGGCGACGAGGGGGGCGAAGCTGGTGTCGGCGAACAGCACGGCGTCCGCGGCATGGGCGGCGATGTAGGTGATGTCGTCGCCGGACAAACGCGGGTTGATGGTGTGGCAGATCGCACCCATGCCGGAGACCGCGTAGTACAGCTCCAGGTGGCGATGGCCGTTCCAGGCCAGGGTCGCCACCCGGTCGCCGGCGCCGATGCCGAGGCTGCGCAGGGCGCCGGCGAGTTGCCGCGCGCGGGCCTCGATTTCGGCATAGGTCGTGCGGTGGGTTGCGCCTTCGACGGTGCGGGAGACCACCTCGGCGGCGGCGTGGTGCCGGGCGGCGTGGCGGATGATGGAGCTGATGTTGAGCGGCGGTTCCTGCATCAGGCCAAGCATGGGACGTCTCCTCGCGATTGCGGGCCGCCGTGACGTCCGGCGCCCTTGCGGCAGATGTGATCTTCCGGTCGGGAATGGTCAACCTTGGCGGGGGGACGCGGGATGGCCGGAGGTGCGCTTGCCTTCGGCGATGGCAGCGGCGGTACTCGCTGAATTTACACTCGTTCCCCAGACGTGATCTTGTAAGGTGAGGCAGCATCGCGAGGTGGATCATGTCTGGCGCATCGCCTGAGAAGATTGAGTATCTGCGGACCCTGCTGGGGGTCGACGTGCGGGCGCAAGCTGCATCGCCGGGGGCGGCTGTGGCACCTGGTGGGGCACCTGGTGGGGCAGCGGGTGGCGCGCCGGGGGGGGGGCCGGGTGGTCCTCCGCCGATTGATCTGAACCTGAACAGCCCGGCCAACCAGGCGGCGATGGCGCGGACGCTGGCCGATTCCGATGCGGCGGATGGCTGGATCCGCGGTTCGATCGCGACCAACACGTTGCGGCCGGATATTCTGGGCGACGGGTCCGGGGCGAATGTGATGTTCGGGGGGCGGACGACGCCGCTGGCGCGGGCGATCGACACGATCGTGGCGGGGGGGCGGATGGCGAATGTTTCGCCGGGTGCGCAGTCGCTGATCACGCAGGACCGGGTGGCGCGGCTGGTGGCGGAGACGTTGCGGGCGGCGAGTCCGCGGGCGCCGAGCGCAGCTGGGGGGGCGGAGGGCGGCGGCAGCCCGAGCGTGCAGATGCAGTTGAGCTACACCTTCACGCCGCAGACGATCCACCGGGCGCCCGACGGCAGCGAGAGCAGCGACCAGCCGGCGCAGCAGATCGCGGGCGTGCTCAATGTCGCGTTCCATGCCGAGGGGCGCAACGGGTTCGAGCTGGCGGCGCAGGCGGCGATCACGATTTTCGCCGACCAGCGCGGCGCGCCCGATATTCCGCAGAGCGCGTTCGCCGGGGCGCAGCTGTCGTGGGTGGCGAATTTCCTCAATGGCGCGCTGACCGCAGGGCCGCTGGTGAGCGTGATGGCCGGGGCGTCGCGGGCGGGGCAGACGGCGACGGGGGTGCTGCAATGGGCGCCGACGGGGCAGGTCAGCGTCGGCGGGCAGGTGCAGTATGCGATCCCGGGGTTTGGCGGGCACGTGCTGGTCGGGCTCCAGGCGGCGGTGGGGGGCACGGCGGCGCGGGGGGCGGACCCGACGCTGGATCGGGCGGTGTCTTCGACGTTGACGTTCACGTTCTAAGCAGGCTTTCGCAGGACGGACCATGGATGCATTTGCAAACATCGTGCAGGCGAAAGCCGGCTTAGCTTTCACCAAGAGCGCAAGCCAAAAAGGGTTTGCTTAGCGGTGCGGCGCAAAAGGGTCGTGGGGATTGAGGCCGGCGCGTGGGTGAAATGGGACCCGCGATAGGCAGAGGGTGAGATGCCGACAGGGGCGAACAACCGTCATCCCGCTGGCGCCGGGCGGAGCCTGGCCAGCAATCGGCGCGGGTTTCGCGGCCGTCCTTTACGTGCGTGGCGGCGGCGGATCGGCTTGACAGTGGTCGGCACCGTAGGCCTTGTGGGTGAGGACTCCGCCGATCGCGACCAGAACCGTCAATAGCCCGTAGGTGGTGACAGTTTTGCTCATCTGCGCCGCCGCTGGCGCGACCATCCGGTAGAGGCCGCCGCAGAAAAGCAGCCAGCCGGTCAATGTCACCAGGACCGGCCACGCCCTGACCCAGCGGTTGTGGCCCTGAACGATGGTCAGGCCGGCAACGAACAGCACGAGGCCGTTGAGGTAGACGACGGGCGCGGCGCTGGCCGCGAGGCGGTCGATATTGATGGCTTCGGTAAGACCGACCGCGATCAGTGTCGGGCCGAGGATCCGTGCAATCCACCTTGAGGTCGGCATCGAGGCCCTTTGTCGGTCCATGGCACATGGACGGGAGAGTGTCAGGGAGGTCGTTGAACTCGGTCAAGCCCATCAGGGCGGTTGTCAGGCGAGCGGGGGAAGGCAAGCAAGGCTCCGCCGGTCAAGGGCCGAAGGCCCTTGAAACCCGCCAGTGTTTGCGGCTTGGGCACCATGTTGCTGCGGTCCGGGGCGCGAACACCGGCCGGGTGACGGATTTTCTGCTGCGGTGAAGGGTGGTGGTGTCGGTCAGGGAACGGCGGACGAACTGTCGCTGGAGCCGCGTTGGGCGGGGAGCGGCGGACCTCATAAGAATCCATGGGCGTCGCCGCTGCATGTACGTGGATGTTTTTGGCGATGGATGTGGGGTCAAGGGGACTGAATCCCCTTGCAGGTCCAGGGCAGAGCCCTGGACCTGAACTGCGTCCGGCTGGCCCGGCCTGACGCGAGCTGCCAGGTTTCGCGCAGCCGGCGTCACGCAGCCGACTCGGAAACTGGGCGCGGGACAGGGTGGCCGTGAGGCCGATGCGGTGGATGCCGCGATCCGATCGCGCGCCGTGGCGATCAGGCGGCGCGGCGCCTCCGTATCGCACCGATTCCAGCCAGGGCCGTGGCGAGGATCGCCATCGACGCGGGTTCGGGCGTGTCGGTCGCAGCGGTGCCGACCAGTTCGAAGGCGTTCGGATAACCGCCGACGACATTGGTGCCGTTATAACTGTTGAACGTGCCTCCGAAGGTGGTGTAGCCGGAGGTTGCGCCGCGCCAGATCACGGCGTCGGTCGGGCCGGTGGCCAATTCGATGGTGTAGGTTTGGCCGGCGAGGATATCGACCGAGGACATCGGTACATCCCATAGTGCGTAGCTGGGATCGCCTGGAGGATTGGCGTCTGGAGGATTGGTGCCGGAGGAGATCAAGGTGTTGTTACTGTCGAACAGTTCGACGACGAACAACGACGTGGCGGCGCACGGCGTATGCGGGTCGCAGCCCCAGGTGCGCCATGCATAGCGGGACATCAGCCCCTCCCAGCCAGTGACGGTTCCGCTGTTGGTGGCAGTGAACTGGAAGCTGACATTGCCGTCGAACTTCAGTTCGATGCCACCGGTAGCCGTGGCGTTTGGGTCAAAGTTCGAATAAACGACATCGGCCCGAGCCGGCGCGACGGCGAGCATAAGTGCGGCGCCGACAGCGATCCATTTGGCGAAATCCAACATTCCGTTTCCCCTGTGTCCGTGCCGCCTTTCGCGGCGCATTCGTTCAAAAAAGCAAGCAATGGGTAAAAATTGTACGAAAGTTCATTCGCATGCAACCTCGAATTTACGTTTTGCAACCCAACGCGACCAAAATTCAACGCGGTGGCCACTGACCGGCCTGCCGACGCCAGACTCTCGGCGGTCGCTCCTGCAGGCCAGTCATCCGCCTCCTCCACCACCACTGGGTACACGACCCCAAGGGACCGTAGCGTCCGATTTGGGCACCAATTTTCAGCCGGGAGATTATGGCCGTGGTGGGAGACTGGAGTAGGGCAGGGAACGGGGGACGAACCCTCCGTTGGGGGCCGAGAACTGCCGCCGTCATGCTGTCGCTATGGCTTCCAGGGATTGATCACCGCAATCCCGGCCCGTTCGAAATCGTCGACGTTCCGGGTCACGACGGCAAGGTCATGGACGATTGCCGTCGCCGCGATCAACGCGTCGGGCTGTGAGCAGGTGTAGCGGGCCTTCTGGCCGTCGTGGATCAGCCGCCGCCACGCCAGCAGCACCCGTCCATCGGCGTCGAGGATCCGCGGCCCGAACCAGGCCAGGACCCCATCTCGGAGCCAGGCATCCAGTTCAACCCGAAACGTGGGGTCTTTGACAGCCTCAATCCCGAGTTCGATCTCGGCCACCGAGACCCGGGATAGGTAGCACGCCGCGGGCGGAACACCCTCGGCCCAGGCCGCGACATTGCGATCGCAGCGAGCGCCTTTCCGCAATTCGGACATCACGTTGGTATCCAGCAGCCACGCGCGTGCTGCCGGCTGTCGACGCCGCCGCTCAGAACTCGACGACATCGCGCACCGGGGCCTTTTCCCGAACGAGCCCCTCCTCGAAGTCGTCCAGGCGCGTGAACGGCCCGGTGCCGAACAATGCGGCGAGGGTGGGCGCTGCCGCGGCCGGTGACAGCCGGGCGAAGTCCTCGGCGGACAGAACCACGACGGCGTCGCGGCCATGGACGGTCACGTGCTGGGGGCCGGCCTCGCGGGCGAGCCGCACAAGCTCACTGAAGCGCGCCTTGGCCTGCTCCAATCGCCAGGTCTGGCTCGGAGGCTTGGAGGTTGGACGATCGGAGGTCGGCGGGGCTGCGCGGGCCATGGGAAATATCCTGACTAGGTTGGTCAAAATACGAATGCGCCTTGGCCCCGAAGATGGCAACACCGAGCCTCAGCTGCCCCTCGGTCAGACCACCGACGCCGATCAGGTCATCATCCCCGACTGCGACAAGAATCAGTCGCTTCCGTCATCGTTCCTGAAGGTCGATATCGAAGGTCTCAAGCACCCGGCATGCTGTCAAATACATGCCGATGGACAGCACCAGTTCCACCATCTCGCCGGGCGAAAATATCGCAGCCGCGGGATTGAAGGTCGCATCGGACGCCCGGACATTGACGATCAGGTCGTCAGTAAACCGCAGCACCACCTGCTCGCGCTCCGAATAGGGGCCGGTCTCGATATCTCCCGCCAGCGCGGTGATCTTGTCATCCGTCACCCCCACCCGGCGCGCGATGATGGTATGGGCCCGGACCTCGTATTCCGATTTCAGCGTCATTCCGATCCGCAACATCACCAGTTCACGCAGCACCGGATCGAGGGACCCCTCCCAGCGCAGCGCATCGGCCATCCGGGTGAACGCATCGCCCACGCGCGGGGCGTGGCCCAGCATGCGATGCAGGTTGCGTCCGGGCCGGCGCAGCATCATGTCGCGCGCCAGCCAGTGGGCGGTGTCGGTGTCGACATAGGGGATGCGGGCCATCGGGTTACTCCACGGTCAGTTCGTGCGGCGTGTACATGCCATCCTCGCGCGGCGTGAGGCGCAGGCCTTTGCGGGTTGCGAAGATTGAAAGCTGGCGGTGCGTGGGGATCACGCCGGCGTCGTCACGGACCCAGAGTTCCATGGCGCGGGCCTCCATTCCCCATCGTGTCGTGTCGTCCATCGTGCCGGTCGCGGCGATGATGAATCGGTCGACCTCGGGGTTGGAGTAGTGCTGGTTGTTGGAGGGACCGAGTCCGCGGGCGGGATCGGGCGTGGGCGCGACGGCGACGAAGGAGGGCAGGATCTCGCCCATGCCAGTGCCGGCGCTCTGCAGGTAGAACGGCCATTCGCCCTTGAGCCGGTCGGTGTTGAACTGGGAGCCGGGGACCAGGGCGATGCTGACCTTGATATTGACGCGGGCGAGCATGGCGGCCACGGCCTCGCAGGTTTCGCGATCGCGCAGGAAGAGCTTGTTGGGGCAATGCAGCGTGGTGCCGAAACCCGCGGGATAGCCGGCCTCGGCAAGGAGGCGTCGGGCGCCCTCGGCATCGAAGGCGACGGGTTTGAGGGCCTTGCTGGTGCCGAGATACCCATCCGGGAAGGCCTGGGCGGCGGGCTCGGCGAGGCCATCGAGCACGCGGGCGATGAGGGCGCGCCGGTCGATCGCCATCGAGACGGCGCGGCGGATGCGGATGTCGGCGAAGGGGTTCGTTTCGATCGGACGTCCCTCGGCGTCGGTGATGCCCTTTGCGGTCGGGGCGAAGCTGGGCAGGAACATGATCACGCGGTCCTGGGGACCGACGAAGACATTGATGTTGCCGCGCCGCTTGAGCTGATCGACGTCGGCAGGCGGGACGTTGATGATGACATCGACGTCACCGGCCAGCATCGCGGCGACGCGGGCGGCCTCGTCGGGGATGGGGCGGAGCAGAACCGCGTCGAACGCCGGCTTGCCGGCCCAGTAGGCATCGTTGCGGATGACGCGGGTGCGGGTGCCCCTGACGTGTTCGACGAACCGATAGGGTCCGGTGCCGACCATGGCGGTGCCGGTGTTGAACGGCTCGCTCGGAAGGTCGAGCGCCTCCTTCTTTGTGACGAACAGGAAGGACAGCTCGGCGGGCAGGATGGGATCGGGCTCCTTTGTCCGCACGCGGATCCGCAGCGGATCGAGCACGGTGACGTCCGCGATGCCGCGGGTGTAGCGCTTGAAGCCGTAGGGGACGTTCAGGCGATCGACGCGATCGATGCTTGCCTTCGCGTCCTCGGCCGAAAAGGGCGTGCCGTCATGCCACGTCACGCCAGGCCGCAGCCTGAACTCCCAGGTGTTCTCGTCCGTCGTCTTCCAGGACAGCGCGAGGCCGGGTTGGAGGGACATGTCGGGACCGCGTCGGATCAGGCCATCGAAGATGTGGTGGCTGACGGTGGCGTTGAAGGTGCTGAGGAAGCCGGCGGGATCGAGGGTGGTGGCCTCCTGGAACTGCGCGAACCGCAGGGTTTCGGCATGCGCCAAGGGCAAGGTATTGGGAGAAATGACGGCTACCAGCATGGCCATGGTGGCGACACGGATATTGCGGACCATTGAAGGTTCTCTCCTCAGTCGCGTCTTTGTGGGCTGCGCGGATTAGGGGAGCCTAGACCTGATTTAGCCAATTGATCGAGTCCGACCGTGGCTGGCGCAATCGCGGTCGATTGATCCCTCGGAACTGGGCTCGGCTGCACCATTGCAGACGCCGACGAGCGCGCCGTCGGACCACCGCGCACTACATGTTGACAATGCACAACTCGGTTATGCCGCGGCGGCCGTCGACCAAGACTGGCGACTGCCCTGCATTGGCCGGGTCCGTGTCTTTGCTCGCCGCACAGCCCGCGGGACGGGGCGAGCCGTCGGGCCCGATGGGAGAGTTCTGACCTTATCGCGAGAACAATCCCACCAAGCCAATCGCGTATTCCGCTTGTCTTGAGCGCATGAAAGAGGGAACGGTCCATCAGAGAGGTCGGCATCGTTATTTTCGAACCCATCCCTGGCCGAGATGACGGCACCTGCGGCGCCTGGGGCGAGGCGTAGGAGGGATATCGCCCGTCGGAAGACTTCCGATCGGGCTGCCGGAGCCGACCAGCCCGGGCAGGCGTTTGCGTCGCAAGGCCGCGTGTTCCGGTCTGAGACACAGTATCGCTTGCTTGAGATTTGTCGACGCTATGCCAGACTGATGCCAGAACCTGCGCCAATAACGGCGGTCCGGGTGAGCGGATCACCGCGATGGGGGGGAACGATGGCTGACGACAATGAGGCTATCGCTCAGCGGCGACCTCGTCACCGGCTGCGCAGCGCCGCGGGCAACCCGCCCCACTATCTAGATGCGCCGTGCCGACGCCGGGCGGCGGCGGATTGGCGCGCGTTGCTGGACGCGTTCGCAGCCGGTGACGAGGCCGCCGCTGAGCGTGCGTTCCGCCGCGCCGTGCAGGCCGCGCGCGATTGCGTGGTGGCGCCCTGGCCGGCAGCCGCACCGAGACGCCCGACCTTGCCCATTTTGATTGCTGAGTAGGAACCCGCCATGCGCACCGCTTCACTGCATCCCAGCTTCGGCGTCGAGGTGCATGATGTCGATCTCACCACGCTGACGCCCGATTACCTCTATCCGGAGGTGCGGGCAGCGTTCGAGAGCCATTCGCTGCTGCTGTTCCGCCGACAACGGCTGGACGATGACGGGCATCTGGCATTCGGGGCGCTGTTCGGGCCGATCGAGGATCGCTCGATGGGCGCGCGTGGTCCCCAGCCGCGCATGGACAATGTCAGCAACCGCATCTCAGCCGACGCGATTTCCGCACCCGATGATTTCCACACCCTGAACCTGATCGGCAACCAGCTCTGGCATACCGACAGCACCTTCCTGCCGGTGCCGGCGCTGGCCAATATCCTGGCGGCCCGCGTGTTGAGTTCGAGCGGTGGCGAGACCGAATTCGTCTCCACCCGGGCGGCATTCGCTTCATTGCCGCCCCCCATGCAGGCCAACTTGCGCCAGGCGAAATTCCGCCACCGGGCGTCGCATTCGCGCTCCAAGATTTCAGCGGAATTGGCCAAGCTGGAGAAATTCACCAAATGGCCGGACCAGGTATGGAACGCAGTGTGGCGCAATCCGATCACCGGGGAAGAGGCGCTGTACATCGCCTCTCATGTCTGCGCGGTGGAAGGAATGCCGCCGGAAGCGGGACTGGCGCTGGTGGATGAACTGGTGGCGCATTGCACGCGTCCGGAGATGATCTACACCCATGTCTGGCAACCCGGCGATGTGCTGATCTGGGACGAACGGGCGACGCTGCATCGGGGACGTCCGTGGCCGTACAACGAGGAGCGGACGCTGGCGAGTATCTGTGTTTCGGTGCGCGATGTGGATGGGCTGGGGGATGTTCGGGGGGTAGGTAGTACCGAACCTCGTCAAGATTGATCGCTGGCACGACCCCTTTTTTCTCAGAGAAAAATTCAATATCTCGGTACAAATCTCCCAGCGGATGCTGCTCCTGTTCCTGGCATCGTCTGCCGTGGAGGGCTTGGCGGCGGCATTTTTGGCGATCGGATTGGCCGCAACCGCATAATGTGGTGTTCGATCCTCGACGCGTTGCCTTTCACCTTGATCCCACCCTTCGCGGGCCTGTTCTGGACCGGCGTGCTGACAGTCGTAATCAATCTGATCATGGCGAGGTCCTTCGTCGCGATCATGCTCTGGCCCGCGCCGCCGAGCGCCCGGATCATCGACTACAATTCCACCGCAAGCTGCCCACGGGCGGACGCCACCGGATGGCTGGCAGCGGCACGATGGAGATTTTGTCCGGCACGACGAGCTTCATCGAAAGATGCCACCCGGCCTGGTCGAGCAGCAGGGCCGCGTGGCGTCGCGCATGCGAACATGCACGATCTTCTCCGACATGTCGGTGTGAATCACCAGGCGACCGCGGGTCGGGCGCGCCCGCGCGCACAGCGCGGCTAATCGCGCCCGATCGGCGGTATTCGACAGGTCACACTTTGGGGCCCGCGTGCCGGCTGGGTGTGGCGGGTCACACTGCACCCCGTGAGGACGTCGGCATGTAGTTGGGGCGGTCAGGCAGGCTGCGCGAGGGGGGCAGGGCCGCGTGGCGCCGGGCGGAAGGTCAGCGCGATCAACACCGCGCCCCAGCCGATGCCGAAGGAGCCTATATAGAGCCAGCCATAGCTCGCGAATTGATCAAAAATAAGCCCGCCGGCGAGCGGACCGAGCGCCATGCCAAGATTGGCGACCAGGCTCGCTGCCCCCATCACGCCGCCCATCAGGTGTGGCGGGAAGCTCTCTCGTATGAGTACCGCGTAGAGCGGCATCACGCCGCCGTACGCCATGCCGAAGACGATTGCGACCGCGTAGAACTCGGCGATATGGCTGGTGAAAAAATAAGTTCCGGCTGCGGTCGCCTGGATCATCAGCCCCGTCACGAGCGCACTCTTGGCGCCAAACCGATCGCCGGCGAGACCGAAAACCAGTCGTCCGAACAGCCCTGCAAGACCTTCGACGCTGTAAATCGTCACGGCGGCGAGTGGAGCGATGCCGCAGGTGATCGCGTAGCTGACGGTATGGAAGATCGGGCCCGCATGGGTCGCGCAGCAGCAGAAATAGGTGAGCGCAATGACCATGAAGGCTGGCGTGCGCAGCGCCTGCATCGTCGACATGTCGGCCCCGCCGGCTGCCGCCCGGGCAGCAGCGGTCATCGTCGGCGCACGGCGGATGCACAACGCCGCAGGGATCATCGTTGCCCAGGCCAGCAGCCCGACGCCGAGCAGCGCCGTTCGCCAATCCCAAGTGGAAACCAGCCAGCGCGCGAAGGGCGACACCGTCATCGGTGCAACCGCCATTCCGGCCGAGACAAGTGAGACGGCCAAGCTGCGCTGGCGCTCGAACCACAGGATCACAGTGGCCATCAATGGAGAGAAGATCGCCCCAGTGCCGATGCCCACCAGCAAACCGTAGACGATCTGGAATTCCAGCAGCGAGTTCGCCCGGCTCGACAGTGCTGTGCCGAAGCCAAGCAGCAAGCTGCCGATCAGCAGCACCGGGCGCGGCCCGATGCGATCCGACAACGCTCCCCACAAGAAGGACGCTGGGGCCATCGCCAGGAAGTTGATCGTCATCGCACTCGATATCCCGGCCCGCGACCAACCGGTCGCGGTTGCAATCGGGTCGAGAAACACCGCCAACGAGAACATCGTCCCGGCCGACATGCAGCCGAGCAGGGCACCGAGTGCAACCACGATCCAGCGGTAGCGTGCCGACATTGGGGAATCCTTGATCACGGCCCTGGGAGTGTCGTGGGGGAGTGTCGCGATCTCAATCAGCACCCCGCCGTCGATCGAAGGATGCCCCCCCTTGACCAAAGCGTAACGGCATTTCCCGGGCCTTTGCAATGAGAGTTGTCGAGACGCGCTCCGCCACAAAGCTGGTGCCGATCCTGCAGGCCGAAGGCGTGCGCACGAAGACAGGACGCCCGGTCGACAAGGGGGCGATCTACAGGCGGCTAAACAACCGGCTGCTGATCGGCGAGATCGCCCACAAAGGGAATATCTATCAGGGGGAGCATGCTTCGATAGTATCCCGGCGCGTGTGGGACGAGGCGCACGAGATCATGGCGGAAAGCAGCCAGGTGAGCGGGTCGATGTCAGCCCCACTGGCGCGGACATTCGGCTGCGGCTGGAGGGGCTGACGAGCCTGATG
>CAIYSR010000081.1 GCA_903928895.1 uncultured Rhodospirillales bacterium | reverse complement strand
GAGCGGAACAGGCGGGGGGCGCGGCCGGCGAGGAGGTCGTCGTGCTTGACCTTGACCACCGAGATCATGTGGCCCTTGTGGTATTCGTTGGGGCCATAGACGTTGAAGAATTTGAGACCGGCCCACTGTGGCGGGCGCGGGTGCCCGGCTGCGAGGTTGCGGCGGACGGAGAGATCGAAGGCGTGCTTGGACCAGCCGTAAAGATTCATCGGGTGGAGCCGGTCGAGGCTGTCGGTTCCATCGGTGAAGCCGGCCTCGCCGGCACCGTAGGTGGCAGCCGAGGAGGCGTAGATGAAGCGCACGCTGCGATCGGCGCACCAGGTCCACAGGCGCTGGGAGAGGGCGACGTTGGAGGACCACACCAGATCGCCATCGGTCGCGGTGGTGCTGCTGATGGCGCCGAGATGAAACACCAGTTCGATCGGCGGATCGGTGGCCAGGAAATCGTCGAGCGCATCGGGATGGATCAGCTGCGCGGGGGCGTGGTGGGCGAGGTTGCGCCACTTGGTTGCGCGCAGCCGGTCGACGACGACGGTCTCGTGCCCGCGGGCGACCAGGGCAGCATGCAGATTCGACCCGATGAAGCCGGCGCCGCCGGTGACCATTATCATCGGGAGAGCGTATAAGGTGCAGCGAGGCGCCGCGCAAAGGCGCGACAGGAGAATGTGATGAGCGATCGGCCGCGGATTTTCGAGGACATGGCAGGAATGGCGGGAGGAGCGCTGTCGGTGCTGACCGGCATGCGTGCCGAGGTGGAGGCGTTGGTGCGGGCGCGGGTCGAGGATGTGCTGCGCCGGCTCGACGTCGTCCGGCGCGAGGAGATGGACGCCGCGCTCGAAATGGCAGCGCGCGCGCGGGCCGGCCAGGAGGAAGCCGAGTCGCGCCTCGCCGCGATCGAGTCCCGACTCGACTCGCTGGAGTCACGCGACGCGCCCATCGGCGGGGGCGAACCAGGGATGATCACCTGATATTTCCGGCGTTTGCGGCGGCATGTTGAAGTGTGAACTTCGCGTAACCGCATCATCCCCTCTTGCGGCGCGGAATCAACGCTCTGTAGGGTCAGCAGGCGAGCCTCGCCGACCCGGGGGCGAATCGGCACCCGGGTCACCCCACCGGCCATCCTTGTCCCCGGGAGACCCCGCATGTCCGCTCATATGAGCAGCTACCGCGAACAAGCCGCCAACCCGCTCGATGTCATGGAGCAGATCGTCGCCGCCAACGACTGGGCGTTCGACCGCCGCAGCCACGCCGAAATGGCAGCGGAGGCGCCGGGCAAATGGTGCGACTACGGGCTGTATTTCTCGTGGTCGAACGAGATCAGCGCGATGCACTTCACCTGCGCCTTCGACCTCAAAGTGCCGGAGAAGCGCCGGGCGGCGCTGTACGAGCTGCTGGCGCTGGCCAACGAGCGGCTGTGGATCGGGCATTTCGGGATGGATGCAGATGACGGGATGCCGGTGTTTCGCCATGCCGTGCTGCTGCGCGGCGCGCCGGGCGCGTCGGCGGAGAGCCTGGAGGATATGATCGACATCGCCATCACCGAGTGCGAGCGGTTTTTCCCGGCCTTCCAGTTCGTGCTGTGGGGCGGCAAGACGCCGGCCGAAGCGCTGGCGGCGGCGATGCTGGAATGCGTGGGCGAAGCCTGAACCCTTTGACGACTGGACACTGACATGAGTGCGATTCCGCCGATCCTGTTGGTCGGTTTCGGCAAGATGGGCGGCGCGATGCTCGCCGGCTGGCGCGAGCAGGGGTTGGCGCGGGCGGTCGCGGTGGACCCCATGCAGCCGCCCGCGCCGGGACCAGAGGTTCAGGTGGTGGCGACGGCAGAGGAAATTCCGGCTGATTTCAGCCCCACCGCCGTGGTGCTGGCGGTGAAGCCGCAGAGCGCGGCGGCGACGCTGCCGCTCTATGCGCGATTTGCGGGCTCGGCGGTGATGCTGTCGATCATGGCGGGGCAGACCATCCGGGGCATCGCCGGGCTGCTCGGGCCGGGGGCGGCAATCGTCCGCTCGATGCCCAATACGCCGGCCGCCGTGCGTCAGGGGATCACGGTGGCGGTGCCCGGGCCGGGGGTGAGCGAAGCACAGCGGGAATTGTGCGACATGTTGTTGCAGGCAATCGGCAAGGTCGCCTGGGTGGAGGACGAGGGTCTGATCGATCCGGTGACGGCGGTGTCGGGCGGCGGGCCGGCCTACGTGTTCCTGCTGGCGGAGCTGCTGGAGAAGGCGGCGATCGAGCAAGGGGTTCCGGCGGAGCTGGCGCGGCTGATGGCACGGCAGACGGTGTCAGGCTCGGGGGCGCTGCTGGCGGCGAGCACGGAGGACGCGGCGCAACTGCGGATCAACGTGACCTCGCCGAAGGGGACCACCGAGCGGGCGCTGGCAGTGATGATGGAGGCTTCGGCCTGGCCCGACACGATTTCACGGGCGATCGCGGCGGCGACGGCGCGGTCCCGCGAACTGGCTGGGTGATCCGCTGAACGGATGGACGTTGTTCGCTTCTTTTTTCCAGAAAGGAAGTGCTGTTCTTTTTTGGAAAAAAGAACCAAAAAACTTCTATCCATGAAGGGTTTGGGGATAGTGCGATGACCGAGGTTAGCCCGGAGTTGATGGCGGCGTGCTTCAGCCAGATCGCGGTGGGGGGGTGGTATCGCTTCAGCGTGGCCGAGGCGGCGCAAGTGGCTGGAATTCCGCTCGATGCAGCGCGGCGGCAGATTGGCTGCCGGGCCGGGTTTCTCCTGGCGTTCGGGCGGATGGCGGATGCGGCGGCGGTGGCGGGGGCTCAGGGCGAGGGCGCGCCGCGCGATCGGCTGTTCGATGTGCTGATGCGGCGGATCGATGTGCTCCAGGCCCATCGCGACGGGGTGACGGCGCTGCTCAAGGGCGTAATGTTCGATCCCGCCGCCGCGCTGTTGCTGGCGACGGCGAGCCTGTCATCGATGGGCTGGCTGCTGGCCGCGGCGGGTCTGGAGGCGTCCGGCCCGCTCGGCCAGTTGCGCCGTAAGGGTCTGCTCGCGGTCTGGCTGTGGACGGTGCGCGCGTGGCAGCGTGACACCAGCGAGGACCTCTCCGCCACCATGGCGGCGCTCGACCAATCGCTTGGCAAGGCCGGGCAGATCGCCGGCTGGATCCAGGGCCAGGCGCCGACGGAACCCGCCGCCGATCCGTTGCCGGACAGCGCGGTCTGACGTAGGCTCGGCTTCCCCATACAGGAGGAAGCCATGGCGAGTGATAGCGGAAAATCGGCAACGGCTCCGTTCGCCTCGGCGATGGATCAGGCGCGGCAGGCAGGCGAGGAATTCAGCCGGATGTTCGCCTCCATGAAATTCCCCGCGGCGCCGAACCTGGAGGCCCTGCTGGCGGTGCAGAAGCGCAACATGGATGCGCTCTCGGCCGCCAACCGAATTGCCCTGGAAGGCGCGCAGACCGTCGCCAAGCGGCACATGGAGATCATGCAGCAGACCATGACGGAACTCGGCGAGACGATGCGGGCGCTGTCCGCGGCCGAGGCCCCTCAGGACAAGGCGGCGACCCAGGCGGATCTCCTCAAACGCGCCTATGAGCGGGCGGTATCCAACACCAAGGAGATGTCGGACCTGATCCAGCGCGCCAACGGCGAGGCGGTGGATCAGCTCAACCAGCGCTTCATCGAGGCAATGGAGGAGATGAAGGCGCTCGCCGCCCAGGCCGGCGTAAAACCCTAAAGGACAAGCTGGGTCTGGGTGACTTTCGCCACCAGCTTGCCGTCCTCGGTGCGGATGAGGGTTTCCCAGATCTGCGTGGTGCGGCCGCGATGCAGCGGCGTGGCGGTGCCGATCAGCCGGGTGCCGACGGGGGCGCGGCCGATGAAATTGGTCTTGCTCTCGAGCGTCGTGGTGTTTTTCTCACGAGGGATGTTGATGATGGTGGCCACCGCGCCGAGCGTGTCGGCGAAGGTCATCAGCGCGCCGCCATGGATGGTGTTGCTGCCGTTCGACATTTCGGGCCGCACAATGATTTCGGCCACCAGCCGGTCGGCTCCGGCCTCGGTGTAGACGATGCCGAGGGCGCGGGGGTAGTCGGGCAGCTTGGCTTGCAGGCTGTCGAGCAGGGGCATCGGCGATATCCTGGGTGAGGGGTCAGGCGTTCCAGACAGGGTCCTTGAGCTTGGCGACGAAGGCGGCGTGGGCCGCGCATTCGGCTTCGCTCGGCACCACGGGACGCACCGTGCGCGGCCCGTCGGAGCTGTAGGTGGCGATCTGCATCGCGCTTTGGTCGTCGGTGGCCAGCGACAAGCCGCGCTGGCGGCCGCCGGTGAGCTCGATATAGACCTCGACGAGGAGTTTGCAGTCGAGCAGCGCGTTGTGGCTGGTACGTTCGGACAGGTCGATACCGAAGCGGCGGCACAGCGCATCGAGGCTGTTGGGCATGCCGGGAAAGCGTTGCTTGGCCATCGCCAGGGTGTCGACCATGCGCGCGCGGGCGAGGCTGGGGCGGCCGAGGCGGGCCAGCTCGGCATTGAGGAAGCCGAAATCGAACGGCGCATTGTGCGCAACCAACGGACCATCGCCGAGGAATTCGAGCAGATCGTCGACCACGGCCTCAAAGCGGGGGGCGTCGCGCAGGTTTTCGAGCCGGATGCCGTGGATGCGGCTGGCCTCCTCGGGGATGTCGCGATTGGGGTGGATCAGGCGATGGAAGCTGACGCCGGTGGGCAGATCATTGTCGAGTTCCAGGCATGCGATCTCGATGATGCGGTCGCCGGTGAGGGGGTCGAGCCCGGTGGTCTCGGTGTCGAACAGGATGGAACGGGTCATGGCGTTATGCTGTGCAGGAAACGGCGCAGGATGCGCAAGGCATGGAAGCGAGAGAGGCCGGTTTTCACCACCAGATCGGCATGACGGCGCTTCTCGCGGTCCGGCATCTGGCGGGCGATGACGGCCTCGATCTGGGCACGGTCCATGCGGCCGCGCAGGCCGACGCGATGGATCTGAACGTCACGCGGGGCGGAGACGACGAGGATGGTGTCGACGTGTCGGCGGCGCGCGGTCTCCAGCAGCAACGGGATGTCGAGCACGGCGACACGTCGGCCGGCGCGGCGGGCCGCGGCGAGGAAGCCGAGTTCAGCGTCGCGCACCATGGGGTGGATGATGCCTTCGAGTCGCTTCAGGGCCTGGGGCTGGCCGAGGACCGCGGCGCGCAATGCAGCGCGGTCGAGCGCGCCGTTCACCACGGTCCCCGGGAAGGCGGCCTCGATCGGTCTGAGCGCCGCGCCGCCCGGGGCCTGGAGCGCGTGCACGGTGGCATCGGCATCAAACACCGGGATGCGCGCGCGGCGGAAGAATGCGGCGGCGGTGGATTTGCCCATGCCGATCCCACCGGTCAGTCCGATCACTCTCACCCTCAGCCCTCCGCGCGCCGAAACCTTCCGGCGCCATGGACAGCGCCTCCATGGAACTGTCACATGCCATTGGCCTCGTGCAAAGCTATGGGACGGGGAGGAGAACATATCGCGTGACCATGATGGAACCATTGCCAGCCGGGGTGCCTGGCGGGGCTGCCGTGCGCCTGCATGGTGTCTCGCGCCACTGGGGCAGCGTGGCGGCGCTCGATGGCGTCTCGCTCGAGGTGAAGGCCGGCACGTTCTGCGTGCTGCTCGGCCCGTCCGGCTGCGGCAAGACCACCTGCCTGCGCATTGTCGCCGGCCTGGAGCAGGCGAGCGGCGGGGTGATCGAGATCGGCGGGCGGGACGTGACCGCCCTGCCCCCGGCGGCGCGCGGGGTGGCCATGGTGTTCCAGTCCTACGCGCTGTTTCCGCATCTCAATGTCGCCGAGAACATCGTCTTCGGCCTGAAGGCGCGCAGCGTGCCCAAGGCCGACCGCGCGCGACGGCTCGATCGAGCCGTTGAAATCCTCGGCATCGGCCATCTCCTCGCCCGCCGCCCCGGGCAGCTTTCGGGCGGCCAGCAGCAGCGCGTCGCCCTCGGCCGCGCTATCGTCGCCGAGGCGCCGGTGTGTCTGATGGACGAGCCGCTCTCCAACCTCGACGCCCAGTTGCGCGCCGATATGCGCCGCGAAATCCTGGCGCTACAGCGCCGCCTCGGCATCACAATGCTCTATGTGACGCACGACCAGACCGAGGCGATGGGCATGGCCGACCAGGTGGTGCTGCTCCGCGACGGCCATATCGAGCAGGATGCTCCGCCGGCCGAGGTCTACGCCGCGCCGGCCACCACGTTCGCAGCCAGCTTCATCGGCACCCCGCCGATGAACCTGTTGAAGCTCTCAGAATCCGGCGTGATCGACGGCAGCGTTGGTCCGGTGCTGGGCCCAGCGCGCGCCGGCCTCGTCGCCGGCATTCGTCCCGAGGCGTTGCGACTCGCCGCCACCGGAATCGCCGCCCGGGTCACCCACGGCGAATACCTCGGCGCCGACACCGTCGTCGCCTGCACCGTGGCCGATGGCCAGACTTTGCTCGCCCGCCTGCCCGGCCGCGTCGGCCTGGCCGATAACGCCGCGGTAAAGTTCGAATTCGACCGTGCCGATCTGCATCTGTTCGACGCCGGCACGGGCCGGCGCGTTTCCACTGTCTAAAGCAACGAGGGACCCATGAGCTCATTCAAAGCCACCCGCCGCGCCGTGCTGGCCGGCGCCGCGACACTCCCGCTGGCCGCACCCGCCATCGTCAACGCGCAGGGCGTCACCGAGATCGAGTTCTACTTTCCCGTCGCCGTCGGCGGGCCCATCACCAAGATCATCGACGGCTACGCCGCCGACTTCATGAAGGCGTATCCCTATATCAAGGTGAAACCGGTCTATGCCGGCTCCTATGTCGACACCCTGACCAAGGCGGTGACCGCGACCAAGGCCAAGCAGGGGCCGCAGATGGCGCTGCTGCTGGCGGTCGACGCCTATACGCTGGTCGACGAGGAGCTGATCGTGCCGCTCGACGAGCTTGACGCGCACAAGACCTGGCTCAAGCAGTTCTACCCCGCCTTCCTCGGCAACGCGACCATCGACGGGCGCATCTGGGGTGTGCCGTTCCAGCGGTCGACCATCGTCGCCTACTGGAACAAGGACCTCTTCAAGGCCGCCGGGCTCGACCCCGAGAAACCGCCGGCGACCTGGGAAGAGACCGGCGAGTGGACCGCCAAGACCATCAAGCGCGAGGGTGACCGCGTCACCAGCTGGGGCATCGAAATCCCCGGCGACGGCTTCACCTACTGGCTCTATCAGGCGATGGCGGCGCAGGCCGGCGTCGAACTGGCCAGCGACAATGGCCGCAAGGTAACCTTCAACAGCCCCGGCGCCGTGGACGGGTTGCAGTTCTGGCTCGACCTGATGAACAAGTACAAGTCCCACCCGCAAGGCATCTCGGCCTGGGGCACCGGCCCGCGCGACTTCATCGAGGGCAAGGTGGCAATGATCTGGCATACCACGGGCAACCTGACCAACATCAAGAACAGCGCCAAGTTCCCGTTCGGCGTCTCGATGTTGCCGGCGCACAAACGGCGGGGCAGCCCGACCGGGGGCGGCAATTTCTACGTCTTCAAGAACAACACCCCGGCGCAGCAGGCGGCGTGCATGACGTTCCTGACCTGGGTGACCACACCAGAGCGGGCGGCCAACTGGAGCATGGCGACCGGCTATGTCGCCCCGCGCGCCGATGCGTGGGAAACCCAGGAGATGAAGGACTATGTCGCCGGCTTCCCGCAGGCCGCCGTGGCCCGCGATCAGCTGCCGTTCGCAGTGCCGGAACTCTCGACCCATGACAACCAGCGGGTCGCCCAGGCGCTGACCGACGAGCTGCAGGCAGTGCTGCTCGGCCGCAAGCAGCCGAAGCAGGCGCTCGACGACGCCCAAACCGCGGCCACCAAGCTGCTCAAGCCGTTCCAGAAGGCCTAACCGGAGACCATGATCATGATCCGTCGTCGTACCCTGCTCGCCGCCTCCGCGGCGAGCCTTGCCGCCCCCGCCGTCGTGCGGGCGCAGGCGATGAAGCTCTCGTTCTATTACCCGATCGCCGTCGGTGGCCCGATCCCAGCCATCTTCGATGGCTACTGCAAGGAGTTCCAGGCCAAAACCGGCGTCGAGGTGGCGCCGGTCTATGCCGGAAACTATGGCGAGACGCTGACCAAGGCCGTCACCGCGATCAAGGGCGGCAACGGGCCGCATCTGGCGGTGCTGCTGGCGGCCGAGATGCATTCGTTGCAGGACCTCGACATCCTCGCGAGCCTGCCCGATGTCGGCCTCGATGCCGAGGGTGAGAAATGGATGGCGGGCTTCTACCCTGCCTTCCTCGCCAACAGCCGCGCTGACGGCAAGCTCTGGAGCGTGCCGTTCCAGCGCTCGACCTCGGTGATGTACTACAACAAATCTGCCTTCGCCGAGGCCGGGCTCGATCCCGAGAAGTTCCCGCGCACCTGGGCCGAGCTCCAGGCCGCCGCGGTGAAGCTCACCCGCAAGGACGCCGCCGGGCGCGTCACCCGCTGGGGCGTCAAGATGGCGGCCGATACCGGCAACGCGCAATGGACCTTCGGCGGCCTCGCCAACCAGGTGATGCACCAGCTGATGAACGAGGCCGGCACCGAGACCTACTTCAACCACCCCAAGGCGATCGAGGCGCTCGCCTTCTGGCGCGGCCTGGCCAGCGCAGGCGCCGCCCCCGAGGGTGTGTCCAACTGGGGCCAGCTTTCGCCCGACTTCCTGGAAGGCAACGCCGCCATCATCCAGCACACGACGGGCAACCTCACCAACCTGAAGACCAACGCGAAATTCCCCTTCGGCATCGCCGGTCTGCCGGGCAAGGACGGCCCGCGCACCGTCGTCGGCGGCGGCAACATCTATTTCTTCAAGAACGCCAACGCGGCCGAGCGCAAGGCCGCACTGGCCTTCGCCCGGTTCCTCGCCGAACCCGAGCGCGCCGCCAACTGGTCGATGCGCACTGGCTACATCGCCACGCGTCCCGAGGCCTATGAGACCAAGGTCCTGAAGGACTACATCGCCGGCTTCCCCGCCGCCGATGTCGCCCGTGGTTTCCTGCCGGTGGCGGTGGGCGAGCTCTCCACCTTCGAGAACCAGAAGGTCTATGCCGCGCTGACCAACAACGTGCAGGCCTGCCTCAACGGCGCGAAAACCCCGGCGCAGGCGATGGCGGATACCCAGGCCGAGGCCGACCGGATCCTCAAGCCGTACAAGAAGGCCTGATCGCGGGTGCGGCGGGAGACGGTCCAGGGCTGGCTGCTGATCCTGCCGGCGTTGCTGCTGCTGGTGGCATTTACCCACTGGCCGGCGGCAACGACGCTGCTCGACAGCTTCTACGCCACGCCCAAGGGCAGCCGCCCGCCGCGCTTCGTCGGCTTGGAGAACTATCTCGACCTGCTGGATGATCCGGTGTTCTGGATCGCGCTGCGCAACAACGCGATCTACGCGCTGTGGACCATCCCGGCCTCCGTCATCCTCGCGCTGGTGATGGCGCTGGCCGTCAACACCGCCATCCCGGGCCGCGCGCTTGCCCGGATGGCCTATTTCACGCCGACGATGCTGCCGATGATCGCGGTGGCCAATATCTGGCTGTTCTTCTTCACTCCGGACTACGGGCTGTTCGACCACGTCATCGGCGTCTTCGGCGGCGGACGGCACAACTGGCTCGGCGACCGCGACACCGCCCTGCCCGCCATGATCGTAGTGGCGGTATGGAAGGAGGCCGGGTTCTTCATGATCTTCTACCTCGCCGCGTTGCAGGCGATGCCGCCCGACCTCAAGGAATGCGCGGCGCTGGAAGGTTCCTCACGTTGGAACTTCTTCCGCCGCGTCACGCTGCCGCTGCTGATGCCAACCACGCTGTTCGTGCTGGTCAACGCGGTGATCAACGCCTTCCGGCTGGTCGACCATGTCGTCGTGATGACCCATGGCGGGCCGGACAACGCCACCAATTTGCTGCTCTACTACATCTACCAGGCCGGATTCCGCTTCTGGGATACCGCGCTGGCAGCGACACTTACCGTCGTGCTGCTGTTCCTGCTCGGGATGCTCGCCTGGTTCCAGTTCGGCGTGCTCGGCAAGCGGGTGCACTACCGATGAGTACCCGCTTCCTGGAAATCCTCGGCGCCTGGCTGCTCGCCATCATTTGGGTGCTGCCGCTGCTTTACGCCGTCTGGACTGCCTTCCACCCCGCCGAATTCGCCACCAGCTTCACCCTGATGGCGCCGCTCACGCTCGACAATTTCCGCCACGCCTGGGACGCCGCCCCCTTCGCCCGCTACTTCATCAACACCACGATGCTGGTGACCCTTATTCTGGTCGCGCAGTTCCTGGTCTGCACGCCGGCCGCGTTTGCCTTCGCCCGGCTGGACTTTCCCGGCCGCGACACCGTATTTGCGGTCGTCCTGGTGCAGCTCATGGTGATGCCGGACGTGCTGCTCACCGGCAACTACCGCACCATGGCCCAACTCGGTCTCGTCGATACCATCCTCTCCATCGCCCTGCCCTATCTCGGCTCCGCCTTCGGCATCTTCCTGCTGCGCCAGACCTTCCGCCAGATCCCCCAGGCCCTGGACGACGCCGCCCGGCTGGAAGGCTGCACCCTCATGGGACGGCTCTGGCGGGTCTACGTCCCGCTCGCCAAACCCACCTACATCGCCTACGGCCTGGTCAGCGTCAGCTACCACTGGAACAACTTCCTGTGGCCGCTCGTCATCACCAACTCCGTCAACACCCGCCCCCTCACCGTGGGCCTCTCGGTCTTCGCCTCCACCGACCAAGGCATTGATTGGTCCATTATCACCGCTGCGACCCTGATGACGAGCGCGCCCCTGCTGGTCGCCTTCCTGCTGTT
Source organism: uncultured Rhodospirillales bacterium (assembly GCA_903928895.1). Taxonomy (GTDB): domain Bacteria; phylum Pseudomonadota; class Alphaproteobacteria; order Acetobacterales; family Acetobacteraceae; genus CAIYPH01. The sequence goes on along the minus strand of CAIYSR010000081.1, from coordinate 40,948 downwards.
CCAACGCCAGTTCGTGCAGAGCTTCATGCGCGCGGGGATACGATAGCGGCGGAGGAAAACGAGCCTGGGGCGCTGCCCTCGGCCCCGTCAAGTCCGTTGCGCCCCTACTCATATCGCGAGCGCCTTCAACGGACGCAGGTCTGGGGACGTGGACCCGGCTTTACCGAACTCGCGTTGCTCTGCTTGATCGTGGTCGTCATTCTCGGGATCGAGTGATCGAAGCCCTGACCTGCCGCGATTGACCTTTCCGAGTACCTCCACCCCCTCGGAGACCTAAGGCGAAATGCAAACGATTTCTGCGGTTTAGCGCGATATCTTGTGGTGCGTAGCGGGGAACAAACGGGTGTTTTGCTCCCCTGAAATCCTATTATTTCCGGATCGTGAGGTTTAGAAATTTGGGAAAATATTATTTACGTGCATAATGCTTAATTTAAAATTTAAATTATTAATAAATGTTCGGAACATGCCATGATGGCATCATTGCACTTTTGGATATTTGTATATTTCACAAAATTTTGCATACACATTCATTATTTCCGAGACCAGATCTCTGTCATGCTTGGAATGGTCATATTGTAACTGATACCAACCCACGCAAAGGCTGACTCTTCCAGCCTTTGCGTGGGTTGGTATCATTGCTCCACTGTTGGAGGGTGGGCCGGGATTGCTTCAGGCACGGTTCGGTGGACAGCGGTTGCGGCAGTCGCGTCAAGCACCCGGATAGCCAGAGACCGGCCCGGCGGTCAGCCACTCTGGATGCACACCGCAGCGCCATCGGCGGGCGCGCTAAATGGCGGCGCTGGGCAACGGTTCTCGTCCCCGCACCAGGTCCGCACCCTTTTCGCCGATCATCATCGTCGCGGCGTTCAGGTTCGCCGAAAGCATCATTGGCATGATCGAGGCATCGATGACGCGCAGGCGCTCTATGCCGTGGACACGCAGTTGGTCGTCGACGACGGCCTGGGGATTTGTTGCGGGAGCCATCTTGCAGGTCCCCATCGGGTGGAACGTCGTCGTTCCGCGCTGCTTCGCAACAGCCAGGAGTTCATTGTCTGTCTGCACATGCGGGCCCGGGACATCCTCGCGCGCGTAGTAGGGCTTCAGCGGATCGGAGGCGAGCAGCTTGCGCGCCAGCTTCATGGCCGCCAGGAGAACCCGGCGGTCATGCTCGGCGGCGAGATAGTTCGGCTGGATCATCGGCTGCTCGAAAGGATTGCTCGAGCGGATGCGCACGTATCCGGTGCTCTCGGGCCGCTGCTGCCAGGCCGCCACCGTCATGCCGGGCTCGCGCTCGAGCTCACCCTGTACGCCGTCGTTGTAGCTTGCCGGCGTGAATGTCATCTGAATGTCCGAGCTTTCCGCACTCTCGCCGGAATGCCAGAAGCAGTAGACCAGCGTCGGATTCAGCGACAGGATGCCCTTGCGTGTCGTCATCCATTTCAGGACTTCCCAGGCAAGGCGGGGGCCGCGCGAACTTTCATTGATCGTGGCGATGTTCTGCACGCGCGCAACCAGGCGCGGCGCGTAGTGATCCCGCAGGTTCTCGCCGACGCCGGGCAGGACATGGCGGACTTCGATGCCGTGCGATTGCAGCAAATCCGCGGGGCCAATGCCCGAGAGTTGCAGCAGTTGAGGGGAATTGTAGCTTCCGCCGGAGAGAATGACCTCGCGGGCGGCGCGCACTTCCTTGTCGGTGCCATTGCGCCCGCCCTGCCGGTAGCGGATGCCGACCGCCGTCTTGCCGTCGAGAATGATGCTCGAGGCATGCGCATGGGTGATCACGCGCAGGTTCGGCCGCTTCATGGCGGGGCGGAGATAGGCGCCCGCGGTACTCTCGCGCCGTCCGTTGAAGGTCGTCCGCTGGACGTAGGACACCCCCTCCTGCTTCGCGCCGTTGTAGTCAGGGTTGCGCGGGATGCCGTTCTGGACGCAGCCCTCGATGAAGGCATCGCAGAGCGGGTGGCGCCATTCGAGATCGGTGACCCGGATCTGGCCTTCGCGCCCGCGATAGGCGTCATCGCCCGGTCCGATCCGCCGTTCGGTCCGCCGGAAGTAGGGCAGCACGTCGGCGTAGCCCCAGCCGCGGTTGCCGAATTGCGCCCAGGTGTCGAAATCGAGGCGTTGGCCGCGGTTGTAGACATGGCCATTGATCGAGCTCGATCCGCCGAGCGTCTTCCCGCGGGGGGCATAGATCCGCCGCCCGCCCGTCCAGGGGCCCTCCTCCATCTCGTATTTCCAGTTCACACGCGGGTCGTAGAAGGTCTTCATGAAGCCGGCGGGGATATGGATGAAGGGGCTCCAGTCATAGCCGCCCGCCTCCAGGACGGCGACCGTGACGTTTGGATCCTCGCTCAATCGGTTCGCCACAATACTGCCGGCCGAGCCGGCACCAACGATGACGTAGTCGAAGGTCTCCAAGCCCGCCTCCTCAATTCGTTCGCTCGCTGCGCCGTCGCATTTTCTTCCGCCACCCGGCCGGGCGACGCGGCGGCCACGTTAGTTCGCCTCGCACCCTGATGCCAGCGCTGGCCTGGATAGCAGGTCGACGTGGCAGCTGTCGTGCGCATGCGCACCCTGGCGCCAGCGCCGCGGCCTATCTAAGATCCGGAAATCGCCCGTCAACAGCAGCTGGCAGACACATGTTGCCGGTGAGTGCGATGAGATCGCACCACGCTGACAACCGCCGAAGGAGTTGCAACGGATATGGCGCCACGTCCACAGAGACTGACACTCACCCACCGCGCGTGGGCGCTCGCGCGGCCCATCACGACGCCGCACGGCGTCGCGACCACGACCGACGTCATCATGGCTGAAATCTCCGACGGCGACGCCGGCGGCCGCGGCGAATGTGTCCCGATCCGGCGCTACGGTGAAACGACCGAAACCGTCATGGCCGCTCTCGTGGCGATGAAAGATGCGATCTCCTCGGGCCTCAGCCGGGACACGCTGCAGCAGGCGCTCCCGCCGGGCGCGGCGCGCAACGCTCTGGATTGTGCATTCTGGCACCTAGATGCGAACCGCCTCTATCGAAACGCCGCTGAAATGGCTGGGTTCGGCGCGGTGAAGCCGGTGATGACGGCCTTCACGCTCGCTTTCGACACGCCGGAAAAAATGGCCGAGCAGGCCAACGCCAATTCCGCCCGGCCGATCTTCCGGTTGGAACTGGGCGGCGCCGGCGATATCGAACGGGTGCGCGCGGTCCGACAGGTGGCGCCGGCGTCGCGGATCATCGTCGATGCCAACGAGAGCTGGAATGCAGCGGAGCTTGACGCGTTCATGCCGGTGTTGCTCGACCTCAGGGTCGAGCTGGTGGAACAGCCGCTGCCAGCCGATGCGGATGATGCGTTGACGCGGTTGGAGTATCCGATCCCGGTTTGTGCCGACGAATCCTGCCGATCGCGCGCCGACCTGGACCGGCTGGACGGGAAATATGCGGTCGTGAACATCAAACTCGACAAGGTCGGCGGGCTGACCGAAGCACTCGCGCTGGCGGAGGAGGCAAAGCGGCGCGGCCTCCAGATCATGGTCGGCGGCATGATCGGCACGTCGCTTGGGGTCGCGCCGGCCCTGATCGTCGCACAGCAGGCCAAGATCGTCGATCTCGAGGGACCGCTCCATTTGGCATTCGATCGTGGTTCGGCACTCCGCTATGAGGGGAGTCTCATCCATCCGCCCAACCCGAACCTCTGGGGTGGACCTGGCTGATGGCCTCAGGCGCTATCGACCGGCAGCGAGTGGCCCTACGCCTCGAGAGGCATGCGCACGAACATTGACGAGGGCTTGGTCGCGCGCGCGGAGCTCCATTGTGATCAGGTCAAGGCGAAACGGCGGGCACCGTCGCATGACCATCCTTGGGGCGCTCTGGCTCTGGGCCACCTGGGTCCGCTGGCATCCCGTCGCCGTGCCCGACTCCATGCTGGGTGGCGGGCGACTTTTACATGCAAAAATGCTATATTCGCTCTTAAGCAATAAAATATGGGCGACAAGTATCTTAAAATGCAAGCCGTGACGCTCCCGCCTCGTGCATCACAGCGACAGGGGAAGCCAATACGTGTTCGTGAAATACACCGAGCGCCTGGCGGAAGCCGGTAGCGCGCCAGCCGTTCGCTGCGTCGGCGACAAGTATGACAATGCATTGGAGGAGACGATCAACGGCCTCTACAAGACTGTGGTGATCCACCGCCACAGCATCATCCGATCGCATGATAGTTTCGGGCGAAGTAGAGCAGCCCCGGCGCGGGGTTGGTTTTTACGGCCTGGACTTCGCAGATGAAAATGGTGTGGGTTCCGACTTCCACGGACTGGGCGATGGTGCAGTCGAAGGAGACGAGGGCGTCATCGAGCACGGCGGCGCCGGTTTCGAGGCGGGACCAGGTGCCGTGGGTAAAGCGATCTGCGCCTTCGAGACCGGTCATGCCGGCGAAGATGGGGGAGAGGTCTTCGTGGCCGGCGGCGAGGGTGTTGACGCAAAGGATGCCGTTGTCCTTCAGTGCCTGATTCGAATCGCTGTTGCGGTTGAGGCAGACGAGGAGGGTGGGCGGGGTATCGGTGACGCTGCACACGGCCGAGGCGGTGAAGCCGCGGGTGCCGCCGGGGCCGGTGGTGGTGATGATGTTCACCGCGGCGGCGAGGCGCGCCATGGCGTCCCGGTAGGTTTGCTTGTCGACCAACGCCTGCTCCCCGAGTGGTTTGTCAAACGGGATCATGCCCGATAACAGAGAATCGCCAAAGGAGGTTGCGGCGCAACGGTCGGTTGCGCATCCTGTCGGCATGGACCGTTCTCTCATCACCCCCCTGCGCCGCACGGTGCCGCACTACTCGCTCTATGGCGAGCACGCCAACCGGGCGGCGCCCGGCTTCGTGCACATCGAGACGTTGAGTTGCCGATCGGCGTTGTACGACTGGGAGATCGCGCCGCATCTGCATGACGGATTGCAACAGGTGCTGTGGGCGCGGGAGGGCGGCGGCGAGGCGCGGCTGGATCGGGAGCGGATCGGCTTCGTCGCCCCGGCCCTGATCGTGGTGCCGGCGGCGTCCGTCCACGGTTTCACGTGGCAGCCCGGCAGCGAGGGGCATGTGCTGACGCTGGCGAGCGACTATGTGGCCTCGCTGGCGCGCGGGATCGAGCCTGGCGTGGCGCACGGCCTGGATGTGGCCCGCGTGCTGACCTTGCCGGAGGGGGGGGCAGAGGCCACCGCGGTCGCCGCACTCTTCGAACGGATCGCGCGCGAACTGCAATTCGGCGCCCTCGGGATGGCGACGATGGTCGCCGCGCAGGTGCAGATGCTGATGGTCGCGATCGCGCGGATGGCCCCGCCCGAGACGGCGACGGCGCAGCCGGGGGCCGAATTGTGGCAGCGCTTCCGCGATGCTGTGGAGGCGGGATTCCGCGCCAGGCACGCGGTGGCGGACATTGCGGAGGGGCTGCCGATCACGCGCGGGCGGCTCGATGCGCTGTGCCGGCGCCATGCCGGCAGGACCGCGCAGCAGGTGATCCATGACCGCATCGTGCTCGAGGCCCAGCGCGGCCTGATCTACACCGGCTTGACGGTGGCCGAGATCGCCTATGGACTGGGCTTTGTCGATCCGGCCTATTTCACCCGGTTTTTCGCGCGCGAGGCCGGCGAGACCCCGGGCGAATTCCGCCGCCGTCACCGCGACCCGCAAGGAGGCCATGCCACATGAACGATGTTTCGCTCGCCCCCCCGGACAACGCCCGGTTCGCCGGAGGGGCGGCCTACGCGCGGGGCGGGTTCGTGCCGATGGCGGAAGCCACGATCTCGGTGCTGGACTGGGGCTTCACCCGCTCGGACGTGACCTATGACGTGGTGCATGTGCGCCATGGCGGGTTTTTCCGGCTCGAAGATCATCTCGATCGTTTCAGCACCTCGATGCGCAAGCGCCGGCTGGCGCCGCCGGAGGATCGGGCGCGGATGGAGGAAATCCTGCATCAGTGCGTGGCCCTGACCGGATTGCGCGATGCCTATGTCGCCATGCTGTGCGCACGCGGCCGGCCGCGGGTGGGCGGCTCGCGCAAGCTGAGCGACTGCGACAACCATTTCATGGCCTATGCGATCCCGTGGATCGACGTGCTGACGCCGGAAGTGCAGGAGCGGGGCGGGCATTTGTGGATTGCCTCGGTGCCGCGCATCCCGGACGCCTCGTTTGATCCGACGATCAAGAACTACATGTGGGGCGACCTGACGACCGGGCTGATGGAAGCGCAGGACGAGGGCTACGACACCGTCGTGCTGTGCGACGCGGCCGGGCTGCTGACAGAGGGGCCGGGGTTCAACGTGTTCGTGGTGAAGGACGGCAGGGTCAGCACCCCGGCCCATGGCAGCCTTGGCGGCATCACCAAGAAATCGGTGCTGGAACTCTGCGCGATGGAGGGCATACCGGCGGCGGTGGAGGACATTCCCCGGGCTTTGCTGGAGGACGCCGACGAGGTCTTCCTCGCCACCACGGCGGGCGGAGTGATGCCGATTTCGCGGGTGGGCAAGCGGATCATGGGCAATGACCGGCCGGGGCCGCTGTCGTCACGGCTGAAGGATGCCTATTGGCGCAAGCACGCGGAGGGCTGGCACAGCACGCCGGTGCGCTACGAATTGGCGATGCCCTGAGATGGAATTCCTGGCCGCCACCGAGGCGATGATCGAGACTTGGCATGGCGTGCGCGCGCCCAACGCGCCGGCGCGGCGGCTTGCGGCCGATCTGGCCAATACCATCCGCGCCTTCGAGGCCGTGCGTGACGGCATGCGTTTCGAGGACGAGCCGGCCGGCTTCGAGGCCGCGCTCCAGGCAGTGCGGGAGCCCGGCACGTGAGCGCGCTCGCCGATCTGACGCTGGTGGAGGCGGCCGACAAGGTGGCCAGCGGCGACGTGACCTCGGTGGCATTGCTGGAGGCGTGTCTGGCCCGGCTGGACGCGGTCAACCCCAGGATCAACGCGGTGATCTGGCTCGACCGCGAGCGCGCCCGGGGTGCGGCGGCGGCAGCCGATGCGGCGGTGACGCACGGCCGACCGCTCGGCAAGCTCCACGGCATCCCGCTGGCACACAAGGATATGTACTATCAGGCCGGGCTGCCCGCGACCTGCGGTTCCGCCATCCGCCGCGATTTCGTGCCCGACATCACCTGCACGGTGGTCGAGCGCCTGGCCGCCGCCGGCGCCTACAGCTTCGGCGGGCTCAACATGGCGGAGTTCGCGCAGAACCCGACCGGCCACAACCGCGCCTTCGGCGACTGCCACAACCCGTGGAACCCGCCGTTCATCACCGGCGGTTCCTCGTCCGGCTCCGGTGCCGCGGTGGCCTCGGGCGCGACCTATGCCTCGCTCGGCTCCGACACCGGCGGCTCCATCCGCCTGCCGGCCGCGGCCTGCGGCGTGACCGGGATCAAGCCGACGCAGACCCGGGTGTCGCGCTATGGGGTGATGCCGCTGTCGTTCAGCCACGACAATGTCGGCCCCCTCGCCCGCACCGCGCGGGACTGCGCCCGCGTCCTCGGCGTCATCGCCGGGCACGACGCGCGCGATCCGACCAGTGCCCGCAATGCGGTGCCGGACTACGAGGCGGCGCTCGACGGCGATCTGCGAGGCCTGCGCATCGGCGTGCCGACCAATGCCCTGCTGCCCGACGCCGACGCGCCGGTCCATGCGGCGGTGATGGTGGCGCTGGCCGTGCTCGAAGCCCGCGGCGCCACGCTGGTGCCGATCGTGCTGCCATTCATGGCCGAAATCGCGGCCTATGGCGGCATCGTCTCGCGCGTCGAAGGCGGCGCCATCCACGCCAAATGGATGCGTGAACGGGCGCAGGACTACGCCCAGCACCTCTCCGGCCGCATCTATCCGGGGCTGGCCATCCCCGGCACCTACTATGTCGAATCACTGTCCCGCCGCGGGCCGATCCTTCGCGCCTTCTCCGCCGGGGTGTTTGACCGGGTCGATCTTATCGCCACTCCGACCATTCCCACCGTGCTGCCGACGCTCGCCGAGACCGACATCGACAACGGCGGCGCCGGGACCGAGCAGCGCTTTCTCGCGGTGTCGATCAACACCCGCCCGTTCAACTATCTCGGCCTGCCCGCGATCAGCGCGCCCTGCGGCTTCGATCCCAACGGCTGCCCCATCGGGCTGCAACTCGCCGGCCGCCCCTTTGCCGAGGCCCGGCTGTTCCAGGCCATCGAGGCCTACCAGCGCGACACCAGCTTCCATACCATCCGCCCGCCGGTGGTGATCGAGACACCGCCGATGGCTACCGCATGAAAATGGGCAAAAGTTTCTTTGTTTCTTTTTTTCCAAAAAAAGAAAGTGCTTCTTTTTTGAAAAAAAGAAACAAAAAACTTCTATCCTTTGGCCTGATGCAGGCGGCACCATGACGAGACCGCGGGTGGCGTTCATTGGCACTGGCGGGACGATCGCGTCCATTGGGGCAACTCCGCTCGATGTGCTGGATTACGGCGCCACCGGGCAGTCCCTCACCGCCGACGAAATCATTGCACGCCTTCCCGACCTTGCGCGCGTTGCCGAAATCGTCCCCGTCGCCTATCGCTCTGTCCCGAGCTCGCGCATTTTCTTCGACGACTGGAAAGCCCTCGCCGCCCTCTGCCTCAAGCTCGAACACGAAGACCCTGGCCTCGCCGGCGTCGTCATCGGCCACGGCACCGGCAGCCTGGAGGAGACCGCCTACTTCCTCTCCCTCACCCTCAAAACCCGCATCCCCGTGGTGATCACCGGCAGCCAGCGGCCTATTTCAGCCCTGTCCTCCGATGCCGGTCTCAATCTTGTCAACGCCGTGCGCACCGCCGCCAGCCCCGACGCACGCGGCCTCGGCGTGCTGGTGCTCCTGAACGACGAAATCCATGCCGCCCGCGACGTGACGAAAACCTCGACCACCCGGATGCAGACCTTCCGCGCTGCCGATTTCGGCGCCCTCGGTCATGCCGATGGCGACGCCGTGGTGTTCTACCGCCGCCCCCTGCGCCGCGCCGCGCCCGACACCGAGTTCGAGGTGACCGCACTGGAGAGCTTGCCGCGCGTCGATATCGCATACGGCTACACGGGCAGTGACGGCACCGCAATCCGCGCCTTCGTCGCCGCCGGCGCGCAAGGCCTGATCTACGCGGGCTTCGCCCCCGGCATGTCGACGCCCGACGACTTCACCGCCATGCAAGCCGCGGTGGCCGCCGACGTCGTCGTCATGCAGTGCACCCGCGCCGGCAGCGGCCGGGTCTTCCAGGGTAAGAAATTGCTCGACGCCGGCATTCTGGTGACGGACAACCTGACGCCGCAAAAGGCCCGCCTGCTGCTGGCACTCGCCCTTACCAGGAGTGCCGATCCCGCCGAGGTGGCTCGGGTGTTCGAAACCTACTAGGTGCGGCGCCGGCGCCGCAGCGCGGCAAGACCTGCCACTCCCGTCCCAAACAGCGCCAGCGTTGCCGGCTCCGGCACCTCCTGAAACGAGGTCGCGACCAGATTTTGCCCGATCTGCAAGCCCACGGTGGCCGAGGCCGCGGTCGCCAGATCGGTATGAATGCCGCCGTAGACCCGGCTGACCGTCGCGTCGGAGGCCGCATCGATGAAGTTGTTGTAGCACAGCGTCATCGAGCCGATCGCCGCGCCGCCGGACCCATTGATATACGGGTCAGACGTCGAGCAGAAGCTGCTGGAGGCCGTGCCGAAGAAGTCCTGCAACACCGTCGCGGCGGCGTAGCTGAAGGCGGGATGCCCCGCGATATAATCCGGATGCGGCGGCGTCGCGATCACCGAGGACCAGCCGCTGTCGCAGGTAAAGCCGCTGTTCCAGCCGCTGCAGTCGTTGATCGCTGCGATCGGTCGCCACAAATTGTTGTCGTACTTGGCCTCCCAGGCAGTGATTCCGGCATCAGCCGTCGCCTGCCCCACCTCGGCGGTGATGCGGGCACTCTGCATCACGTCGAGCCCGGCATTGGTTGCGACTGTATCCGTGATCTGAAGCCAGTGGCCGGGCGGCTGCAGCGTGCCGCCGGGGTCATTCCAATACAACCCAAGTTGACTGTTGGTCGGCTGCACGAGGCCATCGGCGGTGACGAGCTGGCCGTAGGTGGTGGCGTTCCAGATAGTGCCGGCGGAGAGCGCGCTGGTGTTGGTGAAGGCGCTGGCAGAAGCTTGCGCGGCGGCCTGTGCGGTCGCGCAGGAACTGGCCAGGCCGGACGGCAAGGCAGCACCACTGCCGACGCACTCGGTCGCGAACAGCGATGCCGCATAGGCCGCCGACGTGATCGCCGGCGGCGGGGGCGGCGCGTACTGGGTGGACGAAGACACCGACCAAGGTGTCACGGTACCCCACAGCGGGTACATCTCTGGCCGGGTCGCCGGCGGCGTGTAGACTCCGGCGGTGCCCTGGTTGGCCGGGGCGTTCATGTTCAGCCCGTCCTTGATCGCCACCACCGATTGATCAGACAAGCGGGCCGTCAGGGTCGCCAGCGCCTGCGCCGAGCCGAGCGCCAGGCCCGCCTGCACCGAGGTATCGGTGGTGTCCAGTTGCCGCAGCGCGGCCTGGTAGTCCGACTGGATCTTGGCAACGATGCTCAGCGACGCCGAGGGCTTGCCCGCCGGCGCCGGCAATGTCGCCAACAGGCCGCCGAAAGTGTCGCTATTGGTGAGGGTGCCAAGCCCAGCCAGCGGATTGCCGGCAACGGCCTGGTTCGTCGTCGGGTCGATGACCGGCGCGAAGATACCCATCAGCGTGCCGTAACCCGCTGCCAGGGCCGCGGCCGTTGCTGAAGCGGTGGTCGCGGCGCCGACGTTGTAGCGGGTCGGCTGGTATAGCCCCCCCGTCGCAGCATTCACCGCATCGTACATCGCGCTGCCGACAATCGCGATCTGGTTTGCGACTTCGGGCGGCCCGTTGACCCAAGGCGCTGACGATTGCACCGTGAAATCCACCAGATCGGCATTCCACATGGTCACGCAGTTGCTAGCGGAACTGACCGCGGAACAGGCGTCGGCATACGCCGAAGCAGGAATAAGCGCGGACCCGCCGGCAGCGAGCAGCGCCAGCATGCCCCCCCTTGTCAGCAGTCCAGCGGCATAAGACAACGGCCTCGCCATGACGGAACCCAACTCCTCACGCTCCCGTTCGTTCCGGGAGTTTGCCGGCTTCGCCGGGCATATGGCACCGAATACCCGATCCTGTGGACAGAATCACTTCATTCAGACCGTACCAATACCATAGGGAGTATGCATCGGCCAGGGTTACGAGCGTCTCATTTTCATGAAATCACATCACGATTGAGCGCGTTCGCCCACACTTGGGCGCACGACGCCCGCTTCGCCGGCCCGGATTGCAGCAATCAGGAACTCGCGGTTGCCTTCAGGCCCGGTGATCGGGCTGGTGGCGATGCCCCGCACGGTCCAGCCATCGAGCCCGGACCACCACGCGCTGACCCGCTCGCACACCTCATCGTGCACCGCCGGATCGCGCACCACCCCGTTGCGGCCGACCTGGTCAGGCCCGGCCTCGAACTGCGGCTTGATCAGCGCCACCGCCCAGGCGCCGGGAGCACACAGCGCGAGCGGGCGGGGCAATAGTGTCGCCAGGCCGATGAAACTCGCATCACAGACCAAAGCGCCGATCGCTTCGCCAATCTGCTCCGGCGCAAGATGGCGCGCGTTGGTCCGCTCATGCACGACCACGCGCGGATCGGTCCGCAATTTCCAGGCGAGCTGGCCATGCCCGACATCCACCGCATGAACCCGCGCTGCTCCATGAGCGAGCAGCACATCCGTGAACCCCCCGGTCGACGCCCCGACATCGAGGCAGACCCTGCCCTCCGGCGAAAGCCCAAATGCCTCGATCGCATGCACCAGCTTGAGCCCGCCTCGCGAAACCCAGGGATGGTCCTGCCCACGCACCTCGACCGCCGCATCCGGCGCCAAAGTCTGCCCCGGTTTGGCCACGCGCTGCTCGCCGCTAAACACCTTGCCGGCGATAATGAGGGCCTGCGCCCGGGTCCGGCTCTCGGCAAGGCCGCGCTCGACCAGCAACTGGTCGGCCCGGACCGGGGTGGGGCGCTTTGACATCGCCCCAGGATGCCGCAATCGGCCAAACTTGTCGCCCTCCCCGACGCAACAGGCCTCGACCCCAGGGCCGAAACGGCGAGGTTGCGACGGTGCGATCCCTTCTGTATATCGGCCCATCAAACGCGCCTCGGCGTGCGCCGACATAGCTCAGCGGTAGAGCAACTGATTCGTAATCAGTAGGTCCCCAGTTCAATCCTGGGTGTCGGCACCACTTCTTAATCAATGCGTTACGGCTTCCAACAAAGGCCAGTCGGCGCCTGTAAATTCTGCGGGGCTTAACTGGGGCTTCAGCGATGCCCCGACAGTGGGGCCCGCGGGACGGATCGTTTGGGTTTACGACGATAGAAGGCTCACTCACGACGCCCCTGCCATGTCTCAATGCCGAGTGATCGGATTTATCAGAGTCGACCAGAAGGTCGATGCACGTCAAATTGTCTCATTGTAGCAAGACGAAGTGCGCATAGGTGCTGCCGAGCAAACGTCGGCATATTGGCCCGATGGGTTACGATGGAACCCTTTGTCGGGGAATAACATTGATCTGCACTCTCGGCAGTTTTTGCGTGCGGGCGTCCAGTATTGCGGGCGCAAACGAATGCGGGCAAATGGCGAGTGTCTGTGAAAAAAGGCCGATGTCTGGATATTGCAGCGCAGGCTGCGTGTAACAAGGTAAGTTGCTTTTCCATGAGGGCGAAACAGTTTTAGCCACAGCCACATGGCACCCCACGCCCTACCTCTTGTGCGGATACCCCATTTACTGACGGCATGGCGCTCACCCCGTGAGTTCATTCAGAGCCAATCGCAACCAGACTCGTGTCCGGTTTAACGGGGGCAACTCCAGAAACCGAACTCCCGCCGAAGCGTTAGAGCCTTCGGCGTGCGGGACTCTCTTGCCGTCTTTGTCACAGGGGGCTCTCATGGAAACACTGCACGTCGGACCAACCTCGCCCTTTCGTTCCATCGCCGCGGCGATGCTGGCGGCCGTTGACAGCGACACGATCCAGCTCGACAGCGGCTACAGCAATGAGACTGCGACCGTCACCCATACAGGCATGATCTTCGCCGGCGACGCCACCTCCACCGGCATTGTTCTGCAGTTGGGCGCCGGCATCGCAGCCGTCACCACCCTCGGCCTGGCCCCATTCGAAATTCGCGGCGCGATTGATGGAAATGGCGTCACCGGCACAGTCACCATCAGCGGCACCCCCGAGGTCGGCCAGACGCTCACGGCCAGCAACTCACTCGCCAGTGCGAACGGGCTGGGTCCGATATCCTACCATTGGGAGGCTGACGGAACCGACATCTCCGGCGCCTTGGGCAGCAGCTTCGTCGTCACCGCCGCCCAGATCGGCAAGGCCATCGATGCGGTGGCCACCTATACCGACCAGCTTGGCATATTTAAGGAATTCGACTCTCCGAAGACCAGCCTGGTCACGGCGGGTCGGACACCGCCGGCAGACTGGCCCAGGATCTACAATGACCACAATTTTAGCACGGCCGCGGGCACGAACGCGGCTTTGGCCGGCGTCAGGCTGACAGACGATACCGCCGATCGGGTGCTGACTGTCGCGGTCAGCGATAGCACCGGACTGCTCCATACCAGTGCCACCAGCAACGTGCTGGAGCAGGGTCAGGGTACAACCTCACTGATTCTTGTCGGCCGCGTTGACGCGATCAACACGGAACTGGCAACTTTAACCTACCAGGCCTGTGCCGTCGCCAGCACCGATTGGCTTTGGCTTTCTGTCGATACCGGGGTTACGCCGCAGGTCGGCGATCATGTGGTGGTAACCGTGACACCGACGCCGGGAACTGTACCGCCGATTGTTATTCCCCCGGTGCCAATCTCAATGGCGGTATACGCCCCACAAACCCTCAGCCTCGCCGTCGGCGAAATCAAGGCGCTCGGCGGCGTCAGCCTGACCGAAATCCCGACGGACGATCGTGTGTCGGTCAACGTCAGCGACACAACCGGCCTGCTGCAAACCAGCGCGACTACTGGCGTGGCCACGCAGGGCGAGGGTACAACGTCATTGATGCTGACCGGGACCGCGGCCGCGATCGACACGGCTTTGGCGAGCCTGACCTACCAGGCCGGTACCGTTGCCGGAACGGATTGGCTCTGGGTGTCGGCAAATGCTCCAGACACGCCACAGGTTGCCAGCCATGTGGTGGTGACCGTGACCGCGGCGCCAGGAACCGTGGTGATCCCGCCCGTTGTGCCCTTGCTGGGGGTCACTGTTCCGAAGGGCTTGGGTATAGCTGCCGGCGACGTCGCCCCCCTGGTCGGCGTCACACTGAGCGATAGCCAGCCAGACAGCGACGTCACGGTGACGGTCAGCGACGGGACCGGCTTGCTGTATGCCAACGCAATCAGTGGCGTGACCATACAGGGCGAAAATTCTACCACGCTAAACCTGACTGGCCACCTGGCCGCAGTCAATGTGGCCCTGTCAGCCCTGACCTATCACGCCGGTTCTGCCGCAGGCGCTGATTGGGTCTGGGTGTCCGCCAACGCGGCCAACAGTGCCGGGGCCATCGGTTCCCTGGTGGCGACCGTCACGCCGGCGCCGGGAACCGAGCCACCCGTGGTGATCCCGCCGGTTGTGCCCTTGTTGCAGGTGACCGTGCCGGCTGGCTTCAGCATCACAGCCGGAGGGGTCTCCGCCCTGACCGGTATCACCGTCGGCGATAGCCAGCCAGACGGCGAGGTCACGGCTACCGTCAGTGACGGTTTCGGCTTGCTGCACACCACCCCCACCAGGGGCGTGACCATAACCGGCGAGAATTCCAACACGCTGAACCTGACGGGCCACCTGGCCGCGGTCAACGCCGCACTATCTGCCCTGACCTACCAGGCCGGCGCTGCCACTGGCGCCGATTGGGTCTGGGTGTCCGCCAACGCGGCCAATAGCGCCGGGGCCATCGGTTCCCTGGTGGCGACGGTGACGGCCTTGGCGATCGACCTGGGCGAAATCGACAACACGCTCGTTCTGGATGGAGCCGATTATGTGATGATCGGCGGAGACGGCAACAACACCCTGACATTCGGCAATGGCAACGACACGGTGACCCTGGGTAACGGCAACAATACGCTGACACTCGGCAACGGCCGTGATCGGGTGACACTGGGCAACGGCAACAACACCCTGACCCTTGGCACTGGCCACGATCAGGTGACGCTGGGCAGCGGCAACAACACCCTGACACTCGGCGGCGGGATCGTCAGCGTCAGCGCACCAGCGGCAAGCCTTGGCGCCATCACAATGACCGGGAATGGGGGCTCGACCACCTTGATCCTGCGCGGCGGCGGCACGGCGATAATGGGTGCAACAATCTCCGGTATCACCGCGGTGCAGTTGCTGACGCCAGCCGCTGGCGAACCGGCCAACATGTTCACGGCGAACAGTCAGGCCGGGCTGACGATCACGAGCAGCGAAGGCGAAGACACGATCACCGTTGGCGCCGCGTCGCAGACCGTTACGACCGGTCCGGACGAGGTCCTTGTGCGCGCAACCGCGGCGAATGCCGGCGCGGCGATCCTGCCAGGTACCGGCACCACAAGTTTGGAGGTCACGACGGGCGGAACGATCACGCTGAACCCGCTGGACACCCACCTGACGGTGCAACTCGACGCGCCCAGCATGTTGAACCTGAGCGGCCTTGGCTTCATCACGGCCATCGGCAGCGCCGGCGCCGACACCATCGTCGCAGGGGGCACGAACCAGACCCTGACGGGTGGCGGCGGCGACGACACCCTGGTGGGCTATGCCGGTTTCGGCACCACATTTGGCGACACGGCCAGCAATCTGAACGGCAGCACGATCAAGAATTTCGGTGGCAACGACGCAATCGATTTCAACGACATGTTGCCTGGTTCGGCCGTCCTTGGTTTCGCGGCCGGTCTTCTGACCGTCTCAGGCGGCGGCTCTACTTCCGCAATTGCGTTGCCAGGGGACTTTACCGCCGCAAACTTCCACCTGGGTGCCGATCTACACGGTGGAACGATGGTGACCTACTCCTCGGCATAGGGAGCGGCGGTTGCAGACATCCCGGACGGTCCTGTTATACGGGGCCAGGCTTCCCCCGTTCGCGAGTTCCCCCATGACCGACACACTCCTCAGCCCGCTGCCTCTGGGCCGCACTACCTTGCAGCATCGCATCGTCCTGGCGCCGCTGACCCGCATGCGCGCCAATCCCGCCGGCAACATCCCCGGCCCGCTCAATGCCGAGTATTACGCCCAGCGAGCCACGCCCGGCGGTCTGCTCATCGCCGAGGCCACGCCGGTGTCATGGCAGGGCCACGGCCATCCCCACGTCCCCGGGATCCACACCAAGGCCCAGATCGCTGGCTGGAAGACCGTGACCGACGCGGTGCATTCCAAGGGCGGCGTCATCTACCTTCAGCTCTGGCACACCGGCCGTGTTTCGCATTCCAGCCACCAGCCCGACCGCGCCCAGCCGGTCGCCCCATCGGCGATCCGGGCCGCCGGCAAGACCATCGATGCCGCCTTCCAGCCGGTCGACTACGAGACGCCCCGTGCCCTTACCCTTGCCGAAATCCCAGGCCTCATCGACACCTACCGCCAGGCCGCCGCCAACGCCGTGGCCGCCGGCTTCGACGGCGTCGAGATCCACGGCGCCAACGGCTACCTGCTCGAGCAATTCCTCTATTCCAGTACCAACACCCGCACCGACGCCTACGGCGGCAGCATCGAGAACCGCAGCCGGCTTCACCTGGAGGTCACCGACGCCGTGGTCGCCGAGATCGGCGCCGATCGCACCGGCATCCGCCTCTCGCCCTGGGGCATCGCCAACGACAGCTTCGATGCCGATCCGCTGCCCCTGTTCAGCCATCTGATCCGCGAACTCGCCAAGCGCGCGCTGGTCTATCTCCACCTCATCGAGCCGCGCGCCAGCGGCACCGGCAAGGCCGACATCGTTCGCGAGAACCAGCCCTCGGCGGCCGAGATCTTCCGCCCGCTCTGGCCCGGGGTGCTGATCGACGCCGGCGGCTTCACCCGCGACAGCGCCATCGAGGCCGTCGCCGCCGGCCATGCCGACGCGATCGCTTTCGGACGCCACTTCATCTCCAACCCCGACCTGGTGGCCCGCATCCGCCACAACGCGCCCTTCGCGCCCTACCACCGCGCCACCTTCTACGGCGGCGACGCGGCCGGGTACACCGACTATCCGGCCCTGGCGGACGCGCCAGCCGAGGTCTAACCTCCATCCTCTCGGTCGAGGAGTGGCACCCTGCAACGGGCATCGGCACCGGACGTCCTGCGTGGGATCGGCATCGTTTTCGTCGCCGCCATCCACGCCTTCGCCTACCTCCATCTGCCCACCGCGGGCGCCTGGGCGGTGCCCTGGTTCGCGGTGCAGCAGATCGCCGTGCCGATCTTCTTCTTCGCCGATGGCTGGCTGATCGCCCGCCGCCACCCCGCCGGCATCGCCGCGGCGGGGCCCTATCTGCGCAACTCGGCGCGGCGGCTGCTGGTGCCGTGGGTGATCTTCTCGCTGCTCTACCTCGCAATCCGCCTCGCCGGCGAACGGGCCGGCGTGCTCGGCGGCGCGCCGGTGATGCCGCGCGGGCTCACCGATCTGCCGCGCGCCCTGTGGCACGGCGCCGCCGCCGGACAACTCTACTTCCTCCCCGCCTTGCTGCTGGTGCGGGCCATCGGCGTGGTGCTGCGCCGCGCCATCGCAGGCCGGCCGGCTGCCGCCTGGGCGCTCAGCCTGGCGCTGTTCGTGCTGTGGCGCGGCCTGCTGGAACGCTTCCTCAGCGGACCCGAAATCGGGGTCGAGCCGCTGCTCGCCGCCGCCACCGGCCTCTGCTTTGCCGCCCTCGGCTGGGCCGTCGCGCTCGGCGGTAGCCGTGCGATGCTGATCGTCGCGGCCGCCATGGCCCTCGGCGGTGCCGCAAGCCACTCGATCGACGCCCGCGTCGCGATGGCCTGCTGGCAGGTGCTTTATCTGCTGGTGCTCTGGCATCTGGTAACGCGACTGCCCCCGGCCGGAGCCCCAGCCGCAGCGGGTGCCTGGCTTGGCCGGCACACCATGGAAATCTACCTGCTGCATGCCCCGATCGCGATGAAACTGATCAGCGACCTGCTCCTGCGCCTCGCCGTTCCCGCCGGCCTCGCCCTCCTCCTCGCCGTGGCCGCCGCGATCGCCACCGCCCTCATCACCGCCATGGCTCTGCGCCGCCTCGGCCTCGCCTGGACTTGGGGCGAGGCGCGCCGGGCCTGACCCCGCGGATCCAGCAAAACCGCCACGGCGCCGCCCGGCGCAAAAAAGGCGCGAGAGAAAGCGTGACACCACGACAAGATACCATGACACTGAACCCGCCAGCCGTCCTTGACGCAGGTCAATGCCCGCTCGCACCACCAGGCAGAGTTTTCCGCCGCGGACGCCTCCTACGTCCGCGGCCGACACGGAGGGACACCCCTTGCTCGCGAATCTTGCACAGCCCGGTGACGCCATGCCGCATCCGGGCGTGGCCGCCGTCGGCGAAACCCCCGTCCCCGAATATCTTCGGCTCAACTACTGGTGGGCCTACGTCCACCCCGCCGCCGTGCGCGTCTTCGAGCGCGGCTGGCTGGTCGACCTCATCCTGTGGGGCAACTACCGCCAGCTCTCCGCCGCCGCGCTGGCCGCCCTCGGCCCCCGGCTCGACGGCGACAGCCTGCAAGTCGCCTGCGTCTACGGCGACCTCACCCCCCGACTCGCCGCCCGCGTCGCGGCCGACGGCGGCGCGCTCGATGTCATCGATGTGCTACCCGTCCAGCTCGACAATCTGCGCCACAAGCTCCCCGGCGACACCGCGGTGCGCATGCTCGAACAGGACTCCTCCTGCCTGGCCCTGGCCGATGCCACCTACGACCGGGCGATCCTGTTCTTCCTCCTGCACGAACAGCCCGCCGATATCCGTGCCCGCACCGTCGCCGAGACCCTGCGCGTGGTGAAGCCCGGCGGCACCATCGTGCTGGTCGATTTCGCCCGCCCGCGCTGGTGGCATCCGCTGCGCTACACGTGGCTGCCCTTCATCTCGCGTCTGGAACCCTTCGCCGCCGACATGTGGCGCGGCCCCAACGGCATGTGCCTGCCGCCCGAACCTGCCCACCAGCGCACCATCCGCCGCTTCTTCGGCGGGATGTTCCAGATGGTCACCCTCACCCGCGCCTGATCCAGCCCCCTGGCCGGCGCCGGGAGGCGCCCCATATGATCCTCCCATGAACCTCGATTTTTCCGACGACGAGATCCAGCGCTTCTCCCGCCACATCCTGCTCGAGGATGTCGGCGGCATCGGCCAAGCGAAGCTGCGCGACGCCGCCGTGCTGATCGTCGGCGCGGGCGGGCTCGGATCTCCCCTGCTGCTCTATCTCGCCGCCGCCGGTATCGGCCGCATCGGCCTGGTCGACGATGACGACGTCGACCTCTCCAATCTCCAACGCCAAATCGCCCACACCACCGCCGCCATCGGCCAGCCCAAGGTCGACTCGGCCGCCGCCCGCGCCCTCGCCATCAACCCCAGCGTCACTATCGATCGCCATCGTCTCCGCCTCGACCGCGACAGCATCCTGCCCCTGATCGCGGCCTACGACATCGTCTGCGACGGCACCGATAATTTCGCCACCCGCTTCCTCATCTCCGACGCCTGCGTGCTCGCCGGCAAAACCCTGGTCTCCGCCGCCGTGCTCCGCTTCGAGGGCCAGCTCGCCGTCTTCAAGCCCCATGTCGGCATCGAAGGCGGCGGCCATTTCCCTTGCTACCGCTGCCTCTACCCCGAACCGCCGCCCCCGGGCATGGTCCCCACCTGCAGCGAAGCCGGCGTGCTCGGTGCCGTCACCGGCGTCATGGGCACCCTGCAAGCCACCGAGGTGCTCAAGGAAATCCTCGGCATCGGCGAAACCATGGCCGGCCGCCTGCTGATCTGGGACGCCCTGGCCACCCGCTTCCGCACCGTCCGCCTCAAGGCCGACCCCGGCTGCGCCGCCTGCGGCACCTCGCCCACCCTGCACGACCTCGCCGCCCACACCGACACCACGGGCCCCGCCTGTGCCGTCTGAGGCGGGTTCCTCCGAAGCCCTCGGCATCATTCTGATCTCCGCCGGCCACGAACGCGCCCACTACGCCTTTCTCCTCGCCGCCGGCGCCGCCGCCGTCGGTCGCGATGTCATCCTCTTCGCCACCAACGAAGGCTGCCGCGCGCTGCTGGCCGATGTCTCCCCCCTCACCGGCGCCCGCGACGCCGCCGTGCGAGCGACCGGCGTCGCCGGCCTCGCCGAATTGCGCGACGCCTGCGGCGAAATGGGCGTCCGACTGATCGCCTGCGAAGCCGGTCTGCGCATCGCCGGCCTCACCGGGACCCCGCTGGCCGCAAACGTCACCGTCGCCGGCGTCATCACCTTCCTCGCCGCCGCCCGCGGCCAGATGGTGACGCTCTAAGCGATAAGTCGAAGCCAGCGCGCCTCCGGCGGCCAAGGGCCTCAAGGCCCCTGGACCCGATCCATGCCTGCTGCCGGGGCAACCGCCATCAGGTGACAACCAGGTCCTTCTTTTGCGGAGCAGGCATTCACCCCTCGAACCGGCGTGATCTCGCCCCTAACGCAGGACCGTTGGCTTCGCCGGTCCCACCGACCCGATCCCGGCCCGTCACCCGAAGGCCGCCGATCCAGCCGAGAGCCGGAGAGACGTTTTTTTGCTTCTTTTTTTCCAAAAAAAAGAAGCGCTTCCCTCCCCTCACCACCTGCAACGACCAGTATCGTCTCGCCCCCCCCGCCTCGGCGCAGCAAAAGCTTGACCCGATACGGGCCGACTTGGCACGCATGCGCCATGCAGCGTTCCTCCGTGTTCCTCGTTTTGATGCTGGCCACGACGCCTGCCCTCGCGCAGTCGCCACCGGCCGGTGGTTTCCTCCAGGTACCGCCGAAGAACCCGGCGCCCGAAAGCCGGACGACGCCTGCCAGCAATCCGCCTGCCCCGGCCCCGCGGGCGGCCGTACAGCAGGTTGCGCCCAACGCCGGCGGCTCGTCGGCCCTCGGCCACTCCGCCCCCGGCAGGCCACCGCCGGTGGTGCAGCCGCAGCCCAACACCCACGCACAGAAGCCGCCCGCCGCACCGCCCAAGCCCGCCGCCAAGCCGGGCACGACCCCCGCACCTGCCGCCACCGCTGCGAATGCACCCGCGTCCGCGGCAAAGCCGGCCGAGCCCCCATTGGCCGCTCTCGACAAATCCCCCGCCCCCACCATTGGCGCCGTCACCCAGCAGCCGCTGCCGCGCTGGGCCTCGTTCCGCTCCGACGAGGTCAACCTCCGCGCCGGCCCCGGCACCCGCTACCCCATCGACTGGGTCTATCGCCGCGCCGGCCTGCCGGTGCAGATCGAACGCGAGTACGACACCTGGCGCCTGGTCACCGACTATGACGGCGTCAAGGGCTGGGTCCACGCTGCCACCCTGCAAGGCCGCCGCGGCTTCGCCGTCAAGGGCAAGGATCGCACCCTGCGCAAAACCGCCAGCGAAGACGCCGCCCCCGTCGCCATCCTGCGCCCCGGCGTCGTCGGCCGCCTGCGCGCCTGCGACGCCGCCGCGTCCTGGTGCGAAGTCCAGACCGGCGACTACAAGGGCTTTCTCAAGCGCGACGACCTCTGGGGCATCTTCGCCGGCGAGGCGGTCAAGTGATACCACGCAGCGACAGTCACGGGGTACCGGTTCATCAATATGTCGTTTCTATCTCATATATAATTAACCCGAACGCCATCACGATCTGTTGAAGCATCGTCTAATCCTTGCCCGAAACAACCGTGCAAGGCATGTTCATGACCTCCCCGTCGATCAAAGCGCTGCTCTGCGCCACCGCGCTGTCGAGCACCCTCCTCGCCGCCCCCGCCGCGCAGGCGCAGACGACCCTGACCGGCGACGGCTACACCTTCACCACCTACTCCATCCCGGGCGCAACCGGCTCGATCGCTTCGGGCATCAACGATGCCGGCACGGTGGTTGGCACCTACTATGACGCCGGCGGCAGCCACGGCTTCCGCCAGCTCAACGGCCTGTTCAAGACCATCGACTGGCCGGGTGCGGACGTCACCGGCACCCGGCTCGGCGCCATCAACAACGCCAACCAGTATGTCGGCACCGCCGACACCGCGACCGGCCGCGAGGCCATCATCGGTCAGCTCAAAGGTGCCCGCGCGCCGGCATTCAATATCCCCGGCGCCACCAGCACCATGATGTTCGGCATCAATGACAGCGCCACCACCGTCGGCTATGCGACCGATGCCGACGGCACCGAGTTCTCCTTCACCCGCACGTCGGCCGGCACCGTCACCCGATTGAACCTGCCCCAGGGCTACAGCCTCAGCGGCATCAACAACGCCGGCACCCTGGTCGGTCAAAACTCCAACGCCTATGCGCTGACCGGTACCGACTACAGCGCCCTCCAATCCGGCGGCTTCGTCGGAACCCCCGGCAACTTCACGAACTTCACCGTCCCGGGCTATGCGGTGACCGAGACCTTTGGCATCAGCAACACCGGTATCGTGATCGGTGACGCTTTCGATCCCACCACGCAGACGAGCACCGCTTGGTTGCGCAAGCCGGACGGCACATTCAACTTTATAAATCCCACTGGCGGCTTCATCGACGCGGCAATGGCGATCAACGATCTCGGCCAGTTCGTCGGTGACATGTGCATCGACGCCACAGGCACCTGCACCGCCTTCATCGCCACGCCGGACAGCATGGTCAACTCCATCGTCTCCGGCCCACTGGTTGCGCTCGTCAACGCGCCCACTTCTGTCACGGTGCAAGGCAGCACCACGGCGGCCGACGGCAGCCAGGTCGGCTATGCCGTCACCCCCACCAACGGTTCGACCGCCTACACCTACCAGGTCTCCGTACCCGGCAGCGCGGCTGCCCCGGTACTCAAGGTGGAAATTCCCATCCTTCCCGGCACCACCTTCAGCACGGTGAACGACGTCGCCGGCTTCACCGCGAAAATCGAGACCCCGCAGGCCGCCGACTGGTCCTTCGTCCCCAGCGGCACCGACGGCAAGGACGCCTTCGCCGCCCCGGCCGCCGTCCTGGTCTACACCGCCAACACAGCGACCGGCATCGCCCCGGGCGCTGTGGCCACCGGCTTTGGCTTCGCCAGCCCCCTCAGCCCCGCCAACGGCCCCTTCCAGCTTGTCGACACCAGCGGCACGGTCTCATTCATCGACCCGCCGATTCCGGCCGCCGACGTGCCGGAACCCGCCTCGCTCGGTCTCCTCGGCATTGGCCTCGCCGCAACCCTGGGCGCCCGCCGCCGCCGCGCCTGATCCCTTTCTGGACGGGTCTGGGGGCCGCCCCCCAGACCCGGTCAGCCCTCAGTAGACGACCACGCTCCGGATGCTCTCGCCCCGGCGCATCAGCTCGAACCCCTCGTTGATCTGTTCGAACGGCAGCACATGCGTGATCAGATCGTCGATGTTGATCCGCCCATCCATGTACCAATCCACGATCCGCGGCACATCCGTCCTCCCGCGGGCGCCGCCGAACGCGGTGCCCATCCACACCCGCCCCGTCACCAGCTGGAACGGCCGCGTGCTGATCTCCTTGCCCGCGCCGGCGACGCCGATGATGATCGACTTGCCCCACCCGCGATGCGCGCATTCCAGCGCCTGGCGCATCAGCGTCGTATTGCCCACGCATTCGAACGAGTAGTCCGAGCCCCCCTTGGTGAGGTTCACCAGATACGGCACCAGATCGCCCTCGACCTCGTTCGGATTGACGAAATCCGTCATCCCGAACTTCTCCGCCATCGCCTTGCGCCCCGGATTGATGTCGACGCCGACGATCTGCTCGGCCCCGATCATCCGCAGCCCCTGGATCACATTGAGCCCGATGCCCCCGAGTCCAAACACCACCGCGCGGCAACCGGCCTCCGCCTTCGCCGTGTTCATCACCGCGCCAAGGCCTGTCGTCACCCCGCAGCCGATGTAGCAGACCTTGTCGAACGGCGCGTCCGGCCGGATCTTCGCCAGCGCGATCTCCGGCAGCACCGTGAAGTTCGAGAACGTCGACGTCCCCATGTAATGCGCAATTGGCGCCCCGTCGCACGAGAACCGGCTCGACCCGTCCGGCATCACGCCCTTGCCCTGGGTCGAACGGATCGCCACGCACAAATTGGTCTTGCGGCTCAGGCAATACTCGCATTGGCGGCACTCCGGCGTGTACAGCGGGATCACATGGTCGCCCTTCCTGAGCGACGTCACCCCCTTCCCCACATCCACCACCACCCCGGCGCCCTCATGCCCCAGGATCGCCGGAAAAATCCCCTCCGGATCGGCGCCCGACAGCGTGAACTCGTCGGTATGGCAAATCCCGGTCGCCTTGATCTCGACCAGCACCTCCCCCTCGCGCGGCCCCTCCAGATCGACCGTCTCCAGGCTCAGCGGCGCACCAGCCTTGCGGGCAACAGCAGCACGGGTCTTCATCGGGCGGTCCTCCTCGGGTTCGCTCCGATCTACCCTGCCGACCGCCCTCGGATCAACCGCACGCATTTGCGCATCACCGAGGCCAACGCCTCCGCCTCCACCGCCGCCGACGGCACCACGAACCCCTCCCCCATGATCGCCCCGACCTCGGCGAAATAGACATCGAGCCGCAGGGCGAAATGGGTAAACCCGTGCTCGATCGACCCCACCCTCCGCCAGGCCGCCCGCATCGGCGCCGCCGCCATGGCGTCCGCCTCGCCCCACACCTCGGGGCGCCACGCCGTCCCCGGCAACTCCACCGTCCCCCCCAGCAACCCCTTCGCCGGTCGCCGCCGCAGCAGCACCCCGCCCCCGCCATCCTGCACCCAGAAATGCGCCCCATGCCGCACCGGCCGGACCTTCCTGGCGGCCTTGCGCGGCAATTCCGCCGCAATCCCCAACCGTCGCGCCGCACAGGCCTCCATCCACGGGCAAATTCCGCACGCCGGGTTCGTCGGCGTGCAGATCGTCGCTCCCAGGTCAAACAGAGCCTGCGCGAAATCCCCTGGCCTTACCCCATTCTCCCCCAGCCGGGCCGCGCCCTCCGCAATCTCCGCCTTCGCCCCCGGCAACGCCGCGGTGATGGCAAACACCCGGCTCACCACCCGTTCCACATTGCCATCCACCGGCACCACCGGGACATCGAACGCAATCGCCGCCACCGCCGCCGCCGTATACGGCCCCACCCCCGGCAATGCCCGCAACCCCTCCAGATCCCGCGGAAATCCCCCCAGCCCCGCCACCGCCTTGGCACAAGCGTGCAAATTCCGCGCCCGCGCATAATACCCCAGCCCCGCCCACGCCCGCATCACCTCGTCGCTGGGCGCCGCCGCCAGCGCTGCCACATCGAGAAACCGGCTGAGGAATTTTTCATAATACGGTATGACCGCGGCCACCGTGGTCTGCTGCAGCATGATTTCGCTGAGCCAGACCCGGTACGGCGTCATCCGCTCCCCCGGCAACGCCCGCCATGGCATCCGCCGACGGTTGCGATCGTACCACTCCAACAGGCGCGCAGGATCAGGCATGATGCGGATATGACGAGCAACCCCGACGACGACAAGACCATCCGCCATATCTACGGCCCCCGCTCCATCTCGGCCCTGGTCCCCGCCCTCGTGCGCCCCGCCTTCCGCAAACGCTCCCCCGCCGCTGCACAGGTCATGGCCGACTGGGACCAGATCGTCGGCCCCGCCATCTCTGGCGTCAGCCAGCCGCGCAAACTCTTCTCCGGCACGCTGGCGATCGCCTGCACCGGCCCGATGGCGATCGAACTCCAGCACCTCGCCACCGAACTCATCGCCCGCATCAACACCTATCTCGGCACCGTGACCGTCACCCGCCTGCGCTTCGTGCAGGACCTCCATACCGCGCCCGCCATCGCCCGCCCGCCCCCGCGCCGCGCCATCGACGCCGCCCATCAGGCCACCGCCAGCATCGCCGACCCCGAACTGCGTGCAGCGCTCGAAAAACTCGGCCAATATGTGCTGTCCCCCCGCCCCCGCTAGGGCTCTCGACATCCGCCGATCCATCCGCCTAAAATACTACATATAGAGGTTCCAATGAGTGTTTCGCGTCGTACGCTACTAGGTGTTGGTGGAGTTGCCGTCGTCGCAGCAGGCGGCGCCGCCGTCTGGTACGGCACCCGCCCGGGCGCTCCCCTGCCTGCGGCCCCATCCGCACCCACCATCACCCCAGCGACCGCCCCAATCACCACCGGCACGCCCGACGGCGACGCCCGCATGGCCGAGCGCGCCATCGGCGCCGCGAACGCCCCGGTGGTTGTCACCGAGTGGTTCTCGCTGACCTGTCCGCATTGCGCCGCCTTCCACCGCGACGCCCTGCCCCGCATCCGCCAGGAGGTGATCGACACCGGCAAGGCCCGCCTCATCTATCGCGACTTCCCGCTCGACCAGACCGCGCTCACCGCCGCCATGATCGCCCGCGCCCTGCCCGGCATCCGCTACGAGGCCTTCGTCGGCGCCTTGTTCAGCACCCAGGACCGCTGGGCCTTCAACCGCCTGGCCAACCCGATGGAGGAACTCGCCAAGATGGCCGCCCTCGCCGGCATGGGCCGCGACACCTTCAACACCACCGTCGCCGACCAGGCCCTGAAAGCGGCCATCCTCAAGGGCCAGGAGGAAGCCGACAAAATCTTTCACGTCGACTCGACTCCGACGTTCATCTTCAACGGACCGAAAGCCCGGGACCAGCGCGAAGCCGGCGGCCGCAGCCCGGACGACTTCGCCAGGCTCGTGGCCGCCGCCACCGGCTAAAGCCTTCCAGACCATTGGGAAAACCGACTTGCCGATCAGCTTCAGCCGCCTGCGCATCGCCGGGTTCAAAAGCTTCGCCGAACCCGCGACCCTCGACATCAGGCCTGGGCTGACCGGCATCGTCGGCCCCAACGGCTGCGGCAAGTCCAACGTCGTCGAGGCCCTGCGCTGGGCCATGGGCGAAAGCTCCGCCCGCTCCATGCGCGGCGACGAAATGGACGACGTCATCTTCGCCGGCACCGCCGCCCGCCCGTCCCGCAACCTCGCCGAAGTCACCCTCCTCCTCGACGACGCCGCCGGCCTGCTGCCGCCGCCCCACCACGAAGCCGCCGAGATCGAGGTCTCCCGCCGCATCGAGCGCGGCAATGGCAGCGCCTACCGCGTCAACGGCAAGGAGGCCCGCGCGCGCGACGTGCAAACCCTCTTCGCCGACCTCGCCACCGGCTCCCATTCCTCGGGCATGGTCAGCCAGGGCCGCGTCGCCGCCATCGTCAACGCAAAGCCCGACGAACGCCGCATTATCCTGGAGGAAGCCGCCGGCATCACCGGCCTGCACGCCCGCCGCCACGAGGCCGAACTCAAACTCCGCGCCGCCGAAGCCAACCTCGCCCGCGCGGAGGATCTCCGCCTCCAGCTCGAAACCCAGCTCGAAGCCCTCAAGCGCCAGGCCCGCCAAGCCAACCGCTACCGCAACATCTCCGCCACCATCCGCGGCGCCGAAGCCGAATTCCTCTCCCTCCAGCGCGCCCGCGCGGCCCAGCAACGCGACGAAGCCCGCGCTGACCTGCACGACGCCCAATCCGCCGTCGCCACCGCCACCGCTTCCGCCACCCTCGCCACCGCCCAGGCCACCGAAGCCGCCGCCGCGCTTCCCCCCATGCGCGACACCGAAGCCACCGCCCGCACCGCGCTCGAACGCCACCGCCTCGGCCTCGAACACCTCACCGTCGAAGCCGCCCGCGCCCACGACGCCCTCGCAGCCGCCCGCGCCCGCCTCAAGCAGATCGAAGCCGACCTCCTCCACGCCCAGCAGATCCACCGCGACGCCGAAGCCGCCGCCGCCCGCCTCGCCGAGGAACAAACCCGCCTCGCCGCCGAGGAACTGACCGATCCCCCCCGCCTCGCCGAAGCCGACTCCGCCCGCATCGCCGCCACCGATGCCGCCCGCGCGGCCGAACGCGCCGCCAACAGCGCGACCGAACAGGCCGCCGACGTTGCCGCCCGCCACCGCAGCCTCACCGAGGCCCTGACCACCGCCGAAGCCCGTGCCAAACGCCTCTCCGACGCGCTCGCCAAACTCCGCGCCGACCAGGACCAGCTCCAGCGCGACACCATCGACCCCGACCGCATCCAGGCCGCCGAAACCGCCCGCGCCGAAGCCTCCCTTGCCCTGGACTCAGCCCGCCAAACCCTCGAAGACGCCGAGCGCGCCCGCGCCACCGCCCTGCAAACCGCCCAGCAGCGCCGCACCGCCGCCGAGTCCGCCGCAAGCCGCCTGCGCGACGACGCCCGCAAATCCGCCGAAACCGCCCGCGCCGAAGCCTCCCATGCCCTCGCCGCCGCCCGCGACGCCGCCTCCATCGCCGCCACCGCCCGCGCCCGCCTGTCCGCCGAGGCGCAAGCCCTCTCCGACGTCCTCGCCGTCCGCAACGGCGAAACCTGGCCCCGCATGGTCGACCAGCTCACCGTCCCCCCCGGCCTCGAAGCCGCCCTCGGCGCCGCAATCGGCGAGGAACTCGAATCCGCCGCCAACACCGATGCCCCCCGCCACTGGCGCGAACTCCCCCCGCTCGACCCGGCCCAGCCCCTCCCCGCCGGCGCCGCACCCCTCTCCACCCTCGTCACCGCCCCCCTTGCCCTCGCCCGCGCCCTGAGCCAGATCGGCCTCGCCGAAGACGGCGCGCCCCTCCAGCCCACCCTCCTGCCCGGCCAAAGCATCGTCTCCCGCGCCGGCGCGATCTGGCGCTGGGATGGCTACACCATCAAGGCCGGCACCCCCACCGCCGCCGCCGTCCGCCTCCAGCAGCGCAACCGCCTCGCCCGCCTCAAACAACAACTCGCCGACCGCACGGCCGAAGCAGAAGCCACCACCGCCGCGCGCACCGCCGCCGAAACCCACGAACGCAGCATCCGCGCCACCTCCGAAGCCGCCGAACGCACCGCCCGCGACGCCGCCGAGGCCGCCGAGCGCACCGCCCGTACGGAATCAGCCCGCCTCGAACAGGACGCCACCGCCGCCGAGCAATCCGCCCGCGCCGCCCGCCGCACCGCCGAGCAAACCCTCGAACAGCGCACTGCCACCGCCCAATCCCTCGCCGCCCGCGCCGCCACCGCGGCCGCCCGCCTCGCCGCCCTCACCGAACAGGCCTCTCGCCTCACCCTCGAACACGACGAGGCCGCCGCCACCCTCGCCACCGCCCGCGCCACTCGCGACGCCCTCCCCGACCCCGCCGCCGCCCGCGCCGCCATGGACCAGGCCCGCGCCGCACTTGCCGACGCCCGCCGCCAGGAAGCCGCCACCTCCGGCATGCGCGACGCCCTCACCCGCGCCGCCGCCGCCCGCACCCACCGCCTCTCCATCATCGCCACCGAAACCACCATCTGGCACGAGCGCGCCACCGACGCCGCCGCCCGCCTCACCGACCTGCACGCCCGCCACGCCCTGACCACCCACGAGGTCGCCGCCGCCACCGACGCCCCCACCCAAATCACCGCCCGCGCCGCCACCGCGCGCGACGCCCTCGAAGCAGCCGAAGCCACCCACCGCGCCACCGCCGACCGCCTCATCGCGGCCGAAACCCATGCCCGCGACACCGACCGCATCGCCCGCGCCACCGAGGCCACCCTCGCCACCGCCCGCGAATCCCTCCTGCGCGCCGAAGCGACCCTCGCCCAAGCCGAAACCGCCTGGAACACCGTCGCCGAACGCATCCTCGACCGCCTGGGAGCCGACGCTACCCTCCCCCCGCCGCCCACCGACCTCGGCCCCGACGCCGAAGACCGCCTCCGTCGCCGCCACGAAAAACTCCTCCGCGAACGCGAGGACATGGGCCCCGTCAACCTACGCGCCGAGCTCGAAGCCGACGAAATCGCCGCCCAGATCGACACCATCGTCAAAGGCCGCGACGAACTCACCACCGCCATCGCCCGCCTCCGCGGCTCCATCGGCAGCCTCAACCGCGAAGGCCGCGAACGCCTCTCCGCCGTCTTCGAACAAGTCGACAAACACTTCCAACACCTCTTCGCCCAGATGTTCGGCGGCGGCCGCGCCCACCTCTCCATGGTCGGCTCCGACGACCCCCTCCTCGCCGGCCTCGAAATCTACGCCCAACCCCCCGGCAAAAAACTCGCCGCCCTCACCCTCCTCTCCGGTGGCGAACAGGCGCTGACCGCCCTCTCCCTCATCTTCGCCGTCTTCCGCTGCAACCCCGCCCCCGTCTGCGTGCTGGACGAAGTCGACGCCCCCCTCGACGACGCCAACGTCGAACGCTTCTGCACCCTGCTGGACGACATGGTGAAAGAAACCGGCACCCGCTTCCTCGTCGTCACCCACCACCAACTCACCATGGCCCGAATGGACCGCCTCTACGGCGTCACCATGCAAGAACGCGGCATCTCCCGCCTCCTCTCCGTCGACCTCACCCTCGCCGCCGCCATGATGGAAAAATCGGAAGCAGCGTGAAGGAAAGAAGCGCTTCTTTTTGAAAAAAGAAGCAAAAACTTTCTATCCATGTCTGTGGAACGACAGCGTCGATGTCATTGCAACGACCTGTTATGCACCCCTACCCCGCCGCCACCGCCGCAATCGCCCCCGCATGCACCGCCGCGCAATCCACCGTCGCAAACCCGCACTCGTCCGACCCATCGAACACCAGCACCAGATCCGTCCCCCCCAG
This sequence comes from uncultured Rhodospirillales bacterium, assembly GCA_903928895.1. Classification (GTDB taxonomy): domain Bacteria; phylum Pseudomonadota; class Alphaproteobacteria; order Acetobacterales; family Acetobacteraceae; genus CAIYPH01. The sequence goes on along the minus strand of CAIYSR010000081.1, from coordinate 10,196 downwards.
CATCACCGCCTCCGCCCCCGCCGCCACCATCCCCCGCCCCACCCGGAACATCACCTCCCGCTGCGCCGCATTCGCCCGCCCCGCCCCCGCCATCGCAATATACGCCTCATGCACCGCCGCGCGATCCGCCCCCTCCGGCGCCATCACCTCCGCCCCGCGAACCGCCCCATAAAACCCCGTATCCATCACCAGCCGCGTCCCCAGCACCCCCACCTTGCGATACCCCAGCCGCCCGATCGCCGCATCCACCGTCCCCAGCATGTCGATCACCGGCAACGGCGAAACCGCGGCAAACGCATCGATACAGAAATGCCCGGAAATCGACGTCACCGCCACGCACCCCGCCCCCGCCGCCCGCAACCGCTCCGTCAGCCGCATATAAATCGCCACCTGCGCCGCGGCGTCCCCCGCCATCTGATTGCGCAACAAAATCGGCGTATCCGCATGCGCCATCGTCAGCTCCAGCCCCACCTGGCGCCGCGCCATCTCCGCAATCAAATACCGATAATAGAAATCCGTCGCCGCCGGCCCGATCCCGACAATCAGCCCGACATGCACGGAACCCATCCCCCCTGAGCCGGCGCGGCAAATGGAGCGGGTGAAGGGAATCGAACCCTCGTATGCAGCTTGGGAAGCTGCCGTTCTACCATTGAACTACACCCGCACCGATGTCGTCTTCGACATCGCCCGCGGTCGCCTTCGACCGCGTCTAGCCAACGAACCGACTTTATACCCACCCTCTTCCACCCGCGCAATCCGCCCCGCCCCCTGGCATCCAGCCCCCCTTCACCCCCATACTCCCCCCAACGAAACCCGGAGCGCGCATGAACGAGCCCGAGCGCCGCCTGGCCGGCCTCCTCGCCGCCGACATCGTCGGCTACTCCCGCCTGCTCGGCCAGAACGAAACCACCACCCTCACCCGCGTCCGCGCCCTCAGGCGCGACGTCATCGAACCGCAAGCCGCCGCCCACACCGGCCGCCTCTTCAAAACCACCGGCGACGGCTTCCTCCTCGTCTTCCCCTCCGCCGTCCAGGCACTCCGCTGCGCCCTCGCAATCCAGGCCACCCAGCGCGCCGACCCCGACGCGCTGCAACTCCGCATCGGCGTCCACCAGGGCGAAGTCATCCCCGAAGGCGACGATCTCGTCGGCGACGGCGTCGTCATCGCCGCCCGCCTCGAACCCCTCGCCGACCCCGGCGGCATCGTCCTCTCCGCCCGCGTCCGCGAAGACGCCACCGGCAAAATCACCCTCACCCTCGAAGACCTCGGCACCCCCACCCTCAAAAACATCGCCCACCCCATCCAAATCTACCGCGTCCGCCTCACACCCCCCGACCGCCCCGCCCTCGCCCTGCCCGACAAACCCTCCCTCGTCGTCCTCCCTTTCCAGAACATGTCCGCCGACCCCGAGCAGGACTACTTCGCCGACGGCATGGTCGAAGACATCACCACCGCCCTCTCCCGCATCGGTGGCCTCTTCGTCATCGCCCGCAACTCCGCCTTCACCTACAAAGGCAAGCCCATCGACGTAAAACAGGTCGGCCGCGACCTCGGCGTCCGCTACGTCCTCGAAGGCTCCGTCCGCAAAGCCGCCAACCGCGTCCGCATCACGTGCCAGCTCATCGACACCGCCTCCGCCGCCCATATCTGGGCAGACCGGTTCGATGGCACACTTGAGGATGTGTTCGACCTCCAGGACCAGGTGACAGCAACCGTCGCCGGCACTATCGAACCTCAGCTGCGCCGAGCCGAAATACGACGCGCCGCGCACAAACCAACTGAGAGTCTGCAAGCCTACGACATGGTGCTGCGCGCCTCACCTCACCTCTACCCCTTTTCGTTCGAAGGCAGCCAGGAGGCCATCCGCCTTCTTCGCCGAGCAACCGAGATCGACCCTGATTACGCTCTGGCCTCCGCCCTGCTCGCTTTTTTCTATGATCTGCCGGGCCAGCAAGGCTGGACCAATAGCCCCACCATTCCGCCCGGCGAGGTTGAGCGCTTGGTCGGGATCGCGGCGAAGCATGGCAGTGATGACCCGGAAGTGCTCGCATGGTGCGCCTTTCTTACCGCTCACGCTGGCGCTGGCCTCGAAGCAGCGATTCAGCTCGTACAACGCGCGCTTGCAATCAATCCAAATTCCGCATTCGCCCTTCAAATGAGCGGACAGCTGCACGCCTACACTGGCGACACCGCGACCGCGCTCACCCATCTCAACCACGCCCTGAGACTTGACCCGACCAGTGTGGCCGTCGGCCGGCACTACGCATTTGCCATCGCGTATTTCGTCGCCGGCCAGCACGACGCCGTCATTGCCGTGACGACCAAGGCACTCGCCGAGAATGCCAACAGCGCATCCGTGCTGAGGATGCGGGCGGCGAGCCTGGGGCTGCTTGGTCGCATCGAGGAGGCTCGCGCTACCATCCAACAACTGACCGAGCTTTATGGCGCCTGGACTCTGTCCAGAGTCAAACATCGTATTGAAGTCGCCCAGAACAACATATACCGGAAGCCCGGTGTCACGGATTCCATCTATCATGGCCTCCGCCTCGCCGGCATGCCGGAATGACCCCCCCATGACCCAACGCCGCCTCGCCGCCATCCTCGCCGCCGACGTCGTCGGCTTCTCCCGCCTCCTCGGCGCCGACGAAGCCACCACCCTCGCCCGCCTCCGCACCCTGCGCACCGAAACCATCGACCCCCTGATGGCCGAACACCACGGCCGCATCTTCAAAACCACCGGCGACGGCCTCCTCGCCGAATTCCCCTCCGCCGTCCAGGCGCTGCGCTGCGCCCTCGCCATCCAGAACAAACAGCGCGACACCCCCGACCCCCTCCAACTCCGCATCGGCCTCCACCAGGGCGATGTCGTCGTCCAAGGCGATGACCTCCTCGGCGACGGCATCAACATCGCCGCCCGCCTCGAACCCCTCGCCGAACCCGGCGGCATCGTCCTCTCCGCCCGCATCCGCGAAGACATCACCGGCAAAATCACCCTCGAATTCGAAGACCTCGGCACCCCCACCCTCAAAAACATCGCCCACCCCATCCAAATCTACCGCGTCCGCCTCACGCCCCCCGACCGCCCCGCCCTCGCGCTGCCCGACAAACCCTCCCTCGTCGTCCTCCCCTTCCAGAACATGTCCGGCGACCCCGAGCAGGACTACTTCGCCGACGGCATGGTCGAAGACATCACCACCGCCCTCTCCCGCATCGGCGGCCTCTTCGTCATCGCCCGCAACTCCGCCTTCACCTACAAGGGCCGCGCCGTCGACGTGAAACAGGTCGGCCGCGACCTCGGCGTCCGCTACGTCCTCGAAGGCTCCGTCCGCAAAGCCGCCAACCGCGTCCGCATCACCATCCAGCTCATCGACGCCGCCACCGCCACCCATCTCTGGGCCGACCGCTTCGACGGCCCCCTCGATGACATCTTCGACCTCCAGGACCGCGTCACCGGCGCCATCGCCGGCGCCATCGAGCCCACCCTCCTCACCGCCGAGATCGCCCGCGCCCTCAACAAGCCGACCGATCGGCTCGACGCCTATGACCTGCTCCTGCGCGCCCGCGCCCTGATGGACCAGTACCGAAAGGCCGACGGCGAACGCGCGGTGCAATTGGCGCGTCAGGCTGTCGCGCTCGATCCGCGTTTCTCCCAGGCCAAGTCCCAGGCCGCCTACTGCATCAGCTTCAGCATCAATGCCGGGTGGTGGCGGCGCACCGACCCGATCGCCGCCGAGGGTCTCGCCTTCGCGCGCGCAGCCCTGGCCGAAACCATGAACGACCCTGTCGTGCTGGCCGAGGCGGGGCTCGCACTAAGTTTCATCGCCCAGGAAAACATCGCCGCCCGCGCCGCTCTCGACCGCGCCTTGGCGCTGAACCCGCATTCGTCGATGACCCTGATCGCAAGCGGCTGGGTTCACTTCTATGAAGGCGAGTGGCTGACGGGATGCGACGAACTCACCCGCGCGCTGCGCCTGAGCCCGCGCGATCCGCAGTTGCGCTTCATCCTCGCCGGCCTCGGCCTCGCCAAGATCGAGCTCGGTGACGCCATCGCCGCCCTCGACCTCCTGCGCAAAGCGCTCGCCGTGGGCAAAGGCGAGCTTTTCGGCCGCAGCGGCTTGGTGCATTGCCTCGTCACCCTCGGTCGCATCGATGAGGCGAAAAAGGTCGCCAAGACCATACTCGCTGACAATCCGAGCCACACGATTGCCAGCGCGCGGCAAGGCTTCGCCATGTATCCCGCCGACTACCGGGAGCGCCGTCTCTCCTCGCTGCGCGCCGCCGGTATCCCCGAATGACCCAACGCCGCCGCCCCAAGGCAACGAAGTCAAGCCAGGCAAGGCTCCGCCGGCCAAGGGCCGTAGGCCCTTGGAACCCGTCACTTTAAGCGGTTGAACATCCGGCCTTCAGGTGAAAACCGCTTCCTTGCGCCGCAGGCCATCAACCATGCCGCCACGAGATATGTTGGGCTTCGCCCGAGAACCCAACGAGATCGCGGCCCACCCGAAGGCCGTACCTCCAGCCGCGAGCAGTGGCGGGTTTCAAGGGCCTACGGCCCTTGACCGGCGGAGCCTCGCTTGCCTTCGCTGCACGAAATTTCCCTTGACATGAATCATAGTTAGTTATAAAAAATCCCCGCAATGAACCCAGCCACCACCCCTTTCCAGGCCATCCTCGGCCTTCTCCGGACCAGCTTCGCGGCCAGCGCCCCGTGCGCCTGCGTCCGCGCGGCGTGGTTCGTCCTGTTCGGGAGCCGCATCGGCCGCAGCATCGCCCTTCTGGAGCAACTCTTCGCCGATTGGCGCGACGGCACGCTCCCCGCCCCGCCTCCCCCGCCCGAGCGCCCCACCCAGCCGCGCGAACCCGCGGCGCCCGCCCCCGTAAAGCGCATGCCCCGCCCCCCTGCCTCGCGCGTCCGTACCAGGCGCAGCCGCGCCCCGCGCGCCACCACCAGCGCCGCCGTGCCCCGCCGGCCCGACCCGCGCCCGCGCACCCGCACCAAGCCTGCGGCCGAACCCAGGCCCGAACCCGGCATCCAAGCCACCTGCCGCCCCTCCCCGCCCCCTTTATCGCAAAAAATCTAACTGACCCGCCCCGCCGACTCACGTCCTAATTGTTCCACTATCAAAATATAAACCCGCCCCCATTGACGCCCACCCCCCTCCACCCTAGTTTCCGCCTTGCTCACGGCCAACTGCCGTAGCCCTCGTGATTTGTCCGGCCGGATTGCGGCGAGGTGAAACAAGCGCGCTAAAGAGGCCAGCGGGGAACCGTACGGAATCGGTCCGTCGGCTCCGCTGATCCGATGGCCGGCCCAGCTATGAAGGGCCCCCCTCATGACCACCCATGACCCCCGCTACCGCCCCGCCACCCTCCTCGTCCAGGGCGGCGTCGAACGTTCGCAGTTCGGCGAAACCGCCGAAGCCCTCTACCTCACCTCGGGCTTCGTCTATGACAGCGCCGAGCAGGCCGAAGCCACCTTCAAGAACGAAATCCAGCACTACCAGTACTCCCGGTTCGGCAACCCCACGGTCTCGATGCTGGAAAACCGCCTCGCTCTGATCGAGGGCGCCGAGGCCTGCCGCGCCACCGCCACCGGCATGGCCGCCGTCCATTCGGCCCTGCTCAGCACGCTGAAAGCCGGTGACCGCGTCGTCGCCGCCCGCGCTTTGTTCGGCTCCTGCCACTGGATCGTCTCCACTCTGCTGCCCCGCTACGGCATCACCACCGAATTCGTCGACGGCAGTGACCTCGCCCAGTGGCAAACCGCCCTGGCCACGCCCTGCAACCTGGTCCTCCTCGAATCCCCCTCCAACCCCATGCTCGAAATCGTCGACCTCCAGGCCGTCGCCGATCTCGCCCACGCCGCCGGCGCCATCGTCGTCGTCGACAACGTCTTCGCCACCCCCCTGCTGCAAAAACCCTTCGACCTCGGCGCCGACGTCGTCGTCTATTCCTGCACCAAGCACATCGACGGCCAGGGCCGCGTCCTCGGCGGCGCCGTCCTCGGCCGCAAGAAATGGGTCGAAGACACCCTCGTCCCCTTCATCCGCAACACCGGCCCCTCGATCTCCCCCTTCAACGCCTGGCTCCTGCTCAAAGGCATCGAGACCCTGGCGCTGCGCGTCGAAGCCGGCTGCCGCAGCGCCGCCGCCATCGCCGACTTCCTCGCCACCCAGCCCCATATCGCCCGCGTCTGGTACCCCACCCGCGCCGACCACCCCCAGCGCGCCCTCGCGATGTCTCAGATGAGCGCCGGCGGCACCCTCGTCACCTTCGAAGTCGAGGGCGGCAAGGAGGCCGCCTTCCGCCTGATGAACGCCTTCCGCCTGATCAAGGTCTCCAACAACCTCGGCGATTCCAAGTCGCTGGCCACCCACCCCGCCACCACCACCCATATGCGCATCGGCGCCGAGGAGCGCGCCAAACTCGGCATCACCGATGGCGTCATCCGCCTCTCCGTCGGCCTCGAAGATGTCCGTGACATCCAGGACGACCTCGCCACCGGGCTCGCCGCGATCAGTCTCGGGGCGATCGGGTGATCACTGGACAATCGGCCCTTCCTCGCGTTCATTGGTCGCGAGGAAGGGCCGCATGACCACCGATTACACCGAAGTCACCCATGACATCCGCGTCTCCGTGCGCGCCTTCTTCCTGCCGGACCGCTCGAACCCGGAGGAGGGGCAGTTCTTCTGGGCCTACCGCGTAAGGATCGAGAATCTCGGCGATCACACGGTCCAGCTCCTGCGGCGGACCTGGTCCGTCACCGACGCCACCGGCCGTACCCAGACCATCCACGGCGACGGCGTGATCGGACAGACCCCGCTCATCGCCCCCGGCGAAAGCTTCGAGTACACCTCCGGCACCCCGCTGGCCACCGGCTCGGGCTTCATGCGCGGCCGCTACCACATGGCCGATCCCGCGACCGGACAGGAATTCGAGGTCACCATCCCCGCCTTCAGCCTCGACAGCCCGCACCAGCCGGGCCGGGTGCATTAGCCGGCCAGGAGAAAATAAACCGGATGTGGCAGAATAATCCGTCCTCCTTTTCGGTCTGCTCCATGTGACCCCTGTTGTTGAACTCTCCCGCCGAGCCCTTCTCAGTCTGGTGACCCGGGTCGCCATGGCCGATGGTGTCCGCGATTCCGGGGATTTCGTGGCGGTCCGCATCGACAATTTCACCTTCCATCCCGCCGCCCTGAGCCTCGCCGTCGGGCAAGGCGTGCTGTGGACCAATGATGACGATGTGCCGCACAGCATCGTCCATGCCGCGCACCCGCATCTGTTCCGCTCGCATGTGCTGTTCCCCGGCGATCGCTTCGCCCACCCGTTCAATCTCGCCGGCAGCTTCCCCTACCGCTGCGGCATCCATCCGCATATGCGGGGCCTCGTGACCGTCGGCTGACCCGGCCGCGACCGCGGCTCGGCCCGTTTCTTTTGCCCGGCCGCGAATAAATCGCACCTTCCACCGGTCTTGCGCCATGTCACCTTTTCCGGGAGCACCGACATGGACGACCCATCCGCCTCGCGCCGCCACGCCCTTTCCTGCATGGCCTGGGCGGGCGGGGGACTGCTCTGGACCATCGCGGGAGGCATTCCCCGCGCCGCCCTGATCGGCAGCGCCCAGGCGCAGACCCAAGGCTTCACTTTCGCCCAGCTCAGCGACAGCCATATCGGCTTCACCCGCGAACCCAACACCGACACCAAGGCCACCCTCGGCGAGGCTCTGGCCCTGCTCAAGACCGCCCCGGTCAAACCGGCCTTCGTGCTGCATACGGGCGATGTCAGCCATCTCTCCAAGCCCGCCGAGTTCGATGCGGCCGAAAGCATCCTGGCCACCAGCGGGCTCGACACCCACTACGTCCCCGGCGAGCACGACGTGCTCGATGAGGCCGGCACGAAACCCTTCATCGAGCGCTTCCAGAAACGCCACAGCCAGGGCGACGCCGGTGGCGCCTACTACAGTTTCGATGCCAATGGCGTGCATTTCGTCGGCCTCAACAACGTCGTCGACCTCAAGGCCGGCGGGCTCGGCAATCTCGGCGCCGCGCAGCTCGCCTGGCTCGAACGCGACCTCGCGGGGCGCTCCGCGTCGACCCCGATCGTGGTGTTCTCTCATATCCCGCTGTGGACGGTGTATGCCGCCTGGGGCTGGGGCACCGATGACGGGGCGAAGGCCCTGGCCCTGCTCGCCCGCTTCGGCTCGGTGACGGTGCTGAACGGGCATATCCATCAGGTGTTGCAGAAGGTGGAGGGCAATGTCGCCTTCCATTCCGCCCGCTCCACCGCCTTCCCGCAGCCCGCGCCGGGTTCGGCACCCAGTCCGGGGCCGATGAAGGTGGAGGCCGGGCGGCTGCGCGGCGTGCTCGGCGTCGCCAGCGTGACGCTGGTGCCGGGGCAGGCGCATCTGGCCATCATCGACACTCCGCTCGGGGCCTGAGCCGCGATGCTGCGTCGCGCCGTACTCGCGCTTCCCGTCGCCCTGGCCGCCCGTCCCGCACGGGCGGCCGAGGCGCGGGTCACCATCGACAATTTCGTCTTCACCCCGGCCACGCTGACCATCCCGTCCGCCACCAGCGTCACCTGGGCGAACCACGACGACATCCCGCACAGCGTGGTCAGCGCCAACCGGCCGCCCGACTTCAAATCGCCGGTGCTCGATACCGACGAGAGCTTCGCGAGGGTATTCGACAAGCCCGGCACCTATCTCTACTTCTGCGGCCTGCACCCGCATATGAAGGGCACGATCGTCGTCACATGAGCCATGTCTGACGCCTTCGCCCGCCTCGCGCTGCCGCATCTGGATGCCGCGTTCACGCTGGCACGCTGGCTGCTGCGCGACCGGGCGGCGGCGGAGGATGTGGTGCAGGAGGCGATGCTGCGGGCGCTGACCTATTTCGGCTCCTACCAGGGCACCAATCCACGCGCCTGGATCCTGCGCATCGTCCGCAACGTCGCCTATGACCGGATGGGCGCGGAGAAATCACGGCGCGAGTCATCCTGGGACGCGGCGGCGGAGGCGCTGGCCGATCCCAGCCCTGACCCCGAGGCGGCGCTCTACGGGCGGCAGCGATGGGAAAGCCTGGCCGCGGCGCTCGATGCGCTGCCGGCCGAGCTGCGCGAATGCGTGGTGCTGCGCGAGCTCGAGGACATGTCCTATCGCGACATCGCCCGGATCACCGAGGTGCCGGTCGGCACCGTGATGTCGCGCCTGTTCCGCGCCCGGCAGGCCTTGCTGAAGCAGGGCCAGGACGCCCTGAAGGAATCTCCCGCATGACCGGCACTTCCCCCCATGCAACCGCGTGCGACGAGATGCGGCTGCTGATTCAGGCCGATCAGGACGGTGAGCTCGATGCGGCGGCGGCTTCGGTGCTGGCGGCGCACGTGCGGGACTGCCCGGGTTGCGCGGCGCTGGCGCGCGACCTGGCGCGGCTCGGCAGCACCCTGCGGCGGAGCCTGCGCGAGGAGGCCGCCCCGGACCATCTGCGGGCGGCGCTGGAAGCACACCTGGCCGCGGCGCCGGCGCGGCGCGGCTGGCGACCGGCGCGGTTCGGCCTGCCCGCCTTCTCGTTCGCGGCCGGGGCGGGGGTCGCCGCGCTGCTGCTGTTCGTGCTACCGCGCGCCGTGCCGGATCCCGAGGGCGAACTGGTGTCCGGGCATCTGCGTGCCATGCAGCCGGGTCATCTGATCGATGTGGCATCGTCGGACCGCCACACCGTGAAACCGTGGTTCGAGGGCAAGCTCGATTTCGCCCCGCCGGTGGCCGATTTCGCGGCAGGCGGGTTCGTGCTGGAAGGCGGACGGCTCGACGTGATCGGCGGGCGGCGGGTGGCGGTGCTGGTCTATCGGCGCGACAAGCATCCGATCAACCTGTTCATCTGGCCGGAACCCGGCCTGACCGAGACGGCGGCCACGCGCGACGGGTTCGCTCTGCGGCGCTGGCAGCGCGACGGGCTCGGGTTCCATGCGATCTCGGATGTGGACCCGGCCGAACTGGCGGCGTTTGCGCGGCTGTGGCAGGCGGGGTCGTAAGCGGTTCTTTTTTGGAAAAAAGAACCAAAAAACTTCGCTCTTATTGCATAGCTTGTTGATACGGCCCCAACCCAGCGGCTGCCATGATCCAGAGGTTGGGAGCAGGCGCTGTCGGGAGGGCCTCGATGGCTCTGCGCCAGCCTAGGTAGTTTGGCAGATTGGCTGT
>CAIYSR010000080.1 GCA_903928895.1 uncultured Rhodospirillales bacterium | reverse complement strand
TATCGCAGGATTGATGGCCTGCGGCGCAAGCAAGATCGGTGTTTTCAACTGAACGTCGCTGATCCAGCCGCTGAATGGAACGGGTTCAAAGGGCCCGCGGCCCTTTGCCGGCGGAGCCTTGATTGCCTTGCCTGCCTTCATCCGATTGCCCTGCCCCACGAGCAACGGAGTTGACGCCGCCGGTCGCGGCGGCCATCGTCTCGTCAAACGCGAGGCAGGCGCTGCGTCAATTTGGCCGGATGCCTCAGCGCCTAGGGGAGCGATTGCATGGCCGGCGCGCTGGCAGGGATCCGTGTGCTCGATTTGACCGACGGCATCGCCGGACAATTCTGCGCCCGCATACTCGCCGATCACGGCGCCGAGGTGATTCTGGCCGAACCGCCGGGCGGCAGCCAGACCCGCCGCGGTCCGCACGGCAGTGGCGACCAGTCGCGGCTTTTCCTGCACCTCAACACTGGCAAGGCATCGCTCACCGGGGCCGATGCGGAGGTGCTCACCCTGGCGCGGGCCGCCGATGTTGTGCTGGCCGACACTGTAGAGTGCCAACGTGCCATCGAGGATGGCGCCCCTGCCGCCATCGTCATCCTGGTCAGCGGCTTCGGGGCCGACGGGCCGTGGCGCGACTGGACCGGCACGGAGATGATCTACCAGGCCATCGGCGGCGTCATGCACGCCAGCGGCAGCCCTGCGCGCGCGCCGCTCTATGGCGCTGGGGAACGCGCCAGTTACAGCGCCGGCGTCGCCGCCTGCATCACCGTGCTCGCCGCCTTGTTTGCCCGGGGCCGCTGGGGGATCGTCCAGTCCGGCGCCGTCGATATCGCCGAAACCGCGGCCTGCATGGCCAACCCCTTCGTCACCGGCTACCTCTACAACGGCCTGCTCGAGCCGCGCAGCAGCCGCCGCATGCCGCTCGGGCAGATCCGCTGCCCCGACGGTTGGGTCGGCTTCTATCTCCATGCCCATCTCTATGCCCCCATGTGCCTCGCCCTCGGCCTGCCCGATCTCGCCACCGACCCGCGCTTTGCTGCCCCCGGCAAGCGCTTGGACAACTGGGCCGCGCTGGTCACCGCGATCCAGACCCACGCCGGCGAATGGCAAGCCGATACCCTCCTGGCCCACCTACAGAAGGCCCGCGTCGTTGCCGCCCGGTCGTACGCCTTGACCGAGCTACGCGACGCATGCCCGCATCTCGCCGAGCGTGGTTTCTGGGAAAGCGTCACAACCGAAACCGGCCCGCTGACCATCCTTGGCCCGCAATTCCGCTTCTCCGCCACTCCTCGGACGGTGCGCGGTCCGCCGACCTCTCGCGCCGACGGCCCAACCACATTCACCACCCCGCGCCGTGCCATCCAAGCGGCCCTCCCGCCGCCGCCAGGCACCGGGCCGCTCGCCGGCCTGCGCGTCGTGGAACTGACGACCGCCTGGGCCGGCCCGATGGCCGGGCGCATCCTGGCCTGGCTCGGCGCCGAGACTATCCATGTGGAATCCGCGACCCGCCTCGATTCCTGGCGCCAGCACAACCAGGTCTATAACCGCACCCGCTACCCCACCGACGGCGGCGGCGCCCACCCCTGGGACCGCACCGCCCTGTTCAACTCCCAGAATGCCAACAAGCTCTCCCTCACGCTCGAGCTGAAGCATCCCGCCGGCCACGCGGCAATGCTGCGCCTTCTCGCCAAGTCCGACGTGCTGCTCTGCAATTTTACCGCCGGAACCTTGGCCCGCATGGGTTTCGGCGAGGCGAAGCTGCGCGCGTTGAACCCCGGCCTCATCATCGCCGAGATGCCCGCCTTCGGATCAACCGGCCCGATGGCGCATGGCACCGCGATCGGACCGAGCATGGAGATGGCTGCCGGCATGGCGGGCATGATCGGCTATCCCGGCGGCCCGCCCACCACCACCGGCCCGACCTATCTCGATCCGGTCGGCGCGCTCAACGGCGCCGCCGCCGTTCTCATCGCGCTGCTGCACCGCCAGGCCACGGGAGCGGGTCAGCACGTCGAGATCCCCCAGGTCGAGGCCGCCATGCATTTCATCGGCGAACATATCCTGCACGCCCTGGCCACCGGCGAGAACCCGACCCCGCAGGGAAACCGTGTCGCCTGGGCCGCTCCCCATGACGCCCTTCCGGCCCTGGGCGAGGACGAATGGATCGCCGTCGGGGTCCAGTCCGATGCCGCCTGGCAGGCCCTCTGTGCCACCATCACCCGCCCCGACCTTGCGGCCGATCCACGCTATGCGACCCTGGGTGGCCGCAAGGCCGACGAGGACAGGCTGCTCGCTGCCATCGCGGCCTGGACCGCCACCCGCGACAAGCATGATGCCGCCGCCGCCCTGCAAGCCGCGGGCGTCGCCGCCGCTGCCGTCCACAACGCCCGCGACGGGGCGACCAGCCCCTACCTCGCCGCGCGCGGCTACTTCACCCGCCTGCACCACGCCGATATCGGTCCGATCATCCAGGAAGGCCTGCCCTTCCGCCTCGCCACCACCCCGGGCGCCAACCGCAGCGCCGCCCCGGTTCTCGGTCAGCACACCGCCCACATCCTCGCCGACATCATCGGCCTCACGGACGCTGAAATCGCCGCGCTCGACGCCGCCGGTGTGACGTCGGCGATCCCCGCATGAGACACCTCCTTCTCATCGCAAGTCTTCTCAGCGCCAATCTCGTCCTCGCCGCACCGGCCGCCGCCGAAACCGCGCGCGACGACACGATCACCATCGCCTTCGGCGCCGAAGCCACCACGCTCGACCCCATCCGCTACTCTGCCGGCGCCGACAGTTTCGGCATGAGCCAGATGTTCGAACAACTCACCCGTCAGATCCCGCCGGACTGGCGCCAGGGCAACTGGCTCGCCCAGTCCTGGACCATCGAAGGCACGCCGGATCGCCCCATCATCGACATCCACATCCGCCCCGGCGTCACCTTCCACAACGGCGACCCGCTCACCGCCGAGGATTTCGCCTACGCCTACAGCCTCCAGCGCGACTCCCGGGAAAGCCACTTTCCCCATCTCTGGACCGCCGTGGAACGCTTCGAGACCCTCGATCCGCTGCATTTCCGCCTGCATTTCAGCCGCCCCGAAGGCACCTTCGCCGTCGACAACCTCCGCCTCTGGGCCATCCCGCACCGCTATGCGGAGACCGTCGGCCGCGACGGCTTCGGCCTGCACCCGATCGGCACCGGCCCATGGAAATTCGTCGAACGCCGGATCAAGGAGGAACTGCGCCTGGAGGCCTACGAGGGCTACTGGAACCAGGACGCCCGGCCCACCATCCGCCACCTCGTGATCAAGACCATCCCCGAGGACCTCACCCGTGTCGCCGCCTTCCGTACCGGCGCCGTCGACCTCATCGACGCCATCCCGGTCGCCCTGGTCGACGAAATCCGTAAAATGCCCGGAGTCAAAACCGCAACCCTGAACACCGGCAACAACATCTACTTCAACCTCGCCGCCCACCTGCCGAACTCGCCCTTCCGCGACATTCGCGTCCGCCAGGCCGCCGTCATGGCCGTCGACGTCGATCTCATCCTCCGCAAAGTGCTGTTCGGCCAGGGCGAGCGCTACACCGAAATCGGCCGCGGCACCCTCGGCTTCGACCCTGACCTCAAGCCCCTGCCGTACGATCCCAAGCGCGCCCGCGCCCTCCTCAGCGAGGCGGGCTACCCCAACGGCTTCGACACCCAATGCTACAACATGAGCACCCCGCGCGAGCCCAATATCAAGGAACTCGGCGAGGCCGTCTTCGCCTACCTCGCCGCCGTCGGCATCCGCTGCAAGGTGCGCGGACTGGAATACAACGCCTGGCTCACCATGATCCGCCGCGTGCCCGAGGGCGCGCCGCAAATGGACGGCATCATCAACGGCATGTACGGCCATGGCTTCCCCGGTGACCCGGCCACCGCCTGGGCGCAAACCCTGCACAGCTGGCAGCCCGGCCGCGGCTGGGGCGCCTCGTCCTACAGCAACGATCCCGAAGTGGACGCCCTCATCGAGGCCCAGCAGGCCGAAATGGACATCGCCCGCCGCACATCCCTGCTGCGCCAGATCGCCCGCCTCAAGCACGACCGGGTCCTCGGCGGCCTGTCGATCTATCGCCCCCTGCAAACCTTCGCCTGGCACGACAGCATCGCATTCACCCCCTGGGCCAACCCTGGCCTATGGCATCAGATCCAGCAAATCGGCCGCGCCCACTGAAGGAGACGGTTCATGCCCCCGTACAACACCATCCTCTACGACATCAGCGACAACATCGCCCACATCACGCTGAACCGCCCGCGCTACCGCAACGGCCAAAGCACCGAACTGCTGCACGAACTCGACCACGCCATCCTCGCCGCAGGCGCCGACCCCGCCGCCCGGGTGATCCTGCTCACCGGCGCAGGCGATCATTTCTCCGCCGGCCACGACCTCGGCACCCCCGACGAACAGGCCTACCGCGCCGCCAACCCGATGGACCCCGGGATCCGAGGCTTCCACGATCGCACCTGGCGCCTCTATATCGACATGCACCTGCGTTGGCGCAATGTTCCAACCCCGATGATCGCCGCCGTGCAGGGCTACTGCATCTTCGGCGGCTGGATGGTCGCCTCCACCGCCGACATCGTCTTCGCCGCCGATGACGCCATGTTCCTCGGCTCGCTGTTCCAGTACTTCTCCATCCCCTGGGACATCCACCCGCGCCGCGCCAAGGAGATGCTGTTCCAGGGCCGCTTCATCAATGCAGGCGATGCCAAGGAACTTGGCCTGGTCAACCGCGTCATCCCGCGCGCCGGGCTGATCGAGGAGACCCTCGCCTACGCCCGCGACGTCGCCGCCAACGACCCCCAGCAGATGCGTCTGGTCAAGCAAGCCATCAACCAGGCCCAGGACGCCCAGGGCTTCACCGCCGCCATCCAGTCCGCCCATGCGCTCTACATGCTGAACTGGGCCACCGAGAAAGACCCTGGCTTCGCCCTCGCCCCCGCCACCGGTCGCCGCCGGCCGATGGTCCAGGTGGCCCTCGATCGCTATCACCGGGAGCAAGAACGCGCCTCCGGGCCACGCGATCGCGACGGGGCGATGTGAGTCGGTGGCCTTGGCCTGTCTAGTTTTCGTTCTGACGCCTCCACTCAAAACGGGACCAACGTTTGAATCAACCGAGAAATCGACACGTTGAGCTGTGCCTCGGGCAGCGCCACGGCTGTTCGAAAACGGGGAATCCGACATTGAGACAGGTTCGCTCCTGACTGCCTGCTCAGCCCAGTCAGCCGCCGCGCATGTGTTCAGTCCTCGAAGCCCAGATACCGCACGAAGCTTTCGTTCGACTCCCGGTCGGCTTTCACCGCGTTGGCCGCGAACTGCTCGTTCGGATAGCCCAGCGCAATACAGGTCATGATCACCTCGCCCGGGGGTATCGCGGCCTCCTCGCGCACAATTTCCGACCGCATGATGCCCTGCCCGTTCACCACTGTGCCCAGCCCCCGGTCCCACGCCGCCAGGCAGATGCCATACGACAGCGCCCCCAGGTCGAAATGAACCACTGCGCCCGGATCGAGATCCCGGTCATACGTCAGCACGATCGAGACCGGCGCATCGAACTGGCGGAACCCGCGCATCACCCAGTCCTGCCGCATCGCCTTGTCGTGCCGCTCGATCCCCATCGCCGCGAACAGCTTGATTGCAATCGCGACCTGGCGCGACCGATGCACCCCCTCATACTCCCCGTGCGTCAGGATCTCCCGGTTGGCCTTGGCGCCGCCCAGCATGATCTCGGTATTGCGCTGCCTGACCCGTTCCAGCGGCGCGCCGGTCAGCACATGCACGTGCCAGGGCTGCGTATTCATCGAGGACGGCGCTGCCTTCGCGACTGAGATGATCTCCTCAATCACTGCCCGCGGCACTGGATCTTGCTTGTACCCTCTGATGCTGCGTCGTGTCCGAGCCAGTGTTTCGAAATCCATGCCGTTCCCCCGATCGCGTGCGATCCATGCCTGATCCACCATTGTGGCATCGGCGCCGGCGATGGCCAACCCTTACCCCCGCGCCCCCAGGGCAATCGGGTGAAGGCAGGCAAGGCGATCAAGGCTCCGCCGGCAAAGGGCCGCGGGCCCTTTGAACCCGTTCCACTCAGCGGCTGGATCAGCGACCTTCAGTTGAAAACACCGATCTTGCTTGCGCCGCAGGCCATCAATCCTGCGATATCGGCACGATCTTGCCCGTGAGGAACGAATTGATAGGCTTCGCCCGCCTCCGCACGCGAGATCGCGGGCTTCCAACTGAAGGTCAGTGATCCGGCCGCTCAAATGAATGGGGTCCAGGGGCCTACGGCCCTTGGCCGGCGGAGCCTGTCTTGTTCGCTTCGCCTTCACCCGATGGCCCTGCGCCGGCTGATCCGGCCGTTGACGGCGGCGGGCCGGCGAGGCT
>CAIYSR010000079.1 GCA_903928895.1 uncultured Rhodospirillales bacterium | reverse complement strand
GGAGACAAGGGCGCTCCTCCGCGCTACCGTTTTGCACGATCGCGCGGAGGCAACGACCATGCTCAAAATCACGCCCAATGATGCCATTCTTGGCGCCACCATCGAAGGTTTCGACGCGTCGCGGCCGATGAGCGAGGCCGTGTTCCAGGAGATCCTGGCGGCCCTCGGCCGGTATGGCGTGCTGCGCTTTCCGGACCAATCCATCGATGCGCGCCAGCTCAAGGAGTTCTCCGAGCGTTTCGGCGAGATCCAGTCCGGCATTGGGGAGAAGCGCGAGGGAGGGGTGCCCGAGGTCGGCATCCTGTCCAACGTGCGCGCGCAGGGCGAATATATCGGGCTGCCCGATGCCGGGCAGGACTGGCACACCGACATGTCCTATCGCGATGTGATCGGGTTCGTGAATGTGCTTTACGGCGTGAAGGTGCCGGTGCGGGACGGGCGGGTGCTGGGCGCCACCGAATTCGCCGACATGCATGCGGCTTATGAGGGCTTGCCTGCCGAGATCAAGGCGCGCCTCGCGGACGCGACGGTGACGCATGACTTCGACAAGTTCTGGATGATGATGGTCAATCGGCCCGGCAGCGTGCGCAAGCCGATGACGCCGGAGCAGCGCGCCAAGCGGCCGCCGGCGGTGCATCCGCTGTTCCTCACGCATCCGCTGACCGGCCGGAAGGTGCTGTATTGCAACCCGGGCTACGCCATGCGGATCGACGGCTGGGATGAGGCGGAAAGCCGGGAGATGCTGGAGTTCCTGTTCGCGCACCAGCTCAAGGCCGAATACCGCTACATGCATACGTGGAAGCAGCACGATCTGCTGCTGTGGGATCATATCGGCACGATCCACCAGGCGATCGCGGATTACCGGCCGGATGAGGAGCGATTGATGCTGCGCTGCCAGGTGATGGCGACCAAGGTGTTCGAGCCGGGGTTCCTGAAAGCCGCTTAATGGGTAAAAGTTTTTTGTTTCTTTTTTTCAAAAAAGAAAGCGCTTTCTTTTTTGGAAAAAAGAAACAAAAAACTTTTACCCGTTTGATTTCGCGGCCTTTGCGGCGTCCACCGCGCGCCAGCAATACCAGGCGGCGGCACTGCGATAGGGACCGTAGAGGGAGCCGAGATCGGCCAGCGCCTTGGGTTTTGGTTGCACGTCCATCTCGTGCAGGATGCGGTAGCCTTCGCGGACGCCGAAGTCGTCGACCGGCCAGACGTCGGGCCGGCCGAGCGTGTGCATCAGCAGCATTTCGACCGTCCATTTGCCGACGCCGCGGATGGTGGTCAGGCGTTCGATGAGGGCCGCGTCGGAGAGCTTTTTCGCGGCCGCACGGGTGGGGACGACGCCGTCGAGGGTCTTGGCGGCGATGTCGCGCAGGGCGGCGACTTTGCCACCGGAGAAGCCGCAGCCGCGCAGGGTGGTGTCGTCAGTGGCGAGGAGCTGGTGCGGGGTCGGGAAGCCGCCGGTGTCCTGGTAGAGCGCCACGAGGCGGCCGGTGATGGTGCGCGCCGCGGTGCCGTTGAGCTGCTGGTGGGCGATGGCGCGGATCAGGGCCTCGTAGGGCGAATGGTCATCTGTCTCGATGCGGGGCGGCCCGACGCGGCGGATCAGCGCCTTCATGCGCGGGCAGACGGAGGCCAGATGGGTGGACGCCTTGCTCATCGGGTCATCATGTCAGCCCGCCGCGACGAATGCCATTCCCACCAGCAAAGCGAGCGGAAAAATCGGCCAGCATAGGCGCCAAATCCCGCCCGGCGTGGCGCCGCCGCCGGCGAGGCCGCTGGCGATGGCGCAGACCTGGGGGGAGAGCAGCAGGAAGATGGTGCCGTTCTGGATCGCCGGGAGCACCAGGGGGCCGAGTCCGGCGACGCGCCCGAGCTCAGCCTGCAGGGGCATCATCGCGCTGTTGGAGCCGACGTTGGAGCCGGCAAAGAACCCGGCCGCGCCGGCGAGCAAGGGGGACGCATAGGGGGCGAAATCCCCGAAGCTGCCGGCCAGAGCGCCGGCGAGGGCCTGCGGTACCCCGGCAAAGGCGAGGAAACGGGCGAGCAGGACGAACATCAGCAAGGCCAGCGCCGGGCGCCAGCCGCGCGTGGCGGCCTGGCGCAGCGGGCCGGCCAGATCTTGCCTGGACAAGGCCAGCATCAGCCCGACCAGCCAGAGACCGACGACCGCGTGGTTCAGCGTCAGCGCGGGCAATCCGGGGAATGGCGCCAGCGCCGGTGGATTGCGCCACAGCCGGCTGCCCAGCAGCACGCCGGCGAGGAGCAGGTATGGCAAGGCGGCGCGCAACGTGGTGATCCAGCCGGCGAGGCCCTTCGGCGGAGCTGCGAAAAGGAGCCGCGCGGTGAGGAGGATACCGGTCGCCAGCAGGCCACAAACCTCCCACGCCACGAGCCGGTGCGCGAGGATCAGCAGTGCCCCCTCGGCGAGCAGCCAGGCGAGGTGCTCGAGTTTTTTGCGCGTGCTGACGCGGTGCCCGGCGCGGGCGCAGAGATGCCAGAACAGCGGCAGCAGCAGGGGCAGTTCGACCGCCAGGATCACTGCGTTTCTGGACGCCAACGCCTGGGGCGACAGGCCGGCGAGCGCTGCGCCGACGGAACTTCCGGGTCCGAGTCCGCCCCAGGGGATCAGCAACTGGGAGAAGATCGCGATCGCCGCGGCCACCGTTCCGGTCACGCCAACCCGGCGAAAGGCGGCCAGCGCGAAGACAGTGCCGACGCCGAAGCCGGTCACCGTCTCGGTGAAGCCGCCGAGCAGGAAGGCGCCGGTGAACAAGGTATCGACCGGATCGCCGGCGGGACCGTTGGAGGTATCGCGTGGGCGGGCCGAGTCATGGAACACCAAGCCGCCGAGCACGATGCCACACGGGATGAGGGCCAGCCAAAGCCCCTCCGCCATGCTGCGGGTCAGATAGGCGCCAAGCCAGGGCAGCGCGTCGGCTCCCGCGGGGATCGCGAGATAAGCGGCCGGGGCCGTCGCCAGCAGCGCGACGGCGCAGGCCACCGGCGCGCTGGCCCGCCCGGTGCCGAGAAGCAGAACGAGGGCAAGCAGCGGCAGGGCCTGGATCAGCAATGTCATCGCGCCAGACTGCCCGCTCCCGCCTTTTGTCACGACCGCGTTATCGGACCCATTCGCGCGGGGCCGTCATGCAACTGCCGCTTGCCTATCCACCCGGATCAGGCGCTAGATTGTGTCTGTTCCGGAACGCGAGGGCGCGCGGTGGCCAAACTCTACCGGCTGGTATTCAACGACCAGGAGCAGGAAGCCGCGGATCGTCGCACGGTCAGCCTTGCGGGCTTGGCCGTAACCCTCCTGGTGCTCGTCATCTGCTTCTGGGTGACCCGCCAGCTTCAGTCGAAATCCGCCATCGAGGACTGCCTGATGGCCGGGCGGCTGAACTGCGACATCCTGGTCGCGCGCATCAAGTAAGGGCCTGGCCTCGGGCGGGCAGGTTGACCTGACGCCCCAGTGTGGCAGCCTCTCCTCCCATAGAACACGGGCGGAGGCTTCGATGCGCATTGCCGACATGGACTGGCGGATGGTCGAGGACTGGGTGCGCAATGACGAGCGTTGCATCCTGCCGCTGGGCAGCACCGAACAGCATGCCGGGCTGTCGCTGATGGTGGATGCGATCCTGGCCGAGCGCGTGTCGGTCGAGGCCGCCGAGCCACTGGGGGTACCGGTGTTCCCCGCCATTCCGTTCGGGCTCGCGCCCTACTTCCAGACCTATCCGGGTTCGGTCACGCTGCGGGTCGACACCTACGTCGCCGTGGTGCGCGATGTGCTGGACAGCCTGAAGCGCTCCGGCTTCCGGCGCATCATGATTGTCAACGGGCACGGCGGCAACCAGCCGGCCGCCGCACTCGCGCAGGAATGGATGATGGACAACCCGGATTGCCGGGTGCGCTTTCATGACTGGTGGCGGGCGCAGAAGACCATGGCGCAGGTGCAGGTGACCGACAAAGTCGCGAGCCATGCATCCTGGATGGAAAACTTCCCCTGGACCCGCCTGCCCTCCACCCCGGCCGACGAAGTCAAGGAACCGGTTGACATGGACATCATGAAGACCCTCGCCCCCTTCGAGATCCGCACCCTGCTGGAGGACGGCAATTACGGCGGCCGCAGCCAGCGGCCTGATGCCGAGATGCAGGCGATCTGGGACATCGCAGTCGCCGAAACCCGCGCCCTGTTGGAAACCTGGTGATGGGACCGATCCTGATCTGGGGCGCCGGCGCCATCGGCGGCACCATCGGCGCCTATCTCGTCCGCGCCGGGCATAACGTCACCTTTGTCGATGTCGTGGCCGAGCATGTCGCCGAAATCCGCGATCGCGGCCTGCGCATCACCGGGCCGATCGAGCAGTTCTCGGTGCGTGCGCCCTCCTTCACACCCGAGGAGGTGACGGGCGAGTGGAAACATATCTTCCTCGCCGTGAAGGCCCACCACACCGCGGAGGCGACCCGGGCGCTCACGCCGCATCTGGCGCAGGACGGCTACGTGCTCTCGACCCAGAACGGGCTCTGCGAGACGGTGATCCAGCGCATCATCGGGCGCGATCGCACCATCGGCGCCTTCGTCAATTTCAGTGCCGACTGGATCGCACCGGGCGAAATCATGTTCGGCGGACGTGGCGCGGTGGTGCTGGGTGAAATCAACGGGCGGATGACATCGCGGCTCGAGGACCTGCATCAGACGATGCTGGACTTCGAGCCCAATGCCATCACCACGACCGAGATCTGGGGCTATCTGTGGGGCAAGCTCGGCTACGGCGCGATGCTGTTCGCCCAGGCGCTGGGCGACCTCGGCATCGCCGACTGCCTGGCGCGGCCGGAGCTTCTGCCGGTGTGGCGGGCGCTCGGGCGCGAGGCGGTGGAGGTGGCGCTGGCCGAAGGGGTCGACCCCAAGGGGTTCAACGGCTTCGATCCGCGCGCCTTTATGCCCAATGCGCCGGAGGAGCAGGCGCGGGCCTGCGTGGAGGCGATGGTTGCGTTCAACCGGCCGAACGCCAAGACCCATTCCGGCGTCTGGCGCGACCTCGCCATCCGCAAGCGGCGCACCGAGATCGATGTGCAGATCGCGCCGATCGCGACCATCGGGGCCAAGCACAACCTCCCCTGCCCCACCATCCGCAAGCTGGTCGACCTCATCCACGAAGTCGAAAACGGCACCCGTCCGATGACGGACGCCAACCTGCTCGAACTGCTCCCACACTGACTGGGTGAAATTTTTTTGTTTCTTTTTTTCAAAAAAGAAAGCGCTTTCTTTTTTGAAAAAAAGAAACAAAAAACTTTCACCCATAAGCCAACAGGACATTGAACATGCATATTCGATTTGACGGCAAGATCGTCGTCGTCACCGGCGCCGGGCATGGCTTCGGGCGGACCATCTCGCAGACCTTTGCCGGGCTTGGGGCAACCGTCTATTGCTGTGACCTCTCGGCCGAGAACCTCGCCGAAACCGCGAAACCGGGCAATATCCATACCAAGGTGGTTGATCTGACCGATCGCAAGGCCGCCGCCGCCTGGGTCGCCGAGATCGAGCACAGCATCAGCGGCAAGGCCATCGATGTCCTCGTCAACAACGCCGGCGGCGTCGCCGGGCAGGCCATGCGCCCGCTCGAGGAAGTCCCGGACGAGGACTGGGACCGGATCTTCGCCATCAATGTCGGGGCCGCGATGGTGATGTCCCGCGCCGTGGTGCCGGGCATGAAGCGGGCCGGCTCCGGCCGTATCGTCAACATCTCCTCGGGCGCCGGGCTACAGGCCTCGCTCACCGGCGTGCAGGCCTATTGCAGCGCCAAGCACGCGGTGATCGGCCTCACCCGCCAGCTCGCCCATGAATTCGGCCCCTTCGGCATCACCGTGAACTCGGTCGCCCCTGGCTTCATCCGGACCAATCCCTCGACCGAGAAACAGTGGGAGAGCTACGGCGCCGATGGCCAGAAGGCCCTGGTCGAACGCATCGCGCTCAAGCGCCTCGGTTCGGCGCAGGATATCGCCAACGGCGTCGTGTTCTTCGCCTCCGAACTCGGCAGCTTCGTCAACGGCCAGGTCATCCAGGTGGACGGCGGGCGATGAACCCGGCAGTCGAGGCCTGGCTCGCCGAGAACAAGCCGCGCCTGCTGGAGGAATTGCTCGGCTTCATCGCCCAGCCCTCGGTCTCGACCGACCCGGCCTATGCCGCCGGGATGGCGGGGGCCTCTTCCATCCTGGAGGCGCGGCTGAAGCGCATCGGCATGCACAACGTCCAGCGGCTCAACGCCGGCGGGCATGATGCGGTCTATGCCTCCTGGCTCGACGCGCCCGGCCAGCCGACCATCCTGGTGTATGGGCACTACGACGTGCAGCCGCCCGACCCGCTCGCGCTGTGGGAGACGCCGCCGTTCGAGCCGACCATCCGCGACGGCAACATCTATGCGCGCGGGGCGTCGGACGACAAATCGCCGCTGTGGATCGCCGTGTCCGGGATCGAGGCCTGGCTCGCGGTGACCGGCAAGCTGCCGATCAACGTGAAGATCCTGCTCGAAGGCGAGGAGGAATGCGGCAGCCGCTCGCTGCCGAAGATCATGGAAGCGCACCGCGATCTGCTCAGCGCCGACGTGCTGGTCTCCGCCGATGGCGGGCGCTGGCGGCCGGGCCTGCCCACGCTGAACACCAACAGCCGCGGCCTCGCGGGGATGGAAATCACCGTCCGCACCGCCGGCACCGACCTCCATTCCGGCCGCTACGGCGGACCCGTCGGCAATGCCGCCACCGTCCTCGCCCGCCTCATCGCCACATTGCACGACGCCGATGGCCGCATCGCCGTCCCCGGCTTCATGGACGGGCTGAAGCGCCCCTCCAACGCCGACTATGCCGGCATGCATGGCCTGGGCTTCGACGAGGCCGCCTTCTTTGCCGAGATCGGCGCCCGTCCCGGCGCGATCGAGCCCAATGTCGAGCTGCTGGAGAGCCTGTGGCTGCGCCCGACCGTCGAGGTGAACGGGATGTGGGGCGGCTACCAGGGCCCAGGCGGCAAAACCGTCATCCCCGCCGAGGCCCACGCCAAGATCACCTGCCGCCTCGGCCCGGGGCAGGACCCGAAGCGGGCCGGCGACGCGGTCGAGGCCCGCCTGCGCGCCAGCTGCCCGGCCTGGGCGGACCTCATCGTCACCCGCGAACGCGGCGGCACCGCGGCCTATGCGGTGCCGGACGAGGACCCGTTCCTCCTCGCCGTCGAACGGGTGATCGAGTCCGTGCACGGCCGCCGGCCCTTGCGCGTCGGCGTCGGCGGCACCTTGCCGATCTCGGCGATGGCCAAGGATACGCTCGGCCTGGAGACGGTCATGCTCTCCTACGCGATTGCGGACGAGCGCATCCACGCGCCGAACGAGTTCTTCCGGCTGTCCAGCTTCGACGACGGGCTGCTCGCCTGGGCGCGCCTGCTGCCGGAGTTGGCCCGCTGAGCTCTTCCTTGTCGGCATGAAGCACCGGGGCCATATTGCGGCCATGTCCGAGACCATCGCACTGACCGTCAATGGTGAGCCCCGGCAGCTTGCCGCCCCCGCCACCGTCGCGTCCCTGCTGGCCGCGATCGGGCTCGATATGCGCAAGGTGGCGGTCGAGCTGAACGAGGAAATCGTCTCCCGCACCCGCTACGCCGAGACGGTGCTGGGCAACGGCGATCAGCTCGAGATCGTCCACTTCATTGGAGGAGGCTGACAATGGCCCCGGAAACTCAAGACACCTGGAGCGTTGCCGGCCGTACCTTCACCTCGCGCCTGATCGTCGGCACCGGGAAGTATAAGGACCTCCAGGAAACTGCTGACGCCATCGCCGCCTCCGGCGCCGAGATCGTCACCGTCGCGGTCCGCCGGGTCAACCTGTCCGACCCTAGCGCCCCGATGCTGCAGGATTTTGTCGACCCCAAGACCTACACCTACCTGCCGAACACGGCGGGCTGTCACACCGCGCGCGACGCCGTGCGCACGCTGCGCCTGGCCCGCGAGGCCGGCGGCTGGAATCTGGTGAAGCTCGAAGTCCTCGGCCCGCCGCCGCATCTCTATCCCGACATGCCCGCCACCTTCGAGGCCGCCGAGGCCCTCATCAAGGATGGCTTCGAGGTGATGGTCTATTGTGCCGACGATCCTCTGGCCGCGATGCGCCTGGAGGAGATGGGCTGCGTCGCCATCATGCCCCTCGGCGCCCCGATCGGCTCCGGCCTCGGCATCCAGAACCCGGCGATGCTCTCGATGATGATCGACCAGGCCAAGGTGCCGCTGCTCGTCGATGCCGGCGTCGGCACCGCGTCCGACGCCGCGATCGGCATGGAACTCGGCTGCACCGCGGTTCTGATGAACTCCGCCATCGCCCATGCACGGGACCCGATCATGATGGCGCGCGCGATGAAACACGCCGTCCAGGCCGGCCGCCTCGCCTACCTCGCCGGGCGCATGCCGCGGCGCATGGGGGCGGATCCGTCGAGCCCGCTGACCGGGCTGATCCGCTAGCGCAAACCTGCCGCCCGTACGCCGGACGGCCGCTCCGGTTGCCCCACGCAGACGCCCGGACTACGTTGCGCGGCTAATTTTCAGCCCAGCGAGACCCCCATGTCCCTGACCGCCGAACGCCTCGACCGGATCAATCCGAGCCTGACGATCGCCATCTCCACCAAGGCGCGCCAGATGAAAGCCGCTGGGCGGGATGTGATCAGCCTCTCCGCCGGCGAGCCCGATTTCGACACGCCGCAGAACGTCAAAGACGCCGCGATCCGTGCCATCCAGTCCGGCGATACCAAGTACACCGACGTCGCCGGCACACCCGCGCTGCGCCAGGCCGTCGCCGCCAAATTCAAGCGGGACTCGGGGATCGACTACAAGCCCGAGGAGATCATCGTCTCCACCGGCGGCAAGCAGGTGATTTTCAACGCCATGATCGCCACCCTAGACAAAGGCGATGAGGTCATCATCCCGACTCCGTGCTGGGTCAGCTACCCCGATATCGTGGCTCTCGCCGATGGTACACCCGTGCTGGTTCCTTGCGGGCAGAACAACGGCTTCAAGCTCCGCGCCGAGGACCTCGAAGCCGCCATCACGCCCAAGACCAAGTGGTTCATGATCAACAACCCCTGCAACCCCACCGGGGCCGCCTATTCGGCCGAGGAACTGCGCGCGATCTGCGACGTGCTGCTGCGGCACCCGCATGTCTGGGTGTTCACCGACGATATCTACGAGAAGCTTGCCTATGACGGCTTCAAGCCGGCCACCATCGTTCAGGTCGAGCCGAAGCTGAAGGACCGCACCATCACCATGAACGGCTCGTCCAAGGCCTATGCCATGACGGGCTGGCGCATTGGCTTCGCCGGCGCCCCGGTGCAGATGATCAAGGCGCTGGACAAGCTGCAATCGCAGTCCACCTCCAACACCTCCTCGATCTCCCAGGCCGCCGCGGTCGAAAGCCTCAACGGCCCGCAGGAATTCATCGGCGAGATGGTCGCGGTCTACAAGCAGCGCCGCGACCTGGTGGTCGAAATGCTGAACCAGGCCCCCGGGATCACCTGCCACAAGCCCGAGGGCGCCTTCTACGTCTTCCCCTCCGTCCATGGCTGCATCGGCAAGACCACCAAGGGCGGCGTGAAAATCAACGACGACGCCGACTTCGTCACCGCGCTGCTTGAGGAGGAGGGCGTCGCCGCCGTCCACGGCTCCGCGTTCCTGTATCCCGGCCATTTCCGCATCTCCTACGCCACCGACACCGAAAGCCTGCGCGAGGCCTGCACCCGCATCCAGCGTTTCTGCCAGGGAATGCACTGAACCATGAACGCAACCGTCCGCCCGGCCCTCGCCTCCCGCCTCAAGCGTGTTCAGGTCGCCGCCACCGTGGCGATGACCATAAAGGCCCGTGAATTGCGCGCCCAGGGCATCGACGTCATCCAGCTCACTATCGGCGAGCCCGACTTCGACACCCCGTTGCACGCCATCGAGGCCGCAGACGCGGCCGCCCGCGCCGGCAAGACCAAGTATCCCCCGCAGGACGGCACCCCCGAACTCAAGGCCGCCGTGCAGCGCAAATTCAAGCGCGACCGCGGGCTCGACTACGCGCTCGACGAGATCATGGTCTCCAACGGCGGCAAACAGGTCATCTACAACGCCTTCCTCGCCACCATCGACGACGGCGACGAGGTCGTCATCGCCGCCCCCTATTGGGGCGCCTACCCGCTGATGACGAAGCTCTGCGGCGGCGAGCCGGTGATCGTGAACTGCCCCGAGAACAACGGCTTCCGCCTCCGCCCCGAAGACCTCGAGGCCGCCATCACGCCGAAAACCAAATGGCTGATGCTGAATTCGCCCAACAACCCCACCGGCGCCGCCATGTCCCGCAAGGAACTCCAGGCCATCGGCGAGGTGATGAAAAAGCACCCGCACGTCTGGATCATGTGCGACGACATGTATGAACATCTCGTCTACGGCGATTTCGAATTCGACACCCTCGCCGCCGCCGTCCCCGAACTGCGCGACCGCATCGTCACCATCACAGGCGTGTCCAAGACCTACGCCATGACCGGCTGGCGCGTCGGCTTCTGCGCCGGCCCGAAGGACCTCATCAAGGCCATGGTCAACATGCAGGGCCAGGTCAGCGCCGGCATCTCCACTGTTGGCCAGGCCGCCGCGGTCGCCGCCCTCGATGGCCCGCAGGACCTGGTGGCCGAGCAGGCCGCCATCTACCGCCGCCGCCGTGATCTCGTGGTCGACAGCCTCAACGCCATGCCGGGCATCACCTGCCACCGCCCGGAGGGCGCCTTCTACGTCTACCCGAATATCGCCGGCTGCATCGGGCGCACGACGCCCAAGGGCAAACGGATCGAGACCGACGGCGATTTCGCCCTGGCCCTCCTCGAGGAAGGCCACGTCGCCCTCGTCGGTGGTGCGGCCTTCGGGATGAGCCCCTATCTGCGGATTTCCTATGCTGCGAACGATGAGGCCGTCGCCGAGGCGATGAAGCGGATGGGAAAATTCGTCGCCAGCCTGACGTGACTGCCACTCTCCGGGCGGGGCGCGACGAGGACGCGAACGGCTTCATCGCCCTCATCGCCGCCTGCTGGGCCGAATACCCCGGCAACATTCTCGACGTCGACGGAGAAAACCCCGAACTGCGCGCGCTCGCCACCTATTATGCCGAAGCCGGCGGCGCGCTGTGGGCGGTCGAGCAGGACGGCGCCCTCACCGGCATGCTCGGCACCAAGCCGCTCGGCGACGGCGTCTGGGAGCTCTGCAAGGTCTACACCGCCCCCGCGCTGCGCGGCACCGGCATGGCCCAACGCATGATTGCCGCCGCCGAGGATTTCGCCCGCGCTCATGGCGGCACAAGCATGAAACTCTGGTCCGACACCAGGTTCGACCGCGCCCACCGCTTCTACGAAAAACAATCCTACATCCGCGCCGGTGCCCTGCGCGTGCTGAATGACCTCTCGAACTCCATCGAATTCGTCTACGCCAAGCCGCTCACCGGCGTGGCGATCGAGCGCCTCGACGCCGCCGCCGCCCACGCCGCCATCCCCCGTCTCGCCGAAATTCTGCGCGCCTGCGTCGATGCCGGCGCCTCCGTGTCCTATTTGCCGCCCCTCGCCCGCGACACCGCCACGGCCTTCTGGACCCGCAGCGCCTCGTCCGCCGCCATGGACAGGCGCGTCATCCTCGCCGGCTGGGTCGACGGCGTGCTCGCCGGCACCGTCACGCTCGATCTCGACATGCCGCCCAACCAGCCCCATCGCGCCGACGTCGCCAAACTCCTGGTCCACCCCGACGCCCGCCGCCGCGGCCTCGCCCGCCTGCTGATGGATCGCCTCGAGGACGAAGCCCGCGCCGCCGGCCGCCATCTGCTGGTGCTCGACACCCGCGAGGGTGACGCCGCCGAGCCGCTCTACCGCGGCATGGGCTGGACCGAGGCCGGCCGCGTGCCGGGCTTCGCCCTCAACGGCGAAGGCGGCTACGATGCCACCATCTTCTTCTGGAAGCGCCTCGACCAATGAAGCCGGCCCTGCTGGTGATCGGCCCCGGCCGCTCCGGCAGTTCGGCCCTCACAGCCGTGCTCGCATTGCGGGGCGCATCGCTCCCGGCCACGCTGCTCCCGCCCGGGCACGGCAACCCGCAGGGCCATTTCGAACCGCAGCACCTGGTCGAGCTGAACGACGAAATCCTCGCCGCCCACGGCATCGGCTATTGGGACCCGATCGCCATCCCACTCGCCTGGTTCAAGGGCGCCGAAGCCGGCACCTACACCAGCCGCATCGCCGAAACCATCATTGCCGAGTACGGGTCCCGTCCGCTGCCCATCATCAAAGACCCACGCCTTTGCCGGGTCGCGCCCCTCTACCTCGCGGCTCTGCGCCAACTCGGGCTCGCACCGCACGCCGTCATCCCGCTTCGCCACCCCGCAGCCGCTGCCAGCTCGCTCTCGGCCCGCGACGGCACGCCGCCGGAAACCGCCGAACTCCTGCAAATCCATGAGCTCCTCGGAGCAGAACGACACAGTGCCGCTCTTCCGCGCGCCTGGAGCCGCTACGATGACCTGCTGTCGGACTGGCGCAGCACGACATCCGGCATCGCCGCCACCCTGAACCTGTCGTGGCCGATCCCACCCGAGGAAGCCGCCGGGCCAATCCGTGCATTCCTGACCCCTTCGCTGCGTCATCACACCAAGGGTGCACCGGCAGGCCCTCTCGCCGAACACCTCTTTGCCGCCACAGCGCATGGCGAGGCCACGATCCGGGCCACGTTCGAGGCTGCCCGCTTCGTTCTCGATGAGCACGATCGGCTCCTTGCCCCCTGGCAGTCCACCCTTCGTGCCCGGCTTGAGCCCCACGCGGTCGCGCAAGCCGACGAACGCGCCGCCCGCGAGACCGAGATCCTCAATTTCAGGACCGATCTCGCACGCAGCGCCCGCGAACGGGAGGCCCTGCACGCCGCGCTTGCGCAGTACGAGGCGGAGATCGCCAGACGCGAGGCGGACATTGCCAGCTTGCGGTCCTCGACCTCGTGGCGGGTCACGGCGCCGCTGCGCGTGCTCGCCACTTTCCTAGAGCGCGTTGACATTAGGGATTCCGGCTCGGGCTGAAATCTGATTCAAGCTCCTTTTGGGGAGCGATGAATGGCATCGGTTCGTCTTCTGCTTCGCGATCACCAATGGGAGCGGATCCGTCCGCACTTGCCTGGGAAGC
>CAIYSR010000078.1 GCA_903928895.1 uncultured Rhodospirillales bacterium | reverse complement strand
CGCGCGCCAACGCCAAAAGCGCTTGCCGGGCAGGTTCCTTGAGAAAGCGCTTGCCGATCATCGCCAAACTAGAATCGACACTACCGAGCCGGCGCAACACCCTTTTCACGCATTCTCAGGGAGTCGGAGTATTCCTTTTTTCAAAAAAGAAGCGCTTCCCCGCCCCGATTCTAATTCGCCGCGGCAAGCACCGCATCGGCAAGGACCTCAAGCCCCGCGGTCGCCCAGTGCGGCGTGATGCTCTCCGCTTCGTTGTGGCTGATGCCGCCGTGGCAGGGGCAGAACAGCATCACGCTCGGCACGTGCCGCGCCATATAGACGGCATCGTGGCCGATCGCGGTCGGCATGTCCTTGAACCGATAGCCCCGCGCCCGGGCGCCTTCGCGCAGATGCGCGGCCAGATCGGGGGCGAATTGCGTCATCGGCGCGTGCCAGAAATCCTCGACCGCGATCCGCAGGCCGCGCGCCGCCGCGATCCGCGCCGCCGTCGCCTTGATCTCCGCGCCCATCCATTCCAGCCGCTCCGGATCGCCGTGGCGGGTGTCGATGCTGAACCACACCCGGCCCGGCGCGATGTTGCGGCTGGACGGATAGACCGTGACGCAGCCGACCGTGCCGCGCCCCGGCTCGCCCGCGGGCGACAGCGCCGCCAGCGCAATCGCCTCGACGGCGGCGATCAGCGGGGCCGCGCCCATCATCGCGTCCTGCCGCCCGGCCATGACGGAGCCGCCATGGGACTCGGTCCCCTCGACAGTGACCTCGTACCAGCTTTGCGCCAGCGCATGGGTGACGACGCCGAGATCGAGCCCTTCGTCCTCGAGCTGCTTGCCCTGCTCGATGTGCAGCTCGAAATAGGCGCCGAGGTCTTGCAGCGCGGCCGGATCGGCGCTGCCCTGCCAGCCGATGCGGCGCAGTTCCGTGCCGAACACCGCCCCCTCGGCGTCACGCTTGTCCAGTACCTCGGCCTCGGTGAAGACGCCCATGGCGACGCCGCTGCCCATCATCGGCGGCGCGAAGCGGGCGCCCTCCTCGTTGGTCCAGTTGATCAGCACCAGCGGCGCCGCGGTCTCGGCGCCGGACTCATAGAGGGCGCGCATGATCTCCAGCCCGGCGAGCACGCCGAGAATGCCGTCGAACTTGCCGCCGGTGGGCTGGGTGTCGAGATGGCTGCCGATGGCAACCGGCTTGCGCGTGGGGTCGCGGCCGGGCCGGGTGAAGACCATGTTGCCGACGCGATCGACGCGCAGCGTCAACCCGACCTGCTCGGCCCAGCGCGCGAACAGGGCGCGGCCCTGGCTGTCGAGGTCGGTCAGGGTCTGGCGGTTGCAGCCGCCTTTCGCGGTGCCGCCGATCTCGGCGATTTCCATGAGATCGGCCCACAGGCGAGCGCCGCTGAGGGGAAGGTTATAGCGCATCATTGTTGCTTTCAGGGATCGGAACCGGCAGCTCGTCGCCGGTCAGCATCTCATGGGCGAGGAGGTTTTCGGCGCCGGCATCGAGTGCGGTCCGGTTGGTGCGCAGGATCGCCAGCGCCCGCTCCAGCGCCCGGCCGAGGAGTTCGCGCACGGCATCGTCGATTTCGCGGGCGGTGGCCTCGCTATAGCCGCGCGGCCGCCAGAACGCGCCGGGCTGGTCGAGGAAGCGGCCGGGCTCGGTGTCCCATGCCACCGGCCCGAGGGCGCCGCCCATGCCGAAGCGGGCGACCATGCCGCGGGCGATGTCGGTGGCCCGTGCGAGATCGTCGGCCGCCCCGGTGGAGACGTCGGGGCCGAGCAGGGTTTCGGCCGCGCGGCCGCCCATCAGCACCGCCATGCGGGTGCGCAGCTCATTGGCGCCCATGAGGAACCGGTCCTCCATCGGCTGCTGCATGGTGTAGCCGAGGGCGGCGATGCCGCGCGGGATGATGGAGACCTTCTGCACCGGATCGGCGCCCTGGATGGCGCGGGCGACCAAAGCGTGGCCCATCTCGTGATAGGCGACGATGCGCCGTTCGCTCGGGATCAGGACGCGGGAGCGCTTTTCCAGGCCGGCGACGATGCGCTCGACAGCGGCGGCGAAATCGGCCATCGCCACCGCATCAGCCTTGCGCCTGGTGGCGTGCACGGCCGCTTCGTTGGCGAGATTGGCGAGGTCGGCCCCGGTGAAGCCCGGGGTCATCGCCGCGAGGGCGTCGTAGTCGATATCGGACGCCAAGGTGATTTTCTTGAGGTGCACCTTGAGGATCTGCACCCGGCCTTTCTTCTCCGGCCGGTCGACCAGCACCTGGCGATCGAAGCGGCCGGCGCGGAGCAACGCGGGGTCGAGGATTTCGGGGCGATTGGTGGCGGCGAGGATGACGATGGCGACGGAGCGGTCGAAGCCGTCCATCTCGGCGAGGAGCTGGTTGAGGGTCTGTTCCTTCTCGTCCTGGCCGCCGGCGGGCGAGGCGCCGCGGGCGCGGCCGAGGGCGTCGAGTTCATCGATGAAGATGATGCAGGGCGCCTTCTGGCGGGCCTGCTCGAACAGGTCACGCACCCGTGCGGCGCCGACGCCGACGAACATCTCGACGAATTCGGCGCCGTTCGTGTTGAAGAACGGCACCCCCGCCTCGCCCGCGACGGCCCGGGCCAGCAGCGTCTTGCCGGTGCCGGGCGGGCCGACCAACAGGATGCCGCGCGGGATATGGGCGCCGAGGCGGCCGAACGCGTCGGGGGTGCGCAGGAAGTCGACGATCTCGTGCAGTTCCTCCTTGGCCTCGTCGACCCCCGCGACATCGTCGAACGAGACCTTCACGTCGGTTTCGGCGACCAGCTTGGCTTTGCTGCGGCCGACGCCGAGCAGCCCGCCGCCCAGCATGCCCCCGCCCTTGCCGCCCATCAGGCGCGAGGCGGCGAACCAGATGCCGACGAACATGAGCGGCGGCAGGATCCAGCCGAGCAGCGTCGACAGCCCGCCCCCCGCCGGCGTCGCGCTGAACTCGACGTCCTTCGCCGCCGGCAGCTCCGCCACGTCCGGCGGCACCCGCTGGGTGGTGAAGCTGGTGGCGCCGCCGCTCTGCTTTTCGCGGAAATCACCACGGATCTGCTCGCCCGAAACCACCACCCGCGCCACCTGGTTGTCCGCCAGCAGCTGGCGGAAGCGGGTGTAGGAGATGGTCTCGGAGGCACCGCCGGCGTACTGGCCGGCGATGCTGAAGACGAGGAAACCGAGTGCCGCGATCCAGGCGATCCCGGTCAGCCAGTTTCGCCCCTCGGGCGCGGGCTTGCGGCCTTGCGTGCCGGACAATTAATGCGCCATCAGCACGGGAAGGTCCGCCCCGTTGAGGATGCGCTGGGTGAAGCCGCCGAAGACCACCTCGCGCAGCCGCGAGTGGCTGTAGCCGCCCATCACCATCAGCGTGGCGCCCAGGGCGGTGGCAGCCTCCAGCAGCACCTCGACCGGGGCGCGGCCGGCGCGGGGCAGCATCTTCACCGAGGTTTCGGCATTGTGCCAGCGCAGGGCGCGTTGCAGCCGCTCGCAGCTCACGTCGGGCGCGGCATCGCCCTCGCCGACGGTGAGGATGATGACACGCTCGGCGTGATCGATCAGCGGCATGGCGGCCGCCACAGCGCGCGCGGCCTCCGGCGTGTCCTTCCAGGCAATCACCACGGTGCCGAGCAGGGCAGCGGGAGGGGCGGCCGGAGCGATCAGCAGGGGCTTGCCGGTGTCCATCAGGGCGGCCTCCAGCACGTCCATCGCGACATCCTGGCCATCGCGCCGGCGGCCGACCACGACGAGATCGGCGAAGCGGCCGTATTCGGCGACCCACTGGGATTCGCTGCCGGTCTCGACGATCATGTCGGCGCACAGGCCCGCGCCCGGGGCGCCGCCGCTGGTCGGCAGGCCGTTGCTCTCGCAGAACCTGGTGAACGCGTTCCAGGCCTTCTGCTCCTGGGACTTGGCGTCCTCCTCGAGCTTGTCGACCACGCCCTGCACCGCGCCACCGCCGCCGACCCCGCCGGCCGACATGGCGACGACGACCTCGGTGACGTCGACCTTGGCGTGGAGGAACTCGACGTGGGCGCCGAACGGCTTGGCCGCCAGCAGAGCGGTGGCGAAGACCGCGTCGTCCGTGGCGTAGCCGGTGGCGGGAACGAGAACGTGCTTGAACATGGGGGTCTCCTTTGTCCGAATTCTACCCGGCACTGGACGGCGCCATCGTGATCTGGATCAATGCCGGGAAAGGTCGCACCCCCTCATATGGGGATCAAGCACCGTCAAAGGAGATGTGCCATGAACGCCGCCAACATCATGACCGCCCCCGTGGTCACCGTCACCGAAGAAACCTCGGTGCGGGATATCGTCAAGCTGTTGCTGGCGCGCGGGATCAGCGGCGTGCCGGTGGTCAATGCCGACGGCCGGGTCACCGGCCTGGTCAGCGAGGGCGACCTGCTGCGCCGCGCCGAGCTCGGCACCCAGCGCAAGCGCGGCTCGTGGCTCGCCTTCTTCACCGGCACCGCCACGCTGGCCGACGAATATGTCCGCTCGCACGGCGAGGTCGCGCGCGACATCATGACCAAATCCGTCATCACCGTGGCCCCGGGCACCTCGCTGGCCGCGATCGCGGACATCATGGAGGAGCGCCGGGTCAAGCGCGTGCCGGTGCTGAACGGCGACACGCTGGTCGGCATCGTCAGCCGCTCCAACCTGCTGCGCACCTTGGCCTCGATCGCGCCGGCCCCGGAAGGGGCCACCGCCGACGACGACGCCATCCGCGGCGCCCTGTTGACCGAACTGGCCAGCCAGGCCTGGAGCCGGCGGGCGGACAACAGCGTCGTGGTGACCGACGGGGTGGTGCATTTGTGGGGGCTGGTGAACACGCGCGAGGAGCAGCGCGCGCTCGAACTCGCCGCCAAGGGCGTCGCCGGGGTGAAGGGCGTGCAGAGCCACCTGATCGTGCTGTCCGAGGAGCCCTATCCGCTGTTTCCCGGCGCCCTGATGGTGTGAGGCGGTGGCGGTCTGATCAGTCCCGCCGCATCGTCCGCCAGATCAGGGCGAGGGCGGTGAGATTGGCCACCGCGGTGAGGGCCAGGATCGTGGGGGAGCCCACGCCCTGCCCCGCCAGCACGGTCGCCACGACCGCCCCGGCCACCATGAACACGGCATTCATCACGTTGTTGGACGCGATCACCCGCGAGCGGATCGCCGGGTCCGAACGCTCCTGCATGAGGGTGTAGAGCGGCACCGAGAACACGCCGCCACAGACCGCGAGGCCGAACAAATCCGCCAGAATGCGCCAGCCCGCCACCCCGGCGAGCAGGGCGGCCGGGTCGACGAATTGCCCGCCCCCGCTCGCCAGCACGAAATCGAAGGTGAACAGGGAGATGCCGAGACAGGCCCAGGGCACATGGCGCAGCGAAAGATGGCCGTGCAGCAGCCGCGCCTCCAGCAGCGAGCCGACCCCGATGCCGATGGAAAAGGTGGCGAGAAACAGCGTCACCACCGTGCCCGAGGCGCCCAGCACATCCTTGGCGAGCACCGGGAACTGCGACAGCACGGTCGCGCCCACCGTCCAGAACCAGGAGATCGCCAGGATCGCGCGCCACACCACCGGGTTGGCGCGGGTCAGCGCCAGGATGTGGAACGTGCCCCGCCAGAGGTTCCAGTCGAGCCGCAGGCCGGGTGCGGCCGGGGCGGTGGGCGGGATGGAGCGTGCCGCGGCATAGCCGAGCCCGGCGACCAGCAGGGCGGCCGCCGAAACCACCCAGATGCCGCCCTCCAGCAGCACGAGGCCGCCGCCGAGGATGGTGCCGATCAGGATGGCGAGGAAGGTGCCGGCCTCGATCAGCCCGTTGCCGGTGACCAGCTCCGCCGCGGCCAGTTGCACCGGCAGGATGGCGTATTTCACCGGGCCGAAGAACGTCGAATGGACCCCCATGCCGAACAGCACGGCCATCAGCAGCCAGGGATCGCCAGTGACGAAGCCGGCGGCGCCGAGCAGCATCAGGGCGATCTCGAACAGCTTCACCGCGCGGATCAGCCGCGCCATCACCGAACGGTCCGCCAGTTCCCCGGCCAGGCTGGAGAACAGGGCGTAGGGCAGGATGAATACCCCCCCCGCCGCCGCCACCAGCGCCGGCCCGGCCGCGCCTTCCCGCCACAGCAGCAGTAGTACCATGGCGTTCTTGAACAGATTGTCGTTCAGCGCGCCCAGGAACTGGGTGACGAACAACGGCAGGAAACGCCGCGCGGCGAGGAGCGTGAGGACCATGGCCCGACTATGCCCCGCCCGCCGCCATGCGCGCCAGGTCCCCCCGCGGCGTCGGCAGGGCAATCAGGTGAAGGCAAGCAAGGCTCCGCCGGCCAAGGGCCGCAGGCCCTTGGAACCCATCCATGACAGCGGCTGGGGCGATGGCCTTCAGTTGGAAAGCCCCGATCTCGCGTTTGGAGGCAGGCGAAGCCCATCAATGCGCTCCCCACGGGCAGGATCGTGCCGATATCGCTGGGTTGATGGCCTGCGGCGCAAGGCGAAGACGCCTGCGGTGCAAGGCGAAGACGCCTGCGGTGCAAGGCGAAGACGCCTGCGGTGCAAGGCGAAGACGCCTGCGGTGCAAGGCGAAGACGCCTGCGGCCCAAGCAGGAACGGGGCAGGCAAGCGCTTCTTTTTTGAAAAAAAGAAGCAAAAAACTTTTATTTCTTGGAGTCTATCGTTTCATCCACGGCGAAGCCACGGGCAAAGTTTTTTTGTTTCTTTTTTTCAAAAAAAGAAACACTTCCTTCCTGTCTGCGATCCGTCGCCCCAGGTGCGCACGGCGGCGGCTATTTCTCGCGGCGGCCGCGTTGCAGGGCGGGGTGGACGGTCTTGTCGATGATGTGCTGGCCGGTGCCGATGACATGGCCGCTGGCGCCGACGATCAGCGGGTCCGGGCCGGTGACGATGGTGTGGTCCTTGCCGGCGTAGGGTATGGCGTTGAGGAAATGCTGCATGCAGTTGAGCCTGGCGCGGCGCTTGTCGTCGGATTTGACGATCGTCCAGGGCGCGTCGGCGGTGTCGGTGTAGAAGAACATCGCCTCCTTGGCCTCGGTGTAGTCGTCCCATTTGTCGAGCGAGGCGCGGTCGATCGGCGAGAGTTTCCACTGCTTGAGGGCGTCGGTCTCGCGCGCCTCGAAGCGCTTGCGCTGCTCCTCGCGGCTGACCGAGAACCAGAACTTGAACAGGCGGATGCCGCTGCGGGTGAGCATGCGCTCGAACTCGGGGCACTGGCGCATGAACTCGAGATATTCATGCGGCGTGCAGAAGCCCATCACCCGCTCGACCCCGGCGCGGTTGTACCAGGAGCGGTCGAACAGCACGATCTCGCCGGCGGCGGGGAGATGGGCGATGTAGCGCTGGAAAAACCACTGGCTGCGCTCGCGCTCGGTCGGCTTCTGCAGCGCGACGGTGCGCGCGGTGCGCGGGTTCATGTGCTCGGTATAGCGCTTGATGGTGCCGCCTTTGCCGGCGGCGTCGCGGCCCTCGAACAGCAGGATGATGCGCTCGCCGCTCTCCTCCACCCAGCGCTGGGCCTTGAGCAGCTCGCGCTGGAGCTGGAGCATGTGCTCCTCGTAGGCGTCGTTGCGCAGGCGCGTGGCATAGGGGTATTCGCCGGTTTCGAACAGGCGGCGGATGGCCGCCGGGTCGTGCTTCATCTGCGCGATCCGGTGCCGCGCGAGGCCGCTGTCGTGGGCCGCGCGCGGTTCGGTCCCGTCCCCGGCGGCCGGGATCGCGACCGGCGCCTGCGCGGCGATGGGATCCACCGCCGCCCCGGTCGGGGCAGCGGCGTTGGACTGTTTGCCGGCCGTTCGTGCCATGTCGGTTCCTGTCGCTCCGCAGCGGGCGCATCCTGCCTCGGCCGTGGATATCACGCCATTGACATCGATCAACCCCCTTGCACCGGCGCCGGGATAGCGGCAACGACAGGGTTTGCCGCGCGGGGTTTGCCGCAGGGGGTTCGCACGTGGCTGTCGTCGACCTGGTTCGCTGGATGATGTGGCCGCTGCTGGTGGTGGCGGCGCTGTATGTCGCGCTGTGCGCGGGACTCTATTTCGGGCAGCGCCGCCTCGTGTTCATCACCGCCGGAAGCCGGCCCGATCCGGTGGCCTCGGGCGTCCCGGATGTCGAGGTGCTGCGCGTGCGCACCGCCGATGGGCTGGACCTCAACGCCTGGTTCCGCGCGCCGGAGGCGGCGGGCGGCAAGGTGGCGCTGTTCCTGCATGGCAATGCCGGCACCATCGGCCATCGCGCGCCGCGCGTGCCCCAGTTCGCCGCCGCCGGCTGGGGCGTGCTGCTGCTGGAGTGGCGCGGATATGGCGGCAATCCGGGCGCGCCGTCGGAGGAGGGGCTCGCGCTTGATGCGCGCGCGGCGTACGAGCTGTTGCGGGCGCGCGGATATGCGCCCGAGCGGATCGTGATCTGGGGCGAATCCCTCGGCACGGCGCTGGCCGTGCGCCTGGCCGAAGAGTTGGGAGCAGCCGAAGGCGCGGTCGCGGCGGTGGTGCTGGAGGCGCCGTTCACCGCGCTGATCGACATGGCGCGGCGGCAATACCCCTTCATCCCGGCCAATGGGCTGCTGCAGGACCGCTTCGACACGCTGGCGCGGATCAGGGCGGTGACGGCCCCGGTGCTGGTCATGCATGGCTCAGAGGACCGGCTGATCCCGCCCGCGATGGGCGCGCGCGTGGCGGCCGTGGCGGCGCAGGGGCGGTTCCTGCTGGTTCCGGGGGCGGCGCACAACAACCTCACCGAGTTCGCCGTGGTGCGGACCGGGATCGATTACGTCGAGGGAGCGCGCTAATGCGGGCGCGGGAGATGGGGCTGGTGGCGGGTCGGTTGGCGCCGGGGGTGCGCAATCTCATCTCCGACGTCCCCGGAGTGAGGGTCGGCCATGTGACCCTTGCGGAGGGCGACCTGCGCACCGGGGTGACCGCGATCGTGCCGCATGACGGCAATGTCTTCCGCGACAAGCCGGTGGCGGCGGCCGATGTGCTGAACGGGTTCGGCAAGTCGATCGGGCTGATGCAGGTCGAGGAGCTCGGCCAGCTCGAGACGCCGATCCTGCTCACCAACACGCTCTCGGTCGGCACCTGCGGCACGGCCCTGATCCGGCGCGCGATCGCCGCGAACCCCGATATCGGGCGGCGCACCAGCACGGTGAACCCGGTGGTGGGGGAGTGCAATGACGGCCACCTCAACGACATTCAGGCCATGGCGGTGACCGAGGCGCATGCCTGCGCCGCGCTCGCTGCCGTGGCGGCGGACTTTGCCGTCGGCGCGGTCGGGGCAGGCGCCGGGATGAGCTGTTTCGGCTTCAAGGGCGGCATCGGCTCGGCCTCGCGCCAGGTGAAGCTGGACAAGAGGCTGCATCATCTCGGCGTGCTGGTGCTGGCCAATTTCGGCCGCGCTGGAGACCTGCGCCTGCCCGACGGGCGGCGGCTGGCGCCGCCGGCGGAACCGGCGCCGGAGCGCGGATCGGTGATCATCGTGATGGCGACGGACGTGCCGCTCGATCACCGCCAGCTGCGCCGGGTGATCCGCCGCGGGGGGGCCGGGCTCGCCTGGGCGGGCTCGTTCTGGGGCCATGGCAGCGGCGACCTCGTGATCGGCTTCACCACCGCCAACCGCATCGACCACGACGCGCGCAAGGATGTGGTTGCCTTGCGCATGCTCAACGAGAACCGCATCGACACCCTGTTCCAGGCCATGGCGGAGGCCACCTACGAGGCTGTGCTGGACGCCCTCGCCGCCTCCGCCACCACCTCGGGGCGGGACGGACATCGCCGCGTCGGGCTGCGCGACGCGCTTTGAGACGCGGCGGCGCTACCGCACCGGGGTTGCTGTCGGGGCGCGGGCCGCGTCGGGATTGTCGAAGAGCCCGAAGATGCCGCGCAGAAAACCCGGGGTCAGCGCCGAGAGCGGATTGACCCCGACCGAGGGATCGTCGCAGTCGCCGGTCATGCTGTAGTTGGCCGCGAACAGCCCGCCGCCGCGTTCGACGCTGAACAGGCGGCCGATCAACGGGATGTTGCCGAGCAGCGAATTGAAGAAATAGGCCGGCACGATGGTGCCGACGATGTCGCACTGCCCGCTCGCCATATCGACCCTGCCGCGCGCGGTCATCCCGAGGGAGCTGTTGAAGGCGCGCACGTCGTTGAGTTCCAGCGTGTCGCCGGCGAGGCTGAACGGCGCCTCCAGCCGGGCGAAGCCGAGCCCGGGGCCGCGCACCATCTCGACCAGCCCGTAGAACGTCATGGCCTGGAGCAGCGCGGCCAGCCCCGGCGTCCTGGTCATGCGGAATTCGGTGATCACGGCGCTACCGGACAGGCGGTGATCGGCCCGGCTGTCGTCGTAGCGGCCGGACAGCGTCATCTCGCCGCCCTTCATGTCGCCGATCAGGTCGAGCGCGTGGAGCAGCGCGCCCGCATCCGCCGCGGTGCCGGCGAGGGAGCGCCCGCCCAGCACCGGGACGACGTCGATGGCGAAGGCGCCGGCACCGGCCCGGCCGGCGACGTGCAGGGCCCGGTTGATGCGCCCGTCGTTCTCGGCATGCAGCACGACGCCGGACAGCAAGCGGCCGTCGCCGAAAACCACGCGGTCGAGCTTCGCATCGAGCACATAGGGCGGGCCGGGCGGCGCACCCGGCGGGGTGCGCCGCAGTTGGGCGGCGGCGTCGATGCTCGCGCCGGCGAGATTTGCCCGCCAGGCCGCTCCGTCGCGGGCGGGAAAGGTGATGTCGGCGCGCAGATCGGTTGCGGCCCCCAGGCGCAGCCGGGCGATCAGTGCCTGGGTCGGGCGGCCCGCGGCAAACACGATGCGGGCCTCGGCATCGATCCCCTCGCCCTGCACCGTGAGGCGGTCGATGGCGGTGATGCGCTCACGCTCGAGCGCGACGTGGACGTCCGCCTTGGCCGGCCGGCCGGCCGGCTTGGCGAAGCCGAGCTCGTCGAACCGCAAGCTCGCCGGGCCGAGATCCGCGGTGACGGCAAGCTCACCATGCCCGTCGCGCCGGGCGCGCCAGATCAGGCTGGCGGGGGCGGCGCCCTGGATCACCGAGCCCAGATCGAGGCCGGCGGCCGCGAGCTGCGCCGGCTCGGGGCTGGCCGCGACGGTGACGGACTGCACGATCTGCGTCGGCGCGCCAGCGCGGAAATCCATGTCGACGGCCAGCTTCGCGGCGATGCCGGCGAGCCGAGCCGTGCCGCCGGCCTTGAGCCCGTCATTGGTGGCGGTCAGCTCCAGCACGCCGTCGTCGAGATCGCGCCCGGCGGCGATGGCACCGAGATGCACGCCGGTCAGCTTCGCCGTGCCGCGCAGATGCACGTCCTCGACGGTGATCCGGGAATCGAGGGGCAGGGCGGCGATTTCGACGCGGCCGCGCACCTCGCCGGCGGGATCGCGCATTTCGATCGGGCGGCGGTCGAGCAGGCGCAGCCGGGGATGGCGCAGGACCGCGAGCACATCGGGCAACGGACCCGCGAGATCGACCGCAATATCGGCCACCTGGTCGCGCTGGGCGAGGCCGGAGAGGCGGACGAGGCCGCCGGTGAGCTTGAGCCCGCCCTGAACCCCAGCGGCGAGGGTGACGTCGATGATATCGGGCGAGACGAAGCTCAGCTCCGCCTGCGCCTGCTCAACCGGCGGCACCGGCTGCAACCAGTGCACGGTGAGCCCCTCGGCGCTCAGCCCGCCGGTGATCCGGGTGACCTGAACGTCGGACAGGTCGGGCGGCACATGCAGCCCGATGGCGGCATGCAGGTCATGCGCGGTGCCGTCGGTGATGTTGCGCGCGACCCAGACCTTGGTGCCCGGCCCGGCCACGCCGTCGGGCCAGACGGCGCCAAGATCGGCCGCGCCGATCTGGTCCAAGGTGACGGCGAGGGCGGCATCATAGCCGTTCGCCGCGATCTCGACCCCGCCGGAGACCGCGATACGGCTGGGCGCGCCGCTGGGCGTGGCCACGTCGACCAGCAGGTCGGTGAGCGAGATGGCGGTGAAGTCACCGCGCAGGGTGGCACTGGCACCGGCAATCGGCAGGCTGCCGCGCACCACCTCGACGCGGCCAGGGCCGAGCCGCAGCCTGGCCTCGCCACGGCGGAGATCGAGGCCGCGGCCCAGCACCAGCAGCAGCTCGGCCGAAACCGCGGCATCGAGCGGCGCCGCGGCGGCCAGTACCGGCAGGTCGCGCGCGAGCTGAGCCGGGTTGAGCGGCTCGGCACGGATGTTGAGGGTGAGGGTCTCGGCCTGGTCGCGCAGGGCGGCGCGCAGGTCGAGATGCAGGGTCTGGCTGCCCAGCGGGACATCGAGCGTTGCGGTGCCGTCGACCCCGCCGCCGGCGCCGCGGCGCAGGTCGAGCGTCAGGTTGGTGGCATTCCAGGTCGTGGCCGAGCCGGTGTCGTCCAGCACCAGATGGGCCTCGCGCACCACCACGCGGCGCAATTGGCTCAGCCTGCCATCCTCGGGCGGGCGCAGCAGGGCGGCGATGAGGTCTTCGACGGTGCTGGCCGGCGCCGGCGCGGCATCGGGGCCACCAGCGGGATTCTCGCCGCTCGGAAGCTCAACCGTGATGCCATCGGCGGCGCTGCGGCGGGCGCGCAACTCGGCGCCGCGCAGTTCGATGGCGCTGGGGATCAGGCGCAGGCGCAGCAGTTCGCGCGCGGCGAGGCTGACGCGGGCCTCGGGCAGCCGCGCCAGCACCCGCCCGGCGGCGCTGGCCACCGCCACATCGGTGATGCGGATGTCGAGCGGGCGGTCGAGTCCGTTGCCGAAACCCTCCCACGCCAGTTCCGCCGCGCCGATCGACCAGCGCGGCCCGGCGGGGTCGGTGTTGGCGGCGGCCTCGAGCTGGCGCACCAGCCAGGGCAGCGCGATCGGCCCGCTCGCCAACCGCCAGGACAGCGCCAGCACCGCCAAAGTCAGCGCCAGCACCAGCGCGAAGCCGAGGCTCAACACCTGCCTTGCGCGCCGGAAGACGCCGCGCATGGCTTGACCGGCATGCCGCCTCATGGCCAGCCTGCCGCATGAGCGCGAGCAAGTTCCGACTGCCCACCCTGTGGCCCCGCCCCGCCGACGCGGGGGCGGCCGACCGCCTGGTCGAACGTTTCGAGGCGATCGGGCGGGCCGAGGCCAAGCTCGCCCGCAGCGCCGGCCAGCACGGCGGCGCCCGCACGCTGCTGCGCTCGCTCGGCGGCAACAGCCCCTATCTCGCGGAACTCGTGCTGCGCGAACCCGCCGCCTTGCGCGACCTGCTGAAGGATGGGCCGGACCGCGTGGTGGCCGAAGCCCTGGCCGAACTCGCCGCCATCGCGCCGACGCTGCCCCGCGCGCAGCTCGCCGCCGCGCTGCGCCGGGCCAAGCGCGTCGTCGCTTTGGCCACCGCGATCGCCGATATCGGCGGCCTGTGGCCGCTGGAGCGGGTGACGGAGACGTTGTGCGACCTCGCCGAGACCGCCTTGCAGCGCTCGGTCGCGCATCTGCTGCGCGCCGGCCATGAGGCCGGGCAGCTGCGCCTGCCCTACCCCGCCACGCCGGAGCGGGATTGCGGCTTCACCGTGCTCGGCATGGGGAAGCTTGGCGCCCGCGAACTGAACTACTCCAGCGATATCGACCTCATCCTGCTGCACGACCCGGAGTCGGGGGTCTACCACGGCGACGCCCCGGCTGGCTTCTATTCGCGCATGGCTCGCGATCTGGTGACGCTGATGGAAGCGCGCGACGCCGACGGCTACGTCTTCCGCACCGACCTGCGGCTGCGCCCGGACCCGGCCGCGACGCCCCCCTGCATCGCCCTGCCCGCCGCCATCGCCTACTACGAGAGCATGGGCCAGAACTGGGAACGGGCGGCGATGCTGAAGGCCCGCCCGGTCGCCGGAGACCTGCTGATGGGGGCGGGTTTCCTCCAGGAAATCCGCCCCTTCATCTGGCGCCGCCACCTCGATTTCGCCGCCATCGCCGACATCCATGCGATGAAGCGACGGATCAACGAGCACAAGGGCACCGCCGTCACCGCCGCCGCCGATCCGGTGGCGCGGGTACTTGGCCTCAACGTCAAGCTCGGCCGCGGCGGCATCCGCGAGATCGAGTTCCTGGCCCAGACGCTCCAGCTGGTATGGGGCGGGCGCGACCCTGTGTTGCGGGTGCAGCGCACGCGCGAGGCCCTGCGGCTGCTGGTCCGGGCCGGGCATCTCGGGCGGCAGGCGGTGGCGGAGCTCGACGCCGCCTACGTCTATCTGCGTGGCGTCGAGCATCGGCTGCAAATGGTGGCGGACCGGCAGACCCATGTGCTCCCGGCCGGCGCCGACCAGCTCGAAGCGTTTGCCGCGTTCATCGGCCAGACCGATGCCGCCGCCTTCGCCACCACCCTGCTGAAACACGCCGGGCGGGTGCAGGCGCGCTATGCCGAGTTGTTCGAGGCGGTGCCGGGGCTGGAGCATGGCGAGGTCTCGGCCCTCGATTTCAGTGGGATCGACCCGCCCGATGCCACCGTCGCGGCCCTCGCGGCGATGGGGTTCGGCAATCCCGGCGCTGCGATCGCCGCCGTGCGCGGCTGGTACGGCGGACGGGTGCGGGCGCTGCGCTCGCAACGCTCGCGCGACACCATGCGCGCGGTGCTGCCGCAACTCCTCCCCGCGCTGGCCCGCCAGTCCCAGCCCGATGCGGCGCTGGCGCGGTTCGACGCCTTTCTCGGCCTCCTGCCGGCCGGCTTCCAGCTGCTCCAGCTGTTCCAGCGCACACCGGCGCTGATCGACCGGGTGGCGACCATCCTCGGTGCCGCGCCCTCGCTCGCCGACCACCTGGCGCGCACGCCCTCGGCGATCGAGGGACTGCTGGTGCCGGAGGCGCCGGGCGATATCGCGCGCCTGCTCAAGGCCCGGCTCGGCGATGCGCGGGAATTGGAGGAGGCAATCTCCATCATCCGCGTCACTGTGCGCGAGGAGGAGTTCTCGGTTTCGGTGGCAACGCTCGAAGGACGGA
Organism: uncultured Rhodospirillales bacterium; assembly: GCA_903928895.1. Lineage (GTDB taxonomy): Bacteria > Pseudomonadota > Alphaproteobacteria > Acetobacterales > Acetobacteraceae > CAIYPH01. Next base: position 22,765 of record CAIYSR010000078.1, on the reverse strand, counting down.
TGGACGCCGATGCGGCCGGCCGCGCGCGCACCGCTGTCGCCGATGCCGCGCTCGCCGCGCTGCTGCCGCTGGTGACCGCCGATTTCGCCCGCCGCTTCGGCCGGGTACGTGGCGGCAGCATGGTGCTGGTGATGCTGGGCAAGGCCGGCGGACGCGAGATGATGGCCGGCTCCGACCTCGACCTGATGTTCATCTACGACCATCCGCCGGACGTCACCCAGTCCGGCGGCAGACGGCCGCTGCCGGCGAGCCAGTGGTTCATTCGCGCCGTGCACGCCTATGTCGCGGCGATGACGGCACCCGACGCCGACGGGCCGATGTTCGCGGTCGACATGCGGCTGCGCCCGTCGGGCAACAAGGGGCCGGTCGCGGTGTCGCTCGCGGGGTTCGAGAAATACCACGCCACCGAGGCCTGGACCTGGGAGCGCATGGCCCTCACCCGCGCCCGCGTCGTCGCCGGGCCGAAACCGCTGCGGCTCAAGGTCGAGGCGGCGATCGCCCACGCCATCTCCCATGGCGGCGGGGCCGACAAGATCCGCGCTGACGCCGCATCGATGCGCCAGCGCCTGCTCAAGGAGTTGCCGCCCTCGGGCCAGTGGGACGTCAAGCTGCGGCCGGGTGGCCAGATCGAGGTCGAATTCATCGCCCAGACCCTGCAACTCCTCGCCGGAAAGCCGCACGGTCCGGCCACCGGCGAGGCGCTGACCGCCCTGCTGCCAGCGGCCGAAGCCGCGCCGCTGCTGCTGGCCGACCGGCTGTGGCGCACGGTGCAGGGCATGTTGCGCATTCTCTACGGCCGCAACCCGCAGGCCAGGCTCTCCGAAGCCGCCGCCGCCGCGCTGCTCGACGCCGTGCGTGGCCTTGGCATCGCGGCGGTTGACCTCGACGCGTTGCGGCCCATCTTGGACAGCACGGCCGGCGACGTGCGCGCGGCCTTCATCCGCCATGTGGGAGCGATCGAGGAATGAGCGAACTGACCGAAGGGGAAGCGGCCCCGGCCTTCGAAATGCCCGCCAGCGGGGGACGGACCGTGAGCCTGGCGGCCTATGCCGGCAGGCCCTTCCTCCTCTATTTCTACCCCAAGGCCGACACGCCCGGCTGCACCCAGGAGGCCTGCGCCTTCCAGGAAGCCCTGCCCGCCCTCGCCGCCACCGGCCTCGACGTGATCGGGGTGTCGCCTGACCCGATGAAGGCGATCGAGAAATTCGCCACCAAATACGCGCTGACCTTCCCGCTGGCCTCGGACGCGGACAAGAAAACCGCCGAGGCCTACGGCACCTGGGTGGAGAAATCCATGTACGGACGCAAATACATGGGCATGGAACGCTCGACCTTCCTGATCGACGCCCACGGCAAAATCGCCCGGATCTGGCGCTCGATCAAAATCCCCGGCCACGCCGCCGCGGTCCTGGCCGCCGCCCAGGCGCTATAGCACGCCTGAAGCGTGCCTCGGGCGACCAGGGTCGCTATCCCTGGTAGCGAAACCGCGTATGGATCGACCGTGCCCGCGGGTCCGGCCGCGGGATGGCCGAGAGCAGGGCCCGGGTATAGTCGTGCACCGGCGCGTCGCAGACCTGCCCGGTCTCGCCGGTTTCCACCACCCGGCCGCGATGCATCACCGCCACCCGGTCGCACATGTAGCGGATGACGCCGATGTCGTGGCTGATGAAGATGTAGGACAGGCCGAGTTCGTCCTGCAGTCGGATCAGCAGGTCCAGCACCTGGGCGCGGATCGACACGTCGAGGGCGGAGGTGGCTTCGTCGGCGACGATGATGCGGGGTTTGAGGGCGATGGCCCGCGCGATGCCGATGCGTTGGCGCTGGCCGCCGGAGAAGGCGTGGGGATAGCGTTCGCGCCAGGCCGGTTCGAGGCCGACCTGTTCGAGCAGGGCGGCGACGCGGTCATCGAGTTCCCGGCCGCTGGCGAGGCCGTTCACCAGCAGGGGCTCACCGACGATCTGCGCCACCGTCATGCGCGGATTGAGCGAGGACATCGGGTCCTGGAAGATCATGCGGATTTCGCGCCGGCATTGTTTCAGCATCGCCGCGTCCGCCGTCGCGAGGTCAATCACTGAGCCGTCGGCGCGGCGGTAGGACATGGTGCCGCCGGAGGGGTCGTAGACCCGCAGCAGGCAGCGCCCGACGGTGGTCTTGCCCGAGCCGGATTCACCGACGACGCCGAGGGTCTCGCCGGGCTGGAGGGTGATGGCGACGTTGTCGACCGCCTTGAAGGCGCCGAACCGCATGTCCAGACCGCGCACATCAAGCACCGGCAGCATCGCCGCCGCGACGACGCGGCTGGCGCGGAGTTCGGACTTCGCTTCGAGCTTGAGCACCGAGCCGATCAGCATCTTGGTGTAGTCGTCCTGCGGCGCGTGGAAGATCGCATCGACCGGGCCGGTCTCGACCACGCGGCCGCGATACATCACCAGCACCTGGTCCGCGATTTCGGCGACCACGCCCATGTCGTGGGTGATGAACATCACCGCCATGCCGTACTCCGCCTGCATGCGGCGGATGAGGTCGAGGATTTCCGCCTGGGTGGTGACATCGAGCGCGGTGGTGGGTTCGTCGGCGATGAGCAGCGAGGGGTTGCAGGCGAGCGCCATGGCGATCATGGCGCGCTGGCGCATGCCGCCGGAGAATTCGAAGGTGTAGCGGTCGAGCGCGGTCTCGGGGTTGGGGATCTCGACCTGGCGCAGCAGTTCGATGGTGCGGGTGCGGGCGGCCTTCTTGTCGAGTCCGACATGCAGGCGCAGGACCTCGACGATCTGGGCGCCGATGGTGTGGACCGGCGAAAGTGAGGACATCGGCTCCTGGAAGATCATGGCGATCTCGGCGCCGCGGATGTTGCGGATGTCGCGCCCGCGCGGGTTGAGCGTGGCGAGATCGACGCTGCCGCCGCCGCGCCGGTGCAGGATCATCGCGCCGCCGGTGATGCGGCCGGGGGCGTCGACGATCTGCAGGATGGAGCGGGCGGTGACGGATTTGCCGCTGCCGGATTCACCGACGATGCAGAGGGTCTCGCCGCGGCGAACGGTGAACGACACATCGTCCACCGCCTTGAGGGTGCCCTGGCGCAGCGGGAATTCGGTGCACAGGCCGGCGACCTCGAGGACCGGGGCGCCGATCATTTCCATGGCGCCAGTCATTTGTTGTAGGGGTCCGCGGCGTCGCGCAGGCCGTCGCCGAGGAAGTTGAGCGCGATCACCGCGATTACCACCGCCGCGCCGGGCGCGAACAGCCAGGGCGCGGTGGCGATGGAGCGGATGTTCTGCGCCTCGCGCAGCAGCACCCCCCAGGAGATCGTGGGCGGCTGGAGGCCGAGGCCGAGGAAGGACAGCGAGGTCTCCGCCAGGATCATCGCGGGGACCGCGAGCGTCATGCTGGCGATGATGTGGGAGGCGAAGCTCGGCAGCATGTGGCGGAAGATGATACGGCCCTCGGAGGCGCCGTCGAGCCGGGCGGCGGTGACGAATTCCTCGGTGCGCAGTGACAGGAACCGCCCCCGCACCACGCGCGCCAACTGCGCCCAGCCGGTGAGCGAGAGGATCAGTGTGATGCAGAAATAGTTCAGCGCCGCCGGCCAGTCATGCGGCAGGGCGGCGGCCATGGCGAGCCAGATCGGGATGGTCGGCAGCGAGAGCACGAATTCCACCACCCGCTGCAAGGCGAAGTCGATCCGCCCGCCGTAGTAGCCCGAGATGCCGCCGATGATGACGCCGATGCCAAGCGAGAGAAACACGCCGACCAGTCCCACGGTGAGCGAGATCTGGGCGCCCTGGATGATGCGGCTGAATACGCAGCGGCCGAGCCGGTCGGCACCGAAGGGAAACAGCGGCTGGCGGGCCTCGGAGGTCGCGAACAAATGCGTCCGGGTCTTGAACAGGCCAAAGACCGAGTATTCGTAGCCCTCGGCGAACATGTTCAGATAGACCTTCCGCGCCCGGTCCTCGACATAGACCGACGCGAGGCTCACCGGGTCGCGCTTGAGCACGTACGGATGGATATAGGGCCGCAGCGACGGCACCCAACTGTCCCCGAATTCCAGCAGATGGATGCCCTGCGGCGGGTGGAACGCGGTGCGCGCGTTCTGCTGGACCGGGTCGTTGACCGCGAAAAACCCGGGCACGGCGGCGATCAGGTAGAACGCCAGCGTCACCACCAGCCCGGCCATGGCGAGCTTGTGGCGGCGGAAGGCCCACCACATCAGCGTCCATTGCGAGGCCACGGCGAAGCGGGCCGGCGGCGCGGCGGCGATGGTTGCGGACATCGTCTACTCCAGCCGGATGCGCGGATCGACCAGCGCGAGCAGCACGTCGGAAATCAGCGTGCCGACCAGGGTCAGGGCGCAGATCAGCAGCACGAAGGCGCCGGCCAGATACATGTCCTGGCTCATCAGCGATTGCAGCAGCAGCGGCCCGGCGGTGGGCAGGTTGAGCACGATGGCCACGATCACCGAGCCCGAAACCAGGTTCGGCAGCAGCCAGGCGATGGTGGAGATGAAGGGGTTGAGGGCGAGGCGGACGGGGTAGCGGAACAGCAGCGTCATCTCTGACAGGCCCTTGGCCCGCGCCGTGGTGACGTAGGGTTTGCTCAGCTCGTCCAGCATGTTGGCGCGCATGATGCGGATCAGGCTGGCGGTGCCGGAGGTGGCGAGGATGATCACCGCAATCCAGATATGGGACATCAGGTCGAGGAACTTCCAGATGCTCCAGGGCGCGGTCAGGTATTCCTGGCTGAACAGGCCGCCGACATCCTGGCTGAAATACATCGCTGCCACATACATCAGCACCAGCGCCAGCAGGAAGCTCGGCACCGCGAGGCCGAGGAAGCTGAAGAAGCTGGCGAGATAGTCGCCGATCGAATATTTCCGCACCGCGGAATACACGCCGACCGGCAAGGCGATCGCCCAGGTGACCAGGAGGGTGCTGAAGGTCAGCACCAAGGTCAGACCCATCCGCTCCCAGATCAGGTCCCCCACCGGCTGCTGCCACTCGAAGCTGAAGCCGAAATCGCCGCGCAGCACGATGCCGGAGATCCACTTCCAGTACTGCACGATCATCGGCTGATCCAACCCGAAGCGCGCCCGCAACTCGGCCGCGGTGTTCTGGTCCACCACCTCGTTGGAGGCGGCGAGGGTGGCGATGTAGTTGGTGACGAAATCGCCCGGCGGCAGGCGGATCAGCACGAAGGCCATGATGCTGATCACCGCGAGCGACGGGATCATCCAGAGCAGGCGCGTGGCGATGAATTTCAGCACGGTCCGCACGCCCGCCCGGTCATGATCAGCCGAAGAAGTATTGCTGCGGCAGCGACGGCCCGGGGTTCGGCCAGCTCCACGACGACGGCATCTTCTGCGGCACGTTCTTCAGCCTGTTGCTGGCGATGCCGAAGGCGTTGACCGCGAGGCACACGCCCACCGTCTCGAAGGCATCGGCCGTGAGGTCGAACAGCTCCTTCATGGCGGCGCCGCGCTTGGCCATGTCGGCGGTGCCGCGGGCGACGTCGAACAGCTTCATCCGCTGCTTCTGGTTCTCCGGCGGCTCCTCGCCTTCCTTGCCGTTGGAGACATACCATTGCGTCCAGGGGATGGCGTAGCGCGAGCCCTGCGGGTGCTGGGCGAAGAAGTCGCGCGGGTCGAGCATCGGGTCGAGCCCGCCCGCCCCCGGCCAGACCGCGCAGTCATGCTCGTTGTTGTCGCCGCGGGTGTAGTAGAGCGAGCGCTCGATGGTGTTGACCTTGCAGTCGATGCCGATCTCGGCCCAGTGCCGCTTCACCAGTTCGAGCGTGTCGACCAGATCGGGGTAGAGCGTGGGGATGACGTCGATGGCGAAGAACACCTTCGTCCCATCCGGATGCAGCCGCTGCGCCTGCCCGTTCTTCTTGCCGTAGCCCGCCGCATCCAGCATCGCGCCGGCCGCCGCCTTGTCATACTTGCTGAACTGCCGCGCCAGCTTCTCGTGATACCACGGATGCCCCGGCCGCGGCCCGGCCTGAAACGGCTCGGACTGCCCGAGATAGACCAGCTCGATGATCTCGGTCCGGTCGATCCCCAGCGACAATGCCTGGCGCACCGCCTTGTTGCCGAAGAAGGCCCGCATCTTCGGGTCCTTGTGCAGCATGTTGAAATAGATCTGGCACTGCTGCGAGCCCGAGTTGATCAGCTCGACCAGCCGGTAGCCACCCTTGCCCGCGTTCTGCGACAAGGTCGGCTTGTTCTGCAACGTGTCGATGTGGCGGTCCTGGATGTCGAGCTTGCCCGAGATGACGTCGAGCATCAGCGATTCCACATCCTGCGAAATCCCGAAATTCAACGCGTCGATATATGGCAACTGCCGCCCGTCGGTATCGACCTGCCAGAAGTATGGATTGCGCCGCATCAGCACCCTTGTGGCACCACCGGTATAGGGTTCCTGCACCACCCAGGGGTCCAGCACCGGCTTTTCCGGATTGCCCCAGCGCAGCGGGATCTCGATGTCGCCGAGCTTGGAGCGGAACAGCGCCCCCCAGTCCGACACATTGGCCGCCTTCACCAGATCGGCCACCTTGGGGTTGTATTTGGGATGGAATTGGGACGCGTAGTGCTTCGGAAACAGCGTCGGATGCTGCCCCAGCGGCGTCGCCATGATCTCCAGGAACAGCGCATAGGGCGCCTCGAAGCTCACCTTCACCGTCGTCTCGTCGATCTTGGTCGCCGTGCCCGGCTTGTTCGCGATCACCAGTGGCGATGGCACCGAGCGGTACAGTTCCGGGTTTTTGCAGCAATCCTCGATGGCGAAGACGATGTCATCGGCCGTGAACGGCGCCCCGTCGGACCAGCGCATCCCCTTGCGCAGATGAAACGTGAACTCGGTGGAACCGGCGTTGACCTCCCACTTCTCCACCACATTGGGCAGCACCTCGGTGAAGGCCGCGTTCCAGCGCACCAGGCCCTGGTTGCCGACCATGCGCAGGATGCCATTATGGTCCGCACTGCCGCGCAGCCCGCGCCGGAGCTGCCCGCCATAGGTGCCGGCCTTCTCCAGCGGCGTGATCACGAGCGGGTTCGCCCCCACCCGATCCGCCAGTTTCGGCAACTTGCCCTCGGCCACCAAGGCCGCCAACGCCGGCGCCTCCTTGGCCGCACCCTGCGCCAAAGCCGGCCCCGCCGACATCGCCGCCGCACCCGCCACAAACGCCCGCCGTCCCACGTTCGCCATCATCGCCTCCCTTTGGTCCGGCATCTCCGTGCCGGATCGCACATTCAAATCCGAAGCCATCGGATAGAAGTTTTTTGGTTCTTTTTTTCAAAAAAGAACAGCACTTCTTTTTTGAAAAAAAGAAGCAAAAAACTTTCACCCATTAGAATCTTGGCCGCGCGCCCTGCCAGTCCGGCTGGTGCTTGCGCATCTCGCTGCCATCGTCGCGACGCCGGATGCCGCAGGCAAGGAAATTCGCGTGCAGGGCGGCCAACGCCGTGCGATCGAGCGTCACCCCCAGGCCCGGGCCCTGCGGCAACGCCAGCGCACCGCCCTCGAAGCGCAGCTTGCCGCCGGCGATGACCTCGTCCACCTGCCACGGATAATGCGAATCCGCAGCATAGGTGAGGTTCGGCAACGTCGCGCCCACCTGCGTCATCGCCGCCAGGCTGATGCCCAGATGCGAGTTCGAATGCATCGAAATCCCCAGCCCGAACACCCGCCCCAGATGCCCCAGCTGCTGCGTCGACCGCAGCCCGCCCCAGTAATGATGATCGCTCAAAATCACCTGCACCGCCCCCAGCGCCAGCGTCTTCGGAATATGCCCGAACTCCACCGTCACCATGTTGGTCGCAAGCGGCATCGAGGCCTGCTTCGCCACCTCCCCCATCTCCTCCAGCGTCCCCGTGGGGTCCTCCAGATACTCCAGCAACCCGTCAAGCTGCGGCAACACCCGCAACGTCGTCGCCACGCTCCAGCCGCCATTGGGGTCGATCCGCAACGGATGATCCGGAAAGGCTGACCTGATCGCCCGCAACGTCTCGATCTCATACTCCGGCTCGAACACGCCCCCCTTCAGCTTGATCGAGCCGAACCCGTAGTCGCTGACCATCCGCCGCGTCTGATCCACCATCTGGGCATGGCTCAATGCCTCGCCCCAATCATCCGTGGGATAGCCGGAATCGCCATGGTGGCGGGCGAACTTGTAGAACAGATAGGCGCTGTAAGGCACCCGCTCGCGCACGGCGCCCCCGAGCAGCACATGCAGCGGAACCCCGGCAAACTGCCCCTGCAAATCCAGCATCGCCACCTCGAACGCCCCGAACGCGACATTCACCCGTCGCGTGCCGGAGGCCGGGATCATCGCCGGCGCCTCGTCATGCCCGTGCAGGATTTCGTTGATCCGTCGCCGCACCCCATTCAGATCGAACGGAACGACCCCCACCAGCGCCGGCGCGCAGGCCAGCAGGTCGGCAAGCGTCACCTCTTCGCCATAGGTCTCGCCGAGCCCGACCAGCCCATCCTCGGTCACCACCTCGATGATGCTGCGCAACGCCCACGGCTCATGCACCCCGGCCACGTTCAGCAACGGCGGGTCGCGGAACGCAATCGGCGTCACCCGCACCTCCGCCACCCGCATTCCTCGCGCCATGGTTTCCTCCCGCCTGCTCCGGCTGCCATAGTCGCGCACATCGCCGCATCCGGCCACCCGGGGAACCCTCATGCCGCCACGTACCATCGTCTACGTCTCCTGCGCCGACGACCAGCACATCACCACCCTGGCCTTCGACCAGACCACCGGCGCGCTGCGCGAACTCGACCGTACCGAGGTACCCGGCACCGATGCCCGCTCCGCCGGCAGCCTGCCGCTGGCGATCTCGCCCGACCGCAGCCGCCTCTATGCCGGCCTCCGCGCCGAACCCTGGCCGGTCGCCAGCTTCGCCATCCACCCCACCACCGGCAAACTCACCCTCCTGTCCCTGGCCACCCTGGCCGACAGCATGTGCTACCTCAGCACCGACGCGACCGGCCGCACCCTGTTCAGCGCCTCGTACAGCGGCGCCAGACTGGCAGCCAACCCGATCACCGAGAACGGTCTGGCCGGCGACCCGGCGCAAATCCTCGCCACCCCGCCCAAGGCGCACAGCGCCCTGCCCAGCCCCGACAACCGCTTCCTCTACGCCGCCAGCCTCGGCGGCGACGCCATCCTGTGCCAGGCCTTCGACGCCGCCACCGGCCGCCTCGCGCCCGCCGTCCAGGTCGCCGCCCGCACCCCGGCCGGCGCCGGGCCGCGCCACCTCGCCTTCGGCCAGGGCGGCCGGGTGCTCTACGTCGTCAACGAACTCGACGGCACCATCATCACCTATGGGCGCGACCCCGACACCGGAGCCCTGGCGCAGCGGCAGATCGTCTCGCTGCTGCCCCCGGCGGTTCCGCTGCCGGTCGCGGCTGCCGACATCCATGTCACCGCGGACGGTCGCTTCCTCTACGCCAGCGAACGCCTGACCGACACGCTGAACGGCTTCGCCATCGACCCCACCACTGGCACCCTCACCCCGCTGTGCCGCGTGCCCAGCGAACCCACCCCGCGCGGTTTCGCCATCGCTCCCTCCGGCCGGTTCCTGCTCTGCGCCGGCCTCGGCTCCGGCCGCCTCGGCTGCTACGCCATCGAGCCCGACGGCGTCCTCGTCCCCACCGGTGCCATCGCGGTCGGCCGCGGCGCCAACTGGGTCGAGATCATCGAACTCTGACCCCGTCCGCCGCCAAACCTCTTCGCCCCTCAACCTCTTGTACGCTACACTTCATCCCAGACCTTACCTTTTCCCCGGACCTCACCTTTTCTCAGGAGCCGCCCCATGGCGTTGGGTGCCCAGACCCGTCCCGGTCCCGCGTCGGCCTTCGCATCGCCGGAACTGCATTCGCGTCTGCGCATCCTGCTCGACCGCGCCACCGCCGGCCTGCTGCTCGCGGCCGGCGTGCTGCTCGCCGTCGCCCTCGCCAGCTACGACCCCGCCGACCCCTCGCTCAACACCGCGACCCTGCGCCCGGCCCACAACCACGCCATGCTGCCCGGCGCCATCGCGGCCGACCTGCTGTTGCAGGGCTTCGGCCTCGCCGGCGCGCTGCCTGCCCTGGCGGCCTTCGCCTGGGCCTGGCGCATCGGCGCCCATCGCGGCCTTGGCGGCGTGCCGCTTCGCCTCGCTGCCCTGCTTGCCGCCCTGCCCGTCCTCGCCGCATTGCTGGCCGCCGTTCCGCTTGATAGCCCCTGGCCCACCGCCGCCGGCCCTGGCGGCGCCGCCGGACGATTGATCGGCGGCCTCGCTCTCGCCGCCGGCACCGACCTGCTCGGCCCATACGGCGGCATCGCCATGGCGGCACTCGGCTCCATCCTCGCTTTGCTGCTGGTCCTCCTCGCCCTCGGCCTGACCGCGCGCGACTACCATACCGCCCGCGCCGTCGCCCGCACCGGCGTCACCCACGGCCGCGCCGGTGCCGGGCTGTTCGGCCGGCTCGGGCGACGCGCCACCGCATTCGGCGTGCACCTGTTCCACCGCATCGACGGCGCCACCACCACCACCAAAGCCGCCCCCCCGCGACCGCCGGCGCAGCCGGCCGCCACCCGCGCCGAACCCAGGCTCGGCGCCCCCCAGGTGCCCGCGCCCAACGCCTTCCCCTCCGCCATTGCCGGCCCCGCCCCCCTCCCCGGCGCCGCTGCGCGCGCCCCCAAACCCGCCACCGGGAAGAAGCCCGCCCCGGAGCAAATTCCGCTGCCGCTCGAACAGACGTGGCAGTTCCCCTCCATGGACCTGCTCGCCCCCGCCCCCGACCGCGCCACCCTCGGCGGCCCCACGACCGAGCAGCTCGACGCCACCGCCCGCCTGCTCGAAACCGTGCTCGCCGAATACGGGGTCGAAGGCCGCATCGTCGAACACACCGCCGGCCCCGTCGTCACCCTCTTCGAGCTCGAACCGGCGCCGGGCATTCGCGCCGCCCGCGTCATCGGCCTCGCCGACGATGTCGCCCGCTCGCTCTCCGTGCTCGCCGTCCGCATCGCCACCGTCCCCGGCCGCAACGTCATCGGCATCGAGGTGCCGAACCAGAAGCGCGAAACCGTCTATTTCACCGAACTCCTGCACTCCCAGCCCTGGATCACCTCTCAGGCCACGCTCCCCCTCGCGCTCGGTCAAACCATCGACGGCGAAGCCATCATCGCCGATCTCGCCCGCATGCCTCACCTCCTCGTCGCCGGCACCACCGGCTCCGGCAAGTCGGTCGGCATCAATGCCATGATCCTCTCGCTGCTCTTCAAGCACTCGCCCGACGACTGCCGCCTCATCATGATCGACCCCAAGATGCTGGAGCTGTCGATCTACGAAGGCATCCCCCACCTCCTCGCCCCCGTCGTCACCGAACCCGCCAAGGCCGTCACCGCCCTCAAATGGGCCTGCGGCGAAATGGACCGCCGCTACCGCTCGATGTCCCAGCTCGGCGTGCGCAACATCGCCGGCTACAACGACCGCGTCGCCGAAGCCCGCGCCCGCGGCGAAGTCGTCATCCGCCGCGTCCAGACTGGCTTCGACAGCGAGACCGGCAAACCGGTCTTCGAGGATCAACCCCTCGCGCTCGAAAAACTCCCCCTCGTTGTCGTCGTCATCGACGAGATGGCCGACCTCATGATGGTCGCGGGCAAGGAAATCGAAATCGCCGTCCAGCGCCTGGCGCAAAAGGCCCGCGCCGCCGGCATCCACGTCATCATGGCCACCCAGCGCCCTTCGGTCGACGTCATCACCGGCACCATCAAAGCCAACTTCCCCACCCGCATCAGCTTCACCGTCATCAGCAAGTTCGACAGCCGCACAATCCTCGGCGAACAGGGCGCCGAACAACTCCTCGGCCAGGGCGACATGCTCTACATGATGCTCGGCGGCCGCATCCGCCGCGTCCACGGCCCCTTCGTCGCCGACAAGGAAGTCGAAGCCGTCGTCGCCCACCTGCGCACCCAGGGCGAGCCCGACTACGTCGACGAAGTCACCGAAATGCCCGAAGGCAACGACGATACCGCCTCTGCCGGCGGCAGCTACGACAGCGAAATGTCGATGTTCGACCAGGCGGTTGACCTCGTCAGCCGCGAAGGCAAGGCCTCCACCAGCTTCCTCCAGCGCCACCTCAACATCGGCTATAACCGTGCCGCCAAACTCATCGAACAAATGGAAAAGGAAGGCATCGTCACGCCCGCCAACCACGTCGGCAAACGCGAGGTCCTCGCGCGGCGGACCGGGGGAGACGACGAGTGAGGCAGGCTGGTCGGGGTATGATCCCGTGGAGCTCAACGATTTGAAGTGATGTTGCCCCAAAGTCTTATCCAGTTGCGCGTTCGCTCCGGCGGTTTGGGTTGAGTGCTATCGGGACAGGAGCGTGGTGATCTGCCGGTGTGCCGATATCGATAAGCGCGAAGTCCTGATGGGTTGCCGATCCGTTGCTGCGGACTGCGCGATTTCGAAGGGAAGATGGTCGGTCGCATCCACCGCAGGGCCTGAATGGGTCGGGGTTTTTTGCTTCTTTTTTGCAAAAATGAAGCGCTTGCCTGCTGCTTCCTTTGCCGCTGAGAGGCGAGGCCGTCACGAAACCGACGCCGGTCCATCACATGTTCGCAATCGTGGCCGGCTATGTCTGGCGTGTGTTCATGGAGACCAGCATGCCCCGTATTGCCCGCCGGACCGCGATTGCGACTGCTGCGGCCGCGTTGCCGCGTTTTGCGGTGGCGCAGTCGGACACGCGTCCGACGGTGACGGTGGCGGTGCAGCGGCTGGCGACGTCCAACACGCTCGACATTTTGTTTGAGGCTTCGAATGTCGGGACGCGGCACTACAATCTCTACATCGAGCCGCTGATCGACACGAACTGGACGGGCGATCTCGGGCTGCGTCCGGGGCTGGCGGAGAGCTGGCGGCGGATTGACGGGCGCACGCTGGAATTCACCCTGCGGCAAAACGTGAAGCATCACAATGGCGACGCTTTCACCGCCGAGGATGTCGCGTGGAGCTATGGCGAGCGGCTGTTCGGGGCCGGGGATGAAACGCCGCTAGCGGGCGGCAAGCCTGATCCGCGCTGGGCGCCGGCGAAGGTTCGGGCGGGGGCGAAGGCGGCCTATCCGGCGCTGGAGAAGATCGAGATCGTCGACAGCCATACGGTGCGGTTCGTCAACCGGGTGCCGGATGTGACGCTGGAGGGGCGGGTGTCGATGCGGACGGGGTGCATCCTCAATCCGCGCGGGTTTCGCGAGGCGGCGGGCTGGATGGATTGGGCGCGCAAGCCGGTGGGCACGGGGCCCTATCAGGTCAGCGAGTACCGCGCGGAGAACCGGCTGATCCTGGAGGCGTTCGATGGCTACTGGGGCGGGCGGCCGCCGATCAAGACGCTGCGTTTTCTCGAAGTGCCGGAGTTGGCGAGCCGGATCAACGGGTTGAAGGCCGGCGAGTTCGATTTCGCCTGCGACATCACGCCGGACCAGATCCCGAGCATCGAGAGCAGCGCCCGGCATCACGTGGTGGGCGGGCTGATCACCAATATCCGCGGCCTGATTTTCGATCAGAACCACAAAATTCTGAAGGACCCGCGGATTCGCCGCGCGCTGGCCCATGCGGTCGATCGCAAGGTGATTGTGGAGACGATCTGGGGGGGACGGACGCGGGTGCCCAATGGTCTGCAATTCGACTATTTCGGCCCGATGTATGTGACGGACTGGAAGGGCATCGGGTTCGACCCGGCGGAGGCGCGGCGGCTGCTCGGCGAGGCCGGCTACCGGGGCGAGCCGATCCCGTTCAAGGTGCTGGCGAACTACTACACCAACCAGGTTTCGACGGCGCAGATCCTGGTCGAGATGTGGAAGGCGGTGGGCATCAATGTCGACTTGCAGATGCGGGAGAACTGGGGCCAGGTGCTGGATGGCAAGGTCGAGCGGGCGATGAACGACAACTCCTTCTCCGCGTTTTTCAACGATCCGGTGTCGTTTTTTCCGACCACGTTCGGCGCCAATGGCGAGCTTGAGCAGGGAGGCTATTGGCGCAACGCCGAGGCGGCGGCATTGATCGAGCGCATCCAGACCTCGACCGATATCGCCGCGCGGGCGGCGGATTTCCGGCGGGTGCTTGAGATCGTCGAGCGCGATGATCCGGCGGTGCTGGTGATGCATGAGACGGCGAATTTCACCGCCAAGCGCCGGGATATCACGTGGTCGCCGGCGCGGTCGTTCGTGATGGATTTTCGGGCGCGGAATTTCGCCGTCGGCTGAGGGCGGGGCGGAGCGTAGGCGGGCGTCGATCCAGGGCGGAGTTTTGCCGGGCCGATGGGCTGGATTGGCGGAGGGGAGGCCGTGAGCTGCCCAATGCCTATTGAGGCCAGTGCCCGTTGATCAGTGCTTGCTGACCTTGCTGGCGACGAAGTCCATGATGGCGAGAACGGCACCGGAGAGCACGAAGGTCAGGTGGACGATGACCAGCCAATGCAGCCGGCGCTCGTCCAGCGCGTCACCCTCGGCCAGTTCCATGAACGAGCGCAGCAGGGCGATTGCGCTGATCGCCACGATGGAGGCGATCAGCTTCATTTTCAGGCCGGAAAAATCGACCGTGCCCATCCAGCCCGGCCGATCGTCGTCTTCGCCGACATGGATCTTGGAGACGAAGTTCTCGTAGCCGGAGAAGATGACGATCAGCAGCAGGTTGCCGGTCAGCGACAGGTCGATCAGCGACAGCGCCATCAGAATCGCCTGCGCCGGCGTCATGGTGAGGAGGATGGAAAGTTGGTGGTAAAGTTCGATGCCGAACACCACCAGGAGGGCTGCCATGGCGATGACCAGCCCGACATAGAAGGGGGCGAGGAGCCAGCGGGCACGGAACAAGGTGTGTTCCAGCAGGCGCTCCAGGATGGGGCGGGGTGTTGTCATGGTGGGGTCTTTCGTGGGCGCCGCTGGGTGACGGGTTTCAGCCACCCGGCTTGACTGCCCGCATGCGGTTCGATCTGGGGTTGTGCTCGACTTCGGCCAGGCCGAGGCGTTCGAGGAGCGGGGGGATGTACATGGCGAAGCGGCCGCGCAGGCCTTTCTTGAGGCCGTACCAGCCGCCGATCGGGTTGTCCGGCGCGCGGGCCCAGGCTTCGACGGTGCCGGGTTTGGCGTCTTTCTGCTCGTCGGCCGAGCCGAGTTCGACCCAGTCGGCGCGGGCGGTGAGCATGGCGTGGAGGTGCTCGATGCAGCGTGCATCGTAGTGCAGGATGGTTTTGCCGACGGTGCAAACCAGGACGTCGCGGCCATCGACGACGCCGCGGTGGAGGGTGAATTCCGAGCTGAGCGGCGGGGTTTGCAGCCGCCAGGGGTCGGCGGCGTCGCCGGTGCCGGATGGGTCGGACATGGTGGTTCTCCGTGATGGCAGTGGGTCGGGGGGCCAGCGCACGGGATAGTTTCGCTGATCGGGTGGCGGACCACAACATGGCAAGGCGCCTGGGGGTTTGCCGGGGCGGGGTTCGATTCTAGGGTGGGCGTCCCGCGGCGGCGGTGCCGTGGTAGTGAATGGAGAGGCCCATGCGCAGTCCGATACTGGCCCCGCTGATCGCCCTGGTGCTGTGGAGTTTCGTGATGTGGGCGTGGCTGTATGCCACCCGCATTCCGGCGATCCGGGCGGCGCGGCTGAAGCTCGATCCACGGCGGACGGCGGGCGAGTTGGCGGCGGCGTTGCCGGCTTCGGTGCGCTGGAAGGCGGACAACTACAATCATCTGATGGAGCAGCCGACGCTGTTCTACGCGGTGGCGCTGGTGGTGGCGCTGGTGGGGGAGGGGGCGGGGCTGAATGCCGGGCTGGCCTGGGCCTATGTGGCGCTGCGGGTGGCGCATAGCCTGGTGCAGGCGACGGTGAACGTGATCATGGTGCGGTTCGCGCTGTTCACGGTGAGTTCGCTGGTGCTGCTGGCGATGGCGGTTCGGGCGGCGGTGGTGGTGTTTTAGGGTGCTTCCCAGTCCTCGCAGCGCAGAGCGGGGACGCGGGTGAATTCGCCGAGGTTGCCGGTGACGACGATGAGGCCACGGCTGCGGGCGTGGCCGGCGATCAGGAGGTCATAGCCGCCGATGGGTTTGCCTTCGCGTTCGAGGGTGGCGCGGATGTCGGCGGCGTGGGCGGCGGCGTTGGCGTCGAAGGGGAGGATTTCGAGGCGGGCGGCGAAGCGTTCGACTTCACGGCGGTTGTGGTCGGCGCGGGCGGATTTCTCGGCGCCGTTGAGGAGTTCGGTGAGCACGATGGTGGAGATGCACAGGCTGTCAGCCTCGGCGTTGAAGCGGGGGCGGAGGCCGGCGGGGCGGTCACGCAGGACACGGATGCAGAGGTTGGTGTCGAGCATGTAGCGGAGCATCTAGAAGGTTTCGCGCTCCTGGGCGGCGGGCTGGGCGCGGGGGGGGAGGTCGATGCCGGGGGCGTCGAAGAAGTCGTCCCAGAGGGAGTCGGCGGGGGTGATGATGCGGCGGTTGCCGTCGCGGACGATGGCAACCTGCTTCACGCCCTCGGGGAAGGCGACTTCCTTGGGGAGGCGCATGGCCTGGGAGCGGTTGGAGAGGAAGAGGGTTGTGCGGGGCATGCGGGGAAGGTGGGGGGTGGGGTGGGATATGTCAATGGGATATGGCGGGTGGTGGCGAGACGCGGCCGACCGAAGTTTGCGCTGGGGTGGTTCAAGTTGCGCCGCAGATAGACTTCCGAGCAGTCGCTCATTCTGTCCGGTTTCGTTAAATCGGGATAGCGGAATCGAGGCAAACCGGTCAAAATGGTGATCGAGATGTAAAAAATGACAAGCGGTGCTGATTCCATGCCAATACCCGACTTTGATGCAATGAATGAGACGGATGTTCGCGAGATTATTGTACGGCCACTTCTCCATCGTCTCGGATTTGCGCACGGGACTCAGGATAACATCCGGACTGAAGTAAAATTAAGGTATGATCGTGCATTTCTCGGTCGCAAAAATCCGAGCAAGGACCCCCCTTTGGCTGGGCGAGCTGACTATATTTGCGAAGTAATTTCGTATGGCCGCTTTACTGTCGAAGTTAAGGCTCCGTCTTCTATATTAACCAAGGACGATGCCGAACAAGCCCACACGTATTCAGCGCATCCGGAGATCGGAGCATTTCATTTCCTGCTGACAAACGGTCGTGAGTTCCGACTGTATGTGACAAGTGAACTCGATTGCCCGATACTGACATGGCGTTTTGAAAATATGGACCAAAAAATAGTTGAAATATTTAATATTATCGGACCGGCGGCCATCAGAAAGCGATCTGAGCGAGTTCGACCAATGCCGGGTAAGCCGTTGGGTTTGGGAATAGGTCCGCGAGTGGATATCGCTGGAGGGGAGGTTCGATATGGCGAACATTTGTCCGATCATCCATTCCTTCAATTGAACGGTACACTAAACGGTGTTGTGGCTGGCATCCGTGGAGGCGAAGTTCGCCGTGATGACGACGGACGCCTCGTGGCACACGTGACGTTGATCAATCCATTTCAATCGATCACGCAGCTTCATCGGTTAGCTGGGCTTTCAGATGATTACAAGTTTTTTTCTGGAGACGAGTTTGTGTCCGTGGAACTCGCTCGACCTACCATATTCCAAAACGTAATCTCTGGGAGATTGCCTCCAGGCCAAAGTGCATCTTTGTTTCCTGGAATGCCAGAGATGCTAATTCCGTTCGGATTTGACTGTACGGTATATACGGACGCCATCGGATTTATTGAGGGGAATAAATTCAAGGGGATGCTATCGTTCGAGTATAGATATGTCTTTATCAAAGGGTCGGCGACCGGAAATCCCAAATTTGACGCAATGTTCGATAACTCGCCCAGGGAAGCAAAGATGGCGGGTGAGGGTGAATTCAGCATAACAATTAGCGACCCTTAGGACAGGAAGGGCGTTTCGACGGGAGAGTGATTGTGGGGGCGACGGGGTTTGGGGGGTGGGGACGGTGGTTTGCGGCCAGTGTACCGCTTAACGGATGAAAGTTTTTTGCTTCTTTTTTCAAAAAAGAAGTGCTTGCTTGCTTTCTTGGGGCGGGCGGCGAGATTTCGTTGGTTGCACGACCCTCACCCCGGCCCTCTCCCCCAAAGAGGGGAGAGGGGGAAGGAAGCGGGGCAGGCTTTAGGCTTTGTTGCGGTTGGGGTTATTCCCACTCGATGGTGCCGGGGGGTTTGGAGGTGATGTCGTAGGTGACGCGGTTGATGCCGCGGACTTCGTTGACGATGCGGTTGGAGACGCGGCTTAGGAAGGTCATGTCGAAGGGGTAGACGTCGGCGGTCATGCCGTCGGTGCTGGTGACGGCTCGGAGGGCGCAGGCCATGTCATAGGTTCGGCCGTCGCCCATGACGCCGACGGTGCGGACGGGGAGGAGGACGGCGAAGGCTTGCCAGATGGCGTCGTAGAGGCCGGCTGCGCGGATTTCTTCGAGGTAGATGGCGTCGGCGCGGCGGAGGAGGTCGCATTTTTCGCGGGTGATGGCGCCGGGGATGCGGATGGCGAGGCCTGGGCCGGGGAAGGGGTGGCGACCGACGATGATGTCGGGGATGCCGAGTTCGCGGCCGAGATCACGGACTTCGTCCTTGAAGAGTTCGCGCAGGGGTTCGACGAGTTTCATGCGCATGCGGTCGGGCAGGCCGCCGACGTTGTGGTGGGACTTGATGGTCACCGAGGGGCCGCCGGTGAAGCTGACGCTTTCGATGACGTCGGGGTAGAGGGTGCCCTGGGCGAGGAAGTCGGCGCCGCCGATTTTGGCGGCTTCCTCCTCGAAGACCTCGATGAAGAGGCGGCCGATGGTTTTGCGCTTGAGCTCGGGGTCGGTGACGCCGTCGAGCTGGCCGAGGAAGAGGTCCGACGCGTCGCGGTGGACGAGCTTGATGTTGAAGCGGTCACGGAAGGTGGCGACGACATCATCGGCTTCGCCGGCGCGAAGGAGGCCGTGGTCGACGAAGATGCAGGTGAGCTGGTCGCCGATGGCTTCGTGGATGAGGACGGCGGCCACCGAGGAGTCCACGCCGCCGGAGAGGCCGCAGATGACGCGGCCGGTGCCGACCTGGGCGCGGATCTTGGCGATTTCGGCGGCACGGAAGCCGCCCATGCTCCAGTCGCCGGAGCAGCCCGCGACGTCGCGGACGAAGTTGCGCAGGAGTTGGGCGCCGTGGGGGGTGTGGACGACCTCGGGGTGGAACATCAGGCCGTAGAATTTGCGGGTGTCGTCGGCGAAGGCGGCGAAGGGGGCGCCCTCGGAGGTGCCGACGACGCGGAAGCCGGGGGGGAGGTGGGTGACGCGGTCGCCGTGGCTCATCCAGACCTGTTCGCGCGCGCCTTGGGCCCAGGTGCCGTGGAAGAGGGCGCAGGGCTCAAGCACGTCGACGAAGGCGCGGCCGAATTCGCGGTGATCGGAGGCGGCGACGCTGCCGCCGAGCTGTTCGCACATGGTCATCTGGCCGTAGCAGATGCCGAGCACAGGGACGCCCAGTTCGAACACCATTTGCGGCGCGCGGGGGGAGTTGCCTTCCGGGACACTCGCGGGGCCGCCGGAAAGGATGATGGCGCGCGGCGCGAAAGCGCGAATTTTGGCGGGGTCGGTATTGAACGGCCAGATCTCGCAGTAGACGCCGCATTCGCGGACGCGGCGCGCAATGAGCTGGGTGACCTGGCTGCCGAAGTCGAGGATCAATACGCGGTCATGAGTCATGGCAAACACCTGTCTGTCTCGGTGCGCTGCGTTGCAGCATAAGCTTGGCGGGATCGCAAGGAATTCCCAAGGGCGAAAGTTTTTTGGTTCTTTTTGTCAAAAAAAACAGCACTCCCTTTTTGAAAAAAGGGAGCCAAAAACTTTCAACCTTTGGCATTGGGGGACTGCGCATCGAGATACGCGAGCAAGGCGGATTCGAAGGGGGGGAGGCTTTTGTAGGCTCTCATTTCCTCGGGCAGGGCGCGCAGGGCGTCGGCAAGCCGGGCGGCGACCTCGGGGACGG
Source organism: uncultured Rhodospirillales bacterium (assembly GCA_903928895.1). GTDB lineage: Bacteria > Pseudomonadota > Alphaproteobacteria > Acetobacterales > Acetobacteraceae > CAIYPH01. The sequence continues at coordinate 2,781 of CAIYSR010000078.1, read as the reverse complement.
CGGCAATGCGGGCGATGGGGTAGACGTGGACGCGGATGCCGAAGACCACGGCGCCGCTGTTGGGCAGCAGGCCGAGGGTCTGGCGTTCGACGCGCAGGAACAGGGTCTCGCCGGCGTTGGCCGCGGTGATGTCCGGATTGTGGGTGCGGCGGAAGTGTTTGCCGACGGGCTGGGACAAGGCGGGATCGTCGGTGACGGACCAGTTGAGACGCTCGACCAGCTTGCCTTCGCGCAGCGTGGCGATCAGGCGATCCACCGGGCGGGCCAGGCGTTCGGCATAGATCGGGACCGGCCCATGGATGGCGGCGAGGGGGTGACCGAGCTTGTCGTGCAGGCGCCAGCGCGAAGGAAAGCACAGCACGGCAGCGGTGAGGATGGGGCCTTCGGGGGACAGGCGGAGGAGGCAGAAATCCTCCTGCACCAGGCGGCCGGCGATCTCCAGCGGGTCGAGCGCCGGGGTGGCGAGGTCCCAGGTCTCGCCGGTCAGCCGATTGTGCAGCATTCTGCCGTCGCGGGTGAAGCCGTCGGGGAAGCGGCGCGGGAGGAGATCGGCGAGACGGTCCAGCAGTTCGGCGCCGGCGGCCGCGCTGCCGGGCTCGGCGCCGAAGACCTCGTGTCGGCTGGTGTCGAGCAGCATGCGGCGTTCGGCCATTTCGGCGGGATAGTTTGTGTCGATCGTCACCAGGTCATCCGGGGTGCGCGCGATCAACCCCATCGCCATGCGGAAGGGGCCGGCTTCGAAGGGGAGGTAGACGGGCTCGTCGGGCAGGTTCATCGCGCGGCTCCGGTTGCTCCGCCAGTTTTGCTCAAGCCGCAAGTTCAGGCCAGCAGCCCGCCGATGGCGCGCCAGGCATAGGCGGTCTGCACCACCTCCTGTCCGGCGACACGGATGGTCTGCTCGGCCACGGCGGCGCCGCCGAGGCGGACGTAGAACCAGCGGCTCGGATTGTCGCGCAGGACCCAGAGGAACAGCGTGCCGCAGCCGCGCGCGGCGAGCCAACCGGCGGAAGCCTGCATCAGGCGCCGCCCGTGGCCGCGCTCGCGCCAGTCGTCCAGCACGTAGAGCGTCTCGATCTCGCCTTCGCCATGGGGCGACTCGGGGCCGTGGCGCCGGGCGGTGGAGAAGCCGACCACGCGCGGGTGGGGGCTGCCGTTCGGCAGGTCGGCGCCGGCAGCGGTGAGGACATGCACGGCGATGCCGCGCTGGATCGCCATCAGATAATGGCCGGTCTGCCGGTTCAGCGAGAGCCGGGCGAGGTAGTCGGCCGGCAGGATCCCGGCATAGGCGCTGCGCCAAGCCGCGACATGGACGGCGGCAATGCCCGGCGCGTCAGTCAACTGTGCCGGGCGGACCGCGATCACCCCACGCGTTCCAGCACCGCGGCGAAGAACCCGTCGGTGCCATGGCTCAGGGGGGTGAGCGACAAATAGGGGCCGGGGCAGGGCAGCGGCGTTGCCAGGGTCCAGGCTTCGTCCAGCGGGCGCAGGGTGAAGTCGGGGTGGCCGGCGAGGAAGGCCTCGACTTGCGCTTCGTTCTCTTCGCGCAGGAGCGAGCAGGTGGCGTAGATCAGGCGGCCGGATTTGCGGACGAGGCGGCTGGCCTGGTCGAGGATCATGGCCTGCTTGGTGACGAGTTCGGCCAGGTCGCGCTCGGTCAGGCGCTGGCGGGCATCGGGATTGCGGCGCCAGGTGCCGGTGCCGGTGCAGGGGGCGTCGACCAGCACGCGGTCGAAGGTGCCGGCGCGGCGCTTGATCCATTTGTCGCCGGCCTCGGGCATGTGCTGCTCGACATTGTGGACGCCGGCGCGGCGCAGGCGCTTGACCGCGGCTTCCAGCCGATGGGCGGCGACGTCGGAGGCGACGATGTGGCCGCGGTTTTCCATGGTCATGGCGAGTGCGAGGGTTTTGCCGCCGGCGCCGGCGCACCAGTCGGCCACGCGCATTTCGGGTTTGGCGCCGACCACGGCGGCGATGAGCTGGCTGCCTTCGTCCTGGATTTCGACCACGCCATCCTGGAAGGGCTTGAGGGCCACGATGGGTTGGCGGCCGGGGATACGCAGGCCCCAGGGCGAGAGGGCGGTGGGTTCGGCCATGACGCCGACTTCGGCCAGAGCGGCGCGGGCGGAGTCACGGTCGGATTTGAGCAGGTTGACCCGCAGGTCGAGCGGCGCGGGGAGGTCCATCGCCGCCATTTCCTCGGTCAGGTGCGCGCCGAAGCGGGCTTCGAGGAGAGGCACGATCCAGTCTGGCGCCTCGATGCGCACGCCGGTGGGCATCGCGGGATGGTTGAGGGTGCGGCCTTCGAGGGCCTTAAGCACAGGTTTTTCGGTCGGCGAGAGTTTGTCCGGGGCGTATTGGCCGCCGGCGTAGGTCTGGATCAGGCCGTCACCGGTCCAGCCTTCGAGCATGAGCGAGGCGGCAACCAGCATGCGCGGCGAAATGCGGGCTTCGGAGCGGGCGAGCCACCAGGTCAGCCGGCGGCGGCTGCGGATGACGGCCCAGGCGCGTTCGGAGATGGCGCGGCGGTCGCCGGAGCCGATGTAGCGGCGCTCGCGGAAGAAGGCGTTGGCGACCGCATCGGCCGGCTTGCGCGGGGCATGGTCGATCGCGGCGACGAGCTCGATGGCGGCGGCGACGCGGGCGGCGGGGGTCATGCGCGGTGAGTCCTGGGGTAGAGAAAGGCAAGCGCTTCTTTTTTGAAAAAAAGAAGCAAAAAACTTTTATCCGTTTGGCTTGGGCTGGTATGGGCGACAGGCGAGCGGGGACCCCAGTATCGTGGTG
>CAIYSR010000077.1 GCA_903928895.1 uncultured Rhodospirillales bacterium | reverse complement strand
TTTCGCGGTGTGCCTGGTGGTGCTGCTGGCCGGCTGCAAGCCGCCGGAGAAGCCGGTGTTCGAGGCGTTCGATTTTGCCTATCTGACCACGATCAAGCTCAACGTGGCGACGATCGAGATCGAGGATGCCTGGGTGCCGCGTGGGAGTGCGCGCCATGTCGAGTATCTCGCGCCGACGCGGCCGGTGAAGGCGTTGCGGCTGATGGCGGAGCATCGGCTGGTGACCGGGGGGACAGTGGGACAGGCGATCTTCGCGGTCGACGATGCCTCCATCATTGCCTATCGCGGGCGCTTCGAAGGCAGTTTCGCGGTGCATCTTGAGTTGCAGGACGCCGAGGGGCAGCAGGTCGGGATCGCCAGCGCGCGGGTGCGCGACAGCGTGGCGGCGCGCGACGAGGAGGATCAGACGGCGTCGCAGGTCGACCTCGAGGGGCTGATGCGGCGGATGATGGAGAAGATGAATGTGGAGTTCGAGTACCAGGTGCGCCAGGCGCTGAAGGCGTCGTTGCAGACCACGAGCCCGGCGGCGCCGCAGCCGGAGGCGGTGGAGAAGCAGGAGTTGACGGGGGCGCCCGAGGCGGTGGCACTTCCCGCCGTTCCGGATGCGGCCCCGCCGGCCCTGATTTTGTCGCCGCCGCCGGGCGTGCTGACGCTGCCCGCCACGCCGAGCCCGCCGGGCGCCCTGGCGCCGACCGGGACATCCCGCTTGCCGCTGAGGCTGGCGCCGCCGGCCGCGCCGTGAGCGGGACCGGCGATCGGGTTGTCGCCGGGATCGGGCTCGGGGTTCTCGCCTACTCGCTGTTCGCGACGCATGACGCGGCGAACAAGTTTCTCGCGGCCAGCCTGCCGGTGTGGGAGGTGCTGTTTTTCCGCAGCCTGACGATCGTGGCGGGCGCGCTGCTGGTGGGGCGCGGCAAGCTGCTGGCGCGGGTGGTGGCGACGCCGCTGAAATGGCAGTTGCTGGGGCGCGGCGGGCTGACGCTGATGGCCTGGCTGCTGTACTACACCGCGTCCCGCGACATGCCGCTGGCGCAGTTGATGACGCTGTATTTCAGCTCGCCGATCCTGGTGGCGGTGCTGGCGATCCCGGTGCTGGGAGAGAAAGTCTCGGCGGCGCGGTGGCTGGCGCTGGCGGTGGGGTTCGGTGGCGTGTCGCTGGCGAGCGATCCGCTCGGGGTGCACGCCTCGCTGGCGACCGCGATGGTGCTGGGGGCGGCGCTGCTGTGGGCGGTGGCGATCCTGCTGATGCGCGTGATCGCGCGGCGCGAGGCGTCGCTGGTGCAAATCTTCTACCAGAACGCGCTGTTCCTGGTGGTGACGGGGACAGTGACGCTGTTCGTCTGGACGCCGCCGTCGCCCCTTGAGTTCGGGCTGCTGCTGCTGATCGGAGTGTTCGGGGGCGCCGGACAATTCATCCTGTTCGAAGGCATCAGACTGGCGCCGGCCTCGGTGATGTCGACGGTGGAATACACCGGGCTGCTGTGGGCGTTCCTGCTGGGATACCTGGTGTGGGGAGACGTGCCGTCAGGACCGACCTGGGCGGGGGCAGGGCTGATTTTCGCCTCGGGCGTGTTTCTGCTGGCGATGGAGCGGCGGCGGGCGGGGTGAGGGCGCGCGTGCATGGAACCGATGCGCTCCCGCAGGGGAACGGCATCTGGCGCTGGCTGTCATGCAAATTTCTCATCTTTCGGCGTTGCTTGAGCCTCCGCGCTATGCGGGCCTCGGAAGATAACGAGGCCTTCTTGATCGGGACAGGCAAGCGCTTCTTTTTTGAAAAAAAGAACCAAAAAACTTTTATCTGTTGGAGTTTGCGGTTTGATCCGCGGCGAAGGCGGGGGTGGCTCTATGTTTTCTATTTTTAGAGAGGTGAATGTCGCTTTTTTTGGCGACCGGCAACGGGTAATATTTAGAGGAGTTAGTGTTTTTTACTGGATTTCATCAGGTTATTGGTTTGTCTGGCAACCTTGGGGTTTTTTGGGCAATCGGGGAATCTTGACAGAGCATGGGCCCCGATTGAATCTGCAAAACTGGCGGTTTGGGCGTGAAAGATGCCGGTTGATTGCGGCACGCGGCGGCGAAGAGGACAATATGATGGGAATTGACACTCGAAGGATCCGGCGCGCGATCTTGTTCGTGCCATTGGTTGTGACGGCAGGCAGCCTTGGTGCGATCGGCACGGCAAGAGCGGACGACCTCGTACTGACGTGTGTAAAAAACGACCGAAATCCTGTATTTGGAAATATAGACTTCACAGCCTGGATCGATTTATCGAATTCTCGTGTTATTATCGCGAGTGGAGAATTGATATATGATGGAACTGCAATAGTAAATGCGACAACTATCCACATTACGTTTGGAAATAGCTATAATCCCGTTAATGTATATATAGACAGAAAGACCGGAGGCGCCCGTTATTCGATAGATGTCGATGTCGCCAATCAGGTCTGTAATCGAAGTTCTGCTCCGAGACCCGCGTTGAAGTTTTAACTTTTTGGCATATCGTTTTTGGAGGATGTTGTCTTGCGCCTGCTTCTCCTGCTCTCATTCTTGCTGCCGAGCGCAGCCGCGATCGCGGTGCCGAGCTGCACAGTCTGGTTGCTGCAGACAGATGGCAGCTTTTTTCGCACCTGCGTTGGTGACGATGGAAAGCAATATTGCGAAAAGACCGTCGACAAGAAGGTGATCACACCTACGCAGTGCAGCTAGCGGGCTGGGGTGCCCGAACGTCCTTTGTCCTGACGTCATTTGTCGGCATGTCTCGGCGTGAGCCATGGTTGGGGCGACGATCTTCGGGGCGGGGAGCGGCGATGCCCTCAATCCGTGGTGGGAGGTGAGACGGTGCCGGGGTCGGCGGGATGAATGCCTGCGGCACCAGGCAAGGAACGGCGTGGCACCTGAAGGCCGGGGCTTCAGCCGCAAGCACGGGGAAGTTTTTTTGCTTCTTTTTTCCAAAAAAAGAAGCGCTGTCCTGCCGATACCGCTTCGCCCTGTGGGCGCCGCGAGGGCTTGTGCGCAGGCCCCTTGAGTCGGCGGGCGTGGGTTCCCATCTCGGGTTTCGAGGGGTCGGTGCCGTTGCCTCGTGCGGGGACGGCCGAGAGCCTCGTCGCCGTTGGAAGGGACATTTGACATGGACATCGAGAAATTCACTGAGCGTGCGCGCGGGTTTATTCAAGCTGCGCAGACGATTGCGATTCGCGAGTTTCATCAGCAGTTGGCGCCGGAGCATCTGCTCAAGGCGTTGTTGGATGACGAGGAGGGGGCGGCGGCCGGGCTGATCCGGGCGGCGGGGGGCGACGACAAGACGGCGCGGGCGGCGATTGAGGCCGAGGTGGCGAAGATTCCCAAGGTGCAGGGTGCGGGGGCGGGGCAACCGCAGACCACGCCGGCGCTGGTGCGGGTGTTGGATGCGGCGCAGCAGGCGGCGCAGAAGGCGGGCGACGAGTATGTCGCGCAGGATCGGGTGCTGATTGCGCTCGCCAATGGCGAGGGGGGTGCGGCGCGGGCGTTGCGCAATGCCGGGGCGACGCCGCAGGCGTTGGAGAAGGCGGTGGCCGAGATTCGCCGGGGGCGCAAGGTGACGAGCCAGAACGCGGAGGCGAATTTCGATGCGTTGAAGAAGTACGCGCGTGATGTGACGGCGCTGGCGCGGGAGGGGAAGCTTGATCCGGTGATCGGGCGGGATGAGGAAATCCGCCGCACGATCCAGGTGTTGGCGCGGCGGACGAAGAACAATCCGGTGCTGATCGGCGAGCCGGGTGTGGGCAAGACGGCGATTGTCGAGGGGCTGGCGATCCGGATCGTCAATGGCGATGTGCCGGAGGCGTTGAAGAACAAGAAGCTGATGGGGCTCGATCTCGGCGCGATGGTGGCGGGTTCGAAGTATCGCGGCGAGTTCGAGGAGCGGTTGAAGGCGGTTTTGAAGGAGATCGAGGCGGCGGAGGGGGAGATCATCCTGTTCATCGACGAGCTTCATATGCTGGTTGGCGCGGGCAAGGCGGATGGGGCGATGGATGCGTCCAATCTGATCAAGCCGGAGCTGGCGCGGGGCGCGTTGCATTGCGTGGGGGCGACGACGCTGAACGAGTATCGCAAGCATATCGAGAAGGATGCGGCGCTGGCGCGGCGGTTCCAGGCGGTGTTTGTGGGCGAGCCGACGGTGGAGGACACGATTTCGATCCTGCGCGGGATCAAGGAGAAGTACGAGCTGCACCATGGGGTGCGGATCACGGACGGGGCGCTGGTGGCGGCGGCGACGTTGTCGAACCGCTACATCACGGATCGGTTTTTGCCGGACAAGGCGATCGATCTGATGGATGAGGCCGGCAGCCGGTTGCGGATGCAGGTGGACAGCAAGCCGGAGGAGTTGGATGAGCTGGATCGGCGGATCATGCAGCTCAAGATCGAGCGCGAGGCGCTGAAGAAGGAGCAGGATACGGCGTCGAAGGACCGGCTGGGCAAGCTGGAGTTCGAGCTGTCCGGGATCGAGGAGAAGTCCAACGCGATGACGGCGGCGTGGAAGGCCGAGAAGGAGCAGTTGAACGAGAGCCAGAAGCTCAAGGAGCAGCTGGATCAGGCGCGCAATGAGGAAGAGGTGGCGCAGCGGCAGGGCAATCTGCAGCGGGCGTCGGAGTTGCGCTATGGCGTGATCCCGGGGCTAGAGAAGCGGTTGGAGACGTCCCGCGAGGGCGGCAAGCTGGTGAACGAGGCCGTCACCGAGCAGCAGATTGCGTCCGTGGTGTCGCGCTGGACCGGGGTGCCGGTGGATCGGATGCTGGAGGGCGAGCGGACCAAGCTGCTGCGCATGGAGGATGAGCTGCGCAAGCGGGTGGTGGGTCAGGAGGATGCGCTGCGGGCGGTGGCCAATGCGGTGCGCCGGGCGCGGGCCGGGTTGCAGGACCCGAACCGGCCGATCGGCAGCTTCCTGTTCCTGGGGCCGACCGGGGTGGGCAAGACGGAGTTGACGAAGGCGCTGGCGTCGTTCCTGTTCGATGACGATCGGGCGATGGTGCGGATCGACATGAGCGAGTTCATGGAGAAGCACAGCGTGTCCCGCCTGATCGGGGCGCCGCCGGGGTATGTGGGCTATGACGAGGGCGGGGTGTTGACGGAGGCGGTGCGGCGGCGGCCGTATCAGGTGATCCTGTTCGACGAGGTGGAGAAGGCGCACGAGGATGTGTTCAACGTGCTGCTCCAGGTGCTGGATGACGGGCGGCTGACGGACGGGCAGGGGCGGACGGTGGATTTCCGCAACACCATCATCGTGCTGACCTCGAACCTGGGCAGCGACATCCTGGCGGCGCAGCCGGATGGGGCCGATCTCGCCTTGGCCTACAAGGATGTGATGAATGTGGTGCGCGGGCATTTCCGGCCCGAGTTCCTCAACCGGCTCGACGAGACGGTGCTGTTCCGGCGGTTGCAGCGCAGCGACATGGCGGCGATCGTTGAGATCCAGCTGGGGCGGCTGCGGGCGTTGCTGGCGGATCGGAAGATGACGATCGTGCTGGATGCCACCGCGGTGGATTGGCTGGCGAATGAGGGCTACGACCCGGTGTACGGGGCGCGGCCGCTCAAGCGGGTGATCCAGCGGAGCCTGCAGAACCCGCTGGCCGGGCTGATCCTGGAGGGCGTGATCCAGGAGGGCGAGGCGATCCGGGTGTCGGTGGGCATGGACGGGCTGGTGATCAACGACCGGGTGGTGGAGGCGGTCTGAGCTAGGCAAAGGAGGGAAGCGCTTCTTTTTTGAAAAAAAGAAGCAAAAAACTTTTATCCATTGGGTTGGGTGCGTGTTGGTGAGTGGGAGGGGCGAAGCCGTTGTTTATTGGCTTCGCCCCTTTTTGTTCGGAGACCCTATTGGATGAAGTTTTTTTGCTTCTTTTTTTTCAAAAAAAGAAGCGCTTGCTTGGTCTGTCTTGAGTTCAGGAGATGGTGCGTCGCGCTTCGCTTACGCATCCGACGGTTTTTGGGGGATTACTGGGCGGTGAAGGGGATGCGTCGCGCGAGCCAGCAGCCGATGGTGACGCCGGTGATGGTGTTGGTGGGGCCGCGTTCGAAGGCGAGGGTCCAGTCGCCGGGGGCGGCGCTGTCGAGGGCGCGGGGCATGGGGAGGAGCCAGATGTCGGGGCCGTGGGGGAGGAGGGGGACCATGGCGCCGTCGCCGAGTTCGCCGGAGAAGGCGCCGTAGAGGCCGCCGCCGGAGGCGGTGACGGTGAGGGTGGCGTCGAGTTCGGGGTTGTGGAAGGTGCCGGAGATGTCGTGCGGGGCGGGGCCTTCGACCGGGGTGAGGGTGCAGGCGAGGTTATCGGTGGGGCGGATCATGTGCAGCGTGTCGCCCGATTTTTCGAGGCGCATGGCGCCGGCGGTGTAGGCGCCGTCTTGGGTGGCGGTCAGGAGGTCGGTGCCGGTGGCGAAGTGGAGTTTGAGTTTGCCGTCGCCGGCGGGCTCGATGCGGGTGGCGAGGCCGGTTTCGGGTTCCATGTAGCGGCCGGTCCAGGCGGGGGCCGGGATGGAGAGGGGGGTGGGTGGGGTTTCGCCGAGGACGGCGGCGAGGATGTCCAACGCGGCGGCGCGGGGGTCGGTCATGTGGTTGAACAGGACGACGACGGAGATACGTTCGGCGGGGATGTAGAAGCGGAAGCTGCGCCAGCCGCGCAGGCCGCCGCCATGGCCGGTGGCATCGCGGCCGAGGAGTTTCATGCGGGCCAGGCCGTAGCCGTAGCCGGCGAGGTTGCCGTCGGCGAAGTGAACGGGGGCGGATTGGCGCTGGTAGAGGGATCTGGGGTCGTCGCGGTGGGCGTCGATGTGGCGTTCCCAGGCGATCATGTCGTCGAGGCTGGCGGCGAGGCCGGCGTCGCCGGTCCAGATGATGTTGTTGACGGCGGGGCGGAAGCCGGTTTCGGCGCTGCCTTCGTAGCCGATGGTGCCGCCGGGGACATCGGCGGTGTCGGCGGCGAGGCGCGCATGGGGCATGCCGGCGGGGGCGAGGATGCGTTCGCGCAGGAGTTCGGCGAAGGGGCGGCCGGCGCGGGCGGCGGTGACGTCGCCGATGAGGCGGAAATTCTGGTTGCAGTAGGAGTAGCGGGTGCCGGGGGCGAAATGCAGGCTGCTGGTGCGGGCGATGAGGCGGCGGGCGTCGCCTTCGGTGAAGACGCCTTCGACCGGAGCGCCGCAGAGCATGGCGGTGGCCCAGTAGTCGCGCAGGCCGGACTGGTTGTGGGCGAGGTGCAGCGTGCCGGGGGCATTGGCCAGGAGCGGCATGCGGGCGGCGATGTCGGCGTCGAGGGCGGTGGGGTCGGGGTGCTGGTCGAGCATCAGGGCGCAGGTGAACTGCTTGGTGATGGAGCAGACCAGGAACATTGTTTCCGGGGTGAAGGGGATACGGCGTTCGGCATCGGACCAGCCCCAGGAGTGGCGGGCGAGGATTTCGCCGTGGCGCAGGACGGCGATGGCGCCGCCGGGGCCGATGTAGCGGGCGGGAATGGCGGTGAGGGCGGTGTCGAGGGCGGAGGTGCTCATGGGCGCATCCTGGGGGGAAGCCGGTTATTTGGAAAGTGCGGCGCGCTGTTCGAGGGCGACGATCGGCAGGTCGGTGGTGAAGACGTCGACGGCGAGAGCGAGCATGCGGGCGATGGCGGCGGCGTCGTTCACCGCCCAGGCGCCGACGCGCAGGCCGCGCGCGCGCAGGATGGCGAGGTTGAGCGGGTCGAGGCGGGTTTCGCGCAGGCCGACCATGGTGATGCCGTGGCGCGCGGTGACGGCGCAGAGGCCTTCGAGCCCGATCATGTCCTGCACCTCGGGGGCGACGAGCCAGATGGCGCCGGCGAGGCCGGGGGTGCGGGTGGCCGCGGCGGCGGTTTCGGCCATGAAGCTGGTGATGACGCAGCGGGTGCGCAGGCGGTGGGCGTCGAGCACGCGCAGGGCGGCGTCGAGCAGGCCGGGATAGGGGCGGCGGTCGGGGCCGGACTTGATTTCGAGGCGCAGGGTGAGCGCGGTGGGGGCGAAGAGGGTGCAGAGCTCGGGCAGGGTGAGCATGGCTTCGCCGCCGGTGCCGTTGAGGGTGAGGGCTTTGAGCTGGCTCAGGGTGTGGGCGGCCACGGGGCCGGTGCCGGAGGTGGTGCGATCGAGGGTGGCGTCGTGATGGACGACGATGGCGCCGTCGGCGGTGGGGTGGATGTCGAATTCGACCTGGTCGACCGCGAGGGACGCGGTGTTGCGGAAGGCGGTCGGGCTGTTCTCGGGCCAGTGCAGGGCACCGCCGCGGTGGGAGGCGATGAGGGTCGTTGCCGGGGTCATTGCAGGGTTGGGTCCAGTCGGTCGCGCAGCCAGTCGCCGACGAGGGAGACGCTCAGCGTGGTCAGCACGATGGTGATGGAGGGGCAGAGCAGGATCCAGGGCGCGCGGGTGAGGTATTCGCGGCCGTAGCCGACCATGTTGCCGAGCGAGGTCATCGGCGGCTGGACGCCGAGGCCGAGGAAGGAAAGGCCGGATTCGAGCAGGACGACCTCGGGGAAGGAGAGGGTGGCGGCGACGATAAGGGTGGCGGCGATGTTGGGCAGGACGTGGCGCAGGTAGATGCGCAGCGGGGTGGCGCCGAGCTGGCGGACGGCGGCGGCGTAGCCCTGGGCGTTGGCGGCGATGGCGAGGCCGCGGGCGATGCGGGCGTGGCGTTCCCAGCCGTAGAAGCCCATCAGGCCGACGAACAGCGGCAGCGAGTTGCCGAAGAAGGCGAGCACGGCGAGCGCAATGATGAGGAAGGGCATGCTGGCCTGGAAGTCGATCAGCATGAGCACGGCCTGCTCGACCCAGCCGCGGAAATGCGCGGCGAGGAAGCCGAGGCTGGTGCCAAGGACGGCCGCGATGACCGTGGCGCCGAAGGCGATGGTGACGGAGATGCGGATGGAGACGATGAGGCGGCTCAGCACATCGCGGCCGAGTTCGTCCGATCCGAGCGGGTGGGCCCAGGCGCCGCCGAAGCCGATGGGCGGGGTGAGGCGGGCGCGCAGGTCCATCTGGGTGATGCCGTAGGGGCGCAGGTATTCGGCGAACAGGGCGATGGCGAGCAGGGCGGCGATCCAGCCGATCGCGACCAGGACGGCGAGGGGGATGGCGCGGCGGAGGCGGGGCGGGGCGGCGGCGGTTGTGCTGGACATCAGGAAGTCCTGGCGCGCAGGCGCGGGTCGAGCACGCCGTAGAGCAGGTCGACGGTGAGGTTGGAGATGACCATGGTGCTGGCGACCGCAAGCAGGATGCACTGGACGACGGCGAGGTCGCGGTTGGCGACGGCGACGACCAGAAGGCGGCCGACGCCGGGCCAGGAGAACACGCTTTCGACCACGACGGCGCCGGCGATGAGGGAGCCGACCATGAAGCCGACGATGGTGACGGTGGGGATGGCGGCGTTGGGCAAAGCGTGGCCGCGCACGACCTGGGGCCAGGGCACGCCCTTGGCCGAGGCGGTGCGGATGAAGGGCTGGCCGAGGACTTCGAGCATCGCCGAGCGGGTGAAGCGGGCCAGCACGCCGGCGCCGCCGAGGGCCATGGTGATGATCGGCAGGATGGCGCTGCGCCAGGAGTCCTGTCCGCCCGAGGGCAGCCAGCCGAGCTGCACGGCGAAGACCAGCACCAGGATGAGGCCGAGGACGAAGCTCGGCACGGTGAAGCCGGCGACGGCGCCGGCCATCACCGCGCGGTCGGTCCATGAATTGCGGTGCAGGGCGGCGTAGACGCCGGCGGGGATGCCGAGGCCGATCTTGAGGAGGAAGGCCGGGATGGTGAGCGCCAGGGTGGCGGGGATGCGCTCGGCGACGAGCACGATCGCGGGACGGCCATCGCGCATGGATTGGCCGAGTTCGCCCTGGAAGATGGCGCCGAAGTAGCGGAGGTACTGGATCCAGATCGGCTGATCCAGGCCCCAGGCCTGGCGGAAGGCGGCGAGCGCCTCGGGCGGGGCTTCGGGCGACATGATGGTGATGGCGGGATCGCCGGACAGGCGCAGCACGACGAAGGCGAAGGTGACGACCAGGACGATGGTCAGCAGCGCGCGGCCGAGGCGGATGGCGAAAAAGCGCAGCATCAGGCGGCGATCCGATCGGGCGTGAGGGCGAGATGGCAGGCGACTTCGCGGCCGTCCGGCAGGGTGACGGCGGGCGGGTCCTCGGCGCGGCACAGGGCCATCGCGGCGGGGCAGCGCGGATGGAAGGCGCAGCCGGTGGGACGGTCGGCGGGGTTGGGGGGTTCGCCGGTCAGCACGATGCGTTCGCGCCGGCGCGGGCCGGGGGTGGGGACGGCGGAGACCAGGGCCTTGGTGTAGGGATGGATCGGGGCGGCGAAGATGGTGTCGGGGTCGCCGCGCTCGACGACGCGGCCGAGATACATCACCGCGATGTCGTGGCTGATCTGGCGGATCACCTTGAGATCGTGGCTGATGAACAGGATGGCGATGCCGCGGGCGGCCTGGAGGTCGGCCAGCATGTTGACGATCTGGGCCTGGATGGAGACGTCGAGCGCGGAGATCGGCTCGTCGCAGACCAGGAGGGCGGGGTCGGTGGCGAGAGCGCGGGCGAGGACGGCGCGCTGGCGCTGGCCGCCGGAGAGTTCGTGCGGGTGACGGGCGGCCTGGTCGGGGCGCAGGCCGACATCGCGCAGCAGGGCGGCGACGCGCTCGGCGCGCTCGGCGGGGCTGCCGATGTTGTGGATGTGCAGCGGTTCGGCGATCTGGGCGGCGATGGTGAGGCGCCGGTCCATGGCGCCGAGCGGGTCCTGGAAGACGAGCTGCATGTGGCGGCGCAGGGCAGGCCATTCGGCGCTGCCTTGGGGCGGCATGGCGGTGTTGCGGAAGCGGACGCTGCCGGCGTCGGGGGTTTCGAGGCCGAGGGCGAGGCGGCCGGTGGTGGATTTGCCGCAGCCGGATTCACCGACGATTCCGAGCGTGCGGCCGGGGGCGACTTCGAGGCTGACCCGATCGACCGCGCGGACGTCGCTCGGTTTGCCGAACAGGCCGTGGCGGGTGCGGTAGGTGCGGCTCGCCGCCTCGAGGGTCAGCAGCGGCATCATGGGTGGAGGTTCCGGGCGGGGTGCGCGGCGGGTGTGCTGCGGGCGGGGTGCAGGCAGGCGACGTGGTGGGCCGGCGTGATTTCGGCGGAAGCGGGGGTGGCGGCCGCGCAGTCGGCGGTGGCGAAGGCGCAGCGCGGGGCGAAGGCGCAGCCCGGCGGCATGGCCCAGGGTTCGGGGACGAAGCCGGGGATGGCTTCGAGGCGGCGGCGCGGGCCGTCCATGTCGGGCAGGGCGGCGAGCAGGCCGGCGGTGTAGGGGTGGGCGGGGTGGGCGAACAGGGTGGCGGCGGCGGCCTGTTCGACGATGCGGCCGGCATACATCACGCCGACGCGGTCGCAGAGGTCGGCGACGACGCCGAGATCATGGCTGATGAGGACCAGGGCCATGCCGGTTTCGGCGCGCAGGCGGCTGAGCAGGTCGAGGATCTGCGCCTGAATGGTGGCGTCGAGCGCGGTGGTGGGCTCGTCGGCGATGAGGAGCTCGGGCTGGCCGGCCAGCGCCATGGCGATCATGACGCGCTGGTTCTGGCCGCCCGACATCTCGTGGGGGAAGATGTCGATGCGGCGGGCGGGATCGGGGATGCCGACCTGTTCGAGCAGGCGGATGGTCTCGGCGCGGGCGGCGGCGCCGGTGAGGCCGCGATGCAGGCGCAGGGCCTCGCCGATCTGCTTGCCGATGCGGTGCACCGGGTTGAGCGCGCTGGCCGGGTCCTGGAAGATCATCGCCACACGGCCGCCGCGGATGGTGTCGAGCCGGGCCGGGGGCGCGCCGAGGAGTTCCTCGCCCCCGAGCCTGACGCTGCCGGCGACGCGGGCGGTTTCGGGCAGCAGGCCGAGGGCGGCGAGCCAGGTGACGGATTTGCCGGAGCCGGATTCGCCGACGAGGCCGACGGCCTCGCCCGGGCCGACCTCAAGGTCGATCCCGCGCAGGGCGGGCACGCCGTTGAACGCGACGGTGAGGCCGGATATGGCCACGAGGGGTTGGCTCATGCGGGTCAGAGTGCGAAGTTTCCGGGGCGGAAGTCCATCGCGAAACTGGGCGCGGCCCGCCATTTGATGTCGCGGCGCTTGGCGGTGAAGGTCGCGTTCTGGTGGAGCAGGGTATAGGCGGGGTCCTCGCGCTCGGCGATTTCCAGCATGCGGCGGAATGCCTTGCGGCGCAGCGGGCGGTCGGCGCTGGTTTCGAGGATGACGCACATCTGGCTGAATTCGGCGTTGCGGTATTCGCCGGCCTGCTGGGCGGCGCCGTTGGGGCCGAAATTGGAGACGATCGCGCCGACCGGGTCGTTGAAGGGGGCGCCGGCTGACCAGTCGCGCACGCCGCGCGGGGTGGAGCGGTCGCGGATCTGGGTCCAGTTCTCCTTCATGGTGATTTCGACGTTGGCGCCGACCTGGCGCCACATCTCGACCAGGATCTGCGAGGTGGCGACCTGGTTGGTGTAGTAGTTGTTGAGCAGGCGGTAGGGGATCGGCTCACCGGTATAGCCGCCGTCTTTGAGGAGCTGGCGCGCCTTGGCGGGATCGTAGGGCGGGATGCGCCAGTCGGCGACGAACATGTCGCCGTAGAACTCCCATTGCAGGCCCTGGGGCACGCGGGTGCGGCCGGCCCAGAGCCCGTCGATGATGGCCTGGCGGTCGATGGCGTGGGCGAGGCCGAGGCGGATTCGGGGATCGTGCAGGACGGGATTGGAATTGTCGTAGGTGGTGACGCGGTGGTTGAGGATGGTGCCGCCGACGACCTCGAAGGCCGGGTTGCGTTCGACCACCGCGATCTGGTCGGGCGGGATGTCGCAGGCGAACTGGTATTCGCCGGCGAGCAGGCCGTTGATGCGGGCGGCGACCTCGGGGACCTCGACGAGGCGGATGGATTTGAGCGGCGGGCGGCCGCCCCAGTAGTCGTCGTGGGAGTCGAGCGTGAGGGAGATGTCGGGGCGGAATTCGCGGATGCGGTAGGGGCCGGTGCCGACCGGCTTGCGGGCGTAGGCGAGCCAGGAGGCGGCCTCCTCGACGGCGCGGCGGGAGACGATCTCGGCGCCGGCGGCGGTGAGGCGGCCTTCCAGGGTGACGTCCGGGGTGGCGTTGATGAAGCGGACGCTGCGCGGGCCAGTCACCTCGACGCGGTCGAGCCCGGGGAACAGGCGGCGGGCGACGGGGGGGATTTCGTCGGGGAGTTTCTTCGAGCCCTGGCCGACGATGGCGGAGAAGGCGTGCGGCAGGGTCTGGCCGTCGACGGTGGGGCGGGTGTCGCCGAAGGCCATGGCGGGGCTGAAGCGGAAGGCGACGTCCTCGGCGGTGAGCAGGTCGCCGTTGTGGAAGCGGACGTTGTCGCGCAGTGTGAGATCGAGGGTGCGATCGTCGATGCGGCGCCAGGATTCGGCGAGGCCGGGGGTCTGGGCGAGGTTGCCGCGCCAGTCCATGTCGATCAGGCGCTCGTTGAACATCAGCAGGGTACGCTCGCCGACGTTGGACTGCTCACGCAGATTGTCGAGCGTGTTGGTGTTGGCGATGCGCTGGACGGCGATGGTGATGGAGGGGCGGTTGTCGGACTGGCCGATCGCGACGCCCGGCAAGCCGAGGGCGGCGCCGGCCGCCGTCGCCCGGCCGGCCAGCGCGCGGCGCGAGAGCCGCATGTCAGGCGCCCCAGTTGTGGGCGCGGAAGTCCATGGCGAAGGTGGGGGCGGCCTTCCAGCGGATGTCCTTGCGCTTGGCGGTGAAGGTCGCGTTCTGGTGGAGCACGGTGTAGGCGGGGTCCTCGCGCTCGGCGATGGTGAGCAAGCGGGCGAAGACCTGTTTGCGGCGGGCGCGGTCGGTGCTGGTTTCGAGTTCGAGCGAGAGCCGGTTCATTTCCTCGTTGGTCCATTCGCCGTATTGCTGCTGCTCGCCGTTGGGGCCGTGCTGGCTGACGATGGAGGAGACCGGGTCGTTGAAGACGGCGGAGTTGGACCAGTCGCGGATGCCGCGCTCGGGGGTGCGCTCGAAGATCTGGGTCCAGTTCTCCTTCATCGTGATCTGCACGTTGAGGCCGACCTGGCGCCACATCTCGACCAGGGCCTGCGCAGTGAAGGTCTGGTTGGTGTAATAGTTGTTGAGCAGGCGGTAGGTGATCGGGTCGCCCTTGTAGCCGGCGGCCTTGAGCAGGTCCCGCGCGCGGGCGGGGTCGAACTCGGGGACCGACCAGGTGGGGATGAACATCTCGCCGTAGAATTCCCATTGCAGGCCGGCGGGGACGCGGGTGCGGCCTTCCCACAGGCTGTCGACGATCATCTTGCGATCGATGGCGTGGGTCATGGCCTGGCGCACGCGGGGGTCGCGCAGCGGGGCGTGGTTCTTGTCGAAGGCGGTGATGCGGTGGTTGGGGATGGTGCCGCCCTGGACCTCGAAGGCGGGGTTGCGCTCGATGTCGCGGATCTGGTCGGGCGGGATGTCGCAGGCGAATTGGAATTCGCCGGCGAGCAGGCCGTTGACGCGCGAGCTGACCTCGGGGACCTCGACGAGGCGGAGCGTCTTGATCGGCGGGCGGCCGCCCCAGTATTCGTCATGGGCGGTCAAAGTGAGGGACTGGTCCGGCCGGTAGTCGGTGATGCGGTAGGGGCCGGTGCCGATGGGCTTGCGGGCGTAGTCGAGCCAGGAGGGGGCCTCGTTGAAGGCGCGGGCGGAGATGATGCCGGCGCCGAGGGCGGAGAGGCGGCCTTCCAGGGTGACGTCCGGGGTGGCGTTGACCATGCGCACGGTGTGGCGGTCGATGATCTCGACGCGGTCGAAGGCGGGGAACAGGCGGCGGGCGACGGGGGGGATTTCGCGCGGCAGCTCGCGGCCGGCGGCGGAGGTGATGATCTGGCCGGACAGCGGGAGGGTCTTGCCTTGCACGGTGGGGCGGGTGTCGCCGAACATGCGCTGCGGCGAGAAGGAGGCGGCGACGTCCTCGGCGGTGAATTCGTCGCCGTTGTGGAGTTTGACGCCGCGACGGAGCGAGAATTCGACGGTCTTGTCGTCGATGCGGCGCCACTCGGTGGCGAGGCCGGGTTTGGTTTCGAGCTGGCCCTGGTAGTTGAGGTCGATGAGCCGCTCGACGAAGAGGGTCATCATGCGGGTGCCGACGTTGGACTGTTCGCGCAGGGCGTCGAGGGTGTTGGAGTTGGCGATTTTCTGCACCGCGACGGTGATGACGGGGCGGGTGTCGGACTGGGCAATAGCAAAGCGCGGCAGGGCGGCGGCGGCGGTGCCGGCGAGGGCGGCGCGGCGGGGGATGCGGGTCATGGTGGCTCCGGGGATGCGCGAATGCGGCGGGAGCTAACATGCGGGCGCGAAGGGACGATGACGGTTCGATGACCGCGCCGTGACAGCGTGGCACTGGTTGCAATTGGAAACGGGCGGCTGACGGCCGTGCCCGCTTCAGCCTGGGGCGCGCGGACAGGTGCCTAGCGGGCGCGCCGTCGCCGGCTGGCGGCGAGGCCGGCGAGGGCGATGCCGAGCACCGCGATCGAGGCAGGCTCCGGCAGATCGACCTCGCCGGTTGACCCGGTGATGGTCACCGGCCCGCCGGAGGTGACGTAGGTTTCGGAGGACGATATCACCAGCAAGGGGGAGGTCGAACCGTCCAGCCCGGGGGCGGCGAAGGTGAAGGACAGCGAGTCGCCGAGTCCGTCGGTGACGGTCAGGATGGTCAGCGAGGAGAAGCCGACGGTGGCACCCGGCGCACTGGACGTGAATTCGAGGTTGGAGGCGCCGGTTTCGATGAAGTCCCAGGTGGCGAGGAAGTCATAGGCATTGGTGAAAAACACGCCGGTGACCGTGGCGCCCCCGAGAGTGGCGCCCGACAGGACCCACCCGTCGTCGTGCGCCTTGGCGGGGCCGCCTGCCAGCAACGGCAGGGCAAGGGCGGCGGCGGTGGCGATGCGAACGAGAGGTCGGACCATGGCATGCTCCAGCGGCGGGTCGCGGTGACCGTTCTTGGTCCGCGATGCATTCGTTGCTCCACCATGACATCGGGCGATGGCCGGTGGTAGCCACGAAATCGTGTGCGCCGAGAATCGTGTCGTCGCTGTGTCAGCCGCGGAGCTGTTCGGCCGCCAGTTCGGCCAGCGCGCGGGCCATGCCGGCGTCGAGGTCGCCGACCACAAGATAGGCGAAATGGCCGTCGAACCAGGAGGCGACGCGGAAGCCGTTGCGGCGCTCGATCTGCAGCGTGTCGGCGGCGCCTTCGAACTGGGTCAGGCAGATCGCCACCGGGGTGCCGCGTTCGCGGGTGTAGTAGAGCGTCGCCACCGGCTTGCCGTCGACCACCTGGAGCCGGGCGCCGGCGAAGGCCAGACCGGCCTGGGTGAGATCCGGGATGTCGAGGCGGCGTTCGATGCGATGGCCGAGCCAGCGGCGGATCTCGTCGGACTGGCTGGCCGGAACCTCGACCAGATGGGTGCTCTCGCGGCTGAGGACGTGATGGTATTCGGTCACCTCGTCGAGCAGGGCGGTGCGCGGGTTGCCATCATGCCCGTTCCACAGCATGCCGCCGCCGAAGCCGATGATGCAGGCCAGGACCGAGGCCGCCATCGCCCAGGCGAGCAGGCGCGGGGTCGGCCTGGGCGTGGCCTGCGGCTGGATCAGGCGGTTGGTGCCGTTCGCGAAGAGTGGTTCGGCAAAGGCCGCGCGCAGCAGGGCGGAGGTCTCGCGGTAGGTCTCGACGGTGCGGCGGGCGAGGGGATCGCTGGCGAGAAGTTGCTCGACCTCGGCGATCGCCGCGGCATCGAGCTCGCCGTCGACATAGGCGCTCAGCATGTCTTCATGCTCCGGGCCGGTGGCGCTCATTTGCCCCCCCGGCGGAAAGGAATGGGGGTGTTGGCCGGTTGGCGTTCGCGCTCGTTGAGGCGTTCCTGCAACTCACGGCGGGCACGGGAGAGCCGGCTCATCACCGTGCCGATGGCGATGCCGAGGGTGTCGGCGGCCTCCTGGTAGGTGAGCCCGTCGACGCAGACCAGCATCAGCAGGGTGCGGCGATCCTCGGACATGCCGGCCATGGCGGCGCGCACGGCGGCCAGCGTGATGCGTCCCTCGGCGACGGCCTCGCCATCCTCGCCGATGATGTCGGCGGCTTCGGAGATGTCGTCATGGCGGCGGATTTTGCGGAAGCGGACCTCATCGAACCAGAGGTTGCGCATGATGCCGTAGATCCAGGCGTCCATCCTGGTCTGGTCGCGCAGCTGGTCCCCGCGCAGCAGGACGCGCTCGCACGCAGCCTGGACCAGATCGTCGGCGTCGTTGCGCGAGCCGGTGATGGCCAGGCCGAAGCGGCGCAGGCGGGGGAGCAGGGCGGTCAGGGCGCTGCGCAGTTCGAGGGTCAAGCCAGGTCTCCGGGGTAGGCCTGTCCCGAAGACGGGGGAGCGCGGCGGATTATTCCCGTGGCTGGATCGACCGGGCGCCGTCGATCCCCCAGGGGCCGCCGCCGGCGATGGCGATGTAGAGGAAGATGAAGCAGAACAGGATCGCGCCCTCGCCGCGGTTGACCAGGGGGTAGAAGCTCGCGGGGGCGTGGCCGATGAAATAGGCGAAGGCCATTTCGCCCGACATGATGAAGGCGGCGAGGCGGGTGAACAGGCCGGCGGCGAGCAGGAGGGGGCCGACGATTTCGATGGCGCCGGCGAGGCCGATGAGCGAGAGCGCCTGGAAATTCGCCGGTGACGGGCCCGGGAAGCCGAAAAACTTGGTCAAGCCGTGTTGCAGGAAGAGCAGTGCGGTGATGATGCGCAGCACGCTCAGCATGCGCGGCGCCCAGGCGGCCAGGGTGGTTTCAGGGATCATAGCCGTCTTCCTTTCCGCGTGGCGCCGCCAGCCGGTGCCGTTGATCTGACATTGGACGTGGCGGGAAGGGTTTCATTCCCGCCACGTCCAACGTTATCTGCCGGAACCTTGGGCGCCGGTCGCGGCTCAGCGCGGGCTGAGCACCATCACCATCTGGCGATTTTCCATGCGCGGCATCTGCTCGACCTTGGTGGCGGCGTCCATGTCGGCGCGGATGCGCTCGAGCACTTTGACGCCGAGTTCCTGGTGGGCCATTTCGCGGCCGCGGAAGCGCAGGGTGACTTTGACCTTGTCGCCTTCGTCGATGAAGCTTTTCATCGCGCGAAGCTTCACCTGGTAGTCGTTCTCGTCGATGTTCGGGCGCACCTTGATCTCTTTGATCTCGATGACCTTCTGCTTTTTCTTGGCCTCGTTCTTCTTTTTTTGCAGCTCGTATTTGTACTTGCCGAAGTCGAGGATTTTCACCACCGGCGGCTCGGCGTTCGGGCTGATCTCGAGCAGGTCGAGGCCGACGGCGTAGGCGCGCTGGAGAGCTTCGCGGGCGGTCATGACGCCTTGCATCTCGCCGTCCTGGTCGATCAGACGGACCTGGGGCAGGCGGATGTCTTCATTGACGCGGGGCCCGTCGCGGGTCGGGGGCGCGGGCAGAGGGGGTCTGGCTATCGTGGTCTCCTGTGGTCGTTAACGGGTGGATGCGCGCCGGCCGCTCGGCCCGGGGGGCCAAGGGCGCCGGCGCGCATCCATTTTGAGTGTCGCTCAAACCGGGGGGTGGTTTCAAGCGGTCTGCGCAAGCGGCGCGCGCGTGCGTGCAATGTCCGGCGGCGTTGCCTCGGCGGCGAGACGGGCGACGACCTCGGCGAAGGAGAGCAACTCCTGGGCCTCGCCGCCGAGACGTCGCAGCGCGACGGTGCGGGTCTCGGCTTCCTTGCGCCCGAGCACGGCAATCGCCGGGACGTGCTGGAGGCTGTGGGTGCGGATCTTGGCGTTGATCTTCTGATTCGTGAGATCGAGCACGACCTGGACGCCGGCGGCCTTCAGCGCGTCGGTCAATTCGCGGGCGTAGTCGTCAGCATCGGAGACGATGGTTGCCACCGCCACCTGCTGCGGCGACATCCACATCGGGAAGCGGCCGGCATATTGCTCGATGGTGATGCCGAGGAAACGCTCGAAGCTGCCGAGGATGGCGCGATGCAGCATCACCGGACGGCGGCGCGTGCCGTCCTCGGCGACATATTCGGCATCGAGCCGCTCGGGCAGCACGAAGTCGACCTGCAAGGTGCCGCACTGCCAGTCCCGGCCGATGGCGTCACGCAGCACGAACTCCAGCTTGGGGCCGTAGAAGGCGCCCTCGCCGGGGTTGATGGTGTATTCCACGCCCGCCTCGGCGCAGGCCTTCTCCAGCGCGCCTTCCGCCTTGTCCCACACCGCATCGGAACCCGCCCGCACGTCGGGCCGGGTGGAGAATTTGACCCGGAAACTCTCGAAGCCGAAATCGGCGTAGATCGAAGAGAGCAGTTCGACGAAGCGGATGGTCTCCGAGCCGATCTGGTCCTCGGTGCAGAAGATATGGGCGTCGTCCTGCTGGAACGCCCGCACCCGCATGATCCCGTGCAGCGCGCCCGAAGGTTCGTAGCGGTGATCCTGGCCGAATTCGGCCAGGCGCATCGGCAGGTCGCGGTACGAGCGCAGGCCTTGGCCGAACACCAGCACGGCGCCGGGGCAGTTCATCGGCTTGAGGGCGAGGGTCTTTTCGTCCTCGTCGACGCGGACGAGGAACATGTTGGCGCGGTAGTTGTCCCAGTGGCCCGACTTTTCCCACAGCACGCGGTCGACGAGCTGGGGGGTCTTGATCTCGTCGTAACCGGCGGCTTCGAGGCGGCGGCGCATGTAGCGTTCGGCGGTCTGGTAGAGGCGCCAGCCCTTGGGGTGCCAGAAGACGGAGCCGGTGGCCTCCTCCTGGAGGTGGAACAGCTGCATGTCCTTGCCGATGCGGCGATGGTCGCGCTTTTCGGCCTCCTCCAGCATATGGAGATGGGCGTCGAGCTCCTTCTGGTCGCGCCAGGCGGTGCCGTAGATGCGGCTGAGCATGGCGTTGCGGTGATCGCCGCGCCAATAGGCGCCGGCCACCTTCATCAGCTTGAAGGCGGTGCCGACATCGGCGGTGCTGCGCATGTGGGGGCCGCGGCAGAGGTCGATCCAGTCGCCCTGGGTGTAGAGCGTGATGGTCTCGCTGCCCGGCAGGTCCTGGATCAGTTCCGCTTTGTATTTCTCGCCCTTGGCCTGGAAGAACGAGATCGCCTCCTCGCGCTCGACCACGCTGCGCAGGAAGGGCGCGCCGCGGGCGACGATTTCGCGCATTTTGGCCTCGATCGCCGGGAAGTCCTCCGTGGTGAAGGGGATGTCGCGGGCGAAATCGTAATAGAAGCCGTTCTCGATGGACGGGCCGATGGTGACCTGGGTGCCGGGGAAGAGTTCCTGCACGGCTTCGGCCAGCACATGGGCGCAGTCGTGCCGGATCATCTCGAGCGCGATCTCGTCCTTGCGGGTGATGAAGACGACCGCGGCATCGGCCGCGATTTCGCGCGACAGGTCCGAGAGCGCGCCGTCGACCTTCATGGCCAGGGCGGCGCGGGCGAGGCCGGGGCCGATGGCGGCCGCGATCGTAGTGCCCGTCACCGTGCCGTCGAACTGGCGTACGGATCCGTCGGGCAGGGTGATCGCAGGCATGGGATGAACTCCGGTTTGTGAATAGCCGCCCTCTATTGCCGGTCCGGGGTCGCGCTCGCAACCCCGGGATGCACAGGGCGGACTTGTCCACCTGAGGATGGTGTCAGCCCGGCGGGGCCAGCACCCGCAGGCGATGGCCGTCGGGGTCGGCGGCGAGGAAGGTGCGGCCAAAATCCATGTCGGTCGGCGGTTGCAGGATGGTGATGCCGCTGGCCTGCCAGGTGGCATGGGTGGCGTCGACATCCGGTTGGGTGAAGGCAAGTTCGTGGCCGCCGGGGGCGGTCGCGGGAGGGGCCACGCCGTCGCGGCGCCAGAGGCCGAGCATCATGCCGCCGTCGAGGGCGAACATGGCGAAGGTGGGGGCGGATTCGACCGGCGGGCGGCCGAGCAGGTCGGCATAGAAGGGCACGCTGACGGCATTGTCGGCGACGTAAAGCAGGATGAAGCTGGGGCTGGGCATCGGCGGCTCCTGGGATCGGGTTGCGATGCGCAGGGTGTAGCGCCGAGGCGTGTCAGTTTCTGGCAGCAGGGCGCGGCCGTTCCGTCACTTCGATGCCTTCGGTGGCGCGCCATTGCTTGAGCAGGTCGGCGCGGCGCCTTGGGTAGATTGTGTCGGAGACGGCGAGGGCGGCGATGCGGTCGGGGCGGAAATGGCGGAAGCCCTGGCGCAGCTCGCACCAGGCGACGATGACCTCGGTGTCCCGGAAGTAGCCGATGGCGAAGGGCCAGATGGTGCGGGCCGATGCCTCGTCGTTCTGGTCGCGATAGGTGATGCGGACCTTGCGCTGATGGCGGATCGCGGTGCGGAAGGCCTCGAGCGTCGCGGCGGTGGCGGGACGCTGGCTCGGGCCGACCAGCAGGGTGGTGGCATCGAGCTCGTCCCGCCGCTCGGTCGGCATCACGGCGGCGATCTTGGCCAGGGCGTCGGCGGCAGCGGCGGCGAGGTGGTCGTCACCATGCTCCGCCACCCAGCGCGAGCCGAGCACGAGGGCCTCGATCTCTTCCGGCGTGAACATCAGTGGCGGCAGGGTGAAGCCGGGACGCAGGACATAGCCGACGCCGGCCTCGCCCGCGATTGCGGCGCCCTGGGCCTGGAGGGCAGCGATGTCGCGGTAGACGGTGCGCAGGCTGATCCCGAGTTCGTCGGCCAGCGTCTGGGCAGCGACCGGCCGGCGCCGGCGGCGCAAGGCCTGGAGCAGTTCGAGCAGGCGTTGCGCGCGTGACATTCGGCCTTCCGCGATCGGTCGAAGCAGGATCGGGCATCGCGGGGGGCGGGTGCAAGCCCGTGTGGCTGACGCGGTGGCGGTGTGATAGGATTGTTCAACGTGGAGCAAAAAGCCCGCGCGCGGCGAACCGCGCGCCGATAACAGGAGGCGTCGGATGCCAAGCTATGTGATGCTGGCCAAGTGGACCGATCAGGGCGTGCGCAGCATCGGCGAATTGCCGAAGCGCATCGATCAGGCGAAACGGCTGCTGGCCGATATGGGCGGGCAGTTCATTTCGCTGCACATGACGATGGGGGAATACGACCTCGTCGGCATCTACGACGCGCCGGACGACGCGGTGGCGCTGCGCTTCACGCTGATGTTGCAGAAGCAGGGCAACGCCCGCACGACCTCGATGAAGGCATTCCCGGAGCAGGCGCTGCGGGAAATCGTGAAATCTATCGGGTAGACGTTTTTTGTTTCTCTTTTTTAAAAAAGAAAGCGCTTTCTTTTTTGGAAAAAAGAAACAAAAAACGTTTATCCATTAAGGGTTTATCTGCGTCGGGTCGTGTAGAGGACGCCGCCGGATTTTAGTTTGGCGATGTCGTCGGCGCTGAAGCCGTGCTCGCGCAGGACTTCCTCACCGTGTTCGCCGTAGCGGGGTGGCTTGCGGCGGGTGCCGCCGGGGGTGCGGGAGAGTTTGATCGGGGTGCCGAGACCGCGGTAGCCGTCGAGCTCGGTGACCATTTCGCGGGCTGCCGTGTGTTCGGCGGCCATCGAGACGTCGATCGGCAGGACCGGGCCGGCGGGCAGGCCCTGGCGGAGCAGGCCGAGGCAGAATTCGTGGCCGTCCTTGTCGGCCAGGAGGGCGGCGAGTTCAGCGATCATGGCGGCGCGGTTGGTGAGGCGGTCGGCGTTGTCGGCGAAACGGGGGTCGGGGCCGAGTTCGGGCTTGCCGAGGGCTTCGCAGAGTTTTTTCCACTGCCCGTTGTTGCCCGAGGCGATGAAGATTTCGCCGGTCCGGGTGGCGTATTTCTCATAGGGGGCGAGGTTGGGATGGGGGTTGCCCATCGGCATCGGGCGCTTGCCGTTGAGGAAGAAATTGGCGGCCTGCGGATGCAACAGGGCCATGCCGCAATCGTGCAGCGTCATGTCGCAGTACTGGCCGAGGCCGGATTTCGAGCGCTCGTGGAGCGCCATCAGGATGGCGATGACGGAGTAGAGGCCGGTGCCGATATCGACGATGGGGGTGCCCATGCGCATCGGGCCGGTGGTGGGGTCACCGTTGATCGACATCAGGCCGGTCATCGCCTGGAGAATGGCGTCGTAACCGGGTAGGCCGCCGAGCGGGCCGTGCGCGCCGAAGCCGGAGACGCGGCAGTGGATGAGGGCGGGGAATTTCGGCGCGAGGTCGGCCTCATAGCCGAGGCCCCATTTTTCCATGGAGCCAGGCTTGAAGTTCTCGACCAGGACGTCGGCGTCTTCGAGCAGCTTGAGCAGGACAGCTTTGCCCTCGGGCTTGCCGAGATCGAGGCCCATGGAGCGCTTGTTGCGGTTGACGCCGATGAAGTAGCTCGCGTCGTCGCCGAGGAAGGGAGGGCCCCAGTCGCGGACTTCGTCGCCCTGGGGAGGTTCGATCTTGATGACCTCGGCGCCGTGATCCGACAGCACCATTGTGCAATATGGGCCGCCGAGGACGCGGGTGAGGTCCACCACCTTGATGCCGGCGAGGGCGCCGGGCGAGCGCGCGCGGCCCATGCCAGGGGGGGGGAGGTCGGCTGATTCCATGGGAACATCCTTGCGACGGTCATTCCGCCGGGGCGCTGCGCGCGATGACGGATGGCGCGAGCATAGCCGAAGCGACGCCGCAGACCAGGGGTCTGCGGCGTGCCGGATCAGATGTAGTGCTCGGCCAGCGGCGCGAAACCGTTGAAGCTTTGGCTCGCGTAGGTGGTGACGTAGGCACCGGCGGAGAGGATCGAGATCTGGTCGCCGGAGCGCAGCGCGGTCGGCAGGCGGTAGTTGCTGCGCTCGTAGAGGATGTCGGCGCCGTCGCAGGTGGGGCCGGCCAGCGCGACGGGGCCCATCGCGCCGCCGTCATGGGCGGTGACGAACTGGTACTTGATCGATTCGCCCTCGGTCTCGGCGAGGCCGCCGAAGCGGCCGATGTCGAGATAGACCCAGCGCACCGGATCGGCCGGGTCGCGGCGGCTGACCAACACCACCTCGGCCTGCACCAGGCCGGCGCTGCCGACCACGGAGCGGCCGGGCTCGATCACCATCTCGGGCAGCGCGTTGCCGAAGCATTCGGTCATCGCGTGCATGATGGCGTCGCCGAACGCGCCGATGGCGGGGACCTCGTCGCGGTAGCGGATGGGGAAGCCACCGCCGAGATTGACCATGCGGACGTTGACGCCGGCGTCCTTGAGGTCGGTGAAGAGCATGCCGACCTTGCCGATCGCGGCCTCGTAGGTGGCGGTCGCGGTCTGCTGGCTGCCGACGTGGAAGGACAGGCCGTAGGGGTCGAGCCCCATGTCGGCCGCGCGCATCATCAGGTCCCGCGCCAGTTCGACGGTGGTACCGAACTTGCGCGAGAGCGGCCAGTCCGCGCCCTCGTTGCCGACCAGGATGCGGCAATAGACGCGGCTGCCCGGCGCGTGGGCGGCGAGCTTCTCCAGTTCCTCGCCCGAATCGAAGGCGAACATGGACACGCCGGCGTCGACCGCGGCGCGGATGGCCGAGACCTTTTTGACCGTGTTGCCGAAGCTGATCGCCGAGGGGGCGGCGCCGGCGCGGAGGCAGGCGCGGATTTCCTCGAAGCTGGCGGCATCGAAGCTCGATTCGAGTCCGACCAGACGCTCCAGAATCGGATGCGCGGGATTGGCCTTGACCGCGTAGTAGACGCGGGCCAGCGGCAGAGCGCGACGAATGGCGCGGAAGTTTTCTTCCACGCGGTCAACATCGAGCACCAAGCACGGCGTGGCCGGTTGATGGTCAACAAGGAACTGAGCGACTTTGGGTGTCATCGCAGAGGCCTCCCCTATGAACCGCGGGCCGATCAAGGCTGCGCGCGGTGATTGCGAAACGGTCGAACGAACCAGCGACCAGACGATTGCCAGAACGCTTGACGTCGTTGCGTAACCCCGGGGGGCAGAGGCACGTGCGTTGCTGCGTGGAGACCGCAATAGGCCCCCTACCCCCCTGGCGCAAGCGGTTTTTTTGGCCGTCACGAAAGTCTGGCCTGTTCAATCGGCATGAGGCAGAAAGGTGGGCATGGCCCTTCCCGCACCCGCGACGCCCCGGTTGCTGGCGTTATTGCTCAACCGGATCGGTGATCACCGGATCGGCCACGTCGCCGCCGGTTGCGCCTTCTACGCGACACTCGCGCTGGTGCCGGCGGCCAGCATGTTGATCTCGCTGTTCGGCCTGCTGGCGGACCCGCACCGGATCGAGCCGATGTTCGAGGTGCTGGCGCCGTTCCTGCCCGAGGATGGGTTCCGGCTGCTGCATCGCGTGGTCGCCGGGCTGACCGCGCGGCCGCGGATGCAGCTTGGCGCGGAGCTGGCGATCGGCGGCGGCGTGGCGTTGTGGAGCGCCTCGGCAGGTACGCGCGCGGTGCTGGTCGGCATCGATCTGGCCTATGAGGTGCGGGAGCGGCGGTTCGTCGCCTTCCGGCTGTTCTCGGTGGCGTTTACGGCGGCGGTGATCTGCGCGGCGATGCTCGCGATTGCGTTGCAGGTGATGCTGCCGACCCTGGGTGCGCTGGTCGGGTTCGCCGAGCACAGCGCAATGCGGCTGCATGCGGCCTCACTCGCTGTGCTGATGGTGTTCGTCAGCGCGATTCTCGCCTGGCTCTACCGGTTCGGACCGTCGCACAAGCCGCGGCGGGGGCGGGTCATTTTGCCGGGGGTGATGACGGCGGCCCTGCTGTGGCTCGGGGCGACGAGCCTGTTTTCGTTCTATGCGGGCCGTCTGGCGCATTTCGATGCGACCTATGGTCCGCTGGGCGCGATGGCGACGGTGATGCTGTGGTTCTGGCTCTCCTGCTATGCGGTGCTGGTGGGCGCCGAGGTCAATGCGATGCTGGAGGCGGAGCGGTAGGGCTTGCCGGCGCGCCCGATCCGGGGCCCAATCCATCGGTTCGATCGGGGAGGTCCGGCATGTGCGACACGATGGCGGCACGGGGTGCGGCAACGGTCACGGGCGGCACGCTGTTCGCCAAGAACAGCGACCGCGAGCGCAACGAGGCCCAGTATCTTCAGCTCCTGCCGGCGCAGTCGTACGGCCGCGGCGCGGTGGTGCGCTGCACCTATATCGCGATCCCGCAGGCGGCGCGGACGCACGCGGTGCTGCTCAGCCGGCCGTTCTGGATCTGGGGCGCGGAGATGGGGGCCAACGAGCACGGTGTGGTGATCGGCAACGAGGCGGTGCATCCGCGTGCTTTGCCGCAGCGCCAGCGGGCGCTCATCGGGATGGACCTGCTGCGCCTCGGGCTCGAGCGCGGCACGACCGCGGCCGAGGCGGTCGATGTCATTACCGGGTTGCTCGAACGGCACGGGCAGGGCGGCAGTTGCGGCCACATGGCGGCGCGGTTCTACGACAACTCGTTCATCGTCGCCGACAAGGACGAGGTGTTTGTGCTGGAGACCATCGGCCGGCGCTGGGCGGTGGAGCGCGCGGGGCCGACGCGGGCGATCTCGAACACCTACAGCATCGCCACGCCCACGCGCGCGAGCGCGGACCTGGAGGCGTTCGCCCGCGCCCAGGGCTGGTGGAGCGCGAATGCGTTCGACTTCGCCGCCGCGGTCACCCGGCTCGACAATCCGGGCCTCGCGGGGGCGCTTGCGCGCTGCGGCCGCTCGACGCTCCGGCTCGGCCGCGAGGCCGGCCGGCTCGATCCGGCCCGCATGATGGCGGCGCTGCGCGACCATGGTGGCGACGAGCTTGGCGCCGGCTTCCATCCCGCCGACATCACCGGCCCCACCGTGTGCATGCATGCCGCTGATGGGGCACGGCGCGGCCAGTCCGTGGGCTCGCTCGTGAGCGATCTGCGCCCAGCCGGCGCGGTGCACTGGGTGACGGGCAGCTCGGCGCCCTGCACCTCCATCTTCAAGCCGGTTTTCCTCGCCGATGGGCTGCCCGACCAGGGCGCCATCCCGGGGGACGGGTTCGACCCCGAGACCCTGTGGTGGCGCCACGAAAGGCTGCATCGGGCGATCCTGACGGACTACCCAGCGGCGATGGCCATCATTGCGCCCGAGCGCGACGCGCTGGAGGCCCGGTTCATCGCGCGGATCGGGCCGTTGATCGACGCTGATGGCGCCGCCCGCCGCGAAGCGGTTGCCCTCTGCTGGCGCGAGGCCGCCGCCGCCGAAGCCGCCTGGCTCACCCGCATCGCCGGGCGCGCCAGCCCCCGCCGTTCCTATCTGGCGGCCTGGAAGCGGCATGATCGGCTGGCCGGCGCCGATCTGACCTGCGTTCCGGCCGTGGCCGCCGAATGACCATGGCCTGGCAGCATCGCCAGCGGCAGCGGGGAGCGGCGTTCGTCGGCGCTATTGTGGCGGCTTCTCCGGCGGTGCGCCGCCGCCGCGCCGCCGGACCATGGCGGCGTGCCAGGCGGCGAAGGCCGCGCTGAAGGCGGCCCGATCAGCCTCGGTGAGGGCGCCGCCGTGGCGCAGCCGGGTTTCGGCCTCGGCCGCCCGGTCCGCGAGGGCCGCCGCGCCCGCGGTGAGGGCCGAGCCCTTGAGGGAATGGGCCTCGCGGATCAACGCCTCGCCGGAGATGGCTCCGAGCCCGGCGAGCCGGGCCTCGGTTTCGCTTGTGAACAGCGCCGTCATCTCGGCCACCGCCTCCTTGCCGATGGCCTCCTCCAGTTCGGCCAGGGCCGCCTCGTCGAGCGCGGGCACGGCGTCGGCGGCCACCGGCTCGGGCGTGGCAGGTTCGGCTGCGGGAGGTGCCGGGGCGACGGCGGTGCCAGGCGGTGGCAGCGCCTTCATCAGGGCCGTGATCAGGAGTGTCTTGTTCACCGGCTTGGAGACGAAGTGGTCCATTCCGGCGTCGAAGCAGGCCTGGACGTCCTCCTGGAAGGCATTGGCGGTCAGCGCGATGATGGGGATGCGGGCCAGCGGGCCGCCCAGTGCCCTGATCGCCCGGGTCGCGGCCAGGCCGTCCAGCTCCGGCATCCGGACGTCCATGCAGATCGCGTCATAGATGAAGCGCCCGGCCGCATCGACCGCCTCCAGACCATCGCCGACGAGGTCGAGATGGACATCGAAACCCCGAAGCAGCTGGACCGCGACGAACTGGTTGGTCGGGTTGTCCTCGGCGAACAGGACCCGCATCGGCCGTCCCAGGGCCTGGAGCGCGGCCTTGAACGCCTCCGTCGGGTCCGTTGCCGGGGCGGTGGGCGCGGCCGGGGAGGCGGCCACGGGCAGCGTCAGGCGCAGCCGGAAGCTGGTGCCGCGCCCGTGTTCGGACGACACGGTGAGGCTGCCGCCCATCTGCTCGGCCAGTCGCTTGCTGATTGCCAGCCCAAGTCCCGAGCCCCCGAAGCGTCGGGTGATGGAGCTGTCGGCCTGCATGAACTCGTCGAACAGCATCGGCAGCTTGTCGGCGGGGATGCCGATGCCGGTGTCGCTGATCTCCCATTCCACCACCGTCTCGCCGTGGCGGACATCGCCGGGCACTTTACGCGCCGCGACGACCACATGACCGGTCTCGGTGAACTTCACCGCGTTGGAGACGAGATTGAGCAGCACCTGACGGATCCGCCCGGCATCGCCGCGCAGCGCGGCCGGCAGTTCGGGATCGGTATGGGCGTCGATGCGCAGGCCCTTCGCCAGCGCCCGTGGGCCCATGATGCTGACGGCGTTGTGCACCAGTGCCTCGGGCGAGAACGGTTCGTCCTCGAGCATCACCCGGCCGGCATCGAGCTTGGAGTAGTCCAGGATGTCGTTAAGGATACGCAGCAGGCTGTCGCCGGAATCGCGGATCGCCTCGACGATCTGCTGCTGCTCGGGCTTCAGCGAGCCGTCGAGCAGGGAGCCGGCCAGTCCGAGCACCGCGTTCATCGGCGTTCGGATCTCGTGGCTCATCATTGCCAGAAAGCCGGACTTGGCACGGCTCGCTTCCTCGGCGATGCGTCCGCGCTCGCGGGCATGTGCGGTCTCGCCCTGGGCGCGCTCGGCGCGTTCGGTGCTGATGCGTTGTTCCTGGCGCCACCAGGCGCCGACCGCGTAGGCGGCGGCCAGTACGGCCACGGCACAGGCGGCCGTGACCAGCCCCAGCACCCAGGCCACCCGCGACCATCCGCGCAGCGCCGCTGACTCGGTCTGCGTCACCAACACGACGATGGGGAAATTGGTCAATCGTCGGGCTGACTTGATCCGCATCTTGCCGTCGACCGGGCTGGGTTCGCGCACCATTCCGGTGCTCACCCGGGCCGCCCGCTGGCCGCCTTCGCTGAAGGTGGCGCCGATCCTGTCGGTATGGGGATGGCGGGCCAGCAGCACGCCATCCTCGCGGATCAGCGAGATCGCGCTTTCCTCGCCGAGCGAGACGCTTTGGTAAAGCTCCTCGAAATAGCGCAACTCGATGGCACCGAGCAGCAGCCCGGCGAAGCCGCCGTCCTTCGCCCGCACCCGCCGTGCGAGATAGACGGTCCAGGTGCCGTCGCCCCGATTGGGGACCGGCACGCTAATGAAGCGGTCGAGCGACGGGTCGGCTTTCATCGCCTGGAAGTAGTCGCGGTCCGACACGTTGACCGGCGGGATCGGCCAGAAGCGGGAGAAATTGAGCAGCCGTCCCTCTGGATTGATCATCGTGATGGCGTTGATGTAGGGCAGCCCGGTCAGCTTTTCCTTGAGCATGAGGTGGATGCGCTGGTCGGTCATCTTCTGGGTGTAGGTCTCGCCGTCGACCACGCCTTCGTTGGTGAGGAACTCGCCGAGGCTGGTCAGCACGAGATCGAGCCCCTGAACGGCGCGATCAGCCTGTTCCGCGAGCGCGACGGAGATATTGCCCAGGTTGCGCTCGGCACTCTCGACCGAGCGCTCCCGCAGATTGATGCCGACCACCAGCATCGCCGTGACCAGCACGACGACGACGAGCAGACCGCCTCCGTACAGCATGGTCAGCGGCCTGCGCTCGCGTGTGTCCACCGCCGGTGCCTGGTTGACCCTCATTGCTTCGCTCCGATCGGGTCCGCCTGTGCCGGCCCGTTCACTCGGCCCCATCGTGCCGCGTCTGGCGCGGGATTGCCAGCATGCCGGCGGCGTGGGCGCTCAGCGTGCGCGGCTCACCGTGAAATCGGCGACCGCGGCCAGGCAGCGGCGCAGCGGGCTGTCGGCGAAAACGGTCAGACTCCGTTTGGCGTTGGCGGCAAACTCGGTGGCCCGCGCCAGGGTCACCGCGATGCCATCATGGCGCTCGATGAGTCGCATCGCCTCGTCCAGATCGGCGTCGGTTTGCTCGGAGGCCTCGATGGTGCGGCGCCAGAACGCCTGTCCGGCCACATCGCCGGCGGCGAAGGCGGTCAGAACCGGAAGGGTGATCTTGCCCTCGCGGAAATCGTCGCCCACGGTCTTGCCCAGGGTTTGCTGGTCGGCGGCATAGTCGAGCGCGTCATCGACGAGTTGGAACGCGATGCCGAGGTTCATGCCGTATTCGGCGAGCGCCTGCTCCTCCTCGGCCGGGCGGTCGGAGACGACGGCGCCGACCTGGCAGGCGGCGGCGAACAAGGCGGCGGTCTTGCCCTTGATGACGTCGAGATACTGGTCCTCGCTGGTGGACAGGTCGTTCTGGATCACCAGTTGCAGCACCTCGCCCTCGGCGATGGTGGCGGCGGCACGCGAGAGGATGTCCAGCACCTTGAGCGACCCGTCCTCGACCATCAACTGGAAGGAGCGGGCGAACAGGAAGTCACCGACCAGGACCGAGGCCTTGTTGCCGAAGACGGCGTTGGCGCTCGCGAGGCCGCGGCGCAGCAGGCTCTCGTCGACGACATCGTCATGCAGCAAGGTGGCGGTGTGGATGAACTCGACGCAGGCGGCGAGATGCACGTGCCGGGCGCCCTGGTAGCCGCACATGCGCGCGGCGGCGAGCGTGAGCAGCGGCCGCAGGCGCTTGCCCCCGGCGGCGACGATATGGGCGGCAAGTTGCGGGATCAGCGCAACCGGGCTGTCCATCCGCGCAATGATGGCGCGGTTGCAGGCCTCGAGATCGGCGCCGACGAGGGTGACCAGCGTGCTCAGCGCATCCTCGGCGTCATCGACTCGTACCGGAGTTTCGCCGGGCAGCGCGGCGGGTGGCAAGCTGGCGACGACGCCCAAAGGGTTCTCCCGACTCAAATACGCGCGCGGTGCGCGTGCGGCGCAACATATCGGCCGGGGGGGAACAGGGTCAAGGCAAGGCCGATCTGCCTGCCCGGCGTTGGACGGGGCATGGCTGCACGATTGCGGCATCCGGGGCGTATGCGCATGCTGGCGCCATGCGCATCATCGCCCTGACCAACGATCCTGTCCGCCTCTCGTTTCTCACCGCGTTGCTGCGGGACGCCGGGATCGAGCCGGTGGTGCTCGATGGCTATGCATCGGCGGTGGAGGGCAGCATCGGCGCCATCCCGCGCCGGCTGGTGGTGTCCGAAGCGGACGCGGACCAGGCGTTGCGGGTTCTGCGCGAGGCCGGGGTCGAGGCGCCGTGAGCTTCCTGCTCGGCGGTTCGGTGCGCCACGAGCAACCCGCGCAGGGCCATCGCACCGGGATCGAGCCTGTGTTTCTTGCCGCTAGCATTCCGGCCCGCGCCGGCGAGCGGGTGCTGGAGGGTGGCAGCGGCGCCGGGGCGGGGCTGCTGTGCCTGGCACGGCGGGTGCCGGGGGTCGTGGGCGTGGGGATCGAGATCGACGCGGCGCTGGCGGGGCTTGCCGGCACCAATGCTGCGGCCAATGGCTTGGACATGCTCACCTTCCATCCCGCCGACCTGACGGTATGGCGCGCCGCTGCGCGGTTCGACCATGCGATGGCCAATCCGCCATGGCATGCTCCCGCCGCCACCGTGTCGCCCGATGTCGGTAAGGCCCTGGCCAAGCGGGCGGTGCCCGGGCTGTTCGTGGCCTGGGCGCGCGCGCTGGCCGGGCCGCTGCGCCATCGTGGCACGCTCACCTTCGTCATTGCCGCCGCCCATGCCGATGCCGCGCTGGCCGCGTTTGGCGCCGCCGGCTGCGGCAGTCTCGCCGTGCTGCCGCTGTGGCCCCGCGCGAACGAGGCGGCCCGGCTGGTGCTGGTGCGCGGCATCAAGGGCGGGCGCGGCCCGTTCCGGATGTTGCCCGGCATGGTGCTGCACGCGGCCGATGGCGGCTTTACGCCGGCGGCCCAGGCCATCCTGCGCGACGGCGGCGGCCTGCCGGTTTGAGGCTGGGGCATTCGTGCTAAGAGGATTAAAAGCATAATTTTATTGAAATAGGAAAAAAATCGTTGACGCGGCCAGGGATTGGCGGCATGATCCGCCCATCGCCGGCCCAGCTGCGTCCGGCGCCTCCCGCCCAACCACAACGGCTCGCTGTGCCGCCCCTTGCCGGGGTGGCGCGGCGTTTGGCGTTGGTGGGAACGGCAACACACGGAACAGCAAAGGGGATTGATCATGACGACTTCGTACAAGCTGCCGGCTCGCACCAGCCTGCCCGCCCGCATTGCCGACAGCGGTCGCGTCCGCTTCGGCGCCGGCGTGGGCATCATCGCCCGCCGCCGCGGCTGACGGACGACGGCGGGCAGGATTGCGGTCCTGCCCGCCAACCTGGCGCATCCCCCGTCTCGAAGGACCCCCTGCTGTGAATGCGATGTCTCCCCCCTCCGGCCCGATCCTGCGCTTCTATCGCCTCTACCCCGACACAAGGCCGCCCGAGCGCGCCGACCGGGCGGCGGGCGGCTCCATGCCGATCCGCGCGTTTCGCTATTGCGAGGCGATGACCACGGCGAGCGCCTTCGGCTGGTATGTGTTTTCGCCGATGGATTTCAGCCTGATGTGGGATGGCGCCGACATCTGGTGGCATTGCGCGCTGCTCGACGACTGGGCACTGCTGACGAGCGCGCAGCTGCCGGACATGAGCAGCCTGTTCGATGCCTGTGCGCCGCGCGGGCTGACCGGTTGCTCGCCGCCGTTCCTCACCGCCTTGTCCGAACCCGGCACCGTGCAGATCTGGTCGGGCGTGGCCGTACGCAGCGCTCCCGGCTGGTCCCTGCATGTCCGGGCGCCGGCCAACCTGCCGATGCCGGGCGGTTTCGTTCCCTATGAGGGCATCGTCGAGACCGATCGGTGGTTCGGTCCGCTGTTCACCAATATCCGGCTGACCCGGACCGGCACCGCGGTGACATTCCGCGCCGACATGCCGCTGATGCAGGTGCAGGCGCTGCCGCGCAGCATCCTCAGCGAGATCGCGCAGAACAATGTGCCGCCACCAGGCGATATCGAAGCCCTCGGCCCCGCCGAATGGCGCGACCTGGCGGAATCGCTCAATCCGGCGCAATTGCCGGGCCGCTACGCCACCGCGGTGCGCAAGCGGGCGCGGGGCGCTTGCCCGTTCGGCGAGGGCTGAGCGCGGGTTGCCGGTCTGCTCCGCGGTGCCTAGTCTGCCCGAATAACGCGGGGAGTGAGCATGACATGAACGACGCCGGTTTTGGCTACGGCCATCTTTTCACCAGCAACCTGCCACCGGCGGCGCCGCGTTTCGGAGGGTTCCCGCCGTTCTACTTCGTCGGCGGCAACAACGATCCCGAGCAGATCCCCTCGGCGGCGCTGGCGGAGGCCGCTGACGCGGTGATCCGGCGCGAGGGGCATCGCCTCGCGATCTACAACCTTGGACAAGGGCCTCAGGGCTATCCGCCGTTGCGCGAATTCGTGGCCGACAAGCTCACCCGCCATCGCGGGATCAAGGCCGGTGCCGGTGACGTGCTGATCACCACCGGCTCCGGGCAGGGGATCGACCTGGTCAGCGCGCTGCTGGTCAAGCCCGGCGATACCGTCCTGATCGAGGAATTCTGCTACGCCGGCGCCATCACCCGCTTCCGCAAGCTCGGCGCCAACGTGCTGCCGGTGCGCCTCGACGACGACGGCATCAAGGTCGATGCGCTCGCCGAGACGCTGGCTGGCCTGAAGGCCGAGGGGATCACGCCGAAATTCCTCTACACCATCCCCACCATCCAGAACCCGACCGGCTCCATCCTGCCGCTCGACCGCCGGCACGCCATCCTGGCCTTGGCCAAGCAGTACGGCATGCCGATTTTCGAGGACGAATGCTACGCCGATCTGATCTGGAGCGGCGACGCGCCGGCCGCCTTCTACGGCCTCGCGCCGGACCAGGTGATCCATATCGGCTCGTTCTCGAAGTCCCTCGCCCCGGCCTTGCGCGTTGGTTACGCGGTGGCGGACTGGTCGGTGCTGTCGCGCCTGATCGCCGGCAAGACCGATGGTGGTACCGGGGCGCTCGACCAGATGGTGATCGCCGAATACTTCACCCGCCACTTCGACGACCATATCGCGGCCCTGTCGAAGGTGCTGGAGGACAAGCTCGACTGCATGATTGGCGCGGTGGAGCGCGAGTTCGGCAGCTCGGTGCAGATGGTGCGGCCGAAGGGCGGTATTTTCCTGTGGATGAAGCTGCCCGACAGCGTCGATGTGACGACGCTGGTGAAACCTGCCGCGACGGCCGGGCTGGTGTTCAACCCGGGGCCGGAATGGGCATGCAACGGCGGCGAGGCCAAGCCATTCCTGCGGCTGTGCTTCGCCATGCCGTCGAAGGAGACGATCGAGGCCGGAGTCGCGGCGCTGGCGCAGGTTTGCCACGAGGTAACCGGGATTCCGGAGTTTGGGGATAACAAGAAGAGGTAAGACAAGCGCTTCTTTTTTGAAAAAAAGAAGCAAAAAACTTGCGTCTACTTGGCCTTGCGCCGCAGGCATTGAGCCTTTACCCCTGGCACTGAACCGCCAGAGGTGAAGAACTAATGGCTTCGCCTGTCCTCACACCTGAAGGCAGTCACCTCGGCCGCAAGCATAGGTAAAGTTTTTTTGCTTCTTTTTTTCCAAAAAAAGAAGCGCTTCCTTCTCCTTTAGTTCAGAAACATCTTCCCCGGATTAAGGATCCCCTTCGGATCGAGTGCCGCCTTCACCGAGCGCATGACCGCAAGGGTTTCGGCGCCGTGTTCGAGCTCCAGGAACTCTCGCTTGCCGATTCCCACCCCGTGTTCGCCCGAGCAGGAGCCGCCGAGGGCCAGGGCGCGGGCGACGATTTTCTTGTCGAGTTCCCATGCCCGTTCCAGCCCGCCGGGTTCGGGGGGCACGAGGATGACGGTGTGGAAATTGCCGTCGCCGACATGGCCGACGATCGGGGCGGTCAGGCCGGAGGCGCGGATATCTTCCTGGGCGCCCATGACGGCTTCGGCCAGGCGGGAGATCGGCACGATGGCGTCGGTTGCGATGCCCTGGTGGCCGGGCTTGAGGGCGAGGCAGGCCCAGTAGGCATCATGGCGGGCGCGCCACAGCTTGGTGCGGGCGTCGGGGTCGGTCGCCCATTGGAAGCCCCTGGCTTCGAACCCGGCAGCGATCTCCTCGGCGAGGCCGGCCTGTTCCTTGACCCCGGCGGGCGTGCCGTGGAATTCGAAGAACAGGGTGGGCAACGCGGCGTAGCCTTCGAGCTTCGAGTAGGCGATGCAGGCGCCCATCTGCACGTCGTCGAGGAGTTCCATCCGCGCCACCGGGATGCCGGCCTGCATGATGGCGATCACGGTTTCCACCGCCTCATCGAGCCGCTCGAACTGGCAGACGGCGGCGCTCATGGCTTCGGGGATGCCGTGCAGGCGGAGCTGGATTTCGGTGATGATGCCGAGCGTGCCTTCGGAGCCGACGAAGAGGCGGGTCAGGTCGTAGCCGGTGGAGGACTTGCGGACGCGACCGCCGGTTTTGATGATGCGGCCGTCGGCGAGGGCGACGGTGAGGCCCATGACGTTCTCGCGCATGGTGCCGTAGCGCACCGCGTTGGTGCCGCTGGCCCGGGTGGCGCACATGCCGCCGAGCGAGGCATCGGCGCCGGGGTCGACCGGAAAAAACAGGCCCTGGTCGCGGAGGTGGGCGTTCAGGCTGCGATGGGTCAGGCCCGGCTGCACCCGGCAATCCATGTCGGCCTGGTTGACTTCGAGCACCGCGGTCATCCGGCTCATGTCGACGCTGATGCCGCCCCGCACCGGCGTGACGTGGCCTTCGAGCGAGGTGCCGGTGCCGTAGGGCACCACGGGCACGCCGTGGGCGTGGCACAGGGCGAGGAGCTTGCCCGCCTCCTCCGAGGTTTCGAGGAACGCCACGGCATCGGGCATCACCGGGGTCT
Source organism: uncultured Rhodospirillales bacterium (assembly GCA_903928895.1). Lineage (GTDB taxonomy): Bacteria > Pseudomonadota > Alphaproteobacteria > Acetobacterales > Acetobacteraceae > CAIYPH01. The sequence continues at coordinate 58,662 of CAIYSR010000077.1, read as the reverse complement.
GGGTGTCCTGGCCGTGGCTGTGATGCTCGCGCAGGCCGCTGCTGGTGGTGATGCGCTCGCCGAGAAACAGGGCGGCGGCGGCGATGACGGTATCGACGGGGCGGGACATGCGGTTCTCCGGGCAAGCTTCGGCTTGCAGGTTTGAACCGGACACCGCACGCTGACAAGCATGACCGATGTCCTTCGTCTCGATACCCTGCGCACCGAATTCCGCATCGCCGGCCAATGGCGCGCGGCGGTGGATGGCATCAGCCTGAGCGTCGCCCACGGCGAAACCCTCGCCTTGGTGGGCGAGAGCGGCTGCGGCAAGTCGATCACGGCGCTGTCGATCATGGGGCTCGTGCCACACCCCGCTGGGCGCATTGCCAGCGGCTCGATCCGGCTGGAGGGCACCGAGCTGGTGGGGATGTCCGACCAGGCGCTGGAGGCCTATCGCGGCGATCGGATGGCGATGATTTTCCAGGAGCCGATGACCAGCCTCAATCCGGTGATGACGATCGGCGACCAGGTGGCGGAGGCGCTGATCCTGCATCGCAATATGTCGAAATCGGCCGCCCGGGCGCGGGCGCTGGAGGTGCTGGAGGAGGTAAAAATCCCGTCCGCCGCCGCGCGCTTCAACGACTATCCGCACCAGTTCTCCGGCGGCATGCGCCAGCGCGTGATGATCGCCATCGCGCTGGCCTGTGAGCCCGCGCTGCTGCTGGCCGACGAGCCCACCACCGCGCTCGATGTCACCATCCAGGCCCAGGTGCTCGGGCTGCTGGCCGACCTCAAGGCGAAGCACGGCATGGCCATGCTGTTCATCACCCATAATCTCGGGGTGGTCGCGCAGATCGCCGACCGGGTGGCGGTGATGTATGCCGGACAGATCGTCGAGCAGGGGCCGGTGGCAGCGCTGTTCGCGGCACCGGCCCATCCCTATACGCGCGCGCTGTTCGCCGCCATTCCGCGCATGGACCTCGACGGCCAGGACCTCACGGCCATTCGCGGCCGGGTGCCGGCGCTCGATGCGATGCCCGCCGGCTGTCGCTTCGCCCCGCGCTGTGCCCTCAAGCGCGCCGGCTGCGAGGCCCCGCAAGTGCTCGGCGCACTGAGAACCGACCATCTGGCACGCTGCCATGTCGCCACCGGAGAATTAACCCATGCTTGATCCAGCCGGCCGTGTCGCGATGGTTTCGGGCGCCTCGCGCGGCATCGGGCGGGCGATCGCAGAGCGCCTGCGGGCACGCGGCTTTCGCATTTCCGCCGGGGTGCGGACGCCCGCGAGCGTCGCCGCCTCAGATGACGTGCTGGCCGTGCGCTATGATGCCGAGCGTGCCGAGGATGCAACCTCCTGGGTCGATGCCACCATGGGCCGGTTCGGGCGGATCGATGTGCTGGTCAACGCCGCCGGCATTTCAGCGCCCCGCACCCGGCTCGATGACCCCGACGAGACCGGCATCGACGCGATGTGGCGGGTCAACGTGAAGGGCCCGCTGCGGGTGGTGCGCGCGGCGCTGCCGCACCTCCGCGCCGGCGGCGAAGGCCGGGTGGTCAACATCGCCTCGCTGTCGGGCAAGCGCGTCGCCAATGAGAATTTCGGCTATGCGATGAGCAAGTTCGCCCTCATCGCGCTGACCCAGTCCATCCGCCGCGAGGGCTGGGATTCCGGCATCCGCGCGACCGCGCTGTGCCCCGGCTTCGTCGCCACCGACATGACCGCCCATGTCACCACCGCGCCGCGGGACAAGATGACCCGCGCCGAGGACCTCGCCGTGCTGGCCGAGACCGTGATCCTGCTGCCCAACACCGCCACCATCGGCGAACTGCTGGTCAACTGGCGGCTGGAGCCGATGCTGTAGGGGCGGCGACGTCGACTGCTGCGGCTACTCCACCGGTTTCAGCTCGCCTTCAGCTGCCGGTGCGAGGGATACGCGCAAAATGAGGTCCGGCGACAATTTGCGTTGGAACACCTTGCTGCGCTGGTTGTTCATGATCTGGCCCGGTTGCTCCTCGCTCTCGCGCATCGCCGGGCCGACCAGGGTGAAGCGCAATGTGGTGTTGAAGCGGGCTTTCTCGCGCACCTGGAGGAAAGTTGGGCCGAGATAGGTCTTTTCGAACTCGATCACCCTTGTGACGTCCGGCTGCAGTGGCTGTACCGCGAAATAGGCGCCCTTCGGCACGAAGCTGACCGCGATCAGGAAGCGGAAGGGCCGTCCCGCGATGTCCAGCGTGACCGGCTGTTCGCAGCCCGTGGGGGTGCACGGAAAGGCGATCGGATTGCCCACCAGCGTGCTGGCCTTGTCGATCTGGAACAGCGTGATGTCCCAGCCGCGCCGCGCGCCCGGTGTCGGGATCGACGACGGGCGCTGCGGGAGCGCCGACGGTGGCGCCCCTTGCGCCCATGCGCCGGTGGCCGTGAGCGCCAGCGCGAGCGCCGTTATCAGGCGGCGGCTCATGCCGCGGCACGTCGGCGCCGCGGCCGCGCCGGAAGCGGTGCGGGCGCCGGCTCCTCGGGGCTGCCGAGCGCGGCCAGCAACGCCGTGCGCAACTGCGAGAGTTTGCGCTCGTTTTCGACCTTCAGTCCGAACACATCCTTGACATAGAACACGTCCACCGCGCGCACCCCGTAGGTGGTGACATGGGCCGAGGCGATCTGTAGCCCCTGGTCGGATATCGCCGCGGTGACGTCGTGCAGCAAGCCGGTGCGGTCGCGCCCGTTCACTTCCAGCACCGTGTAGGTGTTCGATGCATGGTTATCGATCACCACCCGGGGCGGCACGTTCATCGCCCGGATGCGCCGCCCGAGCAGGGTCTTGGAGGCTTTGCGGATTTCGGCACCGAGCCGGATGCGGCCCGACAGGGCCTGCTCGATCAGCACATAGAGCCGCGCCAGCCGGTGCGGCTGATCGAAGGCGCCGCCGGCGGCGTCCTGCACCCAGAACGTGTCGAGCGCCATGCCGTTGGTCAGGGTATGGATCCGCGCATCGACGATCGACGCGCCGGCCACCGCCAGTGCGCCGGCGATGCGGCTGAACAGGCCGGCATGGTCGGCCGCATAGACCGTCACCTCGGTGACCGCGCGGGCCGGCAGCGGCTGGGTCACCACCGTCAGCGGCGCCTTGCGCGATTCGGCGTCGCGCACCATCCGGGCGTGGCGCAGATGCGTCTCCGGGTCGAACGACAGCCAGTAGCCGGGATAGCCGAGCCCGAGAAAGTGATCGACCTCGGCCTGCTTCCAGCCGTCGAGCATCGCCGCCACGGCCTCGCGCGCGCGGGACACCCTGGTATCGCGCTCGGTGGTGGACAGGCCACCCGCCAGCACTTCGGCCACCCGAGCATAAAGCTCGCGCAGCAGCGTTGCCTTCCAGCCGTTCCAGACCTTGGGCGACACCGCCCGCATGTCCGCCACCGTCAACACCAGCAGCAGCTTGAGCCGCTCCGGCGACTGGATCACCTCGGACAGATCGAGGATGGTTTTCGGGTCGTCGATGTCGCGCTTGAAGGCGGTGGTGCTGAGCAGCAGATGGTGCAGCACCAGCCAGGACACCATCTCGGTCTCCTCGGCCGACAGCCCCAATGCCGGTCCGACCTCCAGCGCCAGCTCCGCGCCCAGTTCGGAATGATCGCCGCCGCGGCCCTTGCAGATGTCATGCAGCAGCATTGCCACGTAGAGCGCGCGCCGGGATTGCAGATGATCGACCAGGCTGGAAGCAACCGGGGCGGTCTCGGCCAGTTCGCCGCGCTCAAGCGTGTTGAGGATGCGCACCGCCTCGATGGTGTGCTCGTCGACGGTGAAGATATGGTAGGTGTCGAACTGCATCTGGCCGACGATGCGCGCCCAGTCCGGCAGCATCCGGCCAAGAATGCCGGTCTCGTTGAGCACCTTCATCCACTGCGCGCCGTCGATCCGGTTGTGCTCGGCGTCGCGTCCGCACAGCAGATCAAGGAACACCGCGGCCGCCTCGGCGTTGCCGCGAAGGTCTACCGCGCGGCGCTCGTTGCGGATCAGCGCCCGCACCGCCAGCGGATGCAGCCGCAGCCCGCGGTCGCGCGCGATCTGCAACATCCGCAGCATGCGGATCGGCTCGTCATGGAACTGCTGGCCGCTCGCCGGCATCAGCTTGCCGTCGAGCAGCATGAAGCCGGCCCGCAGCAGCGCCGCATCGGTCTCCGCCGCGCGCGCCGGAGGCCCCAGCGCCGCCCGTTCCAGGGCCGGCTCCAGCACCTGGGTCAGGCGGATCACCTCGCGCGCGGTCAGGAAATAGTGGCGCATGAAGCGCTCTACCCCGTCCATCCGCCCGTGCCGCGTATAGCCCATGCGGGCGCCGACGACGGGTTGCAGGTCGAACGTCAGCCGCTCCTCGGCGCGACCGGCGACATAGTGGAGGTGGAAGCGCAGCGTCCACAGGAAATCCCACGAGCGCAGCGCCAGCCGCGCCTCCTGCGGGGTGATGATCCCGCCGGTCGGCCCGTCCGGATCGGCCAGTTCGAGCATCGAGGAGGTGCCGAAGATGTAGCGTGCGATCCAGTACATCATCTGGAGGTCGCGCAGCGCGCCGCGGCCTTCCTTGATGTTGGGTTCCACCACGAAGGGGCTGTCGCCGAACCGGCGATGGCGCACATCGCGCTCGGCCCGCTTGGCCGCCAGATAGCCCGCGGCACCGGCCTCGCGGCAGGCCGCGCGGAAGGAGACCGAGAATTCCGCGAACAGGCTGGCCTCCCCGGCGAGCGGCCTGGCATCGAGCAGCGAGGTGCGGATGGTGGCGTCACCGCGCGACTGCGCGAGGCAATCCGCGACCGAACGGGTGGCATGCCCGACCTTGAGGCCGAGGTCCCACAGAAAATACAGCGTGAACTCGATCACCCGAAGATCGGCCGGGGCCGCCGCCTCACCGGTCAGGAACAGCAGGTCGATGTCGCTGAACGGCGCCAGCACGCCGCGCCCGTAGCCTCCGGTGGCCGCCATCGCCAGGCGCACCGTCCCGCCGTTGGCCGCTCCGGAATCCGAGGCGTAGACGAACAGCTCGGCCATCAGCCCGTCCATCAGCGCCGACAACAACCGGGCCGCCTTCATCCCGGACAGCACCCCCTGCTCGAACTGGTCGCGCACCTGCGCCTGGATCCGCGCCAGATGCCGACGGAACGCGCCGAGGGCGGCTTCCCGCGGGATCGCCCCATCATCGCCCGAGGTCGGACCCTGGATGAGGTTGAGGAGCGCCGATCGCAACTGGGCGGTGGCCTCGGCGGGGTCGGTGGGCAGGGGGGAAGGGGGGAGCATAGGCAGAGATGTTAAGGGCTGTTCCCCCACCACGCCAAGCCGCAATCCGTCACCTCCGGGCGGTCACCCCTGGACCGTCGGCTCCGGGCCGATGGGACGGGTGGACGGGTCTCCAGCCAACATCCCATGCAACCGGTAGAGCGCCTCCTGTGCCTCCCGCGGGGTCAAGGCGTCGGGGTCGATCGCTGCCAGCGCCGCGCGCACCGGGTCGACCGCCTCCGGTTCCGCCGTCACCTCCGGCGGCGCGGCGGCGAACAAGGGCAGCGCCGAAGCGTCGGTCAAATCTCCTGCCCGCTCCTCGATCTGACGCAGCAGCGTGCCCGCCCGCTTCACCACGGCGGCCGGCACGCCGGCGAGCCGCGCCACATGCACGCCCCAGGACCGCCCACCCGAACCTTCCCCGACCTCATGCAGGAAAACGACATCCTGCTTCCACTCCTTCACCCGCATCGTGTGCGGCCGCAGATGCGGCAACTCGCCGAGCCGGGCCAGCTCATGGAAATGCGTTGCGAAAATCACCCGGCAGCGCAGCGTATTGTGCAGTGCCTCCAGCACCGCCCAGGCGATCGCGAGCCCATCCAGCGTCGCCGTGCCGCGCCCGATCTCGTCCACGATCACCAGCGATTTCGGCCCCGCCTGGTGCAGGATCGCCGCCGTTTCGACCATCTCCACCATGAACGTCGATCGCCCCCGGGCCAGATCGTCGGCCGCGCCGACGCGGGAGAACAGCCGGTCCACCACCCCGATGCGCGCCGCGCGCGCCGGCACCGGCAGGCCGGCCTGGGCGAGCAGCGCGATCAGCGCGTTTTGCCGCAGATAGGTCGACTTGCCCGCCATGTTCGGCCCGGTCAGCAGCAGCACGCGCCGCTCCGGCGAAAGATCGCAGTCGTTCGGCACGAACGGCGACACCCCCGCAAGGGCCGCCTCCACCACCGGATGACGCCCCTCGCGGACGGTGAACTCATGGGACGCAACCACCTCCGGCCGGCACCACGTCCCCGGTTCCGCCAGCCGTGCGGCCGACTGCGCGACATCGAGTTCCGCCAAGGCGCCGGCCATCTCGGCCAGCGCTGCCGCCTGCGCCAGCGTCCGCTCCAGCAGATGGGCGAAGATCGCCCGCTCCCGCGCCGCCGCCCGCTCCGCCGCCTCGCTGATCCGCCGGTCCAGTTCGGACAGTTCGGGGTGCGTGAAGCGCGCGCCGTTCGCCATGCCCTGGCGCAGCACCAGCTCGGGATGGCCGCGCAATTTTTCGACCGCCACCGCCGGGGCTTCGATCACATAGCCGAGCTGCTGGTGGTGTTTGATCTTGAGGCTCGCCACGCCGTATTTTTGCGCGAAATCGAGCTGCATCGCCGCGATCACGCGGCGGCTGTCGTCGCGCAGCGTCCGCTCGGCGTCGAGTTCAGCATCGAAGCCCGGCGCGATCGTCGTCGTCGCCGGATCGAGCCGCAGCGGCGCCGGGTCGGCCAGCGCCGCGTCCAGCACGGCATGCAATGCCGGCGGCAGGTCCAGCGCCTCGCGCAACCGCGCCAGTAACGCCGGGACCGGACCCTCCAGACATTTCACCGCCTTCGCCGCCGCTGCCTGCCCGTCCCGGATCGCGGCCAGGTCGCGCGGGCTGCCACGCGCCAGCGACAGCCGCGCCAGGGCGCGCGCGATGTCGGGCGCCTGCCGCAGCGCCGCCCGGATCGCCACCGCCGCCGAGGTGTGGTCGCGGATCCACCCCCAGCCGTCCTGCCGCTCGACGATTTTCGCCGGGTCGGTCAGCGGCCCGCCCAGCCACTCCGCCAGCAGCCGCGCACCCGCCGCCGTCAGGGTGCGGCTGACGGCGGCGAACAGCGTATGCGTCGTGCTGCCATCGCGCGCCCGGGTGATTTCGAGGCTCTGCCGCGTCGCCGCATCCATTTCCATCCGCCCGGCATCGCCCACCGGCACCAGCGGTGACAGCAGTGGCGTCTTGCCCGCCTGCGTGGCGCGGACATAGTCGAGCGCCATGGCCGCCGCGGCCACCTCCGCCTCGCTGAAACTGCCGTAGGCATCCAGGCTGGTGATCCCGTACTGTGTCTCCAGCACCGCCCGCGGCTGCGCCGGCACCGGCGGCGCGGGGCTGCGACGGGGCGCCCAGTCCCCCAGCGGCACATCCTCCGGCGCCAGGATTTCCGCCGGATCGAGCCGCCCGAGCAGCGCCGGCAGGTGGGGCAGGGTCAGCTTCTGGCTTTGGAACGATCCGGTCGAGACATCGAGCCAGGCCGCACCCAACCCGTTTCCTCCTTGGGCCAGCGCCAGCAGCAGATTGGGCCGTCCCGCCTCGAGCAAAGCATCCTCGGTCAGCGTTCCCGGCGTCACCAGCCGCACCACCTCGCGCCGGATCGGGTTCTTCCCCGTCCGCGCCTTCGCCTCCTCCATCTGCTCGCCCACGGCGACGCGGAAGCCATGGCGGATCAGCCGTTGCAGATAGCTCTCGGCCGCATGCGCCGGAACGCCACACATCGCAATCGGCGCCCCGCCATGGGTGCCGCGATAGGTCAGCGCGATATCCAGGGCTGCGGCCGCGGCATGGGCATCGGCGAAGAACAGCTCGTAGAAATCGCCCATCCGGAAAAACAGCAGCGCATCGGGATGTTGCGCCTTGGCGGCGAACCATTGCGCCATGGCGGGGGTGGCACCCTCGGCGGGTGGCGGGGCGAGCGGATTGGGTTCGGTCATTGCGCCATGATGGCGCATCGCACCGCCCGCGTCAGCCTCGCTTCCCCTGCGGCCGATCACCCGTCATGATGCCCGGCTAACGCTGGGCATCAGGGGAGAAAACGCATGGGCGACGGCAACGACACGCGGACGGCCCGCGTCTCGGGCGACGAGGCGCTGGCCATGCACGCGGCCTATCCTCCGGGCAAACTGGCAACCCGCCTGACCAAGCCGCTCGCCACCGCGCGCGACCTTTCGCTCGCCTACTCTCCCGGCGTGGCCGAGCCTTGCCTGCACATCGCCCGGGACCCGTCCCTGGCCTACGACTACACCTCGAAGGGCAACATGGTCGCGGTGGTGTCCAACGGCACCGCGGTGCTCGGCCTCGGCAATCTCGGTGCGCTCGCGGGCAAGCCGGTGATGGAAGGCAAGATCGCCCTGTTCAAGCGCTTCGCCGATGTCGACGGCATCGACCTGTGCATCGACACCGAGGACGTCGACCAACTCGTCAATTGCGTCCGCTACCTCGGGCCGTCCTTTGGCGGTATCAATCTCGAGGACATCAAGGCGCCGGAATGCTTCATCATCGAGCAGCGCCTGCGCGAGCTGATGGACATCCCGGTCTTTCATGATGATCAACACGGCACCGCCATCGTCGCCGCCGCCGGGCTGATCAATGCCTGCCATCTCACCGGGCGGGACCTGCGCAGCACGAAACTGGTGGTCAACGGCGCCGGTGCTGCCGCCATTGCCTGTGTCGAGCTGCTCAAGGCGATGGGCATGCGGCCCGAGCACGTCACCCTGTGCGACACCAAGGGCGTTGTCTTCCAGGGCCGCACCGAGGGCATGAACCAGTGGAAATCGGCCCATGCGGTGGCCACCAAGGCGCGCACCCTGGCCGAGGCGATCGAGGGCTGCGACGTGTTTTTCGGCCTCTCGGGCAAGGGCGCGCTGACCCCAGCGATGGTCAGGACCATGGCCCCCAAGCCGGTTATTTTCGCCATGGCCAATCCGGATCCCGAGATCACCCCCGAGGAGGCCCGCTCGGCGAGTGCGGACGCCATCATCGCCACCGGCCGCAGCGACTACCCCAACCAGGTCAACAATGTCCTCGGCTTCCCCTATATCTTCCGCGGCGCGCTCGATGTGCGCGCCAGCACGATCAACGAGGCGATGAAAATCGCCGCCGCCGAGGCCCTCGCCCAGCTCGCCCGCGAGGATGTGCCCGACGAGGTCAACGCCGCCGGTGGCGGCAAGCGCCTGCAATTCGGCCCGGAATACATCATCCCCAACGCCTTCGACCCGCGCCTGATTTCCCGTCTGCCGCCGGCCGTCGCCAAGGCCGCCATGGAATCCGGCGTTGCCCGCAAGCCGCTGGCCGATCTCCGGCGCTACGCGCGCGACCTGTCCGCCCGCCTGGATTCAACCGCCAACGCGCTCGATGCCATCTCCGAGCGGGTCCGCGCCAATCCCCGCCGCGTCGTCTTCGCCGAGGGCGAGGAGGCGAAGATCGTCCGCGCCGCGGTCCAGTTCCGCAATGGCGGCTACGGCACGCCGGTCCTGATCGGCCGCGAGGACCGCGTCCGCGCCACCATGGCGACCCTCGGCCTCGGCATGGGCGAGGGCATCGAGATCCTCAACGCCCGCCTGTCCACCAACAACCACAAATACGTCGAGCTGCTCTATGGCCGCCTGCAACGCCGGGGCTATCTGCTGCGCGACTGCCAGCGCATGGTCAACCAGGACCGCAACGTCTTCGCCGCCTGCATGGTCGCCACCGGCGATGCCGACGCGGTGGTCACCGGTCTCACCCGCTCGGCCTCGGTGTGCCTGACCGATATCGGCCATGTCATCGACACCGTGCCGGGTGGCATCAGCTTCGGCCTGACCTTGATGCTCGGCGAGCGTGGCCGTACCATCTTCCTGGCCGACACGCTGATGCATTTCCGCCCCAACCCGACCGAGATGGCCGACATCGTCGTCGGCGCGGCGCTCGCTGCCCGCCGCCTCGGGCATGAGCCGCGGGTCGCGCTGATGTCCTACTCAACCTTCGGCAACCCGCCCCACGCCATCGGCGATGTGATGCGTGAAACCGTGGCGATCCTGGACGCCCGCCATGTCGACTTCGAGTATGACGGGGAAATGAGCCCCGACGTCGCGCTCGACATGTCCTACCGCACGCTCTACCCGTTCTGCCGCCTCACCGGCCCGGCGAACGTGCTGGTGATGCCCGGGCTGCATTCCGCCCACATCACCTCCCGCCTCGCCCCGCGCCTCGGCGGTGGCACCACCATCGGCCCGGTGCTGATCGGGCTCGAACATGCGGTGCAACTCCTGCCGATGGATGCCTCCGTCAACCAGATCGTCGACATGGCCGTGCTCGCGGCGCACCAGACCGTCGGCGCATAGGGAAACCCTGCCATGGACAGCCTCAAACCCGTCGCCACTCGCATCGCCGCCATCCTGAAGGAACGTGGCCAGACCTTGTCGATCGCCGAGGGCTCGGCCGGCGGCCTGATGTCCGCTGCCATGCTGGCGGTGCCCGGCGCGTCGGCCTATTTCATGGGCGGCGCGGTGGTCTACACCCGGGTCGCCCGGCGCGTGCTCCTCGGCCTGTCCGATGATGACATGCGCGCGGTCCGCCCCTCCACCGCCAACTACTCCCGGCTCATGGCCGAGGCGGCGAAGACCCGCTTCGGCACCGACTGGGCGATCGCCGAATCCGGCGCGACCGGCCCGACCGGCAACCGCTACGGCGACGCCGCCGGCCATGCCGCCATCGCCGTCGCCGGGCCGGTGCCGTCCGACCTGGTGCTCGAGACCGGCCATGGCGATCGTGAGGCCAACATGCGGGCCTTCGCCCAGGCCGCGCTCGACCTGCTGGAGCGCTGCCTGGTTGGATGAGCTCACCTTCCACCGTGCCCTCTTCCGGCCGGGCACAATCCTCGATATCGGGGCGCATGACGGGTTGCTGACCCTGCCCTTGGCAGCGTTGCCCGGCGCCCGCGTGGTGGGCTTCGAGCCCCTGCCGCCCGCCATGGCCCGCCTGCGCGCCGTAGTGGGGAGCGGTGTCGTGCTGCACGATTGCGCCCTGGGCGATGCCGAGGGCCACTGCGTGCTGGAGGTTCCCTCCGTCAACGGGATCGCCCAGGAGCAATGGGCTTCGATCGCCAAAGACTATGGCGCCATTCGCCGGGCCGATCCGCGCGTTGACGGGATCGCCCGCTACCAGGTGGCGCAGCGGCGGCTCGATGAGTTCGGCTTCACCGATGTCACCGCCATCAAGCTCGATGTCGAAGGCGCCGAGGAGGAGGTCATCCGCGGCGGCAGCGCCACGATCCGCGCCTGCCGCCCGGCGATGACGGTGGAAATCGAGGAGCGGCACCGCCCCGGCAGCACCCGCGACGTCCCCGCGCTGCTGGCCGATCTGGGTCTCGTCGGCTTCTTCTGGCTCGACGGCTGGCAGCCCCTCGCCGCGTTCGACGCCGCCCGGATGCAGGTTGCCTCGCCGTCGCCGGCCGAGTTTTCCGCCTCCGATCCCTATGTCTTCATCTTCTATTTTGTCCCGCCAGAGCGCGTGCCGGAGTTGTTGGCCGTCGCGGGTTGATTTGGCGGCGCGGATCGTTCAGAGATCGGCCCCAGCACGACGGCGCCGGGCCGAACGCAGGAGAAGCAACATGTCCGAGTCCACCATTTCCTCCGCCGTCACCGAGGCCGTTCCCGCGCCGCCGCCGCCGGCGATGCCGCTGTTCTTCAATCGCGTCGTCGGCGTCAATCCCGGTGTCCATGGCACCAAGAAACTCAATCGTGACAGCGGCTATGCCTTCAGCCGCGCCGCGCAGTCGGTGCCCATCGGACTCGGCGAGTTCGACGTGATCTCCCAGCATTACCCGATCGTCTTCGCGACCGGCCCGGTGCCGACCCCGCTCGCTTTGCTCGGCCTTGGCGAGGGCAGCAACCTGTTCGTGGAGCCCGGTGGCCAGTGGCGCGCCGACTCCTACGTGCCCGCCTATGTCCGGGCCTTCCCCTTCGTCTTCATCGAGGAGCCCGGCACCGGCACCGTCTATGTCGGCATGGAAGCCGACGCCGAATGCGTCACCGATGATGTCGGCGCCCCGATGTTCGAGGACGGCAAGCCGACCCCGGCGCTGACGGAATCGATCAATTTCGCCGTCGCTTTCCGCGACAATCTCAATGCCGCCAACGCATTCGGCAAAGCGCTCGATGCGGCCGGACTGTTGCAGGAGGAGGAGGCGACCGTCAGCTTCTCCGCCGGCGGCGGCACCCGCATCCGCGGCTTCAAGATCCTGAAGGCCGACCGGATCGACCAGATCAGCGACGAGACCTTCATCGACTGGCGCCGCCGCGGCTGGATCGGGCCGCTCTATGCCCATCTGCATTCGTCCTCGCGCTGGGGCCGCCTGATCGAGCTCGCCGCGGCCGGACGTAGTGCCTGAGACACATCTCCCAACCAAGAGGAGCACACCATGTCGAACGAACTTCCGGCGATCGAGGCTGCGGTGACCGACTATCTCGACGGGCTCTATGAGGGAGACGCCGAAAAGCTCGCGCGCGTGTTCCACCCGACGAGCGCGCTCACCTTCGAGGTCAAGGGCGAACTGAAGCCTCTCGCCCGCGATGCATGGCTTGATGGCGTGCGTTCGCGTCCCTCACCCAAGTCCCAGGGCCTGGCGCGGCACGACCATGTCTTGCAGATCGACATGTCCTCGCCGACCTCGGCCTTCGTGAAGCTCAAATGCGCAATCCCGCCGCGCTATTTCACGGATTATCTGTGCTTTCTGAAGGTCGAAGGGCGCTGGCAGGTGGCGCAGAAGGTCTTCGCGACCGCTGCCGAACCCTGATCGCGGCCGGCGCCCCGCGCGCTGTGTCATGCCGCGTTCGCGAGGTCTTGCACCCTCGGGATGGCGATGGTGCGATGGCCGCTCACGCCGCGTAATGCGCTGGTGATTTCGTCGGCGAGGTTCCATGGCAGGATCAGCACCTCGTCCGGCCCGTAGGCGGCGAGGTCCTCCTGCGTCACCACCGGAATACGGCTGCCCGGCAGCAGGCGGCCCTGTTTCGCCGGATTGCGATCCGCCACCATCGCGACATCGTCGCGGGTGATCCCGGCGGCATTGAGCAAGGTATTGCCCTTCGCCGCTGCCCCGTAGGCCGCCACCCGGCGACGCCGGCCACGCAGATGCCGGCGGAGCCCGTCGAGGACACCCGCAACGCGTGGCTGGAATCCGGCATAGCCGGCCGCGCCGAGCAGCCCCGCCGCCCGCTCGGCAGCCGCCACCCCGTCCCGTTCGCCGGACGGCCCGTGTGGCATCGCCGAGGCAGTCACCCGGAGGCTGCCGCCATGGGTGGCCAGGGCCTCGACCCGCATCACCCGCAACCCGTGGGCCGCCAGCACACGGGTCATCGCGGTCAACGACCAATAAAAGAAATGTTCGTGATACATGGTGTCGAACTGCATACCCTCGATCAGCCGCAGCAGATGCGGCGCCTCGATCGAGACGACGCCGGCCGGTCCGGCCAGCAGCGCAAGCCCGGCAACGAAGTCGTTCACATCCGGCACATGGGCCAGCACATTGTTGGCGATCACCAGATCGGCATGGCCCCGCTCGCCGACGATCCGTGCCGCCTCGTCGCGGCCGAAAAACGCGATCCGGGTGGCGACTCCGGCGGCGATGGCGGCGGCTGCGACATTGGCCGCCGGCTCGACCCCCAGGCACGGAATTCCCGCGGCGACGAAGCTGCGGAGCAGATAGCCGTCGTTGGACGCGACCTCGACCACGAAACTGTCGCGCCCCAGCCCGAACCGCGCCGCGGCCTCGGCGCAAAAGGCCCGGGCATGGCCAAGCCAGCTGGTCGAATAGGAGGAGAAATAGGCGTAGTCGGTGAAAATGCCCTTCGCATCCGCGGTATGGTCGAGCTGCGCGAGATGGCACAGCTCGCAGACCACGACATTGAGCGGCAGCACCGGATCGGGACGACCGGCCTGCTCCGGGGACACGAACCCATTGGCCAGCGGCATGGCCCCGAGATCACAGAACGGGATCGTCAGCCCGCCGCCACAGAAGCGGCATCGGGTGATCCGGTTGGAACGCGACATGGACGCCGGCATAGGGCACGGTCCTCGCTGCTCGGGCCGACCGGTTCTAGCCGCAGAACATGACCAGATCCTTTACGCGCGCGGCGCGACCCGCTTTCAGGCGAATTCCCGCCCCGCTTCGGCCAGGCACTGCCAGACATAGGGCGCGAAGGAGCGCCAAACCTCGATGCGGAACCCATCGACGGCCGTCCGCCACAGAATGATCTCCGCCTTGCCCAGCAGCGTGCGGGTCGCCATGCCCACCGGAAACGCCGCCTCCGCCAGATCGAGCGCGACGAACGCGGCCAGCATCTCGACCGCTCGGGGGCCGGCTACGTCGATCCCGGTGTTGCGGTGCGAGACATCGACCACGCTGGCGAACCGCCCAACCGCCCCGGCCAGCAAGGCCTCGGCCTCGTCCTCCGGCGCGATCACCAGCCACTCGTCCGGCCCCAGATGCAGCGCCGCGCGTGGTCCGGTGACGACCGCCCGGTTGATCGGCGCCCCCGGTGCGACGCCCAGCGCCGACATATCGGTGCTGCGCAGGCTGATCCGCGCCGCCGGCGCCGCCGCCGTGAGCCCAGGCACCGGCTCCAACCCGGACAGGACGGACCTGCGCTCAATCATTCAGCCGGTCTCCCGCCGGATCGTAGAACACAGGTGCGACCACCCGTACCGCAATGGTCTGCCCCGGCATGGGGACGTAGAGCGTCGCGCCGATCCGCGCCCGTCCACCCTCGACCAACGCCAGCGCGATCGAACGCCCCAGCGTGGCGCTCGGGTAGGACGAGGTGACATGCCCGATCATCCGCATTGGGATCGGCTGCCTCGGGTCCTCGACGATTTGCGCGCCCTCCTCGAGCACAATCCCCGGATCGTCGGTCAACAATCCGACGAGCTGCTTGCGGTCGGCGGCCAGCATGTCGGGCCGGCGCAGCGAACGCTTGCCGACGAAATCCCGCTTCGACGCCGCGATCATGCCGGACAGCCCAAGGTCGTCCGGCGTCACCGTGCCATCGGTCTCCTGGCCGACGATGACGAATCCCTTCTCCGCCCGCAGCACATGCATCGCCTCCGTCCCGTACGGCGTCAGCGTGCCAGACTCCATCAGCACAGCCCACACCGCCGGCCCGTACTCCGCCGGCACATTGATCTCGAAACCGAGTTCCCCGGTGAAACTCACCCGGAACAGCCGCGTCGGCACGCCGCAAATCGTCCCGATCCGCAGGCTCATGTGCGGGAAGGCGGAGGGCGACAAATCGATGCCCTGGACATAGGGCGCGATCGCCGCGCGCGCCTGCGGCCCTTGCACCGCGATCACCGCCCACTGCTCCGTGGTGCTGGTCAACCAGACCCGCAACCCGGGAAACTCGGTCTGCAGATAATCCTCCATATGGTGCAGCACGCGCGCTGCCCCGCCGGTCGTGGTGGTCACGTGGAACCGATCTTCGGCGATGCGGCCGACCACACCGTCATCCATCACGAAACCGGCCTCGGACAACATCAGGCCGTAGCGGCAGCGCCCCACGGCCAGCTTCAACCACGCGTTGGTGTACATCCGGTGCAGGAACTCGGCCGCATCCGGCCCGACCACCTCGATCTTGCCCAGGGTCGAGGCATCGAAAATCCCGGCCTGCGTCCGCACCGCGCGACACTCCCGCGCCACCGCCTCGGCCATTGTCTCGCCCGGCGCCGGGAAATAGCGCGCCCGCTTCCAGGTGCCGACATCCTCGAACACCGCCCCGCGGCCCGCCGCCCAGTCATGCATCGGCGCCCGCCGCTCCGGATCGAACAGCGCGCCGCGCGAGGCCCCGGCGATGGTTCCGAACGTCACCGGCGTATAGGGCGGGCGGAACGTGGTCAGCCCCACCTCGGGCACCGTCGTGCCCAGCCGCTCCGCCACGATCGCCAGCGCATTGAGCGCCGACGTCTTGCCCTGGTCGGTCGCCATGCCGGTGGTGGTGTAGCGCTTGACATGTTCGATCGCGCGGAACCCTTCCTGCGTCGCCAGCAGCAGGTCCCGTGCGGTCACGTCGTTCTGGAAATCGACGAAGGCCCGCTTCGCCTTCGCCCCCTTCACCAGCCCGGCATGGGTCCCGTTCGGCGCGATGCTGCCCATCACCGCATGTCCAGGCATGCAGTCCGCGAGATCGAACATCCCGGCGCAGGCCCCGATCGAGCGCTGCCCGGCCGTTTCCAGCGGCAGGAACGCCCCGCTTGCGGGGTCGAAGCCCAGCTTGCCGCGGGATTGCGAATGCAGATGCAGGCTCGGCGTCCAGCCGCCGGACATCAGCAGGCAGTCGCACGCCACCCACTCGGTACCGAACAGCGCCCCCGTCACCCGCAGCCCGCCGGTACTGCCGGTGATCGCGGCACCGGTGCGCACCGGCAATCCCGCCGCCCGTGCCGCGTCCACGCCCGGGCTCCGCGGATCCGTCCGCAGATCGCCGATCGCCGCGATCATCACTCCCGCCGCATGAAGGTCGAGCGCCGCCGCATAGGCGCTGTCGCACGCGGTCGCGATCACCACCCGCGCGCCCGGCTTCACCCCGTAGCGGTTGAGATAGGCCCGCGCCGCGCCGGCCAGCATGATGCCGGGCCGGTCATTGTCGGGAAACACCAGCGGCCGCTCATGCGCCCCGGTGGCGATCACCACCTCGCGCGCCCGCACCTGCCACAACCGCTCGCGCGGCAATTTCGGATCGGGCATGGCCAGATGATCCGTCACCCGCTCCGCCAGCCCGATCAGATTATCGGGATACCAGCCGAACGCGGTGGTCCGCGCGAGCAGCGTCACGTTCGGCCGGCTGGCCAGTTCGCTCAGCGCCCATCCCAGCCAGGCCTCCGCCGGCCGGCCGTCGATCATGGCGTCCCGCTCATCCAGCAGCCCGCCGCCAAATGCCGCCCCTTCGTCGCACAGCATCACCCGCGCGCCGCTAGCCGCCGCCTGCAATGCCGCGACGATCCCCGCCGCCCCGCCGCCCACCACCAGCGTCTCGCAATGGGCATAGCGCCGCAAATAGCGATCCGGATCGGCCGCCACCGGTGCCCGCCCCAGCCCCGCCGCCGCCCGGAGCGCCGGCTCGTACGCCTTCTTCCAGAACGACGCCGGCCACATGAAGGTCTTGTAGTAGAACCCCGCCGGCAGAAACCGCGCGACCAGCCCGACGGCCTGCCCGACATCGAAGCGCAGCGACGGCATCCGGTTCTGGCTCGTCGCCACCAGCCCCTCGTAGATTTCCACCTGCGTCGCCCGCAGGTTCGGCGTCTCCCGCCCGCCGCCGCGATCGACATGAACCAGCGCGTTCGGCTCCTCCGAGCCCGCCGCCAGCACGCCGCGCGGCCGGTGATACTTGAACGACCGCCCCATCAGATGCACGCCATGGGCGAGCAGGGCCGAGACCAGCGTGTCCCCGGGATGCCCGGCATAGGACTTGCCGTCGAACCGGAACTGCACCAGGCGCGACCGGTCGATCCGCCCACCCGATACCGTGCGCCAGCTCATGGCGCGGTCCCCGCCGGATAGGTGCGCTCGATCCGGTCGGTGACGGTATCGCGGATGCAGTTGAAGAACCGCCCGCAGCCATGGACATGGCGCCACCGCTCCGCGTGCCGTCCCTTGGGGTTGCCGCGCATATAGAGGAAGTCGGCCCAGGCGGCGTCCGACAGCGCCTCCGGGTCGGCGGGCCGCGCGATATGGGCCTCCCCGGCATAGCGGAATTCGTTCTCGGGCCGCGGCCCGCAATGGGGGCAGGGAATGACCAGCATCAGTGCGCCACCGCCGCCGCCGCCGCCTCGTCGATCAGCCGCCCGGTCCGGAACCGCTCCAGCGTGAACGGCGCCGCGATCGGATGCGGCCGGCCCTGGGCGATGGTCGCGGCAAACACATGCCCCGACCCCGGCGTCGCCTTGAATCCGCCGGTGCCCCAGCCGCAATTCACGAACAGCCCCGGCACCGGCGTCAGCCCGATGATCGGCGAACGGTCCGGCGTCACGTCCACGATCCCGCCCCAGCTCCGCAGCATCCGCATGCGGCGGAACATCGGGAACATCTCGCAGATCGCATCCAGCGTATGCTCCGCGATGTGCAGCCCGCCGGCCTGGCTGTAGGACGTATAGGCGTCCGTTCCCGCCCCGATCACCAGCTCCCCCTTGTCGGACTGGCTGATATAGGCGTGGATCGTGTTGGACATCACCACGCATGGAAACACCGGCTTCACCGGCTCGCTCACCAGCGCCTGCAACGGATAGCTCTCCAGCGGCATCCGCACCCCGGCCATCCCCATCAGCACCGAGGTATGCCCGGCCGCGACCACGCCCACCTTGCCCGCCCCGATCCGCCCTCGCGTCGTCTCCACCCCGGTCACGGCGCCGGCGGCATCGCGGTCGATCCCGATCACCTCGCAGTTCTGGATGATATCGACCCCAAGCGCCGAGGCGCCGCGGGCATAGCCCCACGCCACCGCATCATGCCGCGCGGTGCCGCCGCGGCGTTGCAGGGCGGCCCCGACAATGGGGTAGCGGACATCGGTGCCGATGTTGAGCGGCGGGCAGAAATCCTTCGCCTCCTCCGGCGTCAGCCATTCGTTGTCGATGCCGTTGAGGCGATTGGCATGCACATGGCGCTTGAACACCTGCGCGTCATGCACCGTATGCGCCAGCATCATCACGCCACGGGCCGAATACATCACGTTGTAGTTGAGCTCCCGCGACAGCCCCTCCCACAACTTCAGCGCATGCTCATAAATCGCCGCCGATTCATCCCACAAATAGTTCGACCGGATGATGGTCGTATTCCGCCCGGTATTCCCGCCCCCGAGCCAGCCCTTCTCCAGCACCGCCACATTGCGCACGCGATGCTCGGCCGCAAGATAATACGCCGTCGCCAGCCCATGCCCCCCGCCGCCGACGATAATCACATCATACGCCGCCTTCGGCTCCGGCGACCGCCACTGCTCCGGCCAGCCGGAGTGCCCCGCCAGCCCCTGGGTCAAAAGCGTGCGCAGCGAAAATTTCAACTTCGGTCCCCGGAAAGCGCGACGTTCATCTTATCCCCGCGCCGCCGGCGCATCGCAAGCCGCGCCCTTCAGCGCCGCGATCACGCGCGCCGCGACCGCCGCGGCGGGAGGCCCGATATCCATCACCACCGCCCGCTCATCCGCATCCGGCTCCTGCAACGTCGCGAACTGGCTGTCGAGCAGCGCCGGCGGCATGAAATGCCCCGTCCGCCCCGCCATCCGCTCGGCGATCACCGCCTGCTCTCCGCGCAGATACACCAGCCGCACATCGGCACGCGCGCCGACCAGCACATCCCGATACGCCCGCTTCAGCGCCGAACAGGTCACCACGCCGGATCGCCCTTCCGCCTGCCATCCGTCGATCACGCCGGCGATGATCCGCAGCCACGGCCACCGGTCGTCGTCGGTGAGCGGCGTCCCGCCCGCCATCTTGGCCACATTGGCGGGCGGATGCAGCGCATCCCCCTCCTGGAACGCCCAGCCCAGTTCCGCCGCGACCGCCTGCCCCACCGTCGTTTTGCCGCACCCCGCCACGCCCATCAGCACGACCACCGTCACGGCTTCGGCGCCTCCGTATGCCCGCCGAAGCCGAGCCGCATCGCCGAGAGCATCTTCTCCGCGAAGGTATGATCCTGCCGCGAGCGGAACCGGGTGAACAGCGAGGCCGCCAGCACATCCGCCGGCACCGCCTCCTCGATCGCCGCCTCGATGGTCCAGCGGCCCTCGCCGGAATCCTCGACATGGCCCGAGAAATGCTCAAGCTTCTCGTCCTTCGCCAGCGCCTCGGCGGACAAATCGAGCAGCCAGGAGGTCACCACCGAGCCACGCCGCCACACCTCGGCGATATCGGCGAGGTCGAGGTCGAACCGCTCCGCCTCCGGCAGCTTGGTCGAGGCCCGGTTGCGCAGAATGTCGAACCCCTCCGCCATCGCCTGCATCATGCCGTATTCGATGCCATTATGGATCATCTTGACGAAATGCCCGGCGCCGGACGGACCGGCATGCAGATACCCGTTCTCCACCCCAGGTTCGCGCCCCGCGCGGTCCCGGGTCTGCGGGATGTCGCCCTTGCCCGGCGCCAGCGCGGCGAAGATCGGCTCCATGAACCTGAACGCCGCCTGCTCACCGCCGATCATCAGGCAGTAGCCCCGCTCCAGCCCCCACACCCCCCCGGAGGTGCCGACATCCATGTAGCGGATGCCCAGCGCCGCCAGCTCCCGCGCCCGCCTGATATCGTCCTTGTAGTACGAATTCCCCCCATCGATCAGGATATCCTCGGCCCGCATCATCCCGGCCACCGCCGCCACCGTCTCCTCGGTGATCTTCCCCGACGGCAGCATCACCCAGGCCGCCCGCGGCACCTGGTCGAGCTTCGCCACCAGCTCCGCCAGCGATCCCGCCGGCACCGCCCCTTCCGCCGCCAGCGCCGCCACCGCCTTGGGGTCGGCGTCATAGACCACGCAGGAATGCCCCGCCCGCATCAGCCGCCGCACGATATTGCCGCCCATGCGGCCAAGCCCGATCATCCCGAGTTGCATCGTCCCGATCCCTTACTGTCCGCGCCAGGAAAGCCCGCCATCGCCGGGCAGGCAACCACCATCGCCATAGCCGGCATTACCGCAGGCGGGAAGCACCGCCCTCATGCCACGCGGTCGCCCTTCTTCACCTGCACCGCCCGGTTGTCCGCCGCCGGCAGCATCTTGGCCGGATCGCGCGTCACCACGAGATCGATCAATGTCGGCCCCTCGCTGGCAAGCCCGGTCGCCAGCGCCGCCGCGAGCATCGAAGGATCCTCCACCCGGATCCCCCGGCACCCCATCGCCTCGGCGATGCGAGCGTAATTGGTCTCGGCCAGATCGGAGGCATGATACGCCCCCGGCCCGTACATCAGATGCTGCAACGCCTTCACATAGCCCGAGGCCGCGTTGTTCACGATCACGATGGTGAAGGACAAATTGAGCCGGCGCGCCGTTTCCAACTCGCCCAGCATCATGTTGAACCCGCCATCGCCGGTCAGGCTCACCACCTTGCGTCCCTCGCCGGCCAAGGCCGCGCCCATGGCGCCGGGCAGCCCATAGCCGATCGAGGCAAATCCCCGATCCGGCACGAAGCCGCGGCCCGCCTGTTTGGTATCGAACAGCAGCCCGCCCCAATGCGCCGCGAACCCGCCATCGGCGACCAGGATGGCATCGGCCGGCATCAGCCGGTTCAACTCCCCCATCAGCCGGCCCATGCTGACCGGAACCTCGTCCGTGGTCAGCCGCGGCGCCACCGCCGCCCGCCATTCCGCCATCTTGCCCGCCACCGCATCGGCATAGCCCTGCTGCCGCGCCCTGATGTCCGCCGCTTCCGGCTCCAGCAGATGATGCAGTTCGACGATGGTCTCCCGAGCGTCGCCCCACAGACACAGCTCGGGCTCGGCGGTGCGGCCGAATTCCTCGGCGACGTTGTCGATATGGATGATCCGCTTGCCCGCCGGCGGCACGGTGAACCGCTTGGTCGCGATTTCGCCGAGCTTGCAGCCCAGCACGATGATGAGGTCGCTCTCAGCGATCAGCGCATTGGCGATCCGGTCGTAGCGCCCGAACAGCCCCGCGCTCAGCGGATCGACGCAGGGGATGGCGCCCTTGCCGGTCATCGTATGCGCCACCAGCATATTGAGCGCCCGGGCGAATTCGGTGAGTTCCTCGGCCGCGCCCGAGATATGCACGCCGCCGCCGGCCAGCACGATCGGCGCCCGCGCGTCCGCGATCATCTCGGCCGCCAGCGCCAGCGACACCGTATCGGGCACGCAGCGCAGCGACGGCGCCGCCTCGCAGGCGGGATCGCCGCGGAACTGCGCCGGATCGAACCCATGGGTCGCGTGGCAGATATCCTCCGGCACATCCACCACCACCGGGCCCGGCCGCCCCGAGGTCGCCACCCGGAAGGCGCGGCGCATCAATTCCGGGATGCGCGCCACGTTCTCGATACGGATCAGCTCCTTGCACGCCGGTCGCAGGATTTCGGTCTGCCGGCTCTCCTGCGTCATGTTCTTCCACGAATGCTCGCGGTGCGAATCCCCCACGATCACCACCAGCGGCGAGCCCGCATTGAGCGCCTCGACCAGACCCGTCACCAGGTTCGTCGCCCCCGGCCCCAGCGTCGCATCGCACAGCCCGACCCGGCCGGACACCTTGGCATAGGCATCGGCGATGAAAATCGCCGCGCGCTCGTCGTTGATCAGATGATGCGTCAGCCCCAACCGCCGCGCCGCGTCGTAGAACGGCAGCAACTGGAAGCCGCCCATGCCGAACATCGCCCCGCCATTGAACGCCTGGATCATCCGCACCAGGGCCTCGCCGCCGGTCATTTCATTATGGTTCATAATCATTTTCCCAGCATGTCGCGCACCGCGGCGACGGTCATGGTTTCGCTGATCCGCACGGCATCCTCCACCGGCGGCGCATAGCCGATCGGCGCCCGCGGCGCCCCCAGCCGACGCACCTTGATGCCCAGCCGCTCCGCGACAAACGCCGCGATCTCGGCGCCGAAGCCGCCGACCTGCACCGCCTCGTGCGCCACCAGCAGCCGCCCGGTGCGCGCCGCACTTTCCAGCACCGCCTGCTGGTCCCACGGCCACAGCGTCCGCAAATCGATCAGCTCGGCCTCGATCCCCTGCCCCGCCAGCACGTCGGCCGCCCGCGCGCAGACATGCACCTGCGCCGACCACGAGACGATAGTGATATCCTTCCCCGGCCGCACCGTCCGCGCCACCCCGAACGGGACGACATGATCGCCCTCCGGCACCTCGCCCTCCAGCGGCCACAGGTTCTTGTGCTCCATATAGACCACCGGATCGTCGCACCTGATCGCCGCCTTCAGCATCCCCTTGTTGTCCGCCGGCGTCGACGGGCAGGCCACCACCAGCCCCGGAATATGCGCGTACCAGCTTTCCAGCGACTGCGAATGCTGCGCCGCCGAGGAGCGCCACATCCCGATCGGCTCGCGCACCACCAGCGGCACCCGCGTCTGCCCCCCGAACATGAACCGCGCCTTCGCCGCCTGGTTCACCAGCTCATCCACGGCGCACAGCGCGAAATCCGAAAACCGCATCTCCACCACCGGCCGCGTGCCCATCATCGCCGCCCCCACCGACGCCCCGAGAATCGCGGCCTCGCTGATCGGCGCATCCGAAATCCGCTCCGGCCCGAATTCCTCGACCAGCCCCCGGTACTGCCCGAACACCCCGCCGCGCCCGAGATCCTCGCCCACCGCCCAGACCAGCTTGTCGCGCCGCATCTCCTCCGCGAGCGCCTGCCGCGCCGCCTCCATGTAACTGATTATACTCATCGTTTTGTACCCGAAGAAAAACGGATAGAAGTTTTTTGGTTCTTTTTTTCAAAAAAGAACAGTTCTCCTTTTTTGAAAAAAAGGAGCAAAAAACTTTTACCCATTTCAGAATGCTCCCAATGCGGGGGAGCCGACATCCTGCACGTCGCGGAAGGCTTCCTCGGGTCCCGGGAAAGGTGCTGCGATGGCGGCGGCATAGGCCGCTTCCATTTCGGCCTCGGCTTCCGCCCGGTCGGCGGCGATGTCGGCCTCCGGGACCCCCGCACCAAGCAGCAGCTCGGCGGCGCGCAGGATCGGCTCCTCCAGCTTCCGCGCCGCCACCTCGTCGGCGGGGCGGTAGGGCGCAGTGTCCACGCCGGTATGGCCCGTCAGCCGATAGGTTTTCGCATGCAGGAAGCGCGGCCCGCCGCCGGCGCGGATGGCGGCGATCATCGCCTGCGCGGTATCCTCCACCGCCAGCACGTCATTGCCGTCCACTTCCTCGGCTTGCAGGCCGATGGCCCGGGCGCGAACGGCGGGGCCGCCCCCGGCGGTCATGCTGGACGTGCGGGTGGTCGCCGCGAAGCCGTTGTCCTCGCAGACGAACAGCACGGGCAGGTTGAACACGGCGGCCCAGTTCAGCCCCTCCAGGAAGGGGCCGCGATTGATCGCCCCGTCGCCGAAAATGCAGCAGACGATCTTGTCCTCGCGCTTGAGCTTGATCGCGTGCGCCGCCCCGGCCGCGATCACGATATTGGCCCCCACCACGCCGTTCGCGCCGAGCATGCCGACCTCGAAATCGGCGATATGCATCGATCCGCCCTTGCCCCCGCAATTGCCGCCGACCCGGCCGAGCAGCTCGCGCAGCATGGCCTCGCTCGAGGCCCCTTTCGCCAGCGTGTGCCCATGGCCGCGATGCGTGGAGAGCAGGATGTCGTCGCGCCGCAGCGCCCCCACCACCCCGGCGGCGATGGCCTCCTGCCCGATGGAGGGATGAATGGCGCCGAGCACCACCTTGTCATCGAGCCCGCGCAACGCCGCCTGTTCGAGCGCCCGGATGCGCCACATCAGGCGATGCCGGTCGCGCAGATGGGCAATGTCGATATTGCTGCGGTGCGGGTCTGGCGCCATGAACATGTCTCCCGCCCCCGTGCTAGCACGGGCGGCGAAACAGCGTCCATGAGGGGAGCCGGATGAAAAAAGTGAGGATTCGGGTCGCGCCGACGATCACCAAACTGCCCGACGGGGTGGCCGGCGCGGTGCTGGTCACCGGCTCGCATGGCGGCGCCTACCCGGCAAGCCTGGCCGCCAAGGCGCGGGTGCGGGCGCTGATTTTCCATGATGCCGGCATCGGGCGCGACGAGGCCGGCATCGCCGCCCTCAACCTCGCCTTCCCCGCCGCGGCGATTTCGCACCTGACCGCCCGCGTCGGCGACACCGAGGACATGTTCGCACGCGGCCGCGTCAGCCGCTCCAATGCGGCGGCAAAAGCGCTCGGCGTCGTCCACGCCATGCCCTGCGCCATGGCGGCGGTGCAGCTGGGGCGCGGAGAATGGGTCGATGCCACGGCGCCCGAGGTCGCCGAGGGACGCGTGGTGCTGCATCCCGAGGGGGCAAGGCGCGCGCTGGTGCTGATCGATTCCGCGGCGATGGTCGATGCCGAAGCCGATCGCGGCGCGGTCATCGTCACCGGCTCGCATGGTGGCCTGGTCGGCGGCGATCCCGCCATGGCGCTGCGGGCGGAGGGATTCGCGGCCGCCTATCATGACGCCGGGATCGGCATCGACCAGGCCGGGCTCGGCCGCCTGCCGGCGCTGGAGGCCCGCGGCATCGCCGCCATCACGGTCGCGGCCGCCTCGGCGCGGATCGGTGATGCGCGCTCGGTGTTCGAGGACGGCGTGATTTCCGCGGCCAATCCCACGGCGCTGCGGCTCGGCGCGGTGGTCGGCGATCCCGCCCGCGCCGTGCTGCTGGCCTGGACGCGGCTTGCCGGTTAGGCTCGGCACAACCGAGGGAGACACCGCCATGGACGCCAAGGAAGTCGCCGCCATTAAAGACTGGCACGGCCACATCTACTTCACGCCCGAGACCCGCGCGATCGCCGAACGCCTGCGCGAACGCCTCGCCGCGCGCTTCCCCGAGGCCGTGCTCGGCCGCTGGCACGATCGCAACGTCGGTCCCCACACCCGTTCGATGTACCAGGTGCTGTTCCCGGTCGCGCTCTATCCCGCGATCGTCCCCTTCATCGCCCTCAACCGCGAGGGTCTCGCCGTGCTGATCCACCCCAACACCGGCCGCGACCGCGACGACCATTCGCTCCACGCGATGTGGATGGGCGAGGTGTTGGAGGTCGATCTCAGCGTGCTCAAGGAGGAGGGCGAATAGCATGGCCGAGGTCGAATGGCGCAAGCTGCGCGCCGAGCAGCTCCGCGAAATGGCCAAGCGGGATGCCGTGGTCATCCTCCCGCTCGGCGCCATCGAGCAGCACGGGCCGCATCTGCCGGTCGAAGTCGATGCCCAACTCGGCGAGCAGGTGGCCCTGCGCACGGCGCGGCTGATGGCGGCCAAGGGGCTGCCGGTGCTGGTGCTGCCGATGCTGTGGGCCGGCGTGTCGGAGCATCACATGAGCTTCGGCGGCACCATCACGCTCGATCTGCCGACCTATTCGGCAGTGATCGAGGGCATCGTGAAATCGGTGGTGCGCCACGGCTTCCGCCGCATGGTGCTGTTGAACGGACACGGCGGCAACGAGAACGCGCTGCGCTGCATCACCGACGAGCTGACCCCGAAATACCGCATCCCCATCGTCGAGTTCACCTACTGGTACGCTGCCGCCGAGGCGATCGAAAACATTCTCGAAACGCAAAAAGGATTGCAGCACGCCTGCGAGGCCGAGACCTCGATGATGATGGCGGTGCGGCCCGAGTTGGTGGCCGAGGCGCGCATTCCGCTGGCGAAGTCCAACCGCACGCCCGATGTCGCCGATGTCGTGGGCGGCGGGGTCTATCGCTGGCGCACCATCGGCGCCATGTCCGCCTCCGGGGTGGTCGGCAATCCCGAGGCCGCAAGCGCGGCCAAGGGCGTCCGGCTGTTCGATGCGGTCTCCGCCGTGCTGGCGGACAAGCTGGGCAATCCGGAGCTGTGGTCATTGCCCTGGGATAGCGAGACTCTGAGCTGACCGGATTTCGAGTTGGAGACGCCGCCTTGACCGATAACATGCTGATCGAGACCGCCGAACGCCTGTTCGGCGATACCATCACGCCCCAGGTGCTGGCCGCCGCCGAGCAAGGCGATTTCCCGCAGGCGGCGTGGGACGCGCTGGCCGAGGCCGGGCTGCATCTTGGATTGCTGCCGGAGGAGGCGGGCGGGTTCGGCGTGGCGCCGGAGGATGCGCTGGCGCTGCTGCGGGTCGCCGGACGGCACGCGCTGCCGCTGCCGCTGGCCGAGACCATGCTGGCGGGCTGGCTGCTGTCGAGCGCCGGGCTCGCGGTGCCGGAGGGTCCGCTGACGGTGGCGGCTGGGCTGACGCTCACGCGCGACGGTGCGAAATTCCATGTTGCCGGCACCCTTCGCGGGGTCGCCTGGGGCAGTGATGCCGCAGCGGTCGCTGTGCTGACCGAGATGGACGGCAATCCCTATGTCGCATTGCTCTCCGGCGGCTACGAGATCGAGGAGCGCCGCAATATTGCGCGCGAGCCGCGCAACACGCTGGTGGTGGACGCCGTGCCGGATGGAGTTGCCATGTCACCGGTGTCGGCGCTCGCGCTGCGCGCCGCGGGCGCGGCGACGCGAACGCTGATGATCGCCGGCGCGCTCGAACGCATCACCGCGATGACCACCCAGTACGCCCTCGACCGCAGCCAGTTCGGCCGGCCGATCGGGCGGTTCCAGGCGGTGCAGCACAGCCTCGCGACCCTCGCCGCGCAAACCGCCGCTGCCCTTGCCGCTGGTGGGATCGCGGCCGAATCGGTGGTCGGCGGCGTCAAGTTCCCCGCCATCGCCGCGGCCAAGGCACGCGCGTCCGAGGCGGCCGGGATCGGGGCCGGGCTGGCGCACCAGATCCATGGCGCCATCGGCTTCACCTACGAGCACAGCCTGCATTTCTTCACCAAGCGCCTGCATGCCTGGCGCGACGAATATGGCGGCGAGGCGGAATGGAACGAGCGCCTCGGGCGGCACCTCGCCGCCGCCGGCGCCGACGCGCTTTGGCCCACTTTGACCGCGATCTGAGGCCCCCATGTCCGCTCTCACCTTTCCGCCGCCCCCTTCCTCTGACAGCGCCGAGGCGCTGCGGGCCGAGGTCCGTGCCTTCCTCGCCACCGAACTGGCCGATTTCCCGACGACGAAGCGGATGGAAAGCTGGTCCGGCTTCGATCCCGCCTTCAGCCGCAAGCTCGGCGCGCGCGGCTGGATCGGGATGACCTTCCCCAAGGAATATGGCGGCCATGGCCGCTCCAACCTCGAACGCTACGTGGTGATCGAGGAATTGCTGGCCGCCGGCGCCCCCGTGGTGGGGCATTGGATCGCCGACCGGCAGTCCGGCCCATCGATCCTGCGGTTCGGCTCCGAGGCGCAGAAGCGCTTCTTCATCCCGCGCATCGTCGCGGGCGAATGCTTCTTCTGTATCGGCATGTCCGAGCCCAATTCGGGGTCCGACCTCGCCTCGGTGCGTACGCGCGCCACCAAGGTCGATGGCGGCTGGCTGATCAATGGCACCAAGCTGTGGACCAGCCATGCCCATCTGGCGCATTTCATGATCCTGTTCTGCCGCTCGTCCGGCACCCCTGAGGATCGCCAGAGCGGCACCAGCCAGTTCCTGGTCGACATGAAGGCGACGCAGGGGATGAATGTGCGCCCGGTGCGGGCCGAGACCGGCGAGCATCACTTCAACGAGATCCATTTCCAGGACGCCTTCGTCCCCGACGCCGCGCTGCTCGGCGAGGAGGGGCAGGGGTGGCACCAGGTGACGAGCGAACTCGCTTATGAGCGCTCGGGGCCGGAGCGGTTCCTGTCTTCGTTCATCCTGCTGGTCGAGACGCTGCGGGTGCTGGGGACCAACCCCTCGGAACGGGCGGCGATCGCCATTGGCCGGCTCGGCGCCCATCTGGTGACGCTGCGGCGACTGTCGCGCTCGGTCGCCGGGATGCTGGAGGCCGGCGGCAACCCGGCGACCCAGGCGGCGCTGGTGAAGGACCTCGGCGCGCTGCTGGAGCAGGAGATTCCGGACATCGCCCGCGCCCTGGTGGCGGTGGACCCGCCGACGCCAGAGATCGAGCAATTCGCCGAGGTGCTGGCCTACACCACGCTGCACGCCCCGTCGTTTTCGCTGCGCGGCGGCACGCGGGAAATCCTGCGCGGGATCATCGCCCGCGGCCTCGGGCTGCGCTGAAGCGCGGCGGGATGCCCGGAGGCATCCCGCCCTTTGCTTACGGCGCCTTGGCTTCGCGGAACGGGGTATTGGTCTCCGCGAGGTGACGCAGCAGCTTGGACGGCGCCCAGCGGGCGCCGTACTGCTGATGCCACGCGGCGATCTGGTTGTAGACATCCTGCACGCCGATGCTGTCGGCCCAGAACATCAGGCCGCCGCGGTAGCGCGGGAAGCCAAAGCCGTGGAGCCACATGATGTCGACGTCCGACGCACGGAAGGCGACGCCTTCCTCCAGAATTTTGCAGGCCTCGTTGACCGAGGCGAACAGCAGGCGGCGGAGGATTTCCTCGTCGGTGAAGGTCCGCGGCGGGTTGCCGAGTTTGGCGGCTTCCTCGGCAATGATCGCGGCGACGATGGGATCGGGGTGCGGGGTGCGGTCGCCTTTTTCGTAGCGGTACCAGCCGGCGCCGGTTTTCTGCCCGAAGCGGCCGAGTTCGCAGAGCCGGTCGGAGATGGGTTGCTTGCGGTAGTTGGGGTTTTCGGCGGCGCGGCGCTTGCGGCTGGCCCAGCCGATGTCGAGGCCGGCGAGATCACCCACCGCGAAGGGGCCCATGGGGTAGCCGAAGTCGAGCATGACCTTGTCGATCTGCTCGGGCAGGGCGCCTTCCTCGAGCATGATGATGGTTTCGACCGAGAAGGGGGCGCGGCTGCGGTTGGCGAGGAAGCCGTCGCAGTTGCCGCAGCCGACGCTGAGTTTGCCGATGGCGCGGCCCATCTTCATCACCGAGGCGAGCGTGCCGGGTGAGGTCTTGGCGCCGTTGACGACTTCGAGCAGCTTCATGACGTTGGCGGGGCTGAAGAAATGGGCGCCGGCGACGTCTTCGGGGCGTTTCGTGACGGAGGCGATTTCGTCGATGTTGAGCGCCGAGGTGTTGGAGAGCAGCAGGGCGCCTTGCTTCATGACGGCGTCGAGTTTGGTGAAGACCTCTTTTTTCGGGCCCATTTCCTCGAAGATGGCTTCGATGACAGCATCGGCGTCGGCGATGGCTTCGTAGGTGGTGACGGGCTCGATCAGGGTCAGGCGCTTGTCCATCGCCTCCTGGGTGAGGGAGCCGCGCTTGACCGAGGTGGCGTAGTTGTTGCGGATGCGCTCCATGCCGCGGTTCATGGCTTCGGGGGAGGCTTCGAGGATTTTCACCGGGATGCCGAAATCGGCGAAGCTCATGGCGATGCCGCCGCCCATGGTACCGGCGCCGATGACGGCGGCGTGGGCGATTTCGCGGACGGGCGTGTTGTCGGGCAGGAAGGGGATGCGGGCGGCTTCGCGTTCGGCGAAGAAGGCGTAGCGCAAAGCGCGGGCTTCGGCCGAGTTTTCGAGCTCCATGAAGAGTTCCTGCTCGCGCATGACGCCTTGGTCGAACGGCATTGTGCAGGCGGCCTCGACGGCGGCGATGCAGTTGTAGGGGGCTTTCTGGTTGCGGGCCTTGCGGGCGATGGATTTGCGCATGGCATCGAACATGCCGGGGTCGGCCTGGTATTCGGCGAGTTGGGCGGTGCGGTCGCGCACGCGGGGGAGCGGGCGGATGTCGGCCTTGGCGCGGGCCATGGCGATGCCGGCGGCGCGGAGGTCGGCGGCATCGTCGATGACCTGGTCGAGGATGCCGAAGGAGAGGGCTTCGTCGGCGGGGACGTGGCGGCCGGTGACGATCATGTCGAGCGCGCGCTTGGCGCCGATCAGGCGGGGCAGGCGCTGGGTGCCGTTGCCGCCGGGGAGGATGCCGATGAGGACTTCGGGGAGGCCGACCTTGGCGCTGCGCTTGGCGATGCGGTAGTGGCAGCCCATCGCATTTTCGAGCCCGCCGCCGAGGGCGTAGCCGTGGATGGCGGCGACGATGGGTTTCTCGGAGCGGTCCATCACGTCATAGGTGCGGGTGCCGATGGGCGCGCGGGGGCGGGCTTTGCCGAACTGGCGGATGTCGGCGCCGGCGATGAAGCTGCGGCCGGCGCCGATGAGGACGATGGCGCGGATGGCGGGATCGGCGTTGAACTGGTTGAGGCCGGCGATGATGCCTTCGGGCACGCCGGGGCTGAGCGCGTTGACCGGGGGATTGTCGACGACGATGACGCCGACGTCACCGTCACGTTCGAGCCGGACCAGTGCTTTTTCGCTCATGGAGGTTTCCCGTTTCATATGATCGTTGTCGGAAGGCTATGCGGTTGTTCGGTTCGCGTCGAGGGTGCCGCTTGCGCGCCGGCGTAAGACGGCAACATAATCGGCTCAATCAATCGCGCGCCAAGGGAGGGCCTTCATGGACCTGCGCTTCAGCAAGGAAGACGAGGATTTCCGTCAGGAAGTCCGCACGTTCATCAACGAGAACCTGCCGGCTGATATCCGCGAGCGCTCGCGCCTCGGCTATGGCGCGCGCAAGGAGGATACGGTGGCGTGGCAGCGCATCCTGAACAAGAAGGGGTGGGCGGCCTATTCGTGGCCGGTGGAGTATGGCGGACCGGGCTGGTCGCCGACGCAGCGCATGATTTTCCAGGAGGAGATCATGATGGGCAACGCGCCGGAGGTGCTGGGGTTCAACATCACCATGATCGGCCCGGTGCTGATGCAGTTCGCGACCCAGGAGCAGAAGGACTACTTCCTGCCGCGGGCGCGCAATCTCGACGATTGGTGGTGCCAGGGGTTCTCAGAGCCGGGGGCGGGATCCGATCTTGCGTCGCTCAAGACCGCTGCGGTGCGGGATGGCGACGAGTATGTGGTGAACGGGCAGAAAATCTGGACGTCGACCGCGCACAATGCCGATTGGTGTTTCGTGCTGGTGCGGACGGACCCGCATGCCAAGAAGCGGCAGGAGGGGATTTCGTTCATCCTGGTGGATATGAAGACGCCGGGGATCACGGTGCGGCCGATCATTTCGATCGACGGGTCGCATCATCTGAACGAGGTGTTTTTCGACAATGTGCGAGTGCCGGTGAAAAACCGGATCTACGAGGAGAACCGGGGCTGGGATGTGGCGAAGTTCCTGCTGGGCAATGAGCGCACCGGGATCGCGCGGCTTGGCAAGTCCAAGGAGCGGCTGGCCTATGCGAAGGAATTGGCGCGCGAGGTGCAGCAGCACGGGCGGCCGTTGATCGAGGACCCGGCGTTCCGGCGGCGGGCGGCGCAGATCGAGGTGGATCTGAAGGCGCTGGAGTTGACGCAGTTGCGGGTGGTGTCGGCGAAGAAGAAGGAGGCGGGGAAGCCTGATCCGTTCTCGTCGATCCTGAAGATCAAGGGCACCGAGTTGTTGCAGGAGACGTCCGAGTTCGTGATGGATGTCGGCGGACCCCTCGCGATGCCGGGCTGGGCCAAGGAACTCGCGGCGATGAGCAACCAGCCGCCGTATGGGCCGGACTGGGCGCCGGCGATGGCCGGGCCGTATCTGATGTTGCGGGCGGCCTCGATCTATGGCGGCACGAATGAGATCCAGAAGAATATTCTCACCAAAGCGGTGTTGGGGCTGTAATGGATTTTGAACTCTCGGAAGACCAGCGTTTGCTGAAGGACAGCATTTCGCGGCTGTTGTCGGACAATTACGGCTTCGCGGCGCGGCGGGGCTACATGGCGGAGGCCAATGGCTACTCGGCCAAGCTGTGGGAGCAGTATGCCGAGCTTGGGCTGCTCGGGTTGCCGATCGATGAGAAGTACGGCGGGTTCGGCGGCGGGCCGGTGGATGTGATGCTGGTGATGGAGGAGTTCGGCCGCGTGATGGCGCTGGAGCCGTTCCTGGCTTCGGTGGTGCTGGGTGCGACGGCGGTGAAGCTGGCGGGTTCGGAGAGCCAGAAGTCGATGATCCTGCCGGCGGTGGCGGCGGGGCAGGTTAAGCTCGCGTTTGCCCATGGCGAGCAGCAGGCGCGGCATGACATGACCGATGTGCTGACCACGGCGAAGAAGGACGGCAATGCCTGGGTGCTCGATGGCGCAAAGTCGGTGGTGCTGCATGGGGATTGCGCGGACAAGCTGGTTGTCAGTGCGCGGACCTCGGGCGGGCGGCGGGATGCCGGCGGGTTGACGTTGTTCCTGGTGGATGGGTCGGCTTCGGGGCTGGCGCGGCGGGGCTATGCGTTGCGCGATGGCAGCCGGGCGGCGGAGATTTCCTTGACCGGGGTGAAGGGCGAGTTGCTCGGCGCGGTGGATGGCGGGTTGGCGGTGATCGAGCGGGTGATCCAGGCCGGGATTGCGGCGCTGGGGGCCGAGGCGGTGGGGTGCATGGAGGCGATGCATGCGATGACGCTGGACTACATGAAGACGCGCCAGCAGTTCGGCAAGGCGATCGGGCAGAACCAGGTGATGCAGCACAAGGCGGCGGATATGCTAATCGCGATGGAGCAGGGGCGCAGCATGGCGATGCTGGCGGCGATGATGGTGGACGAGGAGGACGCCGAGGAGCGGGCGCATCATATTTCGCTGGCGAAGGTGGGCGTGGGCCAGGCGGGGCGGCATGTCAGCCAATCCGCGGTGCAGATGCATGGCGGCATCGGGATGACGGAGGAATATGCGGTTGGGCATTATTTCCGCCGGGTGATGACGTTCGAGCATTTGTGGGGCGATACGTCGTTTCATCTGGGGCTGATCGCCGACAAGGTGGCGTAGGCCGGAGTACGCGGGTTTGGCGCCCCTTCCCGGGTCCGGGGTGGGGCGTTGGCGTTTCAGGCTCGGCGCGTGGTTCGTGGGGGTGGGGCGGTTTGCCGGTGATGGCGGCGGGGGTTTGGCGCGAGGGTGGGGATGGGGGTGGGTTGCGGGGTGATGGTGAGTGGTTGGGCGCGGGGGCTCGGGGGGCGGCTGGGTTGGGGGGTGACGGCGGGGGGCGTGGGGAGATTGGGGGTATTGGCGGGGATTTTAGGGGATTGGTTGGGGGTGCCGGTGGCGTGGTCGTCGGCGGGCGGGCGGGGGCGTGCGGTTCGGATGTGGCGGATTTGGGGGGAGGCCGGGTGTGGCTCGGGCGTTGGTGCGGCGGGTGACGGACGTGATTCGTCCGCGCTGAGCGAGGGGCGTGAGGCGTCCGCGCCGGGCGACGGGCGAAGCTCGCCCGCGCTGGGGAGCGCGCCGTTGCGCCAGAGGGTGAATAGGTGTTCGAGGCTGGCGAAGGCGCGGGAAATGTAGTCTTCGTCGTGGCCGAAGGCCGGGGTTGGGGCGGGGGCGCGGGGCGCAATTCGGGCGAGGTTGGCCCTGAGGCCGGTGAGGAGGAGGGAGAGGAAGGCGAGGGCGTTCATATGAGTTAATAAAAATCACTAAACTACATTCGCGTCAAGGAGGGATGCCGGCGTGGGCGAGGCGCGGGGGCGTGTTTGGCCGGCAGGGCGACCCGACTGGCGGCGTTGCAATCGGTCTGGGCGCACATGTAGTATGGCGACTCCGAAACGGTCGGGGCTCGCGCCCAGGAGTATGTTTCAAGGCGCCAGCCGGTGATTGGGAAGAGCCGATCATAAAAGGGGGGTTAGGAGGATATGCGGCTGGTCGTCACCGACGTTACGGAAATGCACGGCGGCAATTACTGCGTTGCCGGTTGGGATGCTCAGGCTCAACGGATGGTACGACCGCTGCCAAATGGCGCGAATTGGACTGCCAGACTGCTGCAGCAGCACAGCATCGTGCCTGGAGCCTCTATTGACCTGACTCCCACCGGACAGCATCACGCTAGTACGTTCCCGCACCACGCGGAAGATACGCTCGTCGATCAGGCGACCATACATCGTGTGAACGGCGGCCCGATTAACTGGTTTGCCGCGGACGCTCCCTTAGCGTATCGAACCGTGTCAGGCGCCTTCTCCGGCCGTATCGTTCAAAACAGCATTTGGAACAATGTCTTGCAGGGCGTCTATGTGCCGGTAGGAGCTCAGATAGGATCGCTGGCAGCAGTCCGGCTCCCACGAGCCGCTGTACAGTTTATCGAAGAATTCGAAAAGCTTAAAGCTATTCTGAACGACGGGACAGCCCACTACAAACTGGCTGTATCGAGTCTCGTGCTCAAGACAGCATGGGGGCGAGGGGGCCTTGCTGCCGTGCAACAAGCGTTGCCAGCGACCCCGCAGTTCCATATACGTCTCGGGCTGGCCCGTGCATTCGGGAACCCGCCGGACAAGTGTTATCTTATGGTGAACGGGATTCACGGCTAGCGATATGTCTCAGCCAACCATCTTCAGTCTCGGTCACTCGACGCACACCTATGGACGCTTCCTCGAGCTCGTACGGAAGGCTGGTGTTACGGCGATCGCAGATGTACGAACATCGCCGTTCTCCCGTCATTTCCCGCACTTCAACAGAGATATTCTGAAAAATGAACTACGGACGGATGGCATCGTCTATTCGTTCCTAGGTAAGGAACTTGGTGGACGACCGACAGGGCGCCAATTCTATTGCGACGGGGTTGCCGACTACGAGCGCATGGCCCGGTCCCCCGATTTTACGCAGGGTCTCGAACGGGTGCTGGAAGGCGCTCGGAAATACCACATCGCGCTCATGTGCTCCGAGCACGACCCGCTGGACTGCCACAGATGTCTCCTAGTCGGACGGGTGTTGGCCGAACGTGGCGTAGGCGTGAAGCATATACTCATGGATGGCGTGATCGTGGATCACCGCGATATAGAGGAACGGCTGCTTACATCCCAAGGTCGGGAAAGCACCGATTTGTTTCTATCGCTGAGTGAGCGCCTAGCCGAGGCATACCGGAAGCGTTCCCGTAAGGTAGCCTATACCGAGCAGTTCGATGGCTCCGAAACCAAACCGGTGGCGGGATAGGATATGGCGCAAGTCCACGTCACCACCATTGGCTTCACCAAATCTAACGCGGAGCACTTCTTCGAGCGGCTGCTAACGGCGGGCGTGAAGAAGCTCATCGACGTGCGTCTGCATAACACGTCGCAGCTAGCAGGCTTCGCCAAGGCTGACGATCTCGCCTATTTCCTCAAGAAGATCGGGGGTATCGAATATGTTCATCAACCAATCCTTGCGCCCACGGACAGCATCCTGAAGGCGTACAAGAAGGAAAAGGGAGATTGGGACGACTATGAGGGAGGCTTCCTCCGCCTCTTGGAAGAGCGGAAAATTGAGCAGCGTCTAAAGCCCGAGACGTTTGCGGGAGGCTGTCTGCTGTGCTCGGAAGCCACACCGCATAACTGCCACCGGAGGCTGGTGTGCGAGTATCTAAACGATAAATGGGGCGGCCTGCTGAGCGTCAAGCATCTTTAGCAATAACGATGGGCGTTAGCCAATGATGCGGAAATAACAGATAACATCGAAGCATCTTTTGTTTCGGATTCGATCGATTCGCTAAGCCAGATGCGCGCGCTGTTCGGGGTCCATCTCGCCACGACCGCGGCACGATATGGCCCGATGTGCGCGAGGACTTGCGCGATATCCTACCGTCCGGGAGGATGTTCGACGATCTCGATGAAGACCGAGGCCATCGGTGATCGCACCCAAGCTCCACCATTATATTTCGCAATTCCATCTCCGCCGGTTCGCCGACGAGCTTGGTCGGTTGTGGGCGTGAGACAAACAGAGCGATCGCATCTTCCGGACATCTCCAGGCGGGATCGCCGCCGAGGACGGTCGGCATAAGACGGCTTTGTGGGGTCGTGGTGTCCGCCCATGTGTCTCGGAGGTATCGGGACCAGGCCATGGAGTCGGTGATCGTGGCGAGGTATTGACTGAGGTTGCACGTCGAACAGGTCAGATCATCGGGTCGCTCAGAGCAACACCTCAACGCCCTTTCGGCGGATGACATTCAGCAAAGCGAGGGCCGGCCCTTTGGCCTGCTTGCTGCCGCGCTCAAGCTGCGAGATGTAGCCCGTCGTCAGACCGAGATATCGCGCGAGGGCGGCTTGGCTCAAATGCGCCTGCTCGCGAACGTTGCGGATTTCGTCGCCACTGATCGGTGTTGCTGTGGGTGGTGCGTCCGGTCCCAAATGCCGAAGCGTGATCTTCCGAAAGCTCGGCTCGTCCATGATGCCGAGGCGGCGTTGCGCCTCGGCCATCTCCACAAGCTCTTGATTCATCCGGCTAGGTTTGGTCGTCATGGTCGATCTCCTGCAACTCGCCTTCGTCAATGGCCCGTTTGATCATGGTGGCGCTGGCGGCGAGCCAGTTCGCCCCGATCGCGCGGAAGGTCTGCACCTGATCCGGGCTGATATTGTCCAGGTCGCTTTTGGCAAACCCATACAGAAACACTGCCCGGTCCTTCAGCCGATAAGCCACGATCACGCGGTAACCGCCGGATCGTCCTTGGCCCGGCCGCGCGAGACGTTGCTTGATAAGCCCGCCTCCGAGATCGGCATCGACAGTGCCGCGCTCCGCCCGTTCGATGGCCTTTCACAGAACAGCGTCGGTGATCCGCTCACGCCGGGCGAACCTGAGGAGGTTTTTGGTTTTGAAAGCGCGCAAATCGTCACCCGTCATCGCGCTGTGAACTATAGCACGTGGTCATATAGTTGCAACTCCTTGGTTCGCAACACCAGGGTGACTGCATTTGGCGAGAAAAAATCATGGCGACTCGCTCTTCACCTGGAGAAGGGGGTGTTTGCGTATGTCGGATGTTGCCGGTGGGCCGAAACGCCCCCCTCACCCCGACCCTCTCCCCCCGTGAAGAACGGGTGGAGAGGGGGAATATTCGGCGATGCGCATCCAATGGGCCAAATGCGATCACCCTGTCGCAACCCGGCGCAGAATTTTTGGTTCCTGCAACTGGCAGTCGGTGCTTTGGTGGGCTGATGACGGCCCCTGCATGGCTGGGCGCACAGATCAGTGCACGAGACGTGTTGAATACAGACCAGATCGGTATCGCTTCTAGATAATATTCGGGACGTTCATTTCGTACTCTGAGCAGAACTGGGGCGCAACTCGCCAATGGATAGAAGTTTTTTGCTTCTTTTTTTCAAAAAAGAAGCGCTTTCAGAATGGCTTTCGAAGACTGGCTTGTCTGTTCCGCTCTGTTCCATGGGCCGATGCCGAGGCGGTGCGGGTGGGCTGGATCGCCTCGCTTCGCTCGCGATGACGGTGACACGGGGTTTCGGACGCCCGAGCGTTTCTGGATCAGCGGGCGCCGCCGTTGATTTGGAGGCATTGTTTGGTGATGAGGCGGCTGTCGTCGGCGGCGAGGAAGAGGGCGAGGTTGGCGATGTCTTCGGGTTCGATGGGGTCGGGGAGGCATTGGCGGGCGCGGCCGGCGGCGATGAGGGATTCGTCCTGGTACCAGAGTTCGCGTTGGCGGGGGGTGATGACCATGCCGGGGGCGATGGCGTTGACGCGGATGCGGTATTGGCCGACGTCGCGGGCGAGGGAATTGGTGAAGCCGACGACGGCGGCTTTGGCGGCGCTGTAGGCTTGCATGCGGGGGCCGCCGCCCATCCAGGCGATGGAGCTCATGTTGATGATGGAGCCGTGGCCGAGGCGTTGCATCTGGGGGAGGATGGCTTGGGCTGCGAAGTAGTGGTGTTTGAAGTTGACGGCGAGGGACCAGTCGAACTCGGCTTCGGTGACGTCGGGGAAGTCCTGCCTGCGGTCGTTGGCGGCGTTGTTGATGAGGACGGCAGCGTCACCGAGATGGGTGTGGAGGGTGGCGAGGGCGTGCTGGAGGGCCGGGATGTCGAGGAGGTCGCAGGGGATGAAGACGGGGGTGGGGGCGCCGGTGGCGGCGATTTCCGCGGTGAGGGCGGCGGCGGCGGTGGTGTCGAGATCGAGGAAGCCGACGCGGGCGCCGTTGGTGGCGAAGGCGCGGACGAAGGCGGCGCCGATGCCGCTGGCGCCGCCGGTGATGATGACGGCGCGATCGGCGAGGCAGGGGTAGCGTGTGGCGGTCATGCGATGAGGCGTTCGGTTTGGGGGTCGAAGAGGCAGAGTTTGCGGGCATCGACGGCGAAGGTGGCGGGGGCGCCGGGGACGAGGCGGATGTCGGGGGCGACGCGGGCGAGGATTTTGGTGCCGCCGAGGCGCAGGACGACGATGGTTTCGGCGCCGGTGGGCTCGGTCATTTCGACGGGGGCGGTGATGGTGAGGCTGGGGGCGGTGCCGTCGCCGAACTGGCGGGTGGGTTCGGCGATGCATTCGGGGCGGATGCCGAGGATGACCGGTTTGCCGAGCCATTCGGGGGCGATGGAGGGGGGGGCGGGGAGGTGGGTGTCACCGACGACGACGACGGGGCGGCCGGCGTGGGCTTCGAGGCGGGCCGGGATGGTGTTCATGGGTGGGGCGCCCATGAAGCGGGCGACGAAGAGGTTGGCGGGGCGGTTGTAGATGGTGTCGGGATCCGCGAATTGCTGGATTTCGCCCTGGTGCATGACGGCGATGCGGGTGGCCATGGTCATGGCTTCGATCTGGTCGTGGGTGACGTAGACGATGGAGGCGCCGATGCGGGCGTGGAGCTGTTTGATTTCCATGCGCATTTCGACGCGGAGTTTTGCGTCGAGATTGGAGAGGGGTTCGTCGAAGAGGAAGAGTTTGGGGTCACGGACGAGGGCGCGGCCCATGGCGACGCGCTGGCGCTGGCCGCCGGAGAGCTGGGCGGGTTTGCGGGCGAGGAGGGGTTCGATTTGCAGGAGTTTGGCGACGCGTTCGAGGGCGGTGGCTTGCTGGGGCTTGGGGACGTTGCGGCATTCCATGCCGAAGGTGATGTTCTGGCGGACGGTCATGGAGGGGTAGAGGGCGTAGGTCTGGAAGACCATGGCGATGTCGCGATCCTTGGGGGGGATGGCGTTGACGACGCGGCCGTCGATTTCGATGTCGCCGGCGGTGGCGGTTTCCAGGCCGGCGATGATGTTGAGGAGGGTGGATTTGCCGCAGCCGGAGGGGCCGACGAGGACGGTGAAGTCGCCGTTGTCGATGTCGAGGTTGATGCCTTTGAGGACATCGGTGGCGCCGAAGCGCTTGTGCAGGTCGCGGATGACGAGGGCCGACATGGGATGATCCCTATTTCACGGCGCCGGCGGTGAGGCCACGCACGAAGTAGCGCCCGCCGAAGAGGTAGACGAGCAGGGTGGGCAGGGCGGCGATGACGACGGCGGCGGATTGCACGCCGTGTTGCGGCACGTCGGCGACCGAGGCGGAGAGGGCGATGAGGGCGGCGGTGACGGGCTGCTGGGTGCCGGTGGTGAAGGTGACGCCGTAGAGGAATTCGTTCCAGATGCCGGTGAATTGCCAGATGACGGTGACGATGAGGATGGGGGGCGAGAGCGGCAGGACGATGCGGTAGAAGATGCGGAAGAAGCCGGCGCCGTCGATTTTGGCGGCTTTCATCAGGTCGGCGGGGATGGCGATGTAGTAGTTGCGGCAGAACAGGGTAGTGAAGCTGAGGCCCTGGACGGTGTGGATCATGACCAGGCCGGCGAGGGTGTTGGTGAGGCCGACGTCGCGGAGCACGATGGTCCAGGGGATGAGGCGCATTTGTTCGGGCAGGAAGACGCCGAGGGTGACGAGGGCGAAGATCCAGGTGTCGCCTTTGAAGCGCCAGAGCGAGATGGCGTAGCCGGCGACGGCGCCGAGCAGGGTGGAGAGCAGGGTCGCGGGCAGGGTGACGAGGGCGGAGTTCAGCATGTAGGGCCGGATGCCGGAGCAGGTCTGGGCGATGCAGAAATCGGCCCAGGCGGCGGTGTAGTTCTGGAAGGCCCAGACCCGGGGCCAGCCGATCATCGAGGTTTGCACGATCTCCTCGGCCGTGCGCAGCGAGTTCAGCAGGACGACGGCGAGCGGGATGAGGTAGAGGAAGGCGAGCAGGAACGCGACGGCGTAGAGCAGCGCGCGGGAGAGCGAGGCGTCACGCACGGGCGTCCCTCCGGCGCTGGTAGTATTTCCAGGCGCCATAGGGCAGCAGCACGCCGAGCAGGGTGAGCAGCATCAGCACCGCGGCGGCGGAGCCGCGGCCGAGATGGCCGCGCTGGAACATGAAGTCGTAGACCACGAGGGCGGGCAACTGGGTGGCGAGGCCGGGGCCGCCGCCGGTCAGGGCGCGTACGAGGTCGAAGGTCTTGATGGCGAATTGCAGGAGGATGACCATCACGGCGATGACGATCGGCCACAGGGTGGGCAGGATCACGCGGGTGTAGATGCGGACCGGGCCGGCGCCGTCGATCTGGGCTGCTTTGATGAGGTCGGCCTCGACCGAGCGCAGGCCGGCGAGGAAGAGGGCCATGGCGAAGCCCGAGGATTGCCAGATGCCGGCGATGACGATGGTCCAGATCGCCATGTCGCGGTCGATCAGCCAGTCGAAGCGGAAGCTGGTCCAGCCCCAGTCGTTGACCAGCTTCTGGATGCCCATGCCGGGGTTGAGCAGCCAGGACCAGACGGTGCCGGTGACGACGAAGGAGACCGCCATGGGGTAGAGGAAGATCGAGCGCAGGACGTTTTCGCCGCGGATGCGCTGGTCGATGATGATGGCCAGCAGGAGGCCGACGAGGGCGGTGAGAATGACGAAGCCGGCGCCGAAGATCAGCAGGTTGTCGAAGGCGATCTTCCAGTTCCGGGTCGCCAGCACGTTGGTGTAGTTGCGCCAGCCGACCCAGCCGTCGACCGGCACCAGGGTGGACGGGGTGAAGGAGATCCAGGTCGTCCACGCCGTGAAGACCACGACGTGGCCGGCCGAGAGCAGCAGCGGCACCCAAATCACCAGGAATTCCGGCAGCCGCTTCAGTCCGGCGAAGAGGGGCCGCGCCGGTGACGGCGCGGCGTGGCTCAACGGGCGCCCTCCACCGCCTCGGCGAGGCGGGTGACTGCCTGGTCGGGGGTGATGGAGCGGTTTTTCACGTATTCGGTGATGACGTCGATCATCGCAGCGGTCATGCCGTTCTCCTGCGCCATGTTGTGGGCGAGGGAGAGCACGGCCTGGTTGGCGGCGACGGCTTCCTTGAGGGCGGAGGCGGTGCGGCGCTGGCCGTCGGACCAGCCGGGGCCGGAGAGATCGACATCGGTGCGGACGGGGATGGAGCCGGTGATTTGCGAGTACATGGTCTGGATGGCGGGATCCATGACCAGCTCGGCCATCAGCTTCTGGCCGGCCTGGAGGTCGGCCTCCTTGCGCTGCCAGAAGATGAAGGCGTCGGCGTTGAGCAGGAACACCGGCTTACCATTGTCGGAGGGGCCGGGGGCGATGATGAAGTCGTCGAGCTTGAAGCCGGCATTGAGCAGCACGCCCTGGGCCCAGCCGCCCTGGATCATGATGCCCATGTCGCCGGCGACGAAGCGAGACAGGAAGGTGGAGTAGTGCTGGGCGGCGGTGTTGGGGTCCATCCAGTCGGCGATCTTGCGGACCTGGGCGAAGGCGGCCTTCATCTCGGGGCCCTTGAGGGCCTTCTCGTCGAGGTTCATGCAGGCGGCGCGGTAGGCGGCCGGGCTGATGCCGGCGAGGGCTGCCTCGAATTTCTGGCCGTCATCGGGGCGCGTCCCGCCGTTGGCGATGGGGTAGGTGACGCCGCCGGCCTTCATCTTTTCCGCCAGCGCGTTGAAATCGGCCCAGGTGACAGGGATCTTGTCGGCCTTGGCCTTGTCCATCGCGCGCTTGGAGAGGAACAGCATGTTGGTGCTGTAGATCTGCAGCGGCAGGGCGGCCCATTTGCCGCCGGGCTTATGCAGGCGGGCGAGGTCGGGGGCGACGACCTTCTCGTAGCCGGCCGCGGCGACGATGGCGTCAAGGTTGAGGGTCGGGGCGATTTTCGACCAGGCGGTGATTTCGGGGCCCTTGAGCTGCGAGCAGGCGGGCGGATCGCCCGCCATGATCTGGGCCCGCAACTTGTTCATCATCTCGGTGGTGAAGCCGGGGACCGGGGAATGCTGCCAGGTGCCGCCCTTTTCCTCGAACTTCTTGCCGAGCGCGGTGATGGCGGCACCGTCACTCCCGGCGGACCACTGGGAGATCGCGGTCAGCCGCGGCTTGACCGCCTGGGCGTGGGCGATCGGTGTGATGGCGGCGGCGCCGGTGGCCGCGAGCAGGGTCCGGCGGGTGATCCTGGACATGGTACGTTTCCTCTGGCTTCCCGGCTTGTTCCGGTGAATTCCTTGGCCGTGAGAGTGCCACCGCGCGCGGTTGGAGGCAACGCGGCTGACCGCGACAAGAACGCGCTTGTGCGGCATGATTGGGCCAATTCACCATCGGAGGACCCAGGATGACCGCAATTGTGACCGTGGCCGACGCCGGCCATGTCAGGACCATCACGCTCAATCGTCCGGAGAAGAAGAACGCGCTGAGCGGCGAGCTGTCCTGGGGCATCGTGGAGGCGGTGGATGCGGCGGCGGCGGATGACAATGTGTGGGTGGTCGCGATCACCGGGAGCGGGGATGCGTTTTGTGCCGGGCTCGATCTGGCCGCGGGCGTGCGCTACACGCCGCTGTCGCCGCAGGCGGCG
This sequence comes from uncultured Rhodospirillales bacterium, assembly GCA_903928895.1. Taxonomy (GTDB): domain Bacteria; phylum Pseudomonadota; class Alphaproteobacteria; order Acetobacterales; family Acetobacteraceae; genus CAIYPH01. The sequence goes on along the minus strand of CAIYSR010000077.1, from coordinate 15,550 downwards.
CAACTCGATGATGTCGGCTGGGTCGGGCAATTTCTGCTGGCGATCCGCAAGCGCTGCGACAAGCCGGTGGTGGCCGGGATCAATGGCGTCGCGGTCGGTGCCGGGCTGGGTCTGGCGATGGCGGCCGATGTGCGCATCGTCGCCCGCTCGGCGCGGCTGATGGCGGGCTACACCAGGATCGGGGGCTCGCCCGATGCCGGCCTCACCATCACGCTGCCGCAGACGATGGGCTACGAGAAGGCGATGCGCTTCATGCTGGAGAACCGCACCGTGCTGGGCGAGGAGGCGGTGGCGCTCGGCATGGCCGGCGAGGTGGTCGATGACGCGCAGATCGGCGAACGGCTGGCGGCGTATTGCCAGGCCTTGTGCGAATGGTCGCCGATCACGCTGCGGTTGCTCAAGCGGGGCATGGCGCGTTCGATGGAGTCCACCGATATGGAAGGGCAGCTGCGCTACGAGGTCGCCAATATCCGCATGGCGTTCGCCAGCGAGGACGGCAAGGAGGCGCGCACCGCCTTCCTGCAGAAGCGCAAGCCGGTGTTCACGGGGCGTTGAGGCGATGAGCTTGACCATCGATACCGGGCGGCTGCTCGGCCGCCTGCGCCATCTCGGCAGCATCGGCCGCGATGGCGAGGGCCGGCTGTGCCGGCTGGCCGCCTCGGACGCGGACAAGGCCGGGCGCGATGCCCTGGTGGGCTGGATCGCGGCGGCCGGGCTGGAGGTCGCGGTGGATCGGATCGGCAATGTGTTCGGCATCTGGCGCGGTCCGGCCGCCAGCAACCTCGCCCCGGTGATGGTCGGCTCGCACATCGATACGGTGATCGACGCCGGCATCTATGATGGCTGCTATGGCGTGCTGGCCGGGCTTGAGGTGATCGAGACGCTGAAGGCCTCGGGCCGGGCGCCGGACCGGCCACTGGTGGTCGCCGCCTTCACCAACGAGGAGGGGGTGCGCTACGCGCCGGACATGCTGGGCTCGCTCACCTATGTCGGCGGGCTGTCGCTCGACGTGGCGCTGGCGACGGTTGGGGTGGACGGCAGCGTGCTCGGCGCCGAACTTGCCCGCATCGGCTACGCCGGCACCGAGGCCCCCGGATTCATCCGGCCGCACGCCTATGTCGAACTGCACATCGAGCAGGGGCCGGTGCTGGAGAAGGAAGGCGTGGCGGTGGGGGCGGTCGAGTCGGTGCAGGGGATCTCGTGGCAGCGCGTGACCATCGAAGGCGTGGCCAACCACGCCGGCACCACGCCGATGCGCATGCGTTGCGATGCCGGCCATGCCGCGGCGCGGGTGGTGACGTTCCTGCGTGATCTCGCCGCTGCCAACGGGTTCGGCGTTGCCACCGTGGGGTGCATGGAATTTGCGCCCAACGCGATCAATGTCATCCCGGCGCGGGCGACCTTCACGGTCGATCTGCGCGACCCCGACAGTGCCCGCCTGCACGCGCTGGAGGAGGGGCTGTCCGGCTGCCTGGCGGAGCTGATGCGGGTCGAGCGGGTGAAGGTCAGGGTGGAACCGCTGGCGCGGTTCGAGCCGGTGGCGTTCGATCGCGACATCGTCGGCCATGTCGAGGCGGCTGCCGCCCGCCATGGCCTGCCGAGCCGGCGGATGACATCGGGGGCGGGGCACGATGCGCAGATGATGGCGCGGATCTGTCCGGCGGCGATGATCTTCGTGCCGAGCATCGGTGGCATCAGCCACAACCCGCGGGAACATACGCCGGAGGCCGACCTCGTGGCCGGGGCCAATATCCTGCTCGAAGTGGTGCAGCGGTTGGCAGCCGAATAGGTATCGGCTGCATATTGACCGGTGCGGATTGCAAGTAGGGAAGGAAGGAAGCGTCTCTTTTTTTGAAAAAAAAGAAACAAAAAAACTTCACCCGTGCTTCGGTGTGGTTGGTACCATCGACTCCATTGGATGAAAGTTTTTTGCTTCTTTTTTTCAAAAAAGAAGCGCTTCCCCTAACCAATCAAAACAGCTTCATTCTTTTTCGAGATCGGTATGACGATCGCCCATGGCCGCGAGGATGGCCCGAGCGTCGGGGCCATCGAGCAGTGTCTCGACGGGCTCGGCCAGGCGCCGGCGCCAGTTCGGGCGTTCGGTGTCGGTGCCGGGCAGGTTGACGCTGCTGCGGGTGGCGATGAGGTCGTCGGTCTGGATCAGGACGAGATCGGCCGGTGAGTCGGCGACGCGGCGGTGCGCGGCGACCAGGGGATCGCCGTCGAGCGCGAGGGCGGCGCGATCGCTGGCGCGGCGGTCATCCGTGTCGGCGGCGAGGCCGAGGCTGCGGCGCTCGGCGATGTCGTCGCCGTGCCACCAGCCAGCGAAGGGCGGCAGGTCATGGGTGCTGACGCAGGCGACGCTGCGTGCGGGGTAGGCGCGGGTTTCGCGATCGAGCAGCAGCACCCTGGTGCCGAGCAATCCGGCGGCGTCGAGCGCGGGACGCAGGCCCTCGGGCACGGTGCCGAGGTCCTCGCCGATGACCATGCAGCGGGCGCGCAGGCTCTCCAGCGCGATGCGGCCGATCAGCGCGTCACGCTTGTAGGCGACATAGGCGCCATCGGCCCCGCTGCCGCCCTCGGGGATCCAGAACAGGCGCGCGAGGGCCATGACGTGATCGATCCGCAAGGCCCCGGCATGGCGCATGTTGGCGGCGATCATGCGGGCGTAGCCATCCTCCGGATCGGCTTGCATGGCGATCGGCAGTGGCGGCGGCAGGTGCCAGTTCTGCCCGTCCGACGCGAAGGGATCGGGTGGCGCGCCGATCCAGGCGCCGGCGGCGAGCCGGTCCTGCTCGGCCCAGGCCTCGGCGCCGTCGGGGGCGGCGCCGACGGCGAGGTCGCGCAGCAGCCCGATTGGCAGATGTCCGGCCGCGGCGGCCAGGGCGGCATCGGCGCGGTGTTGGAGATATTGATGGAAGGCGATGCGGCGGGCGTTGGCGCCAGCGAAGGCCGCCACCTCGGCGCCATTGGGGCGGCGCAGGGCGGCCGGCCAGGCCTGCCACGGGCCGGCGTGGCATTCGGCGAGGGCCTGGAAGGTGGCGAAGCGGTGCAGCGTGTCGCCGCCGGCGGCGACGAATGCGGCGAAGGCGGCGTCGGGGGTGAACGTCGCGAAATCGCGTTCCAGGATCGCCCGCTTGGCGGCCCAAACGGCGGCGTGGTCCAGCATGTCGCCGGCGACCGGGGGGGCGCCGGGGAGATCGAGGTAGATCGGGTCGAGGAAGCGGCGATCCGACGGGAAATAGGGGCTGGCGCGGTGGCGCTGGCCGGGGAACAGCATGTGCAGCGGGTTGAGTGCGACGGTGGCAGCCCCGGCGGCGGCGGCGCGTTCGGTCAGGCGCGCGAGGGTGGTGAAGTCGCCGATGCCCTGGTCGCCAGCGCGGCGAAGGGTATAGAGCTGGGCGGCGAGGCCGAAGCGGGGCGTGGCCAGGGCCGCCGGGCGGTGGCAGGCGAGCGGGGCGATGGTGAGGCGGCAGGCGATGTCGGGCGCGTCGTCGCGGTGCAGGATGTGGCGGCCGAGGGGCAGGTCGGGGAGCGCGATCTGCGCGGTCAGGGCGGGGTAGCCGTCCGCGGCGGTGGTGCGCGTGAGATTGTCCGGATCGGCGCGCCAGGTGGTGGTGCCGCCGTCCTCCCGGGTGACGGTCAGCCACAGGGGGCGCGGCGGCAAGGCGGGATCGAGCGCGGCCGGGACCGTGGCAGGTGCCCCGGCTCGCACGACATGGGCGATCGGCAAGGGGCGGCGGATGCCGGTCTCGGCGAGGTGTCGCAGGGTGTCGCGGGCCTCGGCGGCGGTCGCGGCGGGGAGGCGCATGGCGGCGAGCAAAGCGCGGCGCGTGTCATCGCTGACCGCGGTGTGCTGACCCTCCACGGTCCACCAGTCCGGCGCGATGCCGGCCTCGGCGGCGAGCCGGCGCAGCATCGCCGGGTCCGTCGGCGGACGTGGCTGGGTGGCGGTCTCCGCCAGCACCAGAACGCTGCGCGGCGAGGCTATGGGGGCCGCGACGTCGCGAGGCGGGGCCTCGGGATCGGCGCTGTCGGCTAGCAGGCGCCAGCGATGCCCGGCGCGGGGCGGCGGCAGGGTGATGATGGCGGGGCCGCCGCCGCGGTGCAGGATCAGCGCCACCCGGGTGGAATCCTCGGCCAGGACCATGCCCAGGGTCGCCGGGTCGGCGTGCCAATCGGAGGGGGCGCCATCGGCGCCGATCCAGGCGACGTCGGGCAGCAGGTCGGGTCCGGCCGGGGTTCCGGTGAGGAAGCGGTCGGCGCGGAAGGCGGGATGGGCGCGGCGCAGGGCAGTCAGGCGGGCGGTCCAGGCGAGCAGCCCGGCATCGGCGGTGGACCAGTCGAGCCAGGCGGTGGGGTTGTCCTGGGCGTAGGCGTTGTTGTTGCCATGCTGGGTGTGGCCGAGCTCGGCGCCCATGGCGAGCATCGGGGTGCCGCGGGCGAGCAGCAGGGTGGCGAGCAGGGCGCGCTGGTCGGCGCGGCGCTGCGCGTCCAGGGTCGGATCGGGACCCTCGGTGCCGTGGTTCCAGCTGTGGTTGGCGTCGGTGCCGTCGCGGTTGTGCTCGCCGTTGGGCTCGTTGTGCTTGACCGCGTAGGCGGTCAGGTCGGCCAGGGTGAACCCGTCATGGGCGGTGATGAAGTTGAGGCTCGTGGTGGCGTGGTGCTTGGCGGCGAACAGATCGGCGGAACCGGCGAGGCGGGTGGCCAGGTCCGGCGTCTGGCCGGCGTCGCCGCGCCAGAAGCGGCGCGCGGTGTCGCGGAAGCGGTCGTTCCATTCGGCCCATTGGGCCGGGAATTGGCCGATCCGGTAGCCGCCGGGGCCGATGTCCCAGGGTTCGGCGATCAATTTCAGGCGGCGCAGCACCTGGTCCTGGGCGATGGCCTGGAGCAGGGGGGCGGCGGCGTCGAAGCCATCGGGGCGGCGGGCGAGGGTGGTGGCGAGATCGAAGCGGAAGCCGTGCAATCCGGCCGCGGCCCAGGCGCGCAAGGCGTCCATGGCGAGACGCAGGGGTGCCGGGCGGTCGAGGGCGAGGATGTTGCCGCAGCCGGCGTCGTCGATGTAGCGCGCCGGGTCGGTCGGGTTCAGCCGGTAGCTGCCGGCATTGTCGAGGCCGCGCAGGGACAAGGTAGGGCCGAACTCATCGCCCTCGCCGGTATGGTTCAGCACCACGTCGAGGATGGTCTCGATGCCCGCGGCGGTCAGTGCGGCAATGGCGGTGCGGACTTCCGGCCAGCCATCGGGCGCCAGGCGCGGGTCCGGCGCCATCAGGGCGACGGGATTGTAGCCCCAGTGATTGGTAAGTCCGATTGCGGCGAGGTGGCGTTCCTCGATCCAGGCGGCGCAGGGCATCAGCTCGACGGCGGTGATGCCGAGCTGCTTGAGGTGGTCGATCGCGGCGGGGTGGGCGAGGCCGGCGAAACGGCCGCGCAAGGCCGGCGGGATGCCCGGGTGCTGTGCGGTGAACCCACGGACGTGGAGCTCATAGAGGATGGTCTCGGGCCAGGCGGTCAGCGGGGTGGCCGCGATCGGCGGGAGCGGCGCGACGACGACGGCCTTGGGCGCGAAGGCGGCACTGTCGCTGTCATGGTCCAGCATCGTCGGATGCAAAGCGGGGGCGCGGTCGAGCGTGACGGCGTAGGGGTCGAGCAGGAGCTTGGCGGGGTTGAAGCGGTGACCTTGTTCGGGGGCCCAAGTTCCATGCGCGCGCAGGCCATACTGGGCACCGGCGGCGATCCCGGGGATGAAGCCGTGATGGACGGGGCCGGTGCGGCCGGGCAGGCGGTGGCGGGTCTCGCGGCCCTGGGTGAACAGGCAGAACTCGATCGCCTCGGCGTGCGGGGCGTGGACGGCGACGTTGATGCCGTCGGCATGGAGGCTGACGCCGAGTGGCTCTGGGGCGCCGCTCATGCCAGGGAGCGATAGAGCGCGGCGTAGGCGCGCGCCGGCGCGCGCCAGGACACATCGGCCGCCATGCCGTTGGTTTGCAGACGGCGCCAGGTCGCGGGTTCGGCGTAGCGCGCGGCGGCCTGGCGCAACGCCGCTGCGAGGGTTTCCGGGGTCAGCGGGGCGAATTGGAAACCGGTGGCGACGCCGGCGGCCAGGGCGGCGGGGTTGGCGTCGATGACCGTATCGGCCAGCCCGCCGACGCGGGCCACCAACGGGACCGCGCCGTAGCGCAAGGCGTAGAGTTGGGTGAGGCCGCACGGCTCGAAGCGGGACGGCACCAGCAGAATATCGGCGCCGGCCTGGATGCGGTGGGCGTGGCCCTCATCGTAGCCGATCATCGGCGCGACATGGGGAGATCTGGCGGCGCGGAAGGCCGCCTCCAGGTCGCGCTCGCCGGTCCCGAGCAGGGCGAGTTGGCCAGGCAAAGCGGGCAGGCAGGCGAGAAGGATATCGATACCCTTTTGATCCGTCAGCCGGCTGACCACGGCGAACAGTGGCATCGCGGGATCCTCGGCGAGGCCAAGCTCGCGCTGGAGGGCCGCCTTGTTGGGGGTGCGGCCCTCGGGCGTGCTGTAGCGGGTCGCGAGGAGCGGGTCGGTCGCGGGGTTCCAGACGGTGGTGTCGATGCCGTTCAGGATGCCGGAGAGGTCGGCGGCGCGGCGGCGCAGCAGGCCATCGAACCCCATGCCGTGGTCTTGGGTCTGGATCTCGGCGGCGTAGGTGGGCGAGACGGTGGTGATCCGGTCGGCGAATTGCAGGCCGGCCTTGAGCAGGCTGATCGCGCCGAAGAACTCCACCCCGTCGATGGCGAAGGCATGCGGCGGCAGGAACAGGTCGGCCAGCATGGCGGACGGTGCCTTGCCGGGAAAGGCGAGGTTGTGGACCGTCATCACCGTGCCGGGGCGGGGGCCGCCGTGGTAGTGGAGCAGCGCGGGGACCAGCCCGGCCTGCCAGTCATGGGCGTGGATCACGTCGGGGCGCAGCGTGGGGACGGCACCGCGCCCGAGCAGTGCCGCGACTTGGCTGAGGGCGGCGAAGCGGATCGGGTTGTCCGGCCAGTCCCTGCCGTCGGGACCGAGATAGGGATTGCCGGGGCGCGCGTACAAATGCGGGGCGTCGAGCACCAGGACAGCAAGGCCGGCGGCGGTGCCGGCCAACAGGCGGGCGGGGCCGCCGGCGAGATCGGGCAGGTCGAGCACCGGGGTGGCGGCGGTGAGCGCGGCGAGCGCAGCGGGATAGCCCGGCAACAGGCTGCGGATCATCACGCCCTCGGCGGCGAGGGCGGCAGGGAGTGCGCCCGTGACATCGGCGAGGCCGCCGGTCTTGATGATCGGATAGAGTTCGGCCGCGACGGAGAGGACCGTGGTCACGTCTGGAGATCGTCGATCATCTTGCGGGTGATCAGGCGGATGCCGCCGTCGGTCACGCGGATGCCGCGGTCGCGGTCGGCTTGAGGGTCCTCGCCGACGACGAAATGGGGTGGGATCTTCACCCCGCGTTCGACGATCGCGTTGCTGACCCGGGCATGCTGGCCGATGTTGACGTCGGGCAGGATCACCGCGCGCTCGACCTCGGCCCAGGAATTGACCCGCACGCCCGAGAACACCAGCGAGCGCCGCAGAGTGGCGCCCGAGATGATGGTGCCGCCGGCGATCACCGAGGAGAGCGCCATGCCGCGGCGGCCCTCGACGTCATGCACGAATTTGGCCGGCGCGGTCATTTCGCCATAGGTCCAGAGCGGCCAGTCGCGGTCGAACAGGTCGAGGTCGGGGACCACATCGGTGAGGTCGATATTGGCGGCGAAGTAGGAGTCGAGCGTGCCGACATCGCGCCAGTACGGCACCGCGTCGGCGGTCGAGCGGACGCAGGATTTCTCGAATGAATGGGCCACCGCCTTGGCTTCGCGCACCAGGCGGGGGATGATGTCCTTGCCGAAATCATGGCTGGAGCCGGGGTCGGCGGCGTCGGCGCGCAGGGCCTCGAACAGGAACCTGGTCTCGAACACATAGATGCCCATGCTGGCCAGCGCCATGTCGGGCTTGCCGGGCATGGCGGGCGGGTCGGCAGGTTTCTCCTGGAAGGCGATGATGCGGTCGGAGGCGTCGACATGGATCACGCCGAAGCCCGTTGCCTCGGCCCGCGGCACCTCGAGGCACCCGACGGTGACGTCGGCGCCCTGGTCGACGTGCTGTTGCAGCATCGGCTCGTAGTCCATTTTGTAGACGTGGTCGCCGGCCAGGATGATGATGTATTTGGGCTCGTAGCTCTCGATGATGTCGATGTTCTGGAACACCGCGTCGGCGGTGCCGAGATACCATTTGTCCTCGGCGACGCGCTGGCTGGCCGGCAGGATGTCGAAACTCTCGTTGCGTTCGGAGCGGAAGAAGTTCCAGCCGCGCTGGAGGTGGCGGATCAGGCTGTGCGCCTTGTACTGCGTCGCCACCGCCATGCGGCGGATGCCGGAGTTCAGCGCGTTGGACAGGGCGAAGTCGATGATGCGCAATTTGCCGCCGAAATAGACGGCCGGCTTGGCGCGCACATCGGTCAGCTCCATCAGGCGCGAGCCGCGCCCACCGGCCAGAACATAGGCCATGGTATGGCGTGCGAGCGGTCCGGAAGCGGATGCCAGGGCGGACATAGGCGTCTCCGTCAGGGTTCGGCAGTTTGGTCGTGCGGCGGGCGGTTTGTCATCCCGGATCGAACAGAAAGTAGACCGTGGCGAGCGGGGGCAACAGGATATTCACGCAGGCGGGCTGGCCATCGGCGGGTTCGGCGATGGCGATGGTGGAGCCGAGGTTGCCGAGACCACTGCCGCCGTAGGGTTTGGCATCGGTGTTGAGAATCTCGCGCCAGATGCCGGCATGGGGGACGCCGATGCGCCAGTCGTGGCGCGGCACCGGCGTGAAGTTGCTCACCGCGAGAACCGCCGGCGCGCCCGGCGCGAGGCGGAGCCAGGCGAACACCGAGTGGTCGGCATCGTCGGCGATCACCCAGCGATGGCCTTCGGCCTCGCAGTCGCGCGCATGCAGGGCGGGGTGGCTGCGATAGAGCCGGTTGAGGTCGCGCACGCAGTCGCGGATGCCGGCGTGGCGGGGCGCGTCGAGCAGGTGCCAGTCCAGCGCGGCGGCGAAGTTCCATTCGCGGACCTGGCCGAATTCCTGGCCCATGAAAAGCAGCTTCTTGCCGGGATGGGCCCACATGAAGCCGTAATAGGCGCGCAGCGTCGCGGCCTGCTGCCAGGCATCGCCGTGGATGCGGCCGATCAGGGATTGTTTGCCGTGCACCACCTCGTCATGGGAGAGCGGCAGGACGAAGTTCTCGGAGAAGGCGTAGAGCAGGCCGAAGGTCATCTCCCGGTGGTGCCATTTGCGATGGGAAGGTTCGCGCGCGAGGTAGGCCAGCGTGTCGTTCATCCAGCCCATGTTCCACTTGAAGCCGAAGCCGAGTCCGCCGGCGTCGACCGGGCGGGAGACGCCGGGCCAGGAGGTCGACTCCTCGGCGATCATCATGATGCCGGGGTGCTCGGCGTAGGCCAGGGCGTTGACACGGCGCAGGAAAGCCACCGCCTCCAGATTCTCGCGGCCGCCCTCGACATTGGGGCTCCATTCTCCGGGCCGGCGCGAATAGTCGAGATAGAGCATGGAGGCGACGGCATCGACCCGCAGCGCGTCGATGTGGAAACGATCGAACCAGTGCAGCGCCGAGGCGGCGAGGATGTTGGCGACCTCGGCGCGGCCGAAGTCATAGATCGCGGTCTGCCAGTCCGGATGGAAGCCGCGCCGCCGGTCGGCGTCTTCGTAGAGCGCGGCGCCGTCGAAGCGGCGCAGGCCATGCGCGTCGGTGGGAAAATGGGCGGGCACCCAGTCGAGGATGACGCCGACCCCGGCTTCATGGGCACGCTCGACCAGCCGGGCGAAGCCCTCCGGGGTGCCGTGGCGGGCGGTGGGTGCGAACAGGCCGATGGGCTGGTAGCCCCAGGAGTCGTCGAGCGGGTGCTCGCTCACCGGCAGGAGTTCGAGATGGGTGAAGCCGAGATCGACGACGTAGGGGATCAGGCGGTCGGCAATGGCGTCGTAGTCGAGGAAGCCGCCCTCGGCGCTGCGTTGCCAGGAGCCGAGATGAACCTCGTAGATCGCCATCGGAGCGCGACGGGGATCGACCGTCGCGCGGATATCGAGATGGGTGGCATCGGTCCAGGCGAACGGGGCGGCGGAGGCTACCACGGAGGCCGTGGAGGGGCGGAGTTCGGCCGCGAAGCCGATGGGGTCGGCCTTGAGCGGCAGGAGGGCGCCGTCGGCGCCGGCGATCTCGTATTTGTAGACCGCGCCGGCCGCGAGTCCGGGCAGGAATATCTCCCACAGGCCGGAATCGATGCGCTTTCGCATGGGGTGGCGGCGGCCGTCCCAGGCATTGAAGGGACCGACCAGGGAGACCCGCGCGGCGTTTGGTGCCCAGACGGCGAAGTGGATGCCTCCGACGCCGTCGAGCGACAGCGGATGGGCGCCGAGGCGTTCGTAGAGCGCGCGATGGGTGCCCTCGACGAGCAGATGGTCATCCAGCGCGCCGAGCACCGCGGGGAACCGGAAGGGGTCCTCCATCGTCCAGGCGGCATCGGCGTTGGCGGCGCGCAGCGTATAGCGGGGCCAGGGCGCGGGCAGCGGACCCTCGAAGAACCCGTCGGGGTGGCGGCAGGCGAGTTCGGCCTGCACCCCGTCATGGCAAGCCCAGGCGTGCGTGGCGCCCGGGATGAAGGCGCGGACCACGGTGCCGTCTGTGGTTGCGTGCGGTCCGAGAACGGCAAAGGCATCGCCATGGCGGGCGCCGATGACGGCGGCGATCTCGGCCTCGCTGGCGCGCCCGGCTTGCATGGTACGGTTCAGCCGCCGCCCGGCAGCTTCACATTCCAGATATCGGCGCAGTATTCGCGAATGGCACGGTCGGACGAGAAATAGCCCTGGCCGGCGATGTTGAAGATCGCCGAGCGCCACCAGGCGGCCGGATCGCGCCAGTGTTCGTCCACCCGGCGCTGGGCGGCGGCATAGCTGACGAAGTCGGCGCTGACCAGGAAATGGTCGTGATAGGTCAGCACATCGACGATTTCGCGGAATCGGTCGGGTTCGCCCGGCGAGAACAGGCCGGATCCGATGGCATCGAGCGCGCGCTTGAGCGGCAGCGAGGCGGCGATGGTGGCGCGGGCGTCGATGCCCTGGGCCCGGCGCGCCTCGGCCTGCTCGGCGGTGAGGCCGAAGATGAAGATGTTGTCGGGGCCGACATGTTCGCCGATCTCGATATTGGCGCCGTCGAGCGTGCCGATGGTCAAGGCGCCGTTGAGGGCGAGCTTCGTGTTGCCGGTGCCCGATGCCTCCATCCCGGCGGTGGAGATCTGCTCTGAAAGGTCCGAAGCCGGGATGATCATCTCGGCGCGGCTGACGTTGTAGTTCGGCAGGAAAGCGACCTTCAGCAGGCCGCGCAGCGTCGGGTCGTTGTTGACCACGCGGGCGACGTCGTTGATCAGCTTGATGATGAGCTTGGCGCGGTAGTAGCCGGCGGCGGCCTTGCCGGCGAAGATTTTCACCCGCGGCACCCAGGCCCGGTGCGGCTCGGCGCGGATGCTCTCGTAGAGTGCCACCGTTTCCAGGATGTTGAGCAGCTGGCGCTTGTATTCATGGATGCGCTTGATCTGCACGTCGAACAGGGCATCCGGGTCGAGCCGGATGCCGAGTTGGGACTGGACCTGGTTGGCCAGCGCGACCTTGTTGGCGCGGCGAATGGCGGCGAGGCGGTTCTGCACGCCGCGATCGTCGGCAAATCCGGCGAAGCCGGCCAGCGCGCCGGCATCGTCGCGCACCCGCTCGCCGACGGTCTCCGCGAGGAGCTCGGTGAGGCCCGGATTGGCCTCCATCAGCCAGCGGCGGAAGGTGATGCCATTGGTCTTGTTGGTGATGCGTTCGGGATAGAGGGCATGCATATCGCGGAACACGGTGGCCCGCATCAGGTCGGTATGCAGGACCGAGACGCCGTTGACCCGGTGCGAGCCGAGGAAGGCAAGCGTGCCCATCCGCACGCGGCGGCCATCGTGCTCGTCGATCAGCGACACCGCGGAAAGGGTGCCGGCGTCGTCGTGGCCCTTGCTGCGGAGTCCGTCGAGATGCAGCGCGTTGATCAGATAGACGATCTGCATGTGACGCGGCAGCAGGCGCTCCAGCAGGTGCACCGGCCACTTCTCCAGCGCTTCGGGCATGAGCGTGTGGTTGGTGTAGGAGAAGGTCGCGGTGCTGATGGCCCAGGCCTCCGCCCACGGCACTTCGTGCACGTCGACCAGGAGCCGCATCATCTCGGCGATGCCGATCGCCGGGTGGGTGTCGTTGAGCTGGATGGCGTTGTGCTCGGCGAGGCTGCGGATATCACCGTGCTGGTGGATGTGGCGGTAGATCAGGTCGTGCAACGAGGCGCAGGAGAAGAAGTATTCCTGGCGCAGGCGCAACTCCTGCCCGGCTGCGCTGTCCTCGGACGGATAGAGCACCTGCGAAATCGCGTTGGCGCGCGAGCGGGCCTCGAGCGCGCCGACATGGTCGCCGCGGTTGAACGTGTCGAGCCGCAGCGGGTCGGGCGCGCGGGCCGACCACAGGCGCAGGGTGTTGACGTGTTTGCCGCGCCAACCGACCACCGGGGTATCGTAGGCGATCGCGTCCACCAGTTCGGCCGGATGCCAGATGTGATGCAAGGTACCGTCAGGCCGCTCCACCTGTTCGACGGTGCCGCCGAAGCCGACGGTGTGGCGAACCTCGGGACGTTCGAACTCCCACGGGTTGCCAAAGGAGAGCCAGGTTTCCGGATATTCGCGCTGGTTGCCGTCCTTGATGACCTGGCGGAAGAGCCCGTGGTTGTAGCGGATCCCGTAGCCGTAGGCGGCCACCGACAGGGTCGCCATGCTCTCCATGAAGCAGGCGGCAAGACGGCCGAGGCCGCCATTGCCGAGCGCGGCGTCAGGCTCGACTTCGCGCAGGGTGTCGAGGTCGACGCCGAGTTCCGCCAGGGCGGCGCGCATCGGCGCGACCAGCTGGAGGTTGTTCAGCGCATCGAACAGGAGCCGGCCGATGAGGAATTCGAGCGAGAGATAATACACCCGCTTGCGGTTCTCGGCGTAGGTGGCGCGGGTGGCTGGCATCCAGCGATCGACGATGCGGTCGCGCGCGACCAGTGCGGTGGCCACGAACCAGTCGCGCTCGGTGGCGACCAAGGGGTCCTTGCCGACCGAGTAGGTCAGCTTGGCGACGATGGCGCGGCGCAGGGTCGCGACATCCTCATCTTGGGCGGGCAGCGCGATGCTGCGGACAGCGGAGGCGGGGCGGGTTTCGTTCATGGCAGCGGCTCCTCGGCGGGCGCTCTTTCGCTGCCTGCGGCATGGCCGTGCGTCAAGCGAATTCTGGCAGAAGCCGACCGTGCGCTTTTTCGGTGTTCAGCGCCCCGGGGTGCCGCCGGGCTGGATCTTGGGGTCGGTGATGTCAAACAGCTTGGGGTTGAATTTTTCACCGAGATGGATGTCGAAGAGGGAGACGCGGGTTTCGAGGCGCTGGGGGTCGATCACGGACCACTGGCGGAGTTCGAGAGGGGAGTCCGCGAAGGTCAGCGTCAGGCTGCCGTCGCCTTGGTGGCCGGTGCGATGGAGCGTGACCTGGATGAGGCCGGGCTGGCGGTCGATGGCTTCGACGGTGACGTCGCCCGACAGCTTCGGCTGTTCAGACAGGAGAATGCCGAGCGGGGTCTGGGAAAGGGGAAAGTTGCTGGTCTGCTGGAGCTTGCGGTCATGGAACATCACGCCGCCGTAGCCGGCAATGAGGAGGAAGGGGGCGGGGGGGTCATAGTCGAAGCGCAGGCGGCCCGGCCGCTCGATCCAGGCGTTGCCCTGGGAGGTGTCGCCGTTGGGGGCGATTTGCAGGAAGCGGGCGCGCAAGGTACGCAGGCCGAGGAGGTAGCGCTCGATGCGGGCGAGGTCGGCCTGGTCCTGGGCCGCGGGGGCGGCCATGGCGAGGCCGGGGAGGAGGGGCAGGAGGGCGATCGCGAGGATACTGCGGCGGTTCATGAGCCGCATGTGGGCAGGAGGGGGGCGGAAGTCAAACTCGGTTATTCGGCGGCGACGGGGACTGGGACGGTGCCGGGGGATTCCCACAGCGAGGGGTCGAGCTCTTCGCGGCGGTCGGGGAAGGCGAAGGCGCAGCCGAGGATCACCAGGGCGAAGGCCGCGAGGAGGAGGACCGCGGCGGTGAGGTTGCCGGTGCGTTCGTGGAGCAAGGCGATCACCGGGGGCGCGGCGGCGGAGCCGAGGAAGCCGACGAAGAAGCGGACCGAATACATCTTGGTGCGCAGGGCGGGGGAGAAGTAGCGGGCGGTCATGGTTTCGTTGACGGTGACCTGGCCGAAGACCACGGCGGCGACGGCGCCGGCGACGGGGAGGATGAGCCAGCCCTGGACGAAGGAGAGCAGCACGAGGGCAGGGACGAGGACGAGCCCGAAGGGGAGGAAGAGGCGCTTCAGGGTCATGCGATCGATCATGCGGCCGACAGTGAGCTGGGTGACGGCGCCGCAGAGGGTGGCCAGCGTGGCGGCCACGCCGGCCATCGCGGGGGCGCCGGAGAGGCGTTCCTGCATGAGTTTGGGGATCAGCAGGGTGAAGGCATTGAACACCAGGCCGGAGACGGCGGCGATCAGGAGCAGGATGATGACGACCCGGCGGACCACGGGGGCGGGGATGTTGGGGAAGGGGCGGGATTGCTTGATCGCGCGGCCGTCGCCCACCGGAAGCCGGAGCCAGAAGATGCCGAGGATGGTGCAGGCGGCGCCGGGAAGGATGAAGGCCCAGTTCCAGCCGAACTGGGCGGCGATGACCGCGGTCATCATCGGGGCCATGGCGACGCCGATGTTGCCGAAGACGCCGTTGAGGCCGATGGCCTGGCCGGGCTTGTCGCCGGCGACATCGACCAGAAGGGCGGTCCCGACGGGATGGTAGATGGCGACGAAGAGGCCGGTGGCACCCAAGGTCAGCGTCAGCATCAAAGGGGTGGTGGAGAGGCCGGTGGCGACCATGGACAGGCCGGCGCCGAGGAAGAAGATGGTCATCAGGTTGCGCCGGCCGATGCGCGCGGCAAGCCAGCCCTGAGGGAGGGCGAAGATGCCGTAGAGGATGAAGCTGCCGGTGGCGAGGGCGAGGATGCGGCCGTAGTCGCGGCCGAATTCACCGCCTTGGGTTACCATGGCAAGGACGGCGGTGGGCAGGATCAGCAGCGAATAATGGGTGAAACTGTGCGCGGCGTTGATGAAACCCATTTGTGCGCGCGGCGATGCCATGGCTCGGTGCTTCCGTGTTCCCGGGGGGAGTTTGGCGCTTTTGGCTGGAGTTGGAAAGGTTAGAGGGGATGGGGAAGGCAAGCGCTTCTTTTTTGAAAAAAAGAACCAAAAAACTGTAACTCCCAAGGGCGTCCCGTGTGAGCAAGCGCGGCAGCGGTGGAGGTTTCGTTTGATGCGGCGTTAGCCGGCGAAGGCGAGGATGAGCGCGAGCGGCATGGCTGCAAGGGCGTTGAGGGGGTTGCAGCCTTGTTTTCT
>CAIYSR010000076.1 GCA_903928895.1 uncultured Rhodospirillales bacterium | reverse complement strand
TTTCTTTTTTTCAAAAAAGAAAGCGCTTTCTTTTTTGAAAAAAAGAAACAAAAAACTTTTATCCGTTAGTCTTCTCCGAGCTCGGCTTTGTTGTAGCCGGTGCCGACCAGGGTCTTCTTGAGGGCGCGGGCGATGCCGGTCGGGGATTTGTTGAGGGTGAACACCACCGTGCGCGGGTTGTTCTCGGCATCGACCTTGGCGGTGCCCCAGAGCACGTATTTGGCGCCGTCGTTCTCCTTCTTCATCCGCGCCGCCAGCGTCTTGGCCGGACGGTTATGGGCGAGCAGCAGCAGCGCCTCGGCATCGGCGCTCATGCCGACGGCGCAATTGATCGGATTGTCCCGCGCGCGCTTGAGCATGGCCTTGAGCTCGGCCGGCGACTGGCTGTCGGGGCCGCCGTCGTCGTCGTCTTCCGGTTCAGGGGCGCGCGCCATGCATCATCTCCTTCGTTTGCCCGAGCCTAGCCAGCCCGGTTGCGCCAAGGCAACCCGCCCCGAGACAACATAATGTTATGCCGCGACGAAGCGCTCCCAGCCCTTCGCCCGCAGGTCGCAGGCCGGGCAGGTGCCGCAGCCGTAGCCCCAGGGATGGCGCCGGCTGCGCTCGCCGAGATAGCAGGTATGGGTGTCCTCGCGCAGCAGATCGACCAGGACATCGCCGCCGAGATCATGCGCCAGCCGCCAGGTGGCGGCCTTGTCGATCCACATCAGCGGCGTGTGCAGCACGAAACGGCGGTCCATGCCGAGATTGAGCGCGACCTGGAGCGCCTTGATGGTGTCGTCGCGGCAATCCGGGTAGCCGGAATAATCGGTCTCGCACATGCCGCCGACGATGTGGCGCAGACCGCGGCGATAGGCCAAGGCAGCCGCAAAGGTGAAAAACAGCAAATTGCGCCCGGGCACGAAGGTGTTGGGCAGCCCGTCGGCGGCGAAGGCGATCTCGGTCTGCCGCGTCATCGCGGTTTCCGACAAGGCGCCGAGCGCATCGAGCGCCAGGGTATGATCCTCGCCCAGCCGCGCCCCCCAGGCCGGAAATTCGGCCACCAGCCGGTCGCGAAAGGCGGCGCGGCAGGCGAGTTCGACGCGGTGGCGCTGGCCATAGTCGAAGCCGATCGTCTCCACCCGGTCGAACCGGTCGAGCGCCCAGGCGAGGCAGGTGGCACTGTCCTGCCCGCCGCTGAACAGCACGAGGGCGGTCTCGGTCATGATCTCTCTCCTTGCGGCGCACACGCCGCCACCGCGGCGCGCATATGCGGCGGCACCGGCGCAATGGCCGCAACCGGGGGCACCAGGTCAAGCCGGATCGCACGCGCCAGCAGATGCAGCCCGCCGCCGGCGGTGCCATACAACCCATCGCCCAGGATCGGCCAGCCCGAGGCCGCGCAATGCACACGGATCTGGTGCGTCCGCCCCGTCCGCGGCCGCAGTTCCAGCAGCGTCCGCCCGCCGCCGCGCCCCAGCACCCGCCACTCCGTCAGCGCCGCCTCGCCCGCCGCATCCGCCACCATCCGCCAGCCACCGGGCGCCACCACCTTGCGCAACCGCATCTCGATCCGCCCCTCCTCCCCCGCCGGCCCGCCCACCACCACCGCCCAATAGGTCTTGACCGCCCGCCCGCCCGCGAACTCCGCCTGCGCCGCCACCAGCGCCGCCTTGCGCAACGCCACCACCAGACACCCCGCCGTGTCCGCATCCAGCCGATGCACCAGCCACGGCCCGTCGCGCCGGCGGGACAAGGCGGCAAACCCGTCCTCCACACTCGGCCCACCGCCCGGCCCGGCATGAACCTTCAGCCCCGCCGGCTTGTCCAACACCACGAAACGCGCATCACGGAACAACTCGGGGATCGCCATGCGGCCAGTGTCGCACGACGCGCGATCGGGGGGGAAGCGCGCGAAGGCAAGCGAGGCTCCGCCGGCCAAGGGCCGAGAGGCCCTTGGAACCCATCACTGCTTGCGGCTGGGGCGCTGGCCTTCGGGTGATAACGCCGTCCTGAATGTTGCGCCGAAGGCATTCATCCTGGTGAACCGGCACGATCGTGCCCGCCGCAAAGGATGATTGGCTTCGCCGCTCCCCGCAGCCTCGAACATGCTTGGACCGCGCCACCGTTCGACGGGCTGGCGGGGTCCTGGCGCAAGCGCAAATACCGTTGCTGGAAGGTAATTGGCACGGCTAGGGTCCGCTGGCACGAAACCCAAACCCGAATGGAGACCGACATGCGTTTTCAGAGCCATTTTGCCCTTGTGTCCGCCGTCTGCTGCCTCGCGCTGCTGGCGCTCGGCGCCGCCGGACCCGCCGCCGCCGCGCCCTTGTCGGGCAGCAGCACCGGGCTCAGCGCGCCGGATCACACCATCACGTTTTCCGAAGTCACCCTCTCCCAGTCCACGCCCATCGCCGGCGCCTATGCGGCCTTTGGCGCCACCTTCGACAACCTGGTCTACGACACCAACTATTCCGGCATTTATGGCAACATGAGCGGACCCGACGCGCGGAACTGGATCAACGACCAGTTCAACCGCGGCATCATCTACGTCTACTTCAACGCCCCGGTGAGCGACGCCGCGCTAGCGGTGATCGGGAGCTTCGCGGTGCCGTCCTATTTCACCTCCTACCTCAAGGGACAGGTGGTCGAGAGCTTCACCGCGGTTGCCGCGGCGAGCGCGGGCAACACGAACAACTTCTACGGTTTCACCAACAGCTACTTCGATGAAATCTCGCTCAACATGACGCCGAGCGTCAGCCAGAACGCTGCCCTGGTGGACAATGTGCAGTTCAACACCGCGGTGCCGGAACCGGGCAGCCTGCTGCTGCTGGGCGCAGCCCTCCTCGGCCTCGGCACGGCCGCCCGCCGCCGCCACGCCTAGCCCCCCGCCGCCAAACGGCTAAAGTTTTTTTGCTTCTTTTTTTCCAAAAAAAGAAGCGCTTCCCTTCCCCTTTGCCCCCGCAATCCACCGCCGCTATCGTTCCAGGGCGCGTCCGGATCGGCGGACGATGCGGCGCGCGGGGGAGACGATCATGCGGGTGACGGTAAATGGCGCGAGTCTGTATTTCGATGTCGAGGGGCTCGGCCTGGTGCCCGATGGCCGGACGATGCGCGAGCGGCCGACGTTGCTGCTGCTGCATGGCGGGCCGGGCTTCGATCATACCGCGTTCAAGCCCGCGTTTTCGGCGCTGAGCGACATCGCCCAGGTGGTCTATCTCGACCATCGCGGCAACGGGCGCAGCGAGCGCTGCGATCCGGCGACCTGGAGCCTGCCCCAGTGGGGCGACGATGTGCGCGCCTTCTGCGATGTGCTCGGCATTGTCCGGCCGATCGTCTATGGCGTCTCGTTCGGCGGGTTTGTCGCGCAGTCCTACGCCACGCGGCACCCTGACCATATCGGCAAGCTGGTGCTGGTCAGCACCGAGGCGCGGCCGGACTGGCCTAGTGTGTTCGAGGCGTTCGAGCGCATCGGCGGTCCCGCGGCCCGCGCGCTGGCCGAGGCCTATTGGCTCACGCCGACGCCGGAGCGGCGCATCGCCTACCGCACCCACTGCCATCCGCTCTACAACACACGGCCGGTGCCCGATCCCGATGCCGTCGCGCGCGCGATCATTCATGACGCGGTCAATCTGCATTTCGCCGCGGACGAGCTCGCGCAGATGGATTTTCGCGCAGCCCTTGCCCGGCTGACCTGCCCGACGCTGGTGATGGCCGGCGAGAACGATCCGATCACCCCGGTCGCGTTCAGCGGGGCCATCGTGGCCGCGCTGCCGCCGGAGATCGTCCGTTTCGAGCGGTTCGCGGATTGCGGCCATGGCGTGGTGCGCGACGCGCCGGAGCGCCATTTCGCGGTGCTGCGCGACTTCATCCTGGCCTGACCGGCCGCGGCAGGGGGCGGGGGTTTTCGGTTCCTGTTTCCAAGAAATTCGGAACGCGCAACACTTCTCATGGACACTTAGCGAAGAATGGTCGCGCAGTTCTGAAGGGGAACTGCACGTCAGCCTGACAATGGTTTAGCTGGTCTGACCAGACCGGCGCACTCCGCCATACAGATAGATTCCGGCGGCAGCCAGGGGAGTGACTACGAGGTTGAGTGCCATCCAGAGCCGCGTGGCACCGGCTCCGGCGGTCGTTCCGCCGACCATGGGTAGCCAGACGGGCCAATGGCTGACAGGATCTCCATCAGCGCCCGAACCTAAGAATACCCAGAGATCTGCGAATTGCCCGACGAGCAGCGATGTGAAGCAACCGACGCCGCTGAACATGGCCACGAGAAACCACAGGAAGGCTAGATTGCCGACGTCCACATCGTTCCGCACGGATACCTCCTTCTAGATCTAAAAGAAGTCTGCCCACAAAATAAGACCTTTGCAACATGCGACGGGTCCGCATTCGACCCATAGCGGTCGTCGGATGCGGCGGCTGTGGTGGCCGCGCTGCCGCCGGAGATCGTCCGTTTCGAGCGGTTCGCGGATTGCGGCCATGGCGTGGTGCGCGACGCGCCGGAGCGCCACTTCGCGGTGCTGCGCGACTTCATCCTGACCTGACCAGCCGCGTTCGCTCCGTTGCTGACATAGCACGAACTGGCTATCGTTCGACGATGACCGGTCCGACCGACTACGACGCGATCGCGGCGCGCTACGCAGCTGGCATCGACCAGAGACCGTACAATGCGCTGTATGAGCGGCCCGCGACGGTGGCGCTGCTGCCCGAGGTCGCCGGGAGGGACGTTCTCGACGCCGGATGCGGCTCCGGCTGGTATGCCGATTGGCTTGCGCGCCGGGGCGCACGCGTCGTCGCGGTCGATCGCAGCGCATCGATGGTTGCCCTCGCGGGCGAGCGCCTGGGCGCCCGTTGTCGCGTCATCCAGGGAGATGTGAGCGATCTGCGGGATGTTTTCCCCGATCAGGCCTTCGACGTCATTCTGTCCAGTCTGGTCCTGCACTATTTGGACGACCTTGCGCAAACCTTCCATGAGTGGGCGCGCATCCTCAGGCCGGGCGGAACGCTGGTCTTCTCCACCCATCATCCGGTTCGGGAAGGAACCCAGCTTGACCCGGGCTACCTGCGGAGGGAACTCATCGAAGAGAACTGGGGCTGGCTCGGCGAAACGATGCGCTATTTTCGCAGGCCGCTGCGCGATTTGACCGAGCCCTTGGCCGCGGCGGGCTTTGTGATCGAGCGGATCGGTGAACCGGACCCCAGTGAGGCCATGCGGGCGAGCGACCCGAAGGGATTTGAGCGGTTGAGCCGCCTCCCCGGGTTCATCTTCTTCCGGGCGCGGAAGCTGACGGCGTGATCTTGCGGGCCGGAACACAAGCTCTGGCGCGGATAGATTTCCGTCATTCCCCCCGGCATTCGGGACCGGAAGCCTCTCGACCGCAACGGCCCTATTGGAATGACGCTGGTGCATATCTCACCACCCCCGCCACGGCGGGACCAGGAGGGCGGGCGATCCATGGCGGAGTTCGATTGGCACGGCGGCGCGATCACCGGCGCGACCATCATTACGAAATCATATCGCAACACGCAGAATGTCCGCCGCTTCTTCAAGGCCGCGTGCGGCGAGAGTTTCAAGTTCGACCGTTTTTTCATGGCGTGGCTCAAGGCCGCGGCCGGTCAAACGATGGCCGATGCGGTCGCGGAGTGGCAGCGGCGGCAGGCCATGCGCTGAGCGCCCGGGCCGCGGTGCGGGACCCGGAAGAACAACCCGCCGCCCCGGAACTTCGGCTTTGCGCCCGCGTCCGCGGGTTGCTAGGGTCCGCGCTCCAACCTGGAGATGCCGCCATGATCAGCCGCCGCGCCTTGATGACTGTGGCCAGTGCCACCCCCTTCTTCTCGCTCGCCGGCGAGGGCTGGGCGGACACGCCGAAGGACACGCTCGTCATCGGCAAGCAGATCGACGACATCATCAGTCTCGATCCGGCCGAGGCGTTCGAATTTTCCGGTGGCGAAGTCGATGGCAACTGCTATGAGCGCCTGGTGGTGCCGAACCCGGCCAAGCCGTCCGAAATCATCGGCGAGCTCGCCGAGAGCTGGACCGTCTCGCCGGACGGGCTGACCTTCACCTTCACCATGAAGACCGGCCTCAAATTCGCCTCCGGCAACCCGATCACCGCCGAGGACGCCGCGTTTTCGCTGCAGCGGATGATCAAGCTCAACAAGTCCCCCGCTTTCATCATCAACCAGTTCGGCGCCAACAAGGACAATGTCGGCGACATGATCAAGGCGACCGGGCCGAACACCCTGGTCTTCCGCATCGCCGAAAAGATGGCGCCCACCTTCGTGCTCTACTGCATGTCCGCCAATTGCGGCTCCATCGTCGACAAGGCCGTGGTGCTGAAGAACGAGGTCGCCGGCGATCTCGGAAGCGCCTGGATGAAGACCAACTCGGCTGGGTCGGGTCCGTTCACGGTGCGCTCGTGGAAGGCCTCCGAGAGCGTGATCCTGGACGCCAACCCGAACTCCACCATCAAGGCCAAGCCGCGCCGCATCTTCTACAAGCACATCGCCGATCCTTCGGCGCAGCAGCTCCAGCTCCAGCAGGGCGACATCGACATGGCGCGCGACCTGCTGCCGGACCAGTTGAAGGCGGCGCAGTCCAACCCGGCGTTCAAGCTGTCCTCGGCGCCGCAGAGCTACATCATGTATCTCTGCCTCAACCAGAACGTGCCCAACCTCGCCAAGCCGCAGGTGCGCCAGGCGATCAAGTGGGCGATCGACTATGACGGCATCCAGCAGAACATCGTGCCCACCACCTATGACGTGCAGCAGTCCTTCGTGCCCAAGGGCATGATGGGCGCGATCGCCGATCGTCCGTTCAAGAAGGACATCGCCAAGGCCAAGGCGCTGATGGCCGAAGCCGGCCTGTCCGGCGGGTTCGAGCTGGTGATCGACCATTACAACGCCCAGCCGGGGGCGGACATCGCCCAGGCGATCCAGGCCAATCTGGCCGAGATCGGCATCAAGGTGACGCTCCAGGCCGGCGAGCAGCGCCAGGTCATCACCCGCTACCGCGCCCGCACCCACCAGTCCGCCATCCTGTCCTGGGGCATCGATTATTTCGATCCGAACACCAACGCCGAGACCTTCTGCGTCAACATCGACAACGCCGACACCGCCCGCAACAAGACCCTGGCGTGGCGCAACTCGTGGCAGGATGTCGATCTGTCCAACCGCGCCATCGCCGCGGTCAAGGAAAGCGATGCCAAGGTGCGCGAGGAGATGTATGCCTCGATGCAGCGCGACCACCACATGCGCAGCCCCTTCGCCCTGCTGTTGCAGGCAACAGGCTGGGCGGTGATGCGCAAGAACGTCGAGGGCTTCCACCTCGCCGGGCTCGGTCTGCGCACCGCCTTCGATCAGGCGGTCAAGATCTGATCGAGGGGGCGCAGCATTGAAGCGCCTGAAGGCGCTGGCGGCCACCACCGCCAGCGTGCCCATCACCTTGTTCGGGCTGGTGCTGGTCACGTTCCTGATCGGCCGCGTGATGCCGATCGACCCGGTGCTGGCCATCGTCGGCGATCGCGCGCCAGCCGACGTGGTGGCCGCAGCCCGGCTGGAGCTCGGGCTCGACCGGCCCTTGTATGTCCAGTTCTGGATCTATCTCGGCAAGCTCGCGGTCGGCGATCTCGGGCGCTCCGTGATGACCAGCCACACGGTATGGGAGGACATCAAGCGCTTCTTCCCGGCGACGATGGAGCTGGCCACCGTGGCGATCATCTTCGCCGCCGGCATCGGCATCCCGCTCGGCGTGCTGGCCGCGGTGAAGCAGGGCTCGCGGGTGGACCATGTCATCCGCGTGGTGTGCCTGGCCGGGCATTCGCTGCCGATTTTCGTGCTCGCGCTGCTCAGCCTGCTGGTGTTCTACGCCACCCTGCACTGGGCGCCCGGCCCGGGGCGGCAGGATATCCTGTTCGACGACCAGGTGCCTTCGATCACCAATTTCCTCACCGTGGACGCGCTGCTGGCGCGGGACTGGGAGGTGCTGCGCGATGCCGTGGCCCATCTGATCCAGCCCGCCGCGGTGCTGGCCTATTTCGCCATGGCCTTCATCGCGCGCATGACCCGGGCCTTCATGCTCGATGCCCTGGCCGGCGAATACGTCATCACCGCGCGCGCCAAGGGCCTGTCGGCGGCGCGCGTGATCTGGAAGCACGCCTTCGGCAATATCGCGGTGCGGCTGATCACCATCATGGCGCTGACCTATGCTGGATTGCTCGAAGGCGCGGTGGTGACGGAGACGGTGTTTTCCTGGCCCGGGCTCGGCCAGTACCTGACGATATCGCTGCTCAACGCCGACATGAACGCGGTGCTTGGCGCCACCCTGGTGGTCGGCATCACCTACCTCGCCTTCAACCTGCTGGCGGACATGCTGTACAAACTGCTGGATCCCCGCGTGTCATGAGGGTCGTCTCATGAGCACCACCACCTCGCCGCAAACCTGGCGCGACTGGCTGCTGACGGACACGCCGGCCTCGCGCGCCCAGGCCGCCTGGGGCGGGCGCTACCGGCTGTGGCGCGATTTCACCGCCAACAAGCTGGCGATGGCCGGGCTCGCCGTGATCGTGGCGATGGCGCTCGCCGCCCTGCTGGCGCCGCTGCTGGCCCCCTACGATCCCGGCGTGCAGGACCTCACCAACCGGCTGGCGCGGCCGAGTGCCGCGCATTGGCTGGGGACGGACGAGCTGGGCCGCGATCTCTACGCCCGCATCCTGTTCGGCGGGCGCGTCACGCTCGGCATGGTGGTGGCGGTGGTCGCGCTGGTGGCGCCGCTCGGCCTCGCGATCGGCTGCATCGCCGGCTACTACGGCGGCATCGCCGACCGGCTGCTGATGCGGGTGACCGACGTGTTCCTCGCCTTCCCCCGCCTGATCCTGGCGCTGGCCTTCGTCGCCGCGATCAAGCCCGGCATCACGTCGGCCATTTTCGCCATCGTGCTGACGGCGTGGCCGCCCTATGCCCGGCTGGCACGGGCGGAGACGCTGAGCCTGCGCGGCACCGATTTCATCGCCGCCGTGCGGCTGACCGGGGCGGGCTCGGCGCGCATCGTGCTGCGCCACATCATCCCGCTCTGCCTGGGCTCGCTGGTGGTGCGCGTCACGCTCGACATGAGTTCCATCATCCTCACCGCCGCCTCGCTCGGCTTCCTCGGCATGGGGGCGCAGCCGCCCTCGCCGGAATGGGGCGCGATGATCGCCACCGCCCGGCGCTTCATTCTGGATCAGTGGTGGGTGCCGACCATCCCGGGGGTCGCGATCTTCCTGATATCGCTCGCCTTCAACCTCCTTGGCGACGGGCTGCGCGACGTGCTCGATCCGAAGCAACGCTGATGCAGGTCGATATCCGGAACCTTTCCATCGCCTTCCCCACCGCGACCGGTCTCAGCCACGCCGTCCGCAACGTGTCGCTCACCATCGGCAACGAGAAGCTTGGCATCGTCGGCGAGAGCGGCTCGGGCAAGTCGCTCACCGCGCGCTCCATTCTGCGGCTGCTGCCGCGCGGGGCGCGAATGACGGCGGACAAACTCAGTTTCGACGGCATCGACATCCTCAAGGCCGACGAATCCGCCATGCGCGCCATCCGCGGCAAACGCGCCGGGCTCATTCTCCAGGACCCGAAATACTCGCTCAATCCGGTGATGACGGCGGGCGCGCAGATCGCCGAGGCCTGGCGCATGCACCGCAAGGGCGGCGCGCGCGAGGCCCACGAGGGCGCGATGGACCTGCTCGCCCAGGTCAAGATCAACGACCCCGCCCGCGTGTTCGGCGCCTATCCGCACGAGCTCTCCGGCGGCATGGGCCAGCGCGTGATGATCGCGATGATGCTGGCACCCGATCCCGAACTGCTGATCGCGGACGAGCCGACCAGCGCGCTCGACGCCACCGTGCAGGCCGAAATCCTGCGCCTGCTGGAGGACCTCGTGGCACGGCGCGGCATGGCGCTGATCCTGATCAGCCACGACCTGCCGCTGGTCTCGCATTTCTGCGACCGCGTGGCGGTGATGTATGCCGGGCGCATCGTCGAGGAACTCGGCGCCGGCGAACTCGCCCAGGCCAAACACCCCTACACCAGGGGCCTGCTGGAATGCCTGCCCGCTTTGTCCCACCCGCGCCCGCGCCTCGCGGTGATGAAGCGCGATCCGGCATGGGCCGAAGGTCCTCCCGGAGCGCCGCTGGCATGATCGAAATCAAGGACCTGCACGTCCGCTTCGGCGCCGTGCATGCCGTGCGCGGCATCGGCTTCGGCGTGCCCAGGGGCGGCAGTTTCGGCATCGTCGGCGAATCCGGTTCGGGCAAATCGACCGTGCTCCGCGCGCTCTCGGGCCTCAATCCGGACTGGACCGGGACCATGAAAGTCGCCGGCCAGGCGCTCACCCGCAACCGGGGCAAGGATTTCTTCCGCCGGGTGCAGATGGTGTTCCAGGACCCCTACGGCTCGCTGCATCCGCGCCAGACCGTCGATCGCGCGCTGGCCGAGCCGCTGATCGTGCACGGCATGGACGATCACGAAAAACGCATCCTGCGCGCGCTCGCCGAAGTGGCGCTGCCGCCCGCCACCAGGTTCCGCTTTCCGCACCAGCTCTCCGGCGGCCAGCGCCAACGCGTCGCCATCGCCCGCGCGCTGATGGCCGAGCCCGAGGTGCTGCTGCTGGACGAACCGACCTCCGCGCTCGACGTCTCCGTCCAGGCCGAGGTGCTGAACCTGCTGGCGGATCTGCAGGAGCGGCGCGATCTCACCTATGTCCTGGTCAGCCACAACCTCGCCGTGGTCGCCCATCTCTGTCCCATGGTCGGCGTCATGCAGGGCGGCGAAATGGTGGAGCAGGTCAGTGCCGCGGACCTGCGCGCCGGGCGCACCGTGCATCCCCACACCACCGAACTGCGAAGGCTGAGCACCGAACTCGAGGAGGCGTGATGTGAACAATTCGGACATCACAAGATTATATTGCAATCGATGCAACATAGATACTAACCATGGATTTTTATGGACGACGATAAAGACTGAGGAATATGAGTCGGCGCGTGATGACTCAGATTGGGATGGAAATCCCGTGTACACGAGGACGAGGTACTCTGTTGCCTCGTGTCTCGGATGTAATTCTCTCCAATTTGCCCACGAAGAAGAACATAATTTTCACAGATCAAAACTCATAACGGAGGAATTCGATCCCCATCCGATCGAAATTCATTATCAAATTCCAAGAACACTGCAAGTGCAACGGCCCGCGAGGGAGAAACCGGACTGGTGGCCTCGACTTCCTGACAAAGAGATGGTTATTTTTGGACATGAGATATACGGCGCCCTCCATAATAATTTCTTAACATTGGCACTTATGGGAGTAAGGCGCGTAATCGAGAAGATGATGATTCATTCCGTCGGGGACAAGGGATCATTTATCAAATTAATTCCAGAATTCGTCGAAAGAGAGAACATCGGAACACGACAAGAAGAGGGGATCAGAGCTCTGGTGGATCTTGGAAATGCCGCAACTCATCGACAGGTAGAGATGCAAAATCAATATCAAAGTGAAGAAGTCTTCACCCTGATGGAAACACTTTTATTTCATCATTATATTTTACCAAAACATATTTCGAATATAGAAAATTCAATACCACTTCGAGAAAAAAAACCCCGACCACCAAAAAATACTGAGAAGCGATGATGAAATAAAAAATAAATAAATATGTAAATCTATATTCTTCTGTGTCCCCTCAAGAGTCTTTAATGTCGGAGATACTCGATGCCCCCCGGTAACCGCTTCTGGACCGAGATGGTGACCGCCCGCGACGGCATCGCCCTCGCCACCGACATCCATCTTCCCGACGGTCCCGGCCCCTTCCCCGTCATCCTCGAACGCACGCCCTATGGCCGCGACCAGACCAGCCGCAGCGAAATCACCGCCGCCGACCCGCGCCCGGCCAGCCGCGCCGAGATCGCCGCCTTTTTCACCGCCCATGGCTATGCCGTGGTCTACCAGGACAATCGCGGCCGCCACGGCTCCGAGGGCCGCTTCGTCAAATACCTCTCCGACGGCGCCGATGGGTTCGACTGCTGCGCATGGATCACCGAACAGGACTGGTGCGACGGGCGCATCTGCACCATGGGCCTGTCCTACGCCGCCCATACCCAGGGCGCGCTCGGCAGCCTCGACGCTCCCGGCGTGGTGGCGCAAATCCTGGATTCCGGCGGCTTCGCCAATGCCTGGATGGCCGGCATCCGCCAGTCCGGCGCCTTCGAACTCAAGCAGGCGACCTGGGCGCTGAAGCAGGCCGCACTCTCCCCCGAGGCCGAGGCCGACCCGGTGATGAAGGCCGCCCTGCTCGGCGAGGACATCCGCGACTGGTTCACCCGCCTGCCCTGGCAGCAAGGCCATTCCCCGCTGCGCCACCATCCGGACTACGAGGCCTTCCTGTTCGAGCAGTGGCGCCACGGCGCCTTCGATGCCTACTGGCAGCAATGCGGCATCTGGGCCGAGGGGTTCCACACCCGCTACGCCAAGGCGGACTGCGTCCACATGTCGTCCTGGTATGACGCCTATCCGCTCACCGCGACCGCCAACTATACCGGCCTCAAGCGCGCTAGGCGCGGCCCCCAGCGCCTCATCCTCGGCCCCTGGACCCATGGCGACCGCAGCAACACATTGTTCGGCGACGTCGATTTCGGCGCCGATGCCGCCATCGACTCCTGGGCCGGGGACTGGCGGCAGTACCGGCTCCGCCATTTCGACCACGTCATCAAGGGCACGCCCAATCCCGAGCCCGCGGTGCGCGTGTTCATGATGGGCGGCGGCACCGGGCGGCGCACCGCCGCCGGCCACCTCGCCCATGGCGGCCACTGGCTCGCCTTCGCCGACTGGCCGCCGCCCGAAGCGGTGCCAACCCCTTACCATCTCCACGCCGACGGCAGCCTCTCCCCCGCCGCGCCGGCGGAGGACGCCGAGCCGCTGTGCTTCGATTTCGACCCCGCCCACCCGGTGCCGACGATCGGCGGCTCGCTCACCTCGATGGAGCCGGTCGCCGCCGGCGGCGCCTGGAACCAGGTCGAGGCGCCCGAATTCTTCGGCTGCGCGCCGCCCTACTTGCCGCTCGCCTCGCGCCCCGACGTGCTCGCCTTCCAGACCGCGCCGCTGACCGCCCCGCAGCGCGTTGCCGGCCCGCTGACCGCCACGCTGTGGGTCGCCACCGACGGACCCGACACCGATTTCACCGCCAAGCTGGTCGACATCTACCCCGCCTCGGCGGACTACCCGCAAGGCTACGCCCTGCTGCTGGCCGACGGCATCTGCCGCCTGCGCTACGCCGAAGACCCCACCCGCCCACGCCTGCGCCGGCCCGGCGAAGTGGTGAAAATCACCATCACCCTGTTCCCGACCGCCAACATCTTCATGCCGGGCCACCGCATCCGGCTCGATATCTCGTCGTCCAACTTCCCGAAATACGACGTCAACCCCAATACCGGGGAGCCCGAAGGCAACGCACGGCGCCGGCGGATCGCCGTCAATACCGTGTTTCTCGATGCGTCGCGGCCGAGCTGCGTGGTGTTGCCGTTGATAGGATAAAGGCAAGCGCTTTTTTTTGGAAAAAAAGAAGCAAAAAAACTTTTCCCATTCGCTGGTGAGCCGCGCCGGAGGCAACGAACGGGTAAAAAGTTTTTTTGGTTCTTTTTGTTCACAAAAAGAACTGCTTCGATCCTTGATCTTGTCTGAAGTTGCTTTTTTGTTTTTTTATAAAAGCAAGATTTATTCTTCTTCAGGATCAAATTTCAGTGCCACGCCGTTGAGGCAGTAGCGCAATCCGGTGGGTTTGGGTCCGTCGGGGAAGACGTGGCCGAGATGGCCTTCGCAGCGGGCGCAGTGGACTTCGGTGCGGGTCATGAACCAGGAGCGGTCGGTGGTGGTGGCGACCGTGTCTTCCAGTGGCGCCCAGAACGAGGGCCAGCCGGTGCCGCTTTCGAATTTGGTGCTGGCGTCGAACAGGGCCTGGCCGCAGCCGGCGCAGGCGAAGCGGCCGGGGCGTTTTTCGTAGTTGAGGGGCGACGAGCCGGCGCGTTCGGTGGCGTGCTTGCGCAGCACCTTGTAGGCGTCGGGCCCGAGCAGGGCGCGCCATTCCTCGTCGCTGCGGCTGGTCTGATCGGTCATGCGGCCTCGCTTTCGCTTCCCGATTTAGGGGCGCGCGGGCGGTTCCGCAATGGGATCAGACGCTGAGAGTGATTTCGTTGCGGAACGCCACGGTGGCGGAGAGCGGCCACAGCGCGAAGCCGCGCCGTTCCAGGGTTGGCACCCAGGCTTCGAGGGCTTCGATGGTGTGGGGCCAGGGGTGGCCGATGGCGATGACGTGGCCGTGTTTCTGGGCCAGCGCCTCGACCAGCGCGATCTGGGTGCGGATGACGGCGGGGTTGGGCACCCAATCGATGAACACGTCGCGCGAGGCGGCGGGCACACCGATCAGGGCGGCCTGGGAATAGACCCGGCTGTGCGGGATGGTGACGCTGTCGAGTACCAGCATGCCGCGCTTCTTGGCCTCGGCGGCGACGATATCCATCAGCGGCGCGCTGAGTGTGGCGACCGAGCCCATGTGGTTGTTGAGGCCGACGGTGTCGGGCACGGCGTCGAGCGCGTTGGTCAGGCGGCGGAGGTTTTCCTCGGGCGAGACATCGGTGGTCAGCGGGTCCGGCCCGGTCCAGGCGACAGATTTGCCGGAGGCCTGCATCGGCATGTGCAGGATGGTCTCGTGCCCACGGGCGCGCGATTCAGCGACTTGCGGACCGAGATTGCGGGCGAAGGGGAACCAGGCCAGGGTCAGCGGCCCTGGCAGCGCCATGACGCGGTTGGTGCCGGGATGGACCACGCCCATGTCGTCCACCACCAGGGTGATGGCGGGCTTGCCGTCGAACTTGGGGCGCGGCATGGCATTGCGCACCCAGCGCGGATGGCCCTCCAGCGGCGGCGGCGGGGCGGAGCCGCCGGCGACCATCTGGGCGGCCGCGGGACGCGCGAAAACCCCCGGGGCGAGAACGCTGGTGACAAGTCCGGCGGCGAGGGTACGGCGATCGATCATGAGGTCATCATGCGCACCGCTGCCCTGATTTCGTCAACACATACAATGGTGAAGCTGTGTTGCGGTGCGGTATGGGGTGGGCAACAGGGCGAAATATGACGTGAACGAAAACGGCGGCGGGCGCACGCCCACCGCCGGTTTCGCGCTCGCGCCGGGGCGATCAGAAGATGGTCCAGGCGTAGAGGTAGATGGTGTTGTTGTTGCGCGCGCTGCGCCCGGTGCCGTCGTAGTTGTTCACCGCGCCGTCGAACTCGGTATACGCGGTGTATTGCAGGCCGATCTTGAGATTGGCCAGCGGCGTCATCCAGCTGTCTTCCTTGCCGAAGGGCACGTAGTTGGCTTCGAGCATGAACGCGGTGCTGTTGGGCCGGCCGGTGCGGGTGCCGTAATAGGTGGCGTCCGAGGTGCCCCAGGTGCGGATCACGCCGCCGGTGAGGCCATAGGTGTTCTGGTAGAAATACACCGCATCGAGCCTGATCTGGTCGAGGCTGTGGCGGGCGGAATCGGTGCCGCCCTGGCCGAGCGTGGCATCGAGCTGCTGCTTCTCGTGCACCGCGATGCCTTGCAGGGTGAAGCTGTGGGTGCCGTCGCCGATCCACTGATAGGAGCCGTCGACGGCGATGTCGTAGAGCTTGTCGGTGCCGATGCCGGACTGATAGCCCGGCTTGATCGCCGCCATCATGGCGAGCGCGCCGACATGCACGGTCTGGCCGTTGAAGTTCCACTCATAGGCCAGCCGCCCGTACGGCGCGACGCCGTCGATGGTGCCGAGCCCGGGATAGGTGCCGACCATCTTGGCCATGCCAGGGTCCATCGCCCGGTAGACGCCGATTTCGCCGTAGAGCGCGTTGTTCCACCAGGCATAGGCGTTCATGCCCACCACGGTGCCGCCGAAGCGCCCGTCGAGCAGCGGCTGGTTGGCCGGCGTCGGCGCCAGGGCGGAGGCGACGTAGGGAATGCCCCAGGCATAGGTGGTGTGATACGGGTCCTGCACGGTGGGGTTGTTGTTGAAGCTGACGCCCAGGCGCAGCGTGCTGTCGCCGACATCGAAGGGTGCGGTCACCCGGATGTCGGTGTTGTCGAGCGTGAACGAGGACGACCCCCGATCGGACGAGGCCCCGTGGATGCCGTTGTAGGTGGCCTGGATCAGCGCGCCCATGTAGTCGTTGATGCGGTGGCCGAAGAACAGGCTGACCTGGTCGAGCGCGAAGTTGTTGTTGTCGGCGAAATGCTGGGCCGCCGGGGCGTCCTGCCGCTTGGCAGTGTTGTTGAACGAGCCCAGCACCATGGCCGAGAACGGGATTTGCGCATGCAGTCCCTCGCCGCCGTCCTGGGTGAAGCCGCCGATCTTGAAGGCGCGGCCGAACGGGGTGAGCTGCGGCCCGAAGGCGCCGACATGGCAGGCCGAGCAGGGCTGCCCGGTCTGGGCGGCGAAGCTCGGCACCGCATGGGCGGTGCCGGAGAGGCCAAACACGGCCGCCCCGGCCAGGCTCAGGCCCGACAGGCCCGAGATGAATGCTGGAATGCGGCGCATGGGATGTCCCCCGTTTTTGATGGGGAGACCATGCGCCGGTTTTCGCGGGCCAATTTGATCGAGATCAAAGACTCGCGCGAATGTGACGAAACGTGTCTTTTGTGCCGAACTATTTCAGGGTGGCGAGATAGGCGATCACGTCGGCGCGCTGGGTTTCGCTCTTGAGACCGGCAAAGGTCATCGTCGTGCCCGGCACCAGGGCCTTGGGGCTGGTGAGGTAGGTGTTCAGCGTCGCCTCGTCCCAGGTCAGCTTGGCCGCCTGGTTGGCGGCGGAGTAGCGGAACCCGGCGACCGAGCCGGAGGGGCGGCCGACGATGCCGTGCAGGCTGGGACCGACCAGGTTCTTGCCGGCGGCGGTCGCGTGGCAGGCGCCGCACTGGGTCTTGACGATCTTGGCGCCGGCCTCGGGATCGGCGGCCAGGGCAGGCGTGGCGACGAGAATGGCCGCGGCGAAGGCAAACAAGGCGCGCATGATGGAACTCTCCGGAAAATATCGAACCGGCGAGCCCTTACGCCTGCCATCCGGGACCGGCAAGAGCCCCCCCCGGACACCGCTACGCGAGCAGACACTCCACCCGCCGCGCGCCGATCATCCGCGGCGCCGGCGTTTCCACGGCGCAGCGCGCCGCGGCGATCGGGCAGCGCGGATGGAAGCGGCAGCCCGGCGGCACATTGGCGGGGTCCGGATACTGGTCGCCGAGCCCGACATCGGGGATCCCCAGCCCCGGCTCCGGCGTCAGCACCGAGGCCAGCAAAGCGCGCGTGTAGGGGTGGGTAGGCTGGTGGAAAAGGGCATCGGTCTCGGCATGCTCCACCACGCGGCCGAGATACATCACCGCCACCTCGTCGCAGATGTGCTCCACCACCGCGAGATTGTGGCTGATGAACACCAGGGTCAGTCCGAGATCGCGGCGCAGCTCGTTGAGCAGGTTGATGATCTGCGCCTGGACGGAAACGTCGAGCGCCGAGGTCGGCTCGTCGCACACCACGATCCGCGGCCCCAGCACCAAAGCGCGGGCGATGGCGACGCGCTGGCGCTGGCCGCCCGACAATTGCGCCGGCAGCCGCCCCGCCATTTCGGCGCGCAGCCCGACGCGCTCCAGCATGGCATGCACCCTGCGGTCGATCTCCGCCCCCCCCACCCCCTGCGCCGCCAGCGGCAGGCCGACGATGTCGCGGATGCTGCGGCGCGGGTTGAGCGAGGAGAACGGGTCCTGGAACACCGGCTGGATCAGCCGCGCCCGCGCACGGCGTGGCATCGTGGCCAGCGACTGGCCATCGACCAGGATGTCGCCCGCGGTCACCGGATGCAGCCCCAGGATCAGCCGCGCCAGGGTCGATTTGCCGCAGCCGCTCTCGCCGACGATGCCGAAACAGCCGCCGGCCTTCATCGACAGGCTCACCCCGTCCACCGCGCGGACCAGGCGCGGCGCGCTGAAGGCGCCGGTGCTTTGGCGGAAATGCTTGGTGACGTCGCGGATCTCGATCGGCGCGCTCATGCCGCCCACCCCGCCGGCAACCGGCAGGCATAGTCGTGGCCCGCCGTCAGGCTCTGCCGCTTCACGCTGATGGCGCAGGACGCGTCCGCATGGGCGCAGCGGTCGCGAAAGCCGCAGCCGGCGAAGCCGAGCGGTATCCGCGGCACCGTGCCCGGAATACTGCCCAGCGGCGCCCCGCGCGCCACCTTGCCCGGGATCGGCACGCACTCCAGCAGCCCGCGCGTGTAGGGATGGGTCGGCGCGCCGAACAGCGCGGCGGCGGAGGCGCTCTCCACCACCTCGCCCGCATACATCACGCTCACCCGGTCAGCCATGCGCGCGACGATGCCGAGATCATGGGTGATCAGCAGGATGGCGAGACCCAGTTCGCGCTGCAATTCCATCAGCAGCCGCAGGATCTGCGCCTGCACCGTCACATCGAGCGCGGTGGTCGGCTCGTCCGCGATCAGCAGCTCGGGCTCGCACATCAGCGCCATCGCGATCATCACCCGCTGGCGCAGCCCGCCCGAGAGCTGGTGCGGGTATTGTGCCAGCCGCATCCCCGGCGCGGTGATGCCGACGCGGCCGAGCAATTCCGCTGCCCTGTCCAGCGCCGCCGCCCGGCTGCCGCCGCGATGGCGGGTGCGGACCTCGGCCATCTGCGAGCCGATGGTGTAGGCCGGATTGAGACTGGTCATCGGCTCCTGGAAAATCATCGCCATCCGATCGCCGCGCAGGCGCGACATCGCGCGCTCCGACAAATGCCGCAAATCCTGCCCGGCGAATTCCAGCCGGTCCGCCGCGCGCAGCCCGCCCTTGGCCAGCAGCCCCATCACCGCCAGCGCCGAGACCGACTTGCCGCAGCCGCTTTCGCCCACCAGGCAATGGGTCTCGCCCTTCTCGACCGCGATCGACACCCCGCGCACCGCCTCGGCCCGGCTGTTGAACCGTACCCGCAGGCCCTGGACTTCGAGAAGCGCACTCATGCGTCACGGCTCGCGCCGAGCATGTCGCGCAATGCGTCGCCGAGGAAATTGATCCCCAGCACCAGCACGAACAGCGAAACACCGGGCACCATGATTACCCAGGGCGAGAAGAACATGTAGTCCTTGGCCTCCGAAATCATCAGCCCCCACGACGGCAAGGGCGGCGGCACGCCGAGCCCGAGGAACGACAGCGCCGCCTCCAGCAGGATCGCGATCGCCATCTCCAGCGTCGCCACCACCACCAGATGATGCACGATGTTGGGCAGCACCTCGCGCAACAGGATATGGCTGCGCGAACACCCCGCCGCCCACGCCGCCGCCACATAGTCGAGCGTGCGCACCTGCATCACCGTGGTGCGCGTCACCACCGCGAAACGCTCCCACAGCAGCAGCCCGAGCGTCATCACCACCACCGTCAGCGACGATCCGACCAGCGACACCACCGCGAGGGCCACCAGGATCAGCGGCAACGACAGCCGGCAGGTGATGATGAACATCACCGCCATGTCGACCCGTCCGCCGATGAAGCCGCCGAGCATGCCGAGCGTGATGCCGATCAGCCCCGAGGTGATCACGGTCGCCACCCCGATCAGCATCGAAATCCGCGCCCCGTAGATCAGCCGCGAGAGATAGTCGCGCCCGAGCTGGTCGGTGCCGAGGAAATGATCGGCTCGCCCGCCCTCCATGAACGAGGGCGGCACCAGGCGCAGATTGAGGTCCTGCGCGAAGGCGTCATACGGCGTCAGATACGGCGCGAACACCGCCATCAGCGCCACCCCGATCACGATGAAGGCGCCGAGCGCGCCGGTGACCTGCCGAACCGTCATGCCATCCGCCTCACTGAATGCCCATCACTGGGTCCGCAGCCGCGGATCGAGAAACGCGTTCAACATGTCCGCCAGCAAGGTCAGCACGATGTAGATCACCGCCAGGAACAGCACCACCGCCTGCACCACCGGGAAATCGTTCTTGGAAATCGATTCCCAACCGAGATACCCCACCCCGTGCAGCGCAAACACCCCCTCGATCACCACCGAACCCGACAACATGAACCCGAGCTGGACCGCCGCCACCGCCACCACCGGCATCGCCGCATTGCGCGCGGCATGCTTGAGCACGATCGATGCCCGGCTCAACCCCTTGGCCCGCGCCGTGCGGATATAATCCGACGCCAGCGCATCGACCATGCCCGAACGCGTCAGCCGCATCAGCGCCGGCACCGCCGAAAACCCCAGCACGAAGGCCGGCAACACGAACCCGTCCCACTCATCCGCCCCCGAAATCGGCAGCCACCCCAGCTTCAGGCCGAACACGATCACCAGCAGCAGCCCGAGCCAGAACGTCGGCATCGCCTGGCCCACCACCGCCACCATCATGATCGCCCGGTCCATCACCGAGCCCTCCCGCATCGCCGCCAGAACCCCCAGCGGCAAGGCAATCCCCAACGCCACCAGCAGCCCGCACACCCCCAGCGTCAACGTCGTCGGCAAGCGGTCCCGGATCAGGCGCGCCACCGGCTCGTGATACAGGTAGGACCGCCCCAAATTCCCTGTCGCCGCCGACAGCACCCAGTCTCCGAACTGAACCACCACCGGACGATCCAGACCGTAATTGCGGCGAATGATCTCGATGTCCTGCTGCGTCGCCTGCGGCCCGGCAATCGAAATCGCCAGATCGCCGGACAGGCGGGTCAACGCGAAACTCGCGGTGAGCACCGTCAACGTGACCATCAAAGCCAGCAACAACCGGCGCGCGAAAAATACCAACATGACCCTACCCTATGAGGCACACAGGGCGCGGGCAAGACGGTTTGATGAACCTCCGGAGTGGGGCACGAACGCCAGAAGAAGGGGAAGGGAAGCGCTTCTTTTTTTGGAAAAAAAAGGAATACTCCGACTCCCTGAGAATGCGTGAAAAGGGTGTTGCGCCGGCTCGGTAGTGTCGATTCTAGTTTGGCGATGATCGGCAAGCGCTTTCTCAAGGAACCTGCCCGGCAAGCGCTTTTGGCGTTGGCGCGCG
>CAIYSR010000075.1 GCA_903928895.1 uncultured Rhodospirillales bacterium | reverse complement strand
GGTGGACCGGCGGATCGCGGCACAGGCGGCCGCGGCGCGCGCGGCGCATCTGGCGCGCGAGCAGGCGGCGCTGGACGAGGTCGCCCAGAACCGGCGGCCCGGATGAGGCCGGTGCGCCCTGTGGGCGACTGCCGGCGCCCATCTCGCGCGGGTCGCTGGCGTTCGGCGGCGTTTCGCGGCACTTTCCGGCGCGCGCCGCCTGGCGCGGCCAAGGAGTGTGCGTGCCGCTATGACGGTCTATGCCGACGTCCCGAATCCCGATCTGCTGGAGCGGATACCGCTCAATGCCGCCCGAATCCTCGACGTGGGATGTGGCGCCGGCGCGCTCGGGCTCGAGTTCAAGCGCCGCAACCCTTCGGCCCGGGTCTACGGCATCGAGTACGACCAGGACGCGGCGGCGGTGGCGGCGACGCGGCTCGATGTGGTGGCGAATGTGGATGTCGAGGCCGAGCCATATCCGTTCGGCGCGACGCATTTCGACTGCATCATCTACGGCGATGCTCTGGAGCATCTGCGTGACCCGTGGCGCCTGCTGCGGCTGCATGCCGAGCGGCTCGCGCCCAAGGGAGTGATGCTGATCTGCATGCCCAATGTCGAGCACTGGAGCTTTGTCGAGCGCCTCCTGCGCGGAACCTTCGACTATGACGCACAGGGGCTGTTCGACCGGACCCATCTGCGCTGGTTCACGGTGGAGACCACGCGGCGGGCGCTGCGGGCGGCGGGGCTGCACCCGTACGACGTGACGCCGCGGATTTTCGGGCGGCCCGAGGCGGCGGCGTTCGTGCGCGGGCTGCGGCCGGCGCTGGAGGGGCTGGGGATCGATGTCGCGCATTACGCCGCGCGGTCGCTGCCGTTGCAGCATGTCTGGCGGGCGATGCGGGAACCGGCGGAGACGATGGAGATCGTCTCGTCGATGCTGACGCCGGTGGGCGGCGTCAGCCATGTGCGGGTGGTCGAGCCGATGGCGGCGCTGGCGACCCATCCGGGGCTGATCACGCGGATCATCGAGACCTACGATCCCGGCGAGACCGCCAGCGATCAGCCGCGCATCTTCATTTTCCACCGTCCGCTGCTGGCCGGCGGCCACGGGCTGGCCATGCTGCGCGCGCTGCTCGACCGCGACTATGTGGTGGTCTGCGAATTCGACGATCATCCGGCCTATATCCCGGTGCTGCAACGGCCCGATGTGCAGAACTTCCGCGCCGTGCATGCGGTGCAGACCACGACCAGGCCGCTCGCCGAGGTGCTGGGGAAGGAGAACCCCAATGTCGCGGTGTTCCCCAACGCGGTGCGTCAGGTCTGGATTCCGCGCAATTTCGCGGTGCCGGGGCGGCTGACACTGTTGTTCGCCGGGATCAACCGCGAGGAGGAATGGCCGCCTTTTCTGGCGGCCCTCAACGCGGTGGCGGCGCTGGCCGGGGAGCGGCTGCATTTCCGCATCGTGGCCGACCGCGGGCTGTTCGATGCCCTGCAGACCCCGCACAAGAGCTTCACCCCGCTGTGCGACTACGAGACCTATCAGGAGCTGCTGGCGACGAGCGAGATCTGCTTCATGCCGCTCGCCGATACGCCGTTCAATCGCTGCAAGTCCGACCTCAAGTTCATCGAGGCGGCGTCGTTCCGGGTGGCGGCGCTGGCGAGCCCGACGGTCTATGGCGAGGTGATCGAGGACGGACGGACCGGGCTGCTGTTCCGCGACGCGCAAGAGTTGCAGCAGCGCCTGGTGCGGATGATCGCGAACCCGGATTTCGCCCGCGGGCTGGCCGATGCGGCGCGCCAATATGTGACGGGCCATCGCATGCTGGCCTATCAGGTGGAGGAGCGGGAGGCCTGGTATCGTTCGCTCTGGGCGCGGCGGGCGGAGCTGAACCGGGAATTGCTGGCGCGGGTGCCGGAGCTTGCGCTGCCGGCCTCCGTGCTGCATTCGGGCGGCTGAACCGGGACAAGGTGGGGATCATGGAGGCGCGCGCGTTCATCGGCCGGCTGTTCGGGATGCTGGGGCGGCTGGCGCGGGCCGTGATCGCCCGGCTGTATGCCTATGTGGATTTCGCCCTGAGTTTCCTGCGCAGTCCGCGGCAGCTCGTGGCGGCCTGGCCGGAGGGCGAGATCCCGCTCGGGCCGCGGGTGGCGATCTTCATCCATTTCGACCGTCGCGGCGCGGTGGGGGCGCACACGCTGCATTATGTGCGCGCGCTCGCCGAGGCCGGATGCTCCGTTGTGTTCGTCACCAATTCGGGCCGGCTGCGGCCCGAGGCGCTGGCGGCGCTGCAACCGCTGTGCGCCGGGGTGCTGGTGCGGCGCAACATCGGCTACGATTTCGGCGCCATGCGCGAGGGGATCGAAGTGCTGGGTCTGCCCCGGGCCAATACCGAGTCGCTGGTGCTGGCCAATGACAGCCTGTACGGCCCGCTGGGACCGCTGGCGCCGCATCTGGCGCGGATCGACTTCAGCGCCGCCGATGTCTGGGGCGCGACCGATAGCTGGCAGCAGCGCTACCATGTGCAGTCCTATTTCGTCGCGGTCAGCCGCAAGGTGTTGGAAAGCAAGGCGTGGCGGGGCTTCTGGCAGACCGTGCGGCCGGTGAAATCCAAGCTCTGGGTGGTGCTGCGTTACGAGATCGGGCTGAGCCAGGCCCTGGTGCAAGGCGGCTTCGAACTCGCCGCGCTGTGGCGCTACCACGACCTAATCGATACGGTGAATCCGGGCTATCTGATGCTGCCGACGAAAGAGGCGCCGGAGAACATGGAGCCGATGCTGACGATGCGGCGCATCCACGCCCACCGCATCCGCCACAGCGTGGCGACGCGCACGGCGATGAACCCGACGTCCGATTTGTGGCGGCAATTGGTGCAGGCCGGCTTCCCGTTCCTCAAGCGCGAGTTGTTGCGGGACAATCCGAGCGGGGTGGCCGATCTCGCCGACTGGCGCGACGAGGTGCGCCGCCGGTTCGGCACCGTGCCGCCGGCGGTGGAGCGGGACTTGCAGCGGACGGTACGCAAATGGGTGGCGTGACCGGACGCCGCGCTGCGATCGTTATGCCGTATAACTAGACGTTGAAGCGGAACAGCAGCACGTCGCCGTCCTTGACCACGTATTCCTTGCCTTCGACCCGCATCTTGCCGGCTTCCTTGGCACCGACGTCGCCTTTGCAGGCGATGTAGTCGTCATAGGGGATGGTTTCACAGGCGATGAAGCCGCGCTCGAAATCGTTGTGGATCACGGCGGCGGCCTGCGGCGCCTTGGTGCCTTTGACGATGGTCCAGGCGCGGGCTTCCTTGGGGCCGCAGGTGAAGTAGGTGACGAGGCCGAGCAGGCCGTAGCCGGCGCGGATGACGCGATCGAGCCCGCTGTCGTGCAGGCCGAGGCCTTCGAGGAATTCGGCACGGTCCTCGGGGCCGAGCTGGGCGACCTCGGCCTCGATGGCGGCGGAGACGATGACGTGGCTGGCACCCTCGGCGCGGGCGCGTTCGGCGACCCGTGCGGAGAATGCGTTGCCGGTGGCGGCGGCGGATTCCTCGACATTGCAGACATAGAGCACGGGCTTGCTGGTGAGCAGCTGGAGGCGCTTGGCGGCCTCGAAATTCTCCGGCGCGATGGCGGTGCGGGCGGGGCGGCCTTCGGTCAGGGCGGCGACGATGGGTTCCATCAGGGCGACGAGTTGGATGTTTTCCTTGTCGCCGCCGCGAGCCTTTTTCTGAGCGGCGTAGAGGCGTTTTTCGAGGCTGTCGAGGTCGCTCAGCATGAGCTCGGTCTCGACCGTCTCGGCGTCGCGGATCGGGTCGACGCTGCCTTCGACATGGGTGACGTCGGAGTCCTCGAAGCATCGCAGCACGTGGATGATGGCGTCGACCTCGCGGATATTGGCGAGGAACTGGTTGCCGAGGCCTTCGCCCTTTGAGGCGCCGCGGACGAGCCCGGCGATGTCGACGAATTCAAGGCTGGTCGGGACGGTTTTCTGGCTCTTGCCGATTTTTGTCAGCATGTCCAACCGCGGGTCCGGCACCGCGACGCGCCCGACATTGGGCTCGATCGTGCAGAACGGGTAGTTCGCGGCCTGCGCGGCCACGGTCGCGGTCAGGGCGTTGAAAAGGGTCGACTTGCCGACATTGGGCAGGCCGACGATGCCGCAATTGAAACCCATCTACTTCGTCTCCTGCGTGAGCAACGCGATGCGCGTCATGAAATCCTCGGGCTTGCCGCCCGCGAGCAGCGGCGCCGCGTCGGCCACCGCGTCGAGCAGGGCGATGAGCCAGTCGCGGTCGACCTTGGCGAAATCGCCCAGCACATGGCCGTGGACGCGGGCCTTGTCGCCGGGATGGCCGATGCCGAGCCGCACCCGCCAGTAGTCCGGCGTGCCGAGATGGCGGTCCATGCTGCGCAGCCCGTTGTGGCCCGCCGCGCCGCCGCCGCGTTTGACCCGGACCTTGCCGGGAACGAGGTCGAGCTCGTCATGGAAGGCGGTGATGGTCTCGGGCGCGAGCTTGTAGAACGCAGCGGCGGCCTGCACCGAGGCGCCGCTGTCGTTCATGTAAGTGAGCGGCTTGAGGCCGATGATCTTCTCGCCGCCGATGGTGCCCTCGGCGACCAGGCCCTTGAAGCGGGGGCGCCACGGGGTGAAGCGGTGGGTCTGGGCGATGACGTCGAGCGCCATGAAGCCGATATTGTGGCGCTGCCGGGCCATTTGCGGCTCGGGATTGCCAAGTCCGACCCATAGCAGCATGGCACACTCCAGTGAAACGGGGTCCGGAAGATACCCTCCGGACCCCTTTCCGCGGACAACCACTCCGGGGGCGTTGCCGCTCCCGGGAGGGGCCTACTTCTTCTTCGGCGCGGCGGCTTTCGGCGCGGCGGCCTTGGCCGGGGCCGCCTTGGCGGGCGCGCCCTTGCCGGCGGCAGCCTTGGCGGGGGCCGCGGCGGCAGCATCGGCGGCCGGAGCCTCCTGCGACTTGGTCGGCGGCGCGATGGTCGCGATCACGAAGTCGCGGTCGCCGATGGTCGGGCGGATGCCCTCGGTGCCGGTGAGGTTGGACCAGCGCACGTTGTCGTTGATGTCGAGCGCGCCGAGATCGGCGTCGAAATGGGCGGGGACATGGTCCGGATCGCACAGGCATTCGACGGCGTGGCGCACGACGTTCAGCACGCCGCCGCGCTTGAGGCCGACCGAGACGGCCTCGTTGTGGAACACCACCGCGACCGCGACGCGAATGCGCTCGCCGGGGGCGAGGCGCTGGAAGTCGACATGTTCCGGCTGGTCGGTGACCTTGTGGAACTGCACATCGCGGATCAGGGCGCGGATCTGCTCGCCGCCGACCTTGACCTCGTAGAGGCGCGAACGCCAGCCGCTGTGATGGATTTCCCGCAGCACCGCGCGGGGGTCGAGCGCGATGAGGGTCGGTGTCTGCTTGGCACCGTAGATAACGGCGGGCACCTTGCCCTGCCGCCGAGTCGCACGTGCTGCCCCCTTACCTGCACGCTCGCGCGCCTCGGCCTCGATAGTCGTGAAGTTGGCCATGGTTCGCTCCTGAACATAAACGCCGGCCTCCAGGGGTGCCGGCGTGGGCGGCGATGTAGCAAGGGCGGGGGCGGGGCGCAAATGGCGCGTTGCGGCGGCTGGCATGCGCGGCGGGCGGCGGCGGTTTCAATTCCCCGTGAATACGCCGCATTGGGCACTCTTGCCATGTCGCTTTTTGGTGATCCGGACCGGTTTGGCGTGACTTTACCGCCGTTTCATGCTGCATAGAGGCAACATGCAAGCCGACCCCATGATCGCAGGATTGCCCCATGCCGATTGATCTCAAGACCCTTTTCAAGACTCCCGGCCTCGGACAGGACGGCTCGATCGGCGACCAGCTGGGCGCGCCGACGCTCGGGCTGCCCGGCTTCGTGCCGGAGCTGTACGACCCGTCGCTCTCCGATGCGGCGGCGGCGGATTCCGTGACCAGCAATGCGCGCCTGCATGGCGGGGGCGGCGCTGCGACGGTGGTCACCACGGCGGCGCCCACGCCGACCACGGTGAGCGTCGGCACCGGGTTCTCGATTGTGCTGAACTGGGACACCAGCGTCGGCGGGGCACCGAGCGCCTTCACCACCGCGGTGATCAAGGCCGCGACCTACCTCGCCGGCCAGTTCTCCGATGCGGTGACGATGAGCCTGAACATCGGCTACGGCGAGGTCGGCGGCTCCGCGCTCGGCAGCGGTGCGCTCGCCTCGACGCAGACCTACCTGAGCTCGACGAGCTACAGTTCGCTGCAGGGGGCGCTGAAGAAGGACGCGACTTCGGCGTCGGATACGAGCGCGGTGGCGTCGCTGCCCGGGGCGAGCCCGGTTGCCGGCAACTACTGGTTGACCACCGCCGAAGCCAAGGCGCTCGGGCTCGCCAGCGGCACCGGCACGGACGCCAATATCGGCTTCTCCAACGCCTATGGCTTCACCTATGACCCGACCACGGGCGTCACCGCGGGGACGTATGATTTCAACGCCACCGCGCTGCACGAGATGTCCGAGGCGATGGGGCGGATGCTGCTGACCGGCGGGACCATCGGCACCTATACCAACAGCTATGTCGCGCTCGACCTGTTCCATTTCAGCGCCCCGGCGGCGCGGACCTTCACCGCCTCGGCCGGCGGCTACTTCTCGGTCGACAACGGCACCACCAATCTCGGCACCTTCAACACGGTCGGCGGTGGCGACGCCGGGGACTGGGCCTCCTCGATGGTCAACGACGCCGCTGATGCCTTCGGCACGCCCGGCGCGGTCGAGACCTTCTCCAACGCCGATCTCACCACGCTTGACGTGGTCGGCTGGAACCGGGTGGGGCAAAGCGTCCCGACGCCGCCCCCCTCGACCTCGACGCCCACAGGGGTGACCATGGCGGCCGCGACCGCCTCGCTCAATGGCGCGCAAGGCAGCTCCGGCTTGTCGGGGCGGGCGTCGCTGGCGACCTTCCGCCAGGTCGGCGGGGCGGCCGGGGATACCTATAGCTATGCCCTCGGCGGCACCGGGGCCGGGGCCTTCACGCTGAACACGGCTTCGAGCGTGGCCACGCTGGCCGCCGGGTCGGCCGGCGTGGCCGGCGCCGCGGGCGGCCGGCTCTATGCGCTGACGGTGACGCCGAAGGATGTCACCTCGGGCAAGTCCGGGCCGGCGAGCGCGCTCGATGTGATCGTCGGCGGCAGCGCGGCGGATACCGTCTCGGTGGCGACGCTGACCGGGGCGCTGGGCGCGGCGACACCGACCTTCGTCTACGGGCTGGCAGGTGCGGACAGCATCAGTGCGGCCGGCATGACCGGCAATGTCT
This sequence comes from uncultured Rhodospirillales bacterium, assembly GCA_903928895.1. GTDB lineage: Bacteria > Pseudomonadota > Alphaproteobacteria > Acetobacterales > Acetobacteraceae > CAIYPH01. The sequence goes on along the minus strand of CAIYSR010000075.1, from coordinate 8,176 downwards.
GGATCGATGGCGGCGCCGGAGCCAACCGGCTGACCGGCGGCGCCGGGGTCAACACCTATCTCTATGGCGCGACCGGCGATTCGACGGCCACGGCGATGGATGTGATCACCAATTTCTCCGCCACCGACCTGATCGATCTGACCGGGCTTGGCGTGCGGCTGAGCGTGACCGGCGCGGCCTCGACCACGCTGGCGGCGCGCTCGGTGGGCTGGGCGTCGAGCGGCGGCAACACCTTCGTCTACGTCAACAGCAGCACGGCGTCGGAGAGTCTCGGGGCGGCCAATATGAAGATCGAACTGCTCGGCAGCGTCCCGCTGGTCGGCGGCAACATCACCCATCTTTGAACCTTGCGGTCCGGTTGGCGCCGGATGGTCTGCGTCGGGGAACGCCCGCTGCCTGTTCGGGGTAGCGGGCGTTGCCGTACATGAGCGAGGTGATGGCATGGGTGGGTCTGGCGGGGATCGGCCTGCTCGGCTGGGTGCTGGGCGTGATCGGCCATGTTCGCGCCGGGCGGGCGCTGCGCGAGACCGCGGCGCTGCGCGGGTCGGTGGATGTGCTGGTGCGGCGGCAGATCGAACTGGGGCGGCTGCTGGAGGCGCGCGGGGCGGCTGCGGCCGTGCCGGATGCGCCGGTGCCAGCGACAACCATGCCGGCAGCACCCATGCCGGAGGTGGAGCCGGCGCCGGTGGAGGTCGCTGCGGAAGCGCCCGAGGCGGAACGATCCGCCGCGCCGCCGCCGCGGGTTGATCTTGAAACCCTGCTGACCCAGCGCTGGGGCGTGTGGGTCGGCTCGGTGGCGTTGATGTTGGCCGGGGTGTTCCTGGTCCGCTATGCGATGGAGCAGGGCTGGCTCGGGCCGACGGTGCGCTGTGTCGCCGGATTCATGCTCGGTGGGGCGCTGCTGGTGGCGGCGGAGTGGCTGCTGCGGCATCCCGCGCCGGCGCTGGCGGGGCCGTTCGGCGTGGACCAGGCGCCGGCCGGGTTGGCGGCGGGCGGGGTCGCCGTGCTGTTCGGGGCGGCCTACGGGGTGGGGGTGTTCTACGCCCTGGTCCCGCCCGGGGTGGGTTTCGCCCTGATGGCGGCGGCGGCACTGGCGGGGCTGGCGGCGGCGCTGCGGTTCGGGCCGCTCACCGCCGCGGTCGGCGTGGCCTGTGCGTATCTGACGCCGGCGCTGGTGGACAGCGAGGCGCCGTCGCTGCCCGGCCTGTTCGCCTATCTGCTGGTGGTGACGGCCGCGTCCTGGGCGGTGGTGCGGCAGACCGCCTGGATCTGGCTGGGCTGGGCGGCCACCGCTTGCGGCGCGGCGTGGCTGGTGGTCGTCGCCGGATGGGGCGTCGGCGAGATGTGGGCGCCGGCCGGGTTCGTGGTGCTGGGCTCGGCGCTGAACATCTGGCTGCTGCCGGGGGCGGCGCTGGACCATGAGACCGGGCGGTGGCTCGCCTGGGTGCCGCCCGGGGCGCTCATGGTGGCGGGGCTGGTGCTGGCCTCGGCGCATCCGGGGTGGGAGACGCGGGCGGCGGTGTTCGCGCTGAGCGGGCTGGCGGTGGCCAAGGCGGCGCGCGAGCCGCGGCTGGAGCGGCTGCCGTGGCTTGCCGCGTCCGGCGGATTGCTGGTCTTGCTCGGCTGGGCGTTGCCGGCCTGGGGACCGACGGACGAGGTGATCCGCATCGAGGGCCGGGTGCAGGCGATTTTCCCGGGCGTCTGGGCGCCCGGCGCGTTGCAGCCGTTGCTGCTGTGGGCCGCCGGGTTCGCGGCGTTTCACGCCGGCTGCGGGCTGTGGTTCGAGCGGCGGCGGCGCTGGCCGCTGACCTGGTCGGCCTTGCCGGCTTCGGTGCCGGTGCTGGTGCTGGTGGTGGTTTATGCGCAGGTCGGGGGGCTGTGGCCGGATCTCGGCTGGGCCGCCCTGGCACTGGCGCTGGCGGCGGGGCTGACCGGGACGGCGGCGGCGGCGCTGCGGGGTGCTGGGTGGCTGGCTGCTGGGCGGCAGGTCGCGGGGGTACATGCCGCCGGCGCGGTGGCGGCGCTCGTGCTGGGGGGATGCTTCCTGCTGCACGACCATTGGCTGACGCTCGCCTTCGCGCTGATGCTGCCCGGACTGGCCTGGGTTGAGGATCAGGCCGGGCTGCCGGCGTTGCGGCCGGTGGCGCTGGCGGTGGCGGGGCTGGTGCTGGCGCGGCTGATGCTGAACTGGCATGTGCTGGGCTACGGGTTCGGCCTGTGGCCGGTGCTGAACGGGCTGGTCGCGGCCTATGCGGTTCCGGCGGCGGCGTTCGCGGTGGCGGCGGTGATGTTCAGCCGCGGGCGGGACGACCTGCTGGTGCGGATTCTGGAATCGGGCGCCATTCTGCTGGCGGCGAGTTTCGTGGTGCTGGAGATCCGCCATGCGGTCACCGGCGGGGCACTGCGGGACCAGGGGCGGTTCGCCGAGGCGGCGATCGATGTGCTGGGGCTGGCGGTGCAGGCCTGGGCCTATCGGGTGGCGGCCGAGCGGACGGAGCGGGCCGTGCTCGGGATCGCCTGGCGCATCCTTGGCGGGCTGGCGCTGCTCGGCGGCGGCGTGCTGCTGCTGGCAAATCCGGCGGTGACCGATGCCGAGGCCGGCGTGGGGTCGCTGCTGTGCGGGTATCTGCTGCCCGGCGCGATCGCGGCCTGGATGGCGCGGGGGATGACGGGACAGGTCGCGATGGCGATGCGGCTCTATGCCCTGGCGGCGGGGTTTGTCTGGATCGGCTTGCAGGTGCGCTGGCTGTTCCACCCGACGGCGATGGCGGCGGCCGAGGTCGCGGATGCGGAGCTGTGGAGCTGGTCCGGGGCCTGGCTGGTCTATGGGCTCGGCCTGCTCGCGGCCGGCGTATGGCTGCGCGACCGCGGGATGCGGCTGGCGGGGCTGGCGATCGTGGCGCTGGTGTCGGCCAAGGTGTTCCTGTTCGACATGGCGGGACTCGCCGGATTGTGGCGGGTGGTATCGTTCCTCGGGCTGGGGCTGGTGTTGATCGGGCTCGGGGCAGCGTATCGGCGGTTCGGCATGGGTCTTGAGCCGGAGGGCGGTTCGGCGGATCATCCCGGTTGAATCCGGAGGAAACCGATGCCCGATCCGCGCGCCGAAGAGACGGCCCCGTTGCCGCTGGCGAAAATCACCGTGCTCGACCTCACGCTGGCCCGGGCCGGCCCGACCTGCGTGCGCCATCTGGCGGATTGGGGGGCGCAGGTGATCCGCATCGAGCCGCCGCCGAGCGATGCCGAGGGAGTGACCGGGAACCGCGACGGGTCCGACTTCCAGAACCTGCATCGCAACAAGCGCGCGATCTGCCTCGATCTGAAATCGCCCGAAGGCCATGCGGCATTCATGCGGCTGGTGGCGACGGCGGATGTCGTGGTCGAGAACATGCGGGCCAATGTGAAGCATCGGCTGAAGGTGGATTACGAGAGCCTGCGGGTGGTGAATCCCGGCATCGTCTATGGCTCGATCAGCGGCTTCGGCCAGGACGGGCCGTACGGGCCGCGCGCCGGGGTCGACCAGATCGCGCAGGGGCTCGGCGGGCTGATGTCGATCACCGGCGAACCCGGGCGCGGACCGATGCGGGTGGGGATCCCGATCGACGATCTGACGGCGGGCAACCTGCTGGCGCTCGGCATCATGATGGCGCTGTTCGAGCGGGTCGGCACCGGCGTGGGGCGCTGGGTGACGACGAGCCTGCTCGAAGCGCAGGTGTTCATGCTGGATTTCCAGGGCTCGCGCTGGCTGATGGATGGCGATGTGGCGGGGCAGGCCGGCAACGACCATCCCACCGGCATCCCCACCGGCGTCTTCCCGACCGCCGACGGGCACATCAACATCGCCGCCTCCTCGGGCCGGCTGTGGGAACGCCTGACCGAAACCATCGGGCATCCGGAGTGGATGACGCGCGACGGCTGGACCACGCAGAAGGGGCGCTCGAAGGATCGCCAGGCGGTCAACGCCGCGATCGGCGCGGTGACGCGAACGATGCCGTCGGAACACTGGATCGCATTGTTCGAGGGTGCGGGGATTCCGTGCGGACCGATCAACACGATCGACAAGGTGTTCGCGGATCCGCAGGTCCAGCATCTCGGCATGGCGGTGCCGATGGCGCATCCACGGCTGGGGACCAAGCCGGTGGTGGCCTCGGCGATCAACATCTCCGGGCATCGGCGCGACATCCGCATCGCCACGCGCGATGCCGGGGCGGACACCGATGCGGTGTTGCGCGAGGTGGGCTATAGCGACGCCGAGATTGCAACCATGCGAGCCAAGGGCGCCGTATCATGAAGAGCTATGCCGACGGAAAAATGCTGTCCGAAATCGAGGACGGCATCGGCCTCATCACCTTCAACCAGCCCGAGAAACGCAACGCCATGTCGGTCAACATGTGGCACGGGCTGACCGACATCCTGGACGCGATGGAGGGCGATAACGCCGTCCGCGTGGTGGTGATGACCGGCGCCGGCCACAAGGCGTTCGTGTCGGGCGCCGATATCAGCCAGTTCGAGCAGCAGCGCGCCGATGGCAACGCCCAGCTCGAATATGACCGGCTGACCTCGGCCGGCCGCGCCCGGCTGGCCGCCTTCCCCAAGCCGGTGATCGCCCGCATCCGCGGCTTCTGCCTCGGCGGCGGGCTCGGCATTGCGATGCAGGCGGATTTGCGCATCGCCGCGGTCGACAGCGCCTTCGGCATCCCGGCGGCCAAGCTCGGCATCGCCTACGGGTTCGACATGGTGAAGCGGCTGGTTTCGCTGGTGGGACAGGCGCATGCGCGGACGCTGCTGTTCACCGGCGAGCGCATCGAGGCGGCCGAGGCGCAGCGGATCGGGCTCGTCAACCAGGTGGTCGAGGACGAGGACCTCAACGAGACCGTCTACAAGATCGCCCGCAGCATCGCCGACAACGCGCCGCTGTCGACGCGGGCGATGAAGATGGCGGTCAACGGCACGCTGCAGGACGAAAGCGCCCGCGACATGGCGGCGATCAACGCTGCCGTGCTCGGCTGCTTCGACAGTGCCGACTACCGCGAAGGCCGCACCGCCTTCATGGAGAAGCGCAAGCCGGTGTGGCAAGGCCGCTAGGCGGAAGGCGCTGATCCGATGGCGGTGTTCTGGTGCGCGGGTGTCTATGCCTCGGGTTCGACCTGGGCCTACAACATCCTGCGCGCGGTCGCGGCCGTTGGATTTCCCGACCGGACCCGGACCAGCCGCTTCGCCAACCATATCGGCGATCTCGCCGGGATCGATGACGCGGCGGCGCTGCATGTGGTCAAGACCCATGATCTTCCCGCCGATGCCGCCCGGCTGCTGCTGGCGCAGAGCCCGCGCATCGTCATCACCGTGCGCGACCCGCGGGACTGCGTGACCTCGCTGATGCAGTTCCAGCACTACGGCTTCGAGATGGCCGGGCAGACGATCGCCAAATCGGCGCGCTTCGCGCAGCGGCTGCTGGACAAGGCTGCCGGCGCGCTCGTGCTGCGCTTCGAGGATCGCTTCGCCGAGACGCCGGAGACCGTGCTGCGCATCGCCGAACATCTCGAAATTCCGCTCACGCCGGGCGCGGCGGCGGCGATTTTCGCGGCCCACCGGCGCGAGGTGGTCGACCGCTTCATCGCCCGGCTGCCGGACGAACCTGCCGCCAAGCATGACCCGGTGTCGGGCGACTGGTACGATCCGGCGACCCAGTGGCACAAGCATCATGCCGGCCGCGACGGCGAAATCGGCCGCTGGAAGCGCCGCCTGCTGACTGGCCAGCCGGCCACGATCGAGGCCGAGTGCGGCGCCTTCATGGACCGATTCGGCTACGCCAGGGCGCCGCTGCACCAGCCCGGCTACCGGCTGAACATGGGCGGCTACAAGCTCGATATCTGAGCGCAAGCTTCCCCTCGTCGCGTCGCCGCGCTACGCTAGCCGCAGATGACGGTGGCCCGAAAGGGCTGAAACGGGAACGCGGCGCCGGGCGGCCTTTGGGGGCCAAGCGGTTACCGTGGCTGCCCTCGCAACTGTGGGCGTGGAAAATCGCCGCCCTGGCGCCATTGATCCGACCGGGATCGAGAAGGCGGGCGGCGATGACGGGACCGACGCGGTGCCCGAGCCACGCGAGCCAGGAGACCGGCCGGCATCGAGAGTGTTCGCGCGCGACGGGCGAGGTGCACCGGCGCAACGGGAGAAAGACCCGCAGGCGGCAATCGTTTTGCCATTCGGGGGGCGTTGCGCCCGCCGTCGCCTGGAGGTCCGCATGCGTCGCATGATATTCGCTGCCGCTTTGTTTCCCGTCGTCGCCCTTGGCCAATCCGGGCCTGCGCCTGATGTGGTGGTGACGGCCACGCGCATTCCCACGGTGATCGAACAGGTTCCGGCCGGGGTGACGGTGATCGACCGGGCCGCGATCGAGGCGCGCGGCTTTACCATGCTGTCCGAGGCGCTGGCCGCGGTGCCGGGGCTGCGGCTGGTGGGGTCGGGCGGGAATGGCGGCAATGCCAGCCTGTTCATCCGCGGCACCAATTCCAACCACGTGCTGGTGCTGCGCGACGGGATGGCGGTGAATGATCCGTCGGATCCGGGGGGGCTCTATAATTTCGGCGTCGATTCGCTGGCCGATGTCGAGCGGATCGAGGTGGTGCGGGGGCCGATGTCGAGCCTGTACGGCTCGGGCGCGATCGGGGGCGTGGTCAATCTGATCACGCGGCGGGGGCAGGGCGCGCCGTCCGGCAGTGTCGAGGTGGGGGCCGGGTTGCCGGCGCAGGGGCGGATCGGGGCGAATGTGGCGGGATCGACCGGGCGGTTCCATTACGCGCTGGCGGCGGAGGCGCGGGACGAGGCCGGGTTCGATACCACGCCGAAGCGGATGAGCGGCGTTTATCGGGGAGCGCGCAATCCGTACAATGCGCGCGGCGCGACGCTCAATCTCGGGGTGGAGCTGAGCGAGGACACGGAGGTGACGGCGTTTCTGCGCGGGCGGCGGGCGGGGTTTCGGCTCGACGGGTTCGGCTACGATGCGGCGTCCTATCGTGGGGCGGACGAGAGTGTGAGCGGGCGGCTGGGGGTGACCCATCAGATGTTCGACGGGGCGTGGGAGACGACATTGTCGCTGGCGCGGCAGCAGAGCGACCGGCGCTACAAGGAGCCGCTGGAGGCGCTGGATCCGAATCAGACGGCTTCGGATTCGCGCTATCACGGGCGGCGGACCGAGCTGCGCTGGGACAACACGGTGCATCTCGACGATGCCGGGCCGGCCGGCGGGACGGCGCTGGTGTTCGGGGTGGCGCATACCGAGGACGCGGCGCGGGCGGCGATCGATGCGAATTATGGCGGCTATGGCTATCAGAGCAGCATCCGGGCGAGTGGGGCCCGCGATGCGGGGCACGCGGGGGTGCAGAGCACGTTGTGGCGGCGGCTGACGTTGACCGGGGATGTCGGTGCGGAGGATGGGCGGTTCGGGGGCAGTGCGGCGACGTGGCGGGTCGGCGGGGTTTATGCGCTGGCGGAGGTGGGGGCGCGGCTGAAGGGGGCGTATGGGACGGCGTTCCGGGCGCCGTCGCTGTACGATCTGTTCGGGGTGGACAGCGGGGGGTATGTCGGCAATCCGTTGCTGAAACCGGAACGTTCGACGGGCTACGAGCTTGGCGTGTCGGTGGACCTGGCGGGGCTGGGGACGGCGGATGTGACGTATTTCAACAACCGGATCCGCAACCTGATCCAGATCGTGTATGCGCCGGATTATACGTCCGCGACGTCGCGCAATGTGGCGCGGGCGCGCAGCGAGGGGGTGGAGACGGCGGTGACGGTGCGGCCGGCGGGGTGGCTGGAGGCGACGGTGGCCTATACGCGGACGCAGACGCGCGACGTGGCCAGCGGGCAGGCGTTGCTGCGGCGGCCGCGGGACCAGGCGAGCGTTTCGGCGCGGATCGTGCCGGCGGAGGGGGTGATGGTGGCGCCGGAGGTGATCTATACGAGTTCGTTCCAGGATTATCTGAGCGATGACAATGGGCTGCCGGCGGGGATCGGGCGGGCGCATCCGGGGGCGCTGTTCAATCTGGCGGCGAGCTATGCGCTGTCGGAGCGGGTGAGCCTGTTTGCCAGCGGGCGGAATCTCGGGGGATCGCATTTCGAGCCGGCGAACGGGTTCCAGACGCCGGGGCCGTCGGTGCTGGCGGGGGTGCGGGGGCGGTTCTAG
>CAIYSR010000074.1 GCA_903928895.1 uncultured Rhodospirillales bacterium | reverse complement strand
GGTCGCGCCAGCGGGAGGGGATGGCGGGGTGTTCGGGGGCTTATGGGTGAAAGTTTTTTGCTTCTTTTTTTCAAAAAAGAAGCGCTGCCGCTTGGCTTGAGTTGGGGGGGTGGGGTTCTGCTAGGGTGGGGGGAAGGGCTCGTTCAAGGGCCGATTTGGGAGGGTTTGGGATGAAGCGTCGGGCATTGTTGGGGGCGGTTTCGGGGGCGGTGTTGGCTCGGCCGGGGATTGTTCGGGGGGCTTCGCCGTTGGTGTTTGTGCCGCAGGGCAATCTGGTGACGATGGATGCGGTTTGGACGACGGCGACGGTGACGCGGAATGCGGCGGCGATGGTGTTTGAGACGTTGTATGGGCGGACGGAGGGGTTGGAGCCGCGGCCGCAGATGGTGGCGGGGGCTTTGGTGGAGGATGGGGCGAAGCGGTGGACGCTGACGTTGCGCGACGGGTTGCGGTTCCATGATGGGGAGCCGGTGCTGGCGCGGGATTGTGTGGCTTCGTTGAACCGGTGGATGAAGCGGGACGGGGCGGGGCAGACGATTTCGGAGCGGCTGGATGTGCTGGAGGTGTTGGACGATCGGCGGTTTGTGTTTCGGTTCCGGAAGCCGTTCGCGAGTTTGCCGGCGGTGTTGTCGAAGACGCAGCCGACGCCGGTGATGATGCCGGAGCGGTTGGCGAAGACGGATCCGTTCAAGGCGGTGACGGAGGTGGTGGGGAGTGGGCCGTTCCGGTACGAGGCGCGGGAGTATGTTTCGGGCAGTCGGGCGGTGTTTACGCGGAATGAGAAATATGTGCCGCGGGAGGGGGCGATGAATTTCAGCTCGGGGGGGCTGCGGGCGCTGGTGGATCGGGTGGAGTGGCATGTGATCCCGGATGCGGCGACGGCGGCGAGCGCGTTGCGGACGGGGGAGGTGGATTGGGTGGAGACGCCGTTGCCGGATTTGTTGCCGATGTTGCGCAAGACGCCGGGGGTGACGGTGGGGGTGCTGGATCGGACGGGGTATTATGGGGTGTTGCGGCCGAACTGGGAGCAGGGGCCGACGTCTGTGCTGGGGGTGCGGCAGGCGATGTTGGCGGCGATTGACCAGGTTGAGGTGATGACGGCGACGATGGGGGAGGATCGGAGCCTGTATAATGCGCCGGTGGGGTTGTTCGTCCCGGGGTCAGTCGGGGAGAACGAGGCGGGGATGGAGTTGGTGCGGCGGCGGAAGAGTGTGCCGGAGATCAAGGCGATGTTGGCGGCGGCGGGGTATCGGGGGGAGCGGGTGGTGTTGTTCCATCCGACGGACCAGGTTTTCTACAATGCGATGATCGGGGTGGTGGCGCACGCGTTCCGGGAGATCGGGCTGAACGTGGACGAGGTTTCGACGGATTGGGGGACGGTGGTGGAGCGGCGGACGAGCCATGCGGCGTTGGACAAGGGGGGGTGGTCGATGTTTCCGGCGGGGAATCCGGCGGCGGAGTATGTCGATCCGTTGTTGCCGAGCGGGGTAAGGGGGAATGGGGCGAAGGCGTGGTTCGGGTGGCCGAGCGATGCGAAGCTGGAGGCGTTGCGGGAGGCGTGGCTGGATGAGACGGATGCGGGGAAGCAGAAGGCTTTGTGTGCGGAGATTCAGGCGCGGGCTTTGGAGTTGGTGACGGTGATTCCGTTGGGGCAGTATTTGCCGCCGGCGGCGTGGTCGAAGAAGATTTCGACGCCGCTCGCGGGGATGATGCCGGTGTTTTGGGGGGTGGAGAAGGGGTAGGGTTTTCTGCTTTTTTTTCAAAAAGGAAGCCCTTGCTTCCTCCTGTCGTGGAAGAAGCAAGGGCTTGTTTGCCGAGAAGAAGGGGAGCGCTTTCGCGGTTCGAAGGCGAAAAGCTGTCGCTTGCCTCGCCGGACGAAAACGTCCGTTAAGTATTCATGGCGTCGAAGAAGTCCTGGTTGGTTTTCGAGTATTTGAGTTTGTCGAGCAGGAAGTCCATCGAGTCCATGGGGCCCATTGGGTTGAGGATGCGGCGGAGGACCCACATTTTGGACAGGGTGCCGCGGTCGACGAGGAGTTCTTCTTTGCGGGTGCCGGACTTGGTGATGTCGATGGCGGGGAAGGTGCGTTTGTCGGACAGCTTGCGGTCGAGGATGATTTCGCTGTTGCCGGTGCCTTTGAACTCTTCGAAGATCACTTCGTCCATGCGGCTGCCGGTGTCGATCAGGGCGGTGGCGATGATGGTGAGGCTGCCGCCTTCCTCGATGTTGCGGGCGGCGCCGAAGAAGCGCTTGGGGCGTTGGAGGGCGTTGGCGTCGACGCCGCCGGTGAGGACTTTGCCGGACGAGGGGACGACGGTGTTGTAGGCGCGGGCGAGGCGGGTGATGGAGTCGAGCAGGATGACGACATCGCGCTTGTGTTCGACCAGGCGCTTGGCTTTTTCGAGCACCATTTCGGTGACCTGGACGTGACGGGTGGCGGGTTCGTCGAAGGTGGAGGCGACGACTTCGCCTTTGACGGTGCGCGACATGTCGGTGACTTCCTCGGGGCGCTCGTCGATGAGCAGGACCATGAGGAAGACTTCGGGGTGGTTCTGGCTGATGGCGGTCGCGATGTTTTGCAGCATCACGGTTTTGCCGGTGCGCGGGGGGGCCACGATGAGGGCGCGCTGGCCCATGCCGATGGGGGCAATGAGGTCGATGACGCGGGGGGTGAGGTCTTTGCCGGGGCCTTTGGCGACGGACTGGAAGTTCTCCATTTCCATCTTGAGGCGGCGTTCGGGGTAGAGGGGGGTGAGGTTGTCGAAGTTGATGCGGTGTTTGACGGCGTCGGGCGGTTCAAAGTTGATGGTGTTGACTTTGAACATGGCGAAGTAGCGTTCGCCGTCGCGCGGGGCGCGGATCTGGCCTTCGACGGTGTCACCGGTGCGGAGCGCGAAGCGGCGGACCTGGGAGGGGGAGATGTAGATGTCGTCCGGTCCCGGCAGGTAGTTGCTGTCGGCGCTGCGCAGGTAGCCGAAGCCGTCGGGGAGGATTTCGAGCGTGCCTTCGCCGAAGATGGCGGTTTCGTTTTCCGCCAACGCCTTGAGAATGGCCACCATCATGTCCTGCTTGCGGAGCGAGGAGGCGTTCTCGATGTTGAGGGATTCGGCGAGACTCAGGAGGTCTGCCGGGGTTTTTGCCTTGAGATCGGCGAGATGCATGCGGTCGCCTCGAACATGCCGGCGGCCATGGGCGACCGGGCTGGGGGGATGGGGCAGGTTCGAGCGGGGCGGAAGGAGTGCTCGGTTGCCGGTGCTGGAGAGCACGATCCCGGGGGGATCGGCGGGTCCTGGCGTGCGGCGCTGTCCCGGAGGGGGAAGGGAGGAAACATGTGGCGGCCCACAGCGCGTGCTCGGGCCATCGACCGGATCAAACTAGGCATGGCGGGCGGGCGCGTCAACACGTGTTTGATCAGGGCTGCGCGGGCGGTTACGGCAGCAGGCGCCACATCTGGGTGGCGATGTCGGGGTGGGGGCCGAAACCGTGCTTGGCGTAGAGACCATGGGCGTCCGCGGTGCTCAGGGTCCAGCGGGTGACGGTTGCCAGGTCGGGATGGTGAAGGGCGGCGGCCAGGAGGTGTTTGGCGAGGCCGTGGCCGCGGTGGGCGGGGAGGATGTAGACATCGGCGAGATGGGCGCTGGTGGCGCGGTCGGTGGTCAGGCGGGCGAAGCCGATCTGGGCGCCGTCGGGGGTGTAGAGGCCGAGGCAGAGGGAATGGGCGATGGCGCGTTCGGTGATGTCGCGGGCGCGGCCTTTGGCCCAGTAGCTGTGATGGCTGAGAAATTCATGGATGGCGTCGTGGTCGAGGCGGGCGGGGTCATCGCTGATGGTATGGCCGGAGGGCAGCGCGATGGTGAGGGGCATCAGAACGGCTTCACGATGACCATGATGACGATGATGAACATCAGGACGGTGGGGACTTCGTTGGCGATGCGGTAGAAACGCTCGGGCTTGACGTTGCGATCCTCCATGAAGGCGCGGCGCCAGGCGGTCATGGCGCCGTGGAAGCCGCTCATGAGCAGGACGGCGGCGAATTTGACCTCGAACCAATGGCTGGAATGGTCGATCACGCCGGGGGTGGCGACGAGGAGGAGGCCGAAGAGCCAGGTGGCGATCATGGCGGGGTTGATGATCTGCTTGAGCAGGCGGCGTTCCATGACCTTGAGGCGTTCGCTTTCGGCGGAACCGCGCTGGACCATGCAGTGATAGACGAAGAGGCGGGGCAGATAGAACATGCCGGCCATCCAGGCGATCATGGCGATGACGTGAAAGGCCTTGATCCAGAGATAGGCGTCGGCCAGGAACGACGTGATCATTGCATCGCCTCGGCGAGAAGGGCGGGAAGGACGGCCATGTCGTGGAACGGGTGGGCGCCTTCGGCGCGCAGGCGGGCACCATCATCGTGGGGCGCGTAGCCAAGGCAGAACATGCCGGCGGCGGCGGCGGCGCGGGCCCCGGTGACGCTGTCCTCGATCACGATACAGCGCGCGGGCGGCATCGCCTGGGCGGCGGCGGCGGCGAGGAAGAGGTCGGGGGCGGGTTTGCCGTGGGCGACGTCGGTGTAGGAGTGCAGGCGGCCGGACACGAGGCTGGTGAGGCCGAGGCAGGCGAACTTGGCGTTCATTTCCGGGTGGGACGAGTTGGAGGCGACGCGCCAGGGCAGGCCGAGGGCGGAGACGCCGTGCACGGCAGCGATGGCGCCGGGGATCGGGGTGGATTCGCGGCCGAGCACTTCGACCAGGGTGGTGGTCAGGTTTTGCACCCAGTCCGGGGGCAGCGTGCGGCCAAGATTGGCTTCGATGACAGGAACCATCGCTTCGAGATTGAGGCCGACGAAGCGCTGTTCGCACTCGTGGCCTGACATCGGCCAGCCCGCCGCGGTGATGCAGGCGGCGCAGACCCGGTTGGCGAGGGGTTCGCTGTCGACGAGCACGCCGTCACAGTCGAAGATCACCATGCCGACGGCGCCGCGCCGGGCGTTGAGAGCCTCCTGCACGGTCATGCCGGGGTGGCCAGGCGGTGGGGGCAGTCCTTGTGCTGGGCGGGGCAGGGGATGCCGTGGGGGGCGCGGCAAAGGCCGGGGCCGATGGCGAGGGCGTGGCGGACCAGGGTGGCAAGGGCGGCGATGAAGGCCGGGTCGGAATTCGCCGCCGGGGTACGGAAGTAGCCGGGGACACCGTGCTTGTGGGCGAATTCGCGGTATTCGACGTCGAGTTCGACCAGGGTCTCGGAGTGTTCGGAGACGAAGGCAATGGGGACGACAAGGACGGCGGTTTTGTCGCGGGCGGCGCGTTCGAGTTCCTCCTCGGTGGAAGGGCCGATCCATTTCTGCGGGGTGGCGCGGGACTGGTAGCAGATCGCTGAGTCCAGGCCGGGGATGGTGAGGTGCGCGATGGTGCCGGCGACGGTTTGTTCGATCTGGTGCTGGTAGGGGTCGCCCTTGGTGACGATGATTTCGGGCAGGCCGTGGGCGGAGAACAGGACGCGCAGCGGAATGGCGGGATCAAGTGCGGCGCGGGCCTCGTCGTAGCTGCGTTGGACCAGGCCGGCCATCGCGGCGAGATAGAGGGGGTCGGCGTGGTAGCAGCAGATCGAGGTCACCTTTTTCATCAGCCCTGTCTTGCTGGCGGCTTCGCGCCAGGCGGTCAGGGAACTGCCGGTGGTGGTGGTGGAGTAGTGGGGGTAGAGCGGGAGAAGGACGATTTCGTCGGGGTCCCAGTCCTTCACCTCGCGGGCGGTCTGCTCGCTGAACGGGTGCCAGTAGCGCATGGCGATGAAGGCGCGGATGTCGAGCTCGGGGAGAGCGGCTTCGAGGGCGGTGCCCTGGTCGCGGGTGAGGTCGAGCAAGGGGGATTTGCCGCCGAGGATGGCGTAGTTGTCCTGGGCGGGTTTGACGCGGGCCCGGGCGATGATGCGGGCGAGGATGGGGCGGACGAAGAAGGGGACCCGCAGGATGGCCGGGTCTCGGAAGAGGTTGAGAAGGAACGGGCGGACGGACTCCATCCGGTCGGGTCCACCGAGGTTGAACAGGACGACGGCGATCTTGGGCTTGCGCATGGCGGGAGAGATGGCCTGTGCCGAGGTTGCGTCAAGCACCGCGGACGGCGGCCAGCAATGCGGCGACGTGTTCGGGCGGGGTTTGCGGGACGATGCCGTGGCCGAGGTTGAAGATATGGGGGCGGCCGCGGAGGGTTTCGCAGATGGCGCGCGCGGCGGTTTCCATCGGCGCACCGCCTGCGACGAGGGCGAGGGGGTCGAGATTGCCTTGCAGCGCGATGGTGGGGGGGACGAGGCGGGCGGCGGCGGCGGGGTCCATCGAGGTGTCCATGGCGACGGCCCGGACGCCGGTGGCAATGGCGTATTCGCCCAGCAGCATGCCGGCGAGGCGCGGGAAGCCGATCAGGGGGATGTGGGGGTGGGTTTCGCGCAAGGCGGCCGCGATGCGGGCGGTGGGGGCGATGACCCAGCGGCGGAATTCGTCGGGTGGGAGCATGCCGGCCCAGCTGTCGAACAGCATCAGGGCTTCGGCGCCGGCGTCGGCCTGGCCGCGGAGGTAGATCAGGTTGGCGTCGACGATGAGGTCGATCAGGGCGCCGAAGAGGGCGGGGTCGCGGTAGGCCATGAGACGGGCGGCGGCGAATTCGCGGGAGCCGTGGCCCTCGACCATGTAGCAGGCCACCGTGAAGGGGCCGCCGGTGAAGCCGATCAGGGTGGCATCGCCGAGGCCTGCCGCGACGCGTTGCACGGTTTCCAGCACGGGGGCGACGGCGTCGGCGACGCCGGTGAGGCTCAGGGCTGACAGGCCCGCGGCGTCGCGGATCGGGGTGAGGATCGGGCCTTCGCCTTCGGCGTAATGGAGGTCTTGGCCGAGGGCGTAGGAGACGATGGGGAGGTCGCTGAACAGGATCGCCCCGTCCATCCCGAAGCGCCTGATCGGTTGCAGCGTGATTTCGGAGGCGAGCTTGGGGTTGAGGCAAAGCGACAGGAAGCCGCCGGCCTCGGCGCGCAGCGCGCGATATTCGGGCAGATAGCGCCCGGCCTGACGCATCAGCCAGATCGGCGGGGGCCAGATCGCTTCGCCGGCCAGGACCTGTTGCAGACGCTTCGCCATGGTATCGCTCGCTTTGTTCGGCCCTGCTCTTAACAGAAAAGAATCTTTAGGAGAGGTGGTGGTAGCAGATGGGGGCTGTGGATAGCGGGGTACACCGAAGAGCGGAAGTTGCCGATGGACTTGTCCACATCATTTTCAGGCAGCAAGGCGTTGCGGCGGATCGGTTTTGGGGCATTGCCCCCGCTTGCATGAGGCGGACCGCGATTCCATCCCCGGCCGGGGGGTTTGTGCTGGTTATCCCCGCATGCAGGGATGACATGATTGCCGGGACTGCCATTGCCCACTTATCCCCGCTATCCTCATGCGATGACCGACAAGATCAACCTGCATCTGGTTTCGGATTCCACCGGCGACACGCTCAACGCGGTGGCCCGCGCGGCGGTGGCGCAATTCGAGGAATCCCGCATCATCTATCACCGATGGAGCCTGATCCGGACCCGCTTCCAGGTCCATAAGGTGATCGACGGGATCGAGGCGGAGCCCGGGCCGGTGCTGTCCACGCTGATGGACAAGGGGATGCGAACCGAGCTGGAAATGGCCTGCCAGCGGCTCGGTATCAAGGTGGTTCATGTGCTCGACCCGGTGCTGGGGCTGCTGCAGGAGGAGTTCGGCGCCGCCGCCTCGGCGCGTCCGGGCCGCCAGTATGTGCTGGATCAGGACTATTTCAGGCGCATCGATGCCATCCATTATGTGCTGTCGCATGATGACGGGCAGGCCCAAGGCGGCATTGCCGAGGCGGATGTGATCCTGGTCGGGGTGTCCCGCAGTTCGAAGACGCCGACCTGTTTCTACCTGGCCAATCGCGGCATCAAGGCGGCCAATGTGCCGCTGGTGCCGGCGCTGGGCGAGCCCGACGCGCTGGCCAACCCGCATTGCCCGGTGATCGGGCTGTCGATCGATGCCGAGGTGCTGATCGATATAAGGCGCAATCGCCTGCGCATGATCGGCGGCAATCCCAACGGGGCGCCGCGCCATGACAGCGGCGAATATGTCGACCAGGACGCGGTGAAGGCGGAGGTGTTGTGGTCTAAACGGCTGTGCACCCGCCGCGGTTGGCCGGTGATCGACGTCACCCGCCGGTCCATCGAGGAAACCGCGGCGACCGTTGTGCAACTCATGGAGAGTTGGGAGGCGCGTCGGGCCAAGAGCGCGGCGGCGCCGAAACCGTGATCGGTCAGGCGGCAACGCCGCGCATGATCCTGGCCAGCGCCTCCGCCGCCCGCCGCGCGGTGTTGGCTGCGGCGGGGCTGGTGTTCGACATCGAGGTCGCCGCGATCGATGAAGCCGCGGTCAAGGCCGGAGCCTTGGCGGAGCGGATGTCGGCGCTTAAAACCGCGATCGTGCTGGCCGAGTTGAAGGCCGAGCGGGTGGCACGGCGGGCGGGCGATGCGCTGGTGATCGGCTGTGACCAATTGCTGGTGTGCGACGGCGTCTGGTTCGACAAGCCGGGGGATGTGGATGAGGCGCGGCGCCATTTGCAGGCATTGCGCGGCAGGAGCCATGAGCTGGTCACGGCGGTGGTGTGTCTGCGTGGCGGCGAGCGGATATGGCATCATGTGGCAAGGCCGCGGCTGACGATGCGCGGCTTCTCGGATACATTGCTGGAGGGGTATCTGGCGGCGGAAGCGATGCATGTGACGCAATGCGTCGGTGCCTATCGGCTGGAGGGCCCGGGGGTGCAGTTGTTCGATGCGGTCGACGGCGAGCATGCCGCGATCCTGGGCCTGCCGCTGCTGGCGCTGCTGGGGTTCCTGCGCCAGCACGGCGTTCTCGCGAGCTAGAATTGGTCTGATGCGCTTATGTGCGATCGGTATTGGCCGATAGTCCAATGCCGCCGCATCATCGGCGCCATGGAAACCAAAGCCCCAACCGATTTCACCCGCCTGCGGCGCATGCACGAGCGCGGGCATTATGACCGCGACAGCGTCCATGCGATTTTGGACGCGGCGCCGACCTGTCATGTCGGGCACATCATCAAGGATCGCCCGGTGGTGATCCCGACATTGCATTGGCGCGAGGGCGATGCGGTGTATTGGCATGGCAGCGCCGCCAGCCGGATGCTGCGGGCCAATGCGGCGGGCGGCGAGGTCTGTCTGACCGCGACCATCCTCGACGGTTACGTCCTGGCCCGCTCGGGGTTCCATCACTCCATCAACTATCGCTCGGTGATGTGCTTCGGCACGCCGCGGCTGATCACCGATGACGACGAGAAGCTGGCTTCGCTCAAGGCGTTCATGGACCGGCTGTTTCCGGGCCGCTGGGACGCGCTGCGGCCGGTCAACGCCCAGGAACTCAAGGCAACGTCGATCCTGTGGATGCCGTTGACGGAGGCGTCGGCCAAGGTGCGGAGCGGGCCGCCGGGGGACGATCCCGAGGATGTGACATGGCCGATCTGGGGCGGCGTGCTGCCGGTGCAGGCGAGCGCCGGGGCGCCCCAGCCGGACGCGCACGTGAATGGCGGGTTCGTGCCGCCGGCAACGCCGCTGGTGTGATCGGCCGGGGTCTGATACCGGGCCCGTAGAAGAACGACGCTTCGTTGATCCGTAGGGAAGAGCTTCTTTTTTGAAAAAAAGAAGCAAAAAACTTCGCTCTTATTGCATAGCTTGTTGATACGGCCCCAACCCAGCGGCTGCCATGATCCAGAGGTTGGGAGCCGGCGCTGTCGGGAGGGCCTCGATGGCTCTGCGCCAGCCTAGGTAGTTCGGCAGATTGGCT
>CAIYSR010000073.1 GCA_903928895.1 uncultured Rhodospirillales bacterium | reverse complement strand
TGTTTCTTTTTTTCAAAAAAGAAAGCGCTTTCTTTTTTGAAAAAAAGAAACAAAAAACTTTTGTCCCTCATGGTGCCTCGGGCCGCAGCATGTAGCCGGCGTTGCGCACGGTGTGGATCAGTGGAATCGGGTAGGGCTTGTCCACTTTCTGGCGCAGGCGCGAGACGTGGACGTCGATCACATTGGTTTGTGGATCAAAATGATAATCCCACACCCCCTCCAGCAGCATGGTGCGGGTGACGACCTGGCCGGCGTGGCGCATCAGGAACTCGAGCAGGCGGAACTCGCGGGGCTGGAGGTCCACCTTCTTGCCAGCCCGCTTCACGCTGCGCGAGAGCAGGTCCATCTCCAGGTCGGCCACCACCAGCTTGGTCGCCGGCCCGTCGCCGCGGCCTCGCCGCGTCAGCGCCTCGACGCGGGCGAGCAGCTCGGCGAATGAGAACGGCTTGGTCATGTAGTCGTCGCCGCCGGCCTTGAGGCCCTTCACCCGCTCGTCGACCTGGGCGAGCGCCGAGAGGAACAGCACCGGGGTGGAATTGCCCTGGCTGCGCAGGGTCTCGAGCAGGCGCAAGCCGTCGACCCCGCCGGGCAGCATCCGGTCGAGGATGATGGCGTCGAACCCCTCGGAGGCGGCGAGGAACAGGCCGTCGCGGCCGGTGGCGGCGTGCTCCACCACATGGCCGGCCTCCTTGAGGCCCTTGACGATAAAGGCGCCGACATCCTTGTCGTCCTCGACCACCAGGATGCGCATGTCAGTTCTCCTCGGATAGCGGGCGGCGCCCGACGGGGATGGTCATTTCGAGCTCGCGGCCCTGGCGGCGGAAGCTGACGCGCACGGTGCTGCCGGGGCTGGTCAGGGCGATCGACTTGATGAGATGGCGAGTCGAGTCGACCGGCTGGCCATTCAGCGCGGTCACCACGTCGCCCGGCCGCAGTCCTGCCTTCAGGGCGGGGCCGCGGCGGTCGAGTTCGGCGATGCCGACCCCGGCCGGGCCGCGTGGCGTGGCCGGCACCTCGGTGACGGAGACGCCGAGCCAGCCGCGCTCGATGCGGCCATTGGCGCGCAGGTCGGCCACGATGCGGCTCGCCAGATCGGCCGGAATGGCGAAACCAATGCCGACCGAGCCGCCGGACGGCGAATAGATCGCCGAGTTCACCCCCACCACCAACCCGTCCATGTTGAACAGGGGGCCGCCGGAATTGCCGGGGTTGATGGGAGCATCGATCTGCAGGAAATCGTCGAACACGCCGGCGTTGATGTCGCGCCCGAGTGCGGAGATGATCCCGGCGGTGACCGAGCCGCCGAGCCCGAACGGGTTGCCGGCGGCCAGCACCCAGTCCCCCACCTCCATCGCCTTGCTGTCGCCCCAGGCGACGGTGGGCAGCGGCTTGGCAGGGTTGACCTTGATGAGCGCGATATCGGTGAGATCGTCGGTGCCGACGCGCTTGGCGGGCAGTTCGGTCCCGTCGGAGAGCACGACGACGATGGTGTCGGCGCTGCCGACGACGTGGTTGTTCGTGACGATGTAGCCGGATGGATCGATGATAAAGCCCGAGCCCGCGCCCGAGACCTGCTCGCGGCGCTGACGGAAACGGTCGCGGAACTGGCGGCGCAGTTCGGGCGGGAAGTTGGCCAGCGGATCAGGCCCGGCGACGGTCTCGGTGACAGCGATGTTGACCACGCTCGGCATCACCCGCTTGACGAGCGGGGCGAAACTGTCGGGCCCGCTACGTGCCAGCGCGGGTGCGGCGGGCAACAGGGGCAGCAGGGCCGCGGCGAAGCTCGCGCGGCGGGTGAGGCTGGTCATGGCAAGGGCTCCGTGGACTCGGCGCGTCGAGGAAACAAAATGGTCGCTCCGGCGGCGCGCAACAAGATTGCGGTGAGTGGCGCGGGGGTGAAACTGTCGTCACCTTTGATGTCTGTGGGCTGAGTTCAGCGCTTTGACCTCAGCGCGGCTTGTGTGGCGAGGCGGTCGCAGGGTCCTCGGGCCAGTGATGCTTGGGGTAGCGCCCGCGCATGTCCTTGCGGGCATCAGCCCAGGCGCCGGTCCAGAAGGCGGCGAGGTCGCCGGTGATGGCAATCGGGCGGCCGGCCGGGGAGAGCAGCGCGAGCCGCAGCTCGATGCGCCCGTCGGCGAGGCGGGGGGTGGATTTGAGGCCATAGAAATGCTGCGCGCGCCCCTCGGCGAGCGGCACCGGCTGGGTGTAATCGACACGCGCCACGCCGCCGGGCAACTCGATATGAGTCGGCAGCGCGCGGTCGAGCCGGGCGGCGGCCGACCAGTCGAGCGTGGCGCGAAGCACGTTGTGGAGGTCAAGCTTCTCGACTTCGGCCAGGCGTGAGGCGCCCTGCAGATTGGCCGCGAGCCAAGCCCGATCGGCGCCGAGGGCGGTGTCGGTGAGGTCGGGGAAGGCTGTCGGGTCAAGGCCACGCATCCAGCCGACGCGGGCCTGCAACTGGCGGGCCGCCTCGGTCCAGGGCAGGCGGGCGATATCGACCGCGCGGGCGAGCGCGGCGGCGGTTTCGGCGGGGTCGGCCGGCTCGGTTCGGTCCTCCAGGATCAGCGCGCCGAGGCGGCGGCGGCGGCGGGCGAGAACGGATCCGGTGACCGGGTCGAGCCCGCTTTCGACGACCTCGGTGACGCGGGCGGCGAGGGTGGCGGGGAGGGTGGCGGCGTCGAGGGGAGCTGCTAGCTTGATGCGGGCGCCGGCCTTGAGTTCGAGCGCGGCGATGACGAGGAGGGGGGCCTTGGAGAGCGGGTCGGCGAGCGGGATGCGGGCGCCGCCGCCGCCAGAGAGGCGGAAGCTGCCAGGTTCGCCGCGGCGCTGAGCGATGCGGTCGGGGAAGCCGGCGGCAAGCAGGCGGCCGGCGTCGGCGCCGGTGTTGCCGGTGGAGACCCCGAGGCGGCGGCGGTATTGCTGGGCGGCGCGGCGGATGCGGGAGATGGCGCCACGATCGGCGCCGTAGCCGTCCTCCAGGGCCTGGACGCGCAGGCCGATATCGGCGGGTGCGTCGGGCGCGCGCAGCGGATCGCGCTCCTCGAGGATCGCGGCGAGGTCACAGGCCAGCGAGCCCTCGGCCTCGGTTTCAGCGGCCAGCATCATGGCGGACAGACGGGGGTGGGCGCCGAGGCGGGCCATGCGGCGGCCGAGATCGCTGATCCGGCCGGCTTCGTCGAGCCCTCCGAGATCGCGCAGCAGCGCCCCCCCGGCCGCCAACGCCCCGGGCGGCGGCGCATCGGGGAACGGCAGGTCGGCCGGCGCCGCGCCCCAGGCGGCGCAGTCCAGGCACAGGCCGGACAACTCGGCCTCCAGGATCTCCGGCCGGTCGAACACGGCCATGCCGCGATGCATCGCCGCCGTCCAGAGCCGGATCGCGACCCCCGGCGCCTCGCGCCCGGCCCGCCCGGCCCGCTGCTCGGCCGCCGCCCGGCTGATCCGCAAGGTGGCGAGGCGGGTCAGCCCGGTCGCCGGATCGAGCCGCGGCGCCCGGCGCCAGCCACCGTCGACCACGATCCGCACCCCCGGCACAGTCAGCGAGGTCTCGGCGATCGAGGTCGCCAGCACCACCCGCCGCCCTTCGGCCGGACGCAGTGCGCGGTCCTGCTCGGCCGGCGGCAGGTCGCCGTGCAGCGCCAACACCAGCGCGCCGCAGCCGGACAGCGCCGTCTCGGTGCGGCGGATTTCGCCCATGCCGGGCAGGAAGGCCAGGATATCGCCCTGGTGGGCCGCCAATGCGCCACGGATCGCTTTGGCCATGGCCTCAGGCAGATCGCGCGCATCCGCGACGTCGCGCGCGGCATGCGTCACGGCGACGGGATAGGCCCGCCCCGCACTCTCCACCACGTCCGCCTCCAGCAGCGCCGAAAGCCGCGCCCCATCGGCAGTGGCGGACATCGCGAGCAGGCGCAGCTCTGGGCGGAGGCTGGTTTGCAGGTCGCGGCAGAACGCCAGCGCCAGATCCGCCTCCAGCGCCCGCTCGTGCACCTCGTCGAGGATGACGATGGCCGTGCCGTCGAGCCCGGGGTCCGATTGCAACCGGCGCACCAGCAGCCCCTCGGTGACCACCTCGATCCGCGTCAGCGCGGAGACCGCCGAGTCGAGCCGGGTGCGATAGCCGACAATGCCGCCGACCGGCTCGCCCAACAGCGCCGACATGCGCATGGCCGCGGCCCGGGCAGCGAGGCGGCGGGGTTCGAGCATGACGATCTTCTGCCCATCCACCCAGGGCGCGTGCAGCAGCGCGAGCGGCACCAGCGTGGTCTTGCCGGCGCCAGGCGGCGCGACCAGCACCGCATTGCGCCCGGCGGCGAGCGTGGCCAGCAATGCGGGCAGGCTCGCGGTGACGGGAAGATCTGCGGTGATGGGAAGCTCGGATGACGGGGTAACCATCCCCCTGCCCTACCATCCTTCGCACCAGCATTCGACCCGCGACGGCGAGATGCCTATAAAGCCGCATCATGCACCGTTACCTGGCCGCCCTGCTATTCCTCGTCGTCGCCCCCGCCTCCGGCGCGCGGGCCGCCGAGAGCGCGCCGGTGACCAGCCCGCGCGCGACCGTGACGCTGATCTCCGAGACAGACCGCGTCGCCCCGGGGCAACCCTACCGCCTCGCGTTGCGCATCCGCATGGCACCAGGCTGGCACACCTATTGGCGCAACCCCGGCGATGCCGGGGTGCCGCCGGCGCTCGCGCTGCGCTTGCCCCCCGGCGTCACCTCTGGCCCGATCGCCTGGCCGGTGCCGAAGCGCCAGCCGGAAGCGACGCTGATGACCTACGGCTACGATGGCGAGGTGGTTCTTCCCGTCACCGTATCAGGCGGCCCGGGCCGGATCGCGGCCGAAGCGACCTGGCTGGTATGCGAGAAGCTGTGCGTGCCGGAGGAAGGCAGCTTCAGCCTCGATCTGCCCGAGGGGACGCCGCGCGCCGCGCCCGAGGCACCGCTGTTCGCCGCCACCGACGCCGCCATGCCGCGCCCCCTGCCCTGGCAGGCGCGAATCGCACCGGACGGGGTGCTGCGGATCGAAGCCAAGGGGCTTGCAGCGGAGGCCGTCGCGGAGGCCTGGTTCATGCCGGCGCTGAACGACAGCATCGCCGCCCCGGCACCGCAGCCCGTGGGCGTGCAGGGCGGCGTGCTGGCGCTGAGGTTGACCCCGGGCGGCGCCTTCAAGCCCGCCGACGGTCTGGCCGGGGTGCTGGTCTTGCGCGAGCCCGGCGGCGCGCAAACCGCATTCGACGTCGCCGCCGCGCCGGGACCTCTGGAGACCGCAGCGGCCGCGCCCGGCTGGCTCGAACTGCTCGGACTCGCCTTCCTCGGCGGCCTCGTGCTGAACCTGATGCCCTGCGTCTTTCCGGTCCTGGCGATGAAGGCGATGGGACTGACCAGGCTGGCCGGAGCCGCCCGGCGCGAGGGGCGGCGCCATGCGGCGGCCTATGCGGCGGGCGTGATGGCGACCTTTCTCGCGGTGGCCTTCGGCCTGCTGGCGCTGCGTGCGGCCGGCGTTTCGGCCGGCTGGGGGTTCCAGTTCCAGTCCCCGGTATTCGTCACCGCGATGGCGCTCGTACTGTTTGCAGTCGGGCTGAACCTGTCCGGGGTGTTTGCCATGGGCGGCAGCATCGGCGCCGGGCAGTCCCTCGCAGCACGGCGCGGACCCTTCGGCTGTTTCTGTTCGGGGATGCTGGCGGTGCTGGTGGCAACCCCCTGCACCGCGCCGTTCATGAGCGTGGCACTGACGGCGGGGCTGGCGGGCACGCCGCCGGTAACCTTGGGCGTGTTCGCCGCCCTCGGCGCCGGGCTGGCGGCTCCCTATGTGCTGCTCGCAAGCCTGCCGCAGCTCACCGCCACCCTGCTGCCCAAGCCGGGACCCTGGATGGAGGTACTACGCCAGGCGCTGGCGTTCCCGATGTATGGCGGCGCGATCTGGCTGGTATGGGTGGTCAGCATCGAGAGCGGGCCGTCCGGCGTGCTGGCCGCGCTGAGCGCGCTCGGACTGGCTGCGGTGGCGGGCTGGCTGCTCGGTCTGGCCCAGCGCGGGGCCGGGCGGCGACTCGCATGGGCGCTCGCGGCGGCGTTTGCGCTCGCGTCGCTGGGCGCCGTGGCCGGGCTGACGCTCGCCGAAGGGGGGGAGACCGCCGCGCCGACACAGGGCGCTGCCGGACAATACCCGGCCGCCGCGGCCGGACGTTTCTCGGCCGCGGGGCTGGCCGAATTGCGCGCGGCGGGTCGGCCGGTGTTCGTCAACATCACCGCGGCCTGGTGCGTGAGCTGCCTCGTCAACGAGCGGGTGGCCATCTCGCGTGCCCCGGTGCAGGCGGCGTTCGCGCGCGGCGGCATCGTCTACCTCAAAGGCGACTGGACCCGGCAGGACCCGGCGCTCACCGCCTATCTGCGCGCCAACGGGGCCGAAGGGGTGCCGCTCTACGTGTTCTATCCGGCGGGCGGCAAACCCGGGGTGATCCTGCCGCAAATCCTCACCCCCTCGATCGTGCTCGAAGCGATAGGCGCAAGCTAGGCGTACAGCGCCTCAGGCGATCTGTTTGGACCCGAGCAGGCTGCGCTTGCGCTGTTCCGACGGCTTGTAGACCTTCGCCTGCAAGGCGGCGGGCCAATCCACCTGGAGGCCTGGAACCGTGGTGTCGATGCCGCCGAGCGCATAGGTGCGGCGGCAGAGTTCGGCCGACAGCGCAGTACGGTCGGAGATATGGGCGAACTCGCTATACGGGATCGCGGTACCCACCACTGCTTTGACCGTGGTATTGAAGCGGCGGCGGATTTCGCCGGCCATCAGCGCCAGCCGCGCCGTCTGGCTCATGTGGCTGACCACCTGGAACAGCCGGCTGTTCTGCCCCTCGAACCACACCGGCAGCACTGGGCAGCGGCCGCGTTGCAGCAATTGCCCGACAAACGCCTGCCACGGCACATCCATCGCCGGCAGCCGGCCGAGCCGGTCGGGCGAGGTGGAAATGCCGCCGGCCGGGAACACCAGGACCGCGCCGCCGCGTTCGAGCGTGCGGCGGGCTTCGGCACGGGAATGCAGGTTGGTGGCCTGGGCGTCACGGGTGCCAGCGAAGTCGATCGGCAGCATATGAGGCTTGGTCTCCGGCGCCTGGATCAGCACCGAGTTGATCAGCAGCTGGAAATCCTTGCGCACCTGGCTGAGCATCCAGCACAGCAGGAATCCGTCGATCAATCCGTACGGATGGTTCGCCACCACCAGCAATGGGCCGCTGGACGGGATGTTCCCGAGCGCCCCGGGGTTGAGGTCCACCGCCATGCCGATCCGGCGCAGCATGTCGTTCCAGAACCCCTCGGTGGTGCCGCCCTCGGCTCGGAACCGGTCATAGACCCGCTTGAGGCCGCGCTGACCGCTGATCCGCTCGACCGCCCAAACCACGGCGCGCTGCGCCGGGGTCATCGACGGATCGGCATAGGACAGCGGCGGATTGTCGTCGAACATCATGCTCTCTGGGAAGACCACGCTGGGATCGCCTCGAATGGTTTGGTCACGCCGATGCAGGCGAAGTGTCACACAATATACCGGACCGGCGCGCGTAGGGCGAGCCCGGCGCGGCAGGAAACGACGTTATTTGCACCCGGATGGCGGCAGCAGTTTGAAGCTTTTGTGACGCTCCGCAGGAATGGCGACGGATCGGGCCGGGATTGGCGATCGCGGTGTCACGCCTATCATGCGAATGCACGACGGGAGGAACCGCGATGAACCAAACACCGGCGACTGGAATGGCGCGGCAGAGTCGCCGGGTGATGAACCTCGCGCATCAGCTGCGCAACGCGGCGCGACGGCACGGCGGCGGCATCGGCTTCGTGCATGGTGCGGCCACCTGGAGCTGGGCCGAGATGGAGTCGCATGCCATCGCCCTCGCCGCCGGGCTCGCCGCCGAGGGGGTCGGCAAGGGCGACCGGGTGCTGGTGCAGTCGCGCAATTGCCTCGCCATGTTCCTCTCGATGTTCGCCTGTTTCCGGCTCGGCGCGGTCTGGGTGCCGACCAATTTCCGCCAGACCCCGGGCGAGGTCGCCTACTTGGCGCACGCCAGTGGAGCGGTGGCGATGCTGTGCCATGTCGACTTTCCCGAACACGCGCCCGCCGCGCGGGCCGCCTGCCCGTCGCTGCGGGTGTCGATCGCGATCGGTGGCGACGGCTACGATGCCTGGCTGGCGCGTCACCGCGGGGCGGCAGTGCCGGTTGCGGACGTGGAGCACGACGATCCGTGCTGGTTCTTCTTCACCTCCGGCACCACCGGGCGGCCGAAGGCAGCGGTTCTGACGCATGGGCAGATGGGCTTCGTCATTACCAACCACCTCGCCGACCTGATGCCAGGCATGGGGCCAGACGATGCCTCGCTGGTGGTGGCGCCGCTGTCCCACGGGGCGGGCATCCACCAGCTCGTGCAGGTCGCCCGCGCGGTCAAGACCGTGCTGCCCGGCGGCGAGCGGTTCGATCCGGCCGAAGCCTGGGCGATGGTGGAACGCTGGAAGATCAGCAACATGTTCACCGTGCCGACCATCCTCAAGCTGCTGGTCGAGCATCCGACGGTGGACGCGCATGATCATTGCTCGCTGCGCCATGTGATCTACGCCGGGGCGCCGATGTACCGGGCTGACCAGAAATACGCCCTGGCGAAACTCGGTCCGGTGCTGGTGCAGTATTTCGGGCTCGGCGAAGTCACCGGCAACATCACCGTGCTGCCCCCCGCCCTGCACCGGCTTGATGACGGTCCTCACGCCCGCATCGGCACCTGCGGCATCGAGCGTACCGCGATGCAGGTTTCGATCCAGGATGAAGCCGGGCGCGAGGTCGAAGACGGGATCACCGGCGAAATCTGCGTCTGCGGCCCCGCCGTGTTCGCGGGCTACCACGACAACCCCGAGGCCAACGCCAAGGCGTTCCGCGATGGCTGGTTCCGCACCGGCGATCTCGGCCACATGGATGCGGAGGGGTTCCTCTACATCACGGGCCGGGCGTCCGACATGTACATCTCCGGCGGGTCCAACGTGTATCCGCGCGAGATCGAGGAACGGGCGCTGGAACATCCCGCCGTCGCCGAGATCGCCATCGTCGGCATGCCGGACGCCGTCTGGGGCGAGGTCGGCGTCGCCGTCTGCGTCACGCGCACGGCGCTGACGGAGGCGGCGCTGATCGCCTTCCTGGCGCCATTGGTCGCCCGCTACAAGCTGCCGCGCCGGGTTGTGTTCTGGGACGAGCTGCCGAAATCGGCCTACGGCAAGGTGCCCAAAGCCCTCATCCGCGACGCACTCTTGGCGCGCGGCGGATGGGAGTAGCAGGACCGGCGCCCCTTCCTCGCCCCTCGCGCAATCGCAGGACAGGGATATAGTGCGGCGGGCATTATCCCCGGGGGATGGCATGGGTCGGGACGCTCGAGTGAACCTGCTGATCGGGACGGGGCATTTCCTGTCCCATTTCTACGTGCTCTGCCTGCCGCCGCTGATCGTGGTCTGGCGCGACGAATTCGAGGTCTCCTACGCCCTGCTCGGTCTTGCGCCGGCACTGATGTCCGGCGTGACCGCGGTGTTGCAGACCCCCGTCGGCTTCCTGGTCGACCGCCACGGGGCGCGCCGCTTCCTGGTCGGCGGCACCCTGCTGATGACGCTGGCGATGGCGGCGATGGGCCTCGCCACCGCATATTGGCAGATCCTGGCGCTGGCGGTGATCTCCGGCATCGGCAACTCGGTGATCCATCCGGCCGACTACGCGATCCTGTCAGGTTCGGTGAACAAGGAGCGCATGGGCCGCGCCTTCGCGCTGCATACTTTCAACGGCAATCTCGGCTTCGCCGCCGCGCCGCCGGTGATGGCCGCGCTGCTGCTGGCGATGGGGTGGCGCTCGAGCCTGCTGCTAGTGGGGGGCATCGGCATCCCGCTGGTGGCGACCATACTGTGGCAGTCGCGCATCCTCAACGACCAGACCCGACCGGCACATGCCTATACCGGCGCCGCGATCTCGGGCCGAGCGCTGCTGATGACACGGCCGATGCTGATGTTCTTCGCCTTCTTCATGCTGTCCTCGATGGCGGGCGCGGGGGTGCAGTCCTGGCTGATCACGGTGCTGCATCAGGTCCAGGGCGTGGCGCTGGCGGCGGCGGCCTCGGCGCTGACCGGCTACATGGCCGGCGCCACCGCCGGAACCCTGGTGGGGGGCTACGTGGCGGACCGGATCACCCGGCACCTGACCTTCGCCTCCGCGCTGACGGTGGTCTCGGCGGTGCTGATCCTCGGGGTGGCGCTGCTGCGGTTGCCCGATGCCGCGGTGATCGGGTTGCTGTTCGCTTCCGGCCTGGCACTCGGGGCCAGCCGCACGCCGCGCGATATCATGGTCAAGGATGCGGCGCCGCCGGGGCAGATCGGCAAGGTGTTCGGCTTCGTCAGCGCCGGGCTGCCGTTGGGTGGCGCGATCACGCCGGTGCCGTTCGGCTACCTGATCGACAGCGGCCACCCCGAGCTGGTGTTGATCGTGGTGGCGGCGCTGCTGCTGCTCAGCCTGCTCTGTGCCGGCACCGCCCGGGCAGCAGCGCTGACGGCGGAAGTGGTTCCGGCGGAATAGCAGCCTGGCGTGTCATCGAACCGTCACACGTTTCGTAACCTGCTATTAAGGTTCCCGGCCGCAGCTTGTTCCGCATGGCACCGACCTCGCCCCATTCGCCCGAAGCCCTTCTCGCCCTCGCCGAACAGCATCTGGTCGTCGTGCTGCAACCGATCGTGGATGTGCAGACCGGCGTGCCACACGCCTATGAGGCGCTGCTGCGCGGCCATGCTGCTCTCGGCTTCGCCGACCCGCCTGATCTGCTTGATGCCTTTGCCGATCGCGGCCTGATCGTCGCACTCGAAACCCTCCTGCACCGCCGCGCGGTGGAGGCGTTCGCCGCCGCCTGCGCCGCCCTGCCCGGCGGCACCGCGCGGTTGTTTCTCAACATCGACACCAGGGTGCTGGCCGATGAGCCGGGTGCCGTGGCGCTGATGCAGCGCACCGTCGACCTCATGGCCCGCCACGGCCTCGCGGCCGGGCGGTTGTGCTGGGAGTTGTCGGAGCGGCACCGCATCATCACCGATGCGGCTACCACCGGGCTGCTGGAGGAGATGCGCGAGCGCGGGGTGCGCTTCGCCGCCGATGATTTCGGCCAGGGCCACTCCGAGTTGAAGCTGATGTTCGACCAGCGTGTCGACTACATCAAGCTCGACAAGTTCTTCATCCAGGACCTCGCGGTCTCCGGCCGGCGCCGCCTGTTCGTCAGCAAGCTCGCCGGCTTCGCCCATGTGCTGGGGCTCAAGGTCGTGGCCGAGGGCGTCGAGACCGAGGAGGACCTGCTGGCCTGCCGCGAACTCGGCTGCGACTATGCTCAGGGCTGGTGCATCAGCCGCCCGCTGCCGGCCGGCGGGGCGTTCGTGCCATTCTATCCCGATGTGGCCGCGCTCGGCGCCCGCCTGCGCCGCCGCCGCGTGGGGGACGGTGCGGTCGCCAGCCTGGCGGACCGGATCATCCGCACCAAGCCGACTCGGGCCGACTCGGCGGTGGAGCAGGTGTTCGACCTGTTCCGCGAGAACGCAGCACTCACGCTCTGCCCAGTGCTGGATGCCATGGGCACGCCGGTCGGCGTGGTGCCGGAGCAGGCCTTGCGCCCGGTGGTCTACCATGCTTTCGGCCGTGACCTGCTGCGCAACGCCGCCTCGCGCCGGGCGACACGGGATTTCATGCAACCCTGCCCGGTGGTGGATATGGAAACCGCGCTCGACACCGCGCTTGAAGCCTTCGCCGCACAGGACGACGCGCACTGCCTGCTGGTGACCGAGAGCGGTCGCTATGCCGGCGTGCTGCTGCCCGCGGTGCTGCTCGCGGTCTCGGTGGAACGCCGGCTGGCCGACGCCTCGGCGCAGAACCCGCTCACCGCGCTGCCCGGCAATCTCCAGGTCCAGGCCGCCCTCGGCGAGGCAGCCCAGGCCCGCGGGCTGTGGCGCCATGTCTGCTACTTCGATTTCGACAACTTCAAGCCGTTCAACGACGTCAACGGCTTCCGCGTCGGGGACCGGGCGATCACCCTGTTCGCCGAGACCCTGCGGCGCGCTTTGCCCGAGGGTGAGCGCAATTTCATCGGCCATGTCGGCGGCGACGATTTCGTGGCCGTTCTGCACGGCGTGGCGCCCTCGACCATGCGTGCCGGGATCGCCCAGTTGCTCGGCGATTTCGCCGCCGGCGCCGCAAGGCTGCACACACTGCGCGACCGCCAGGCGCAATGCTACGAAACCCGCGACCGATATGGTGAGCTTCGCCGCTTTCCGCTGCTGCGGGCGAGCTGCGCCGTGATCGCCCTTGGCCCCACGGTGGAGATCGACGGCTCCGGGCAGCTCACCCTCGATCCGATGATCGCCCGGCTCAAATCCATGGCCAAGGCCAACCCGGACGGCTTGGCCTGGTTCGCCGCCACCAGCGGCCGCGAACTGGAGGATTTCGCCCGCCAGCTTGACGTGTTGGAGGCTTGACCTCCCGCCGCGCCCCTCAGCCGTGCCACCAGCGTCCGCCCAGCACGATGCCGCGGCAGGCCAGCTGGGTATCGCTCTCCAGCGCCTCGCCCATCACGTCGTGGAAGCTGAAGCGACCCTTTTCGAGTTCGAGCACGGTGGCGTCGCCGAGCATGCCCGGCCGCAGGCTGCCGCGATCGGTCAGCCGCACCGCGGAGGCGGCGTTGCTGGTGCCGGCGCGGATCACCTCGGCCAGCGGCATGCCAAGGGCGAGGAATTTCGACATCGTCACCAGCATGTTGAAGGCGGGGCCGCCGATAGAGGTGAGATGGACGTCCGACGATATCACGTCGGGCAGGAAGCCGTTGCGCATCATCTGCACCGCGGTCTGATAGCCGAAGCTGCCGCGGCCGTGGCCGATATCGAAAATCACACCGCGGGCGCGGGCCTCCAGCACGTCGAGCTCGACGCCGCCATCGGATGCCGCCGGGGCATTGGGCCAGGGCCGGAAACAATGGGTCAGGATGTCGCCCTTGCGCAGCAGCTTCATCACTTCATGGCGCGGCGGCGGCGGCGCATCCAGATGGCCCATCAGCGGCAGGCCCATGGCATCGGCCACCTCCAGCGCCATCTGCATTGGCACGATGCCGGTGGCGCCCGAGGTGCCACCGCCGACCCGCACCTTGATGCCGACCACGAGATCGGCATGCTCCTTTGCCACAGCCAGTGCGACGCGCGAATTGAGCAGCCGCAGGTCCGACGCCTCGCCGAAATTGAGGTCCCAGTGCAGTCCGAAAATCCCGGGGAAGGCGATGTTGAGGAACGGCAAGATGCGCACATCGGCCCGCTCGATCACATGGCGGCGGAAGCCGTGGATGTTGCCTGGCCCGGCCGAACCCGCGTCGATCAGGGTGGTGCATCCGGAAAATCGTGCGTAGTCGTCAGGATCGACGCCGAGCGAGGTGCCGCCCCAGTAGACATGGGTATGCAGGTCGATCAGCCCCGGCACCACCATCCGGCCGCCGACATCACGCATCTGGGCGGCCTCACCAAGGTCCGTCCCCAGCGCCGCCACCTTGCCCTCGGCAAAGCCGACATCGAGCACGGCATCGATGCCCTGCGCCGGATCCACCACGCGGCCGCCTTTGAGAACCAGATCGAACATGCCAACCCCCTGCCCCGCTCCCGATCGAAGGACGATGGTCGGGCCGGCAAAAGATTTGCGCAACCCCTCCCCAAGCCCGTCAAACCGTCGCATGCTGCGTCATCACGCTCAGGAGGCATCGATGTCCAGCGCAACAGTGCTCGAAGACCCGCGGATCAACTCCCGGATCGTCACCGCCTACCGCCAGAAGACGCCCGGCTCGGCTGACCTCTCGGCCCAGGCACAGGACCTGATGCCGTCCGGCATCGCCCATGACGCGCGCCACGTCGACCCCTACGGCGTCTACATCGCCCGCGCCCAGGGCCCGCACAAGTGGGATGTCGACGGCAACAAGTACATCGACTATTTCGGCGGCCACGGCGCCCTCATCCTTGGCCATGGCCACCCCAAGGTCGCCGCTGCCATCGCCGCGGCGGCCTCCGACGGTTCGCAGTTCGGTGCCTCCCACCCGCGCGAGATCGGCTGGGCCAAGGCGATCCAGCGCCTGATCCCGTCGGCCGAGCGCGTGCGCTTCACCTCGTCCGGCACCGAGGCGACGCTGATGGGCGTACGACTCGCCCGCGCCTTCACCGGCAAAGGCACCATCCTGCGCCTGAAGGGCCATTTCCACGGCTGGCACGACCATATGGCTGCCGGCTATTCCAACCACTTCGACGGCACCCCCACCCCGGGCGTGATCCAGGGCATCGCCGACAAGACGGTGCTGTGCATGCCAAACGACACCGCCGGCGTCACCGCCGCGCTGGAGACCAACAAGGACATCGCGGTGGTGATCCTCGAGCCGACCGGCTCCTCGTTCGGCCAGCTGCCATTGACCGACGAATTCGTCCACGCCCTGCGCGAGCTCACCACGAAGCACGGCGTGATCCTGATGTTCGACGAGGTCGTCACCGGCTTCCGCACCTCAAAGGGCGGCGCCCAGATGCATTATGGCATAACCCCCGACCTCTCCTCCTTTGCCAAGATCGTTGCTGGCGGCATGCCGGGCGCGGCCATCACCGGGCGCAAGGACATCCTCGACCTGCTCGACTTCAAGGTCTCCGCCGCCCTCGGCCGCGAGAAGATCGGTCACCCCGGCACCTTCAACGCCAACCCGATCTCGGCCGCCGCCGGCATCGCGGCGCTGACCATCATCGCGGAAACCCCGGTCAACGAAACCGCCGACGCGGTCTGCGGTGACCTGCGGGCCAAGCTCAACGAACTCTTAGCCGCCGAGCGCGTGCCGTGGGCGGCCTACGGCACCACCTCGGGCTTCCACCTTTTCCTCAACCCGCAGAACCGCGCCATCGACCCGCGCCAGTTCGACCCCTTCGCCGCCAGCTTTGAAGAACTGAAATCCCCGCCGCAGCACACCATCAACCGCATGCGCCTGGCGATGCTGGTCAACGGAGTCGACCTCAACCCGCGGCTGGGCGGATTCACCTCCTGCACCCACACCACGGCGGACATCGACGCCACCGTGGCCGCCTTCAAGGAATCGCTCCACATGCTGCGCGCCGAGAACGAACTCCCGGCCTGAGGAACACGACCATGACCGACGAGGACCTCGGCTTTCTGCCGGCCACCGAACTTGCGCCGATGATCCGGCAGAAGAAGATCTCGCCGGTCGAGGTGGTGGGCACCGTGCTGAAGCGGATCGAGCGGCTGGAGCCGAAGGTCAACGCCTTCGCGTATCTGGCCGCCGATCGCGCCATGGACCTGGCCCGCAAGGCCGAGGCCGAGTTGATGTCCGGCCGCACCCTGGGGCCCCTGCATGGCCTGACCGTGACGATCAAGGACCTATCCTGGACCAAGGATATGCCGGTGCAGTCGGGCAGCAGGACGCAGGCGGGCCATCGCGTTGCCGAGGACTCGCCGATGGTGGAGCGCCTGCAAAACGCGGGGGCGATCAACCTCGGCAAGACGACGACCTCGGAATTCGGCTGGTCCGGGATTTCGAACTGTCCGCTGACCGGGATCACGCACAATCCGTGGAAGCACGGCTACAACGCCGGGGCCTCCTCGGCCGGGGCCGGGGCGGCGGCGGCGGCGGGCTATGGCGCGCTGCACCAGGGCAGCGACGGCGCAGGCTCGGTGCGGATGCCGTCACATTTCTGCGGGATCTTCGGCCTCAAGCCGACCTACGGACGGGTTCCCTACCATCCCGTGGGCGCCGGCGACTACACCAGCCATATCGGGCCGATGACGCGCACGGTGGCCGATTCGGCGCTGATGATGTCGGTCATGTCCGGCCCCCATCCGCTCGATCACACCACGATGGAGGCCGGCCCCGCCGATTATCTCGGCCGCCTCGATGACGGCGTGCGCGGCAAGCGGGCGGCGTTCAGCATGGATCTCGGCCATGCCCGCGTCGATCCCGACGTAGCGGCCCTGGTGCGCAAAGGGGCGGAGGATTGGGCAAGGGACGCGGGCGTCGAACTGATTGACGTGACGCCACCCTGGGGCACGCTCGGCCCGGCGCTGGCCCGCGAGTTCTGGGCGGCCCATATGTCGCGCCTGTCGGTCCATCTGCCGCAGTGGGAAAACCAGATGGACCCGCATCTCGTGGCCTGCATCAAGGAGGGCGCGGTGGTTACGATGCCGACCTACCAGGCGATGCGGGCGCGCAAGTATGACTATATCGCCCAGATCCATCACTGGTTCGAGAACTGGGACTTCCTCATCACCCCCACCGTCTCGGTCGCCGCCTTCCCGGCCGAGCGGATTATCCCGGCGCACTGGCCGCAGCATCCGTGGGACTGGTTGCAGTGGGCGGAGTTCTCCTATCCGTTCAACATGTCCGGCAACCCAGCCGCCACTGTGCCCTGCGGTTTCACCGAAGCCGGGCTGCCGGTGGGGATGCAGATCGTGGGCAAGCGGTTCGACGATCTCGGCGTGTTCCAGGCCTCGCGCGCCTTCGAGCGGGCGCTGCCCTGGGCGCACAAGCGGCCGGCGCTGTAACCGTGCGGGCGGGCCGCGAGTTTACGGCCCAGCATCTCGACTATCCCATCAGACTATCCAGGATCGCCTGCGTGTCGGTCCCGATCGGCACGCTCGGCGTATAGTCCGGCCGCTCATTGCCATGCAGCCGCAGCGGGCTCTCCGCCAGCACCAGACGACCGTGCTGGGGATGGTCGAACCAGCGCAGCGCCCCGCGCGCATGTAAATGCGGATCGTCGATCACCTCCTGCAACCCGCGCACCGGGGCCGAGGGCACGTGGTGGCGCATGATCCGCGCGAACAGGTCCGCCTTGCTGAACTGCGCCGTCCGCGCCGCGATCTGGGCATCGATGCTGTCCATCGCCGCCACCCGGTTCTTGTTGAGCGCATAACGCGGATCATTGCCGAGCTCCGGCATCTCGAGTGCCTTCATCAGGGAGACGAAGTGCTTGTCGTTGCTGCACAGGATTGCGATGAACCCGTCGGCCGCGGGATAGACGTTGTAGGGACAAATCGACATCCCGCCGTGGCGGTTGCCGGTCCGCCCCCCCGGCGGGCCGCCGCCTTCGCTGAACAGGGCGCCGATATTGGAGGTGAGGGTGAAGTAGGCCGCCTCCAGCATGGCGATCTCCACCATCTGGCCGAGGCCGGAGCGCTCGCGCTCGAACAACGCCGTCATCACGCCGGCATAGACATGGGTGCCGGCGATGAAGTCGCATGCGGTCGAGCCCGATTTCACCGGCGGGCCGTCGGGGAAGCCAGTCACGCCCATGATCCCGCTCATCGCCTGGATCGACAGGTCCATCGCCGGATAGTCCCGGTAGGGGCCGTCGATGCCGTAGCCGGAGGAGCAGGCATAGATCAGCCGCGGATTGCGCGCCTGTAACACCTCGTAGCCGAGGCCGAGCCGGGCCATCACGCCGGGGGTGAAGTTCTCGACGATGACATCGGCGCTGTCGGCCAGCTTCAGGACGGCCTCGATCGCCTCGGGGGTTTTGAGGTCGAGTTCCATGCTGCGCTTGTTGCCGTTGAGCATGGCAAAGGGCAGCGCCGAGCCGCCGGCCCGCTTGCGCAGATGCTCGCCGCCGGGCGGTTCGATCTTGATCACCTCGGCGCCGTTGCGGGCCATCATGTAGGTCGCATAGGGGCCGTTATAGACCTGGGTGAGGTCGATCACGCGGATGCCGTCGAGCGGCGGCTTGCGTTTAGCGGTGGTCGGTGCGGACACGACGTGCTCCCTGATGCCCCAATGGGCTTGCCCCAACCGTGCTGTCCGCCCGCGCCAGGTGTCAAGGCGGGCGGGATGGGCCACACTCGACCGTGCAGCAAGGAGCCCGCAGATGTCCGATCCCATGAGCCTGCGCCCGATCGGCCGCCTCTCGACCCCATGGAGCAGCGTGCGCGAATGTCCGCGCAACGGCCGCCAGCCTGACCCGGCGCCAATCTGCCTGGCACAGATCGAGCCCGAGTTCCACGACGGGCTGCTCCGGCTGGACGGTTTCAGCCATCTGATCCTGCTCTACTGGCTTGGCCCCGCTGCGCGGCCGGAGATGCGGTTCACCCCTCCCTTCGCCAGCGAACCGGCAGGCCTGTTCGCCACCCGCGGGCCGCGGCGGCCCAACCCGATCGGCCTGTCCGTCGTCGCCTTCGACGGGTTTGCCGCCCCTGGTGTGCTGCGCGTGCGCTTTCTGGACTGCCTCGACGGCACCCCGCTGCTCGACATCAAGCCCTATCTCCGCAGTACCGACTGCGAACCGGCGGCAACCATGGGGTGGTTGAGCCCCCACGCAACAGGACTTGATCGGGCCGGAAGAGGGGAGTAACTGCGAGCAAGGCTCATCACTGTTCGGTGAACCGACGCTGCCCCGGCGACGCGACGTTGCCGCTCCGGCGCCCCCGCAACCACCTTCAGGGACATCATGGAACCGCGATCTAGCAACCAGCCCACGGAGAGCCATCGTCCGCGCATTGCGCCGACCATGACACCCCGACCGGGCTGCTCCGTTGCCCGGGATCCGCAGCCGGCCCTGGGGGGACTGCACTAGCCCCCAGGACCGCCACGCGCCTCCCGGGCCTTACCAAACAGGTTCGAGTTCGAGGAGGCGCCGATGGCTGCCTGTCATACGATTTATACTGCTCGGCGATGCCGCATCATTTTGCGGCATCGCCCCGTGCCGTTCGACCCTGCCGGCCCGCGATCTAGCTGATCCGGCGCACCCGCGCGCGCCGTTCACGCCAGGAATCGTGAGTTACCAGCAGGATATCAGACGATGAACGCCATCTCTCCCAAGACTGCCATCCGGTCCGCCGTGCTCGACACCGCCCATGTCGGCGACATCCACGGCGCCTTCGGGTCCGTCGCCCGCCGGGGCGGCACCGGCCACGCGCGCAACCGTCGCGGCTGGCGCAACAAGCTGCGCACGCTGCTCGCTATCGTCGGCCCCGGCCTCATCGTCATGGTCGGCGACAACGACGCCGGCGCCTTCGCCACCTACACCCAGGCCGGCCAGAACTACGGCACCGGCCTGATGTGGACGCTGCTGCTTCTCGTCCCCGTGCTCTATGTCAACCAGGAGATGGTGCTGCGTCTCGGCGCGGTGACTGGGGTGGGCCATGCGCGGCTGATCCTGGAGCGGTTCGGCCGCTTCTGGGGCGCATTCAGCGTGATCGACCTGGTAATCCTCAACGGGCTGACGGTGGTGACCGAGTTCATCGGCATCAGCCTGGCGCTCGACCAGCTCGGCATTCCCCGGGTCTGGGGCGTCGGCGTCGCCGCGGTGTTGACCATCATCGCTGCCTCGACCGGTGATTTTCGCCGCTTCGAACGTTTCGCGATGGCGCTGGTGTTCGGCAGCCTGCTGCTGATCCCGGTGCTTGTCGCCGCCCATCCGCCGCTGGCACAGGTGGCGCACGGGCTGCTGGTGCCGCAGATGCCGGACGGCAAGCTGTCCGACATCATGCTGCTGATCATCGCCATCGTCGGCACCACGGTGGCGCCATGGCAGTTGTTCTTCCAGCAGAGCTACGTGATCGACAAGCGCATCACCCCGCGCTTCATCCCCTACGAGAAGATCGACCTCTGGCTCGGCATCGTCGTCGTTATCGTCGGCGCGGTGGCGATGATGGGCTTCGCCGCCGCCACGTTCGCCGGCACGCCGGAGTTCGGGCAGTTCAGCGATGCCGGCGGCGTCGCGGCTGGCCTTGCCAAATATGTCGGTCAGGTGCCCTCGGTGCTGTTCTCCATCGCGCTGCTCGATGCCAGCATGATCGGCACCGCGGCGGTCTCGTTGTCGACGGCCTATGCGGTCGGCGACATGCTCGCGGTGCGGCACTCGCTGCACCGCAAGCCGGCCGAGGCCAAGCTGTTCCATCTTATCTATGCCGGCATCATCGCCACCGCTGCCGCCCTGGTGCTGATCCCCGACGCCCCGCTCGGCCTCATTACCGTGGGCGTGCAAACCCTGGCCGGCGTACTGCTGCCGAGTGCCACGGTGTTCCTGCTGCTGCTGTGCAACGACCGCGCGGTACTGGGGCCCTGGGTGAACGGGCTGTGGCTCAATGTGTTCACCTCCGCGGTGATCGGCACCCTGGTTCTGCTCTCCGTTATCCTCACCGCCTCGGTGCTGTTCCCCGAGCTATCCGAAACCGCGATGCTCGTCATCCTAGGCGGCGGCGGTATCGTCACCTTGGCCGGCGTGTTGGCGCAGCTCGTGGGCGGGCTGCGCCGTCCCGCCGCGGCTGCGCCGCGGCCGTCGCGCGCGCGCAAGGCGGCCTGGCGCATGCCGCCGTTGGACCAGCTGGCGCCGGCCGAGCTTGGCGGCACGCGGCGGGTGTGGATGGCAGTTATGTGGCTCTATCTTCTGGTCGCCTGCGCAATGGTGGTGCTGCGGGTGGTGCAGCTTGCGATCGGAGCCGGCTGAAACGAGGGGTCATGCATCGTGATAGAACCGGCCGCGCCGCCACGCTGGCGTTGCGGCCGGACAGTTCCTATGTATGCGATCTCGCTCTGAGGAGACTTTGACGCATGCTTTTCCGCGGCGTGTCGCCCCGCCTATTCCTTGCCCTCCGTTTATCAGCCGGTTGCTTCCTGGCCGCGGGCTTCGTCGGCACCCCCCTTGTCTCGGCCGGCGCGGTCGACTTGGTGGCTCATCGCGCGCTCTACGAGCTCACCCTCGCCTCCGCCCGCGGGGACGTGACCGGGGCCACCGGCACCATGTCCTACGATGTCGGTGACGCCTGCGAGGGTTGGACCGCACACCAGCAGCTTGCCATGACCGTCACCAACCGCGACGGTCAGGATGTCGACATGCTTTCGGACTACACCACCTACGAGAGCAAGGACGGGGCGACGCTGCGCTTCCGCTCGCGCCAGAGCACCGACGGCGCCGTCACCTCCGAGGTCAACGGCGATGCCAATGGGACCCAGGGCGGCGGCGAGGTGCGATACACCCAGCCCAAGGCGGAGACCAAGGCGCTGCCCAAGGGGACCCTTTTCCCCATGGCCCATACCGAGGCCATCATCGCCGCTGCCATCGCGGGCAAGAAATTCCTGGAACTGCCGCTGTTCGACGGCACCGGTCCCGATGGCGCCCAGGACAGCACAGTGAGCATCACCTCATGGAACGGCCCGCTCGCCTCGAAATGGCCGGACCTCGCGCCGCTGGCCAGCGGGCGCGTTCATGTCGCCTTCTTCGAGCGTGGCAACGGCGCGCAGCAGCCGGAATACGAGGTCTCGATGCGCTACTGGGAAAACGGCGTGGCTGATGAGCTGACCATGGATTTCGGCGATTTCGTGATGCGCGGTCGGCTGAAGGCCCTCACGCTGACCCGCAAGGGCTGCTGACGCCCACGCTCAGGGGCGCACCCGCTCCGGCGCCGGCACCAGCCGGGCCATGCTGTGGACGTCAATCAGCACGCCGTCGCGGAGCGAATCCGCGAGATGGGTACCCTCGATGACGAAGCCGTGGCGTTGGTAGAGAGCGATCGCCCGCGCGTTGTCGGTCTGCACCGTGAGTGCGAGCCGCCGCAGCCCCATCCAGCGATCGGCCACGGTGATGATCTCCGTCATCAGCCGCCCGCCGATGCCCCGCCCTGTCCAGTCGTCATGAATGCCGATGCCGATCCTGCCAGCATGGGCCTGCCGGCCGCTGTACTGCTGAACATCGACCTGCCCCACCAGCAACTCGCCCACCAGGGCCACCAGCATGTGCCCGGGCCGCGGGGTCTCGAGATACCGGCGCACCTGCTCGGGCGCGACGAATGGCGGCCGCAGCGTGCCATGGCGGAAGCCGGGCAGGCAGTGCATCGCCGCAATGGCCTCGGCGTCGGTCGGGCGGACGGCGCGGATGATGAGCTCGGGGGTCATGGCAGTGATTGCAACAAGCCGGCATGGGAAAGTAAAGGGCTTCGGGGTTTGTCAGGCCCGCGATGCGACTCTAGCATCACCCCGAATAGGGAGAATGCGCCATGGCGACCAGCTTCGACGTTGACGGCATGCGGGTGGATCGCATCATCGAGGGCCAATACCCATTCATCGCGGCGCAGGATTTCCTCGCCGGGCTGACCGATCAGATGCTGGCCGAGGCCCGCGGCTGGATGCAGGCGATGGGGGCGCTGGACGCACGCGACTGGCTGGTAATGTGCATGCAGTCCTATGTCATCCGCACGCCGCATCACACCATCCTGGTCGATAGCTGCGTCGGCAACGACAAGCAGCGCCCGAATCGGCCGTTCTGGCACCTCAAGACCGACGACACCTACATGCAGGCCCTCGCCGTCGCCGGGCTCGCGGTCGAGGATATCGACTACGTCATGTGCACCCATCTGCATGTCGATCATGTCGGCTGGAACACCAGGCTGGTCGACGGGCGCTGGGTGCCGACGTTCCCCAACGCACGCTACCTCTTCGCCGACCAGGAATACGCCTATTGGGAGGCGGAGAACGCGAAGAAGACGGTATATCCCTTCGCCGATTCGGTCCTGCCGATCGTTGAGGCCGGGCGGCACGAGTTGGTGAGCAGTTCCCTCGTGCTCAACGACCATATCCGACTGCTGCCCACGCCCGGCCACACGCTGGACCATTACGCGGTGGCGATCGGCCGCGGCCGCGACGCGGCGGTGATCACCGGGGACCTCATCCATTCGCCGATCCAGGCGCGGCATACCGGCTTGTCGATGAAGGGCGATTTCGACCGGGTGCAGTCCGCGGCCACAAGGCACGCCTTTCTCGAACGCTACTGCGATACCGATACCCAGTGCTGCACAGCACATTTCCCCTCGCCGTCGCGCATGCGGGTGCGGCGCTGGGAGGATGGGTTCCGCTGCGAGCCGGTTACCGGGTGAAGCTCCTCGCCTGGAACATCCGGGCTGGCGGCGGCTCGCGTCTGGCCGGGATCGCCGCGGCGATCGCGGGTCATGCGGCCGATGTGCTGGTGCTGAGCGAATATCACGGCGGCGCCGCCGGCGCGCGGCTGCGCGCGACGCTGCACGGGCTCGGGTACCGTCACATGACGGCGGCCGAGCCCGACGCCGGGCGAAAGGGCGTGTTGATCGCCGCCCGGAACCGGCTGCGCGACCACGGGCCGGTGACGGAGGCGCTGCCGGAGCCATGGAAACTGGTCACGGCGGAGATCGGCGGGGTGCATGTGGTCGGCGTCTATATGCCGAACCTGCTGGCCAAGGTTCCGTACTGGGAGGCCCTGCTCGCCCATCTCGCCCCGCGCGGCGCCACACCGGCGCTGGCGGCTGGCGATTTCAACACGTGCCGCCACTTCCTCGACGAAACCGGCGCGACCGACCGCTGCGCCCATTTCATGGACCGGGTGGAGACCATCGGCTTCCACGATGCCTGGCGCCGCCGCCATGGCACACGGATCGAGCCGACCTGGTTCAGCCACCGCCGCAATGGCTTCCGCCTCGATCACGCCTTCGTCTCGTCGGGCGTGCCGGTGCGGGCGGTGGAGTACAGCCAGGCGGAACGGATATCCGGCCTGTCCGATCACGCGGCCATGCGCCTGAGCCTGGGACGCCGGCTTGTGTCAGGCGGGGAAGCAAGCGCTCCTGTTTGAAAAGAGACGCCAAAACTTCGATCCTAATCGCCGGTGCCACCTGCGGCCTATGTCCGCTCCAGCAGTTCGATCGACACGTCCTCGGGCCCGCTCAGGAACGCGATCCGCACGCCGGGGCGGATCGTATTGGGCTCCATGGTGAAGGTGGCTCCCTTGGCCTTCAGTTCCGCCACCACAGCGTCGATGCCGGTCACGCTCAGGCCGAAATGGTCGAGCCCGAGATAGGGCGAGGACGGTGCCTCGGCGGCTTTGCCGGGGGGCGAGTTGAGGATGAAGATGTCGAGCCCGCCGACTTTCATGTCGATCCGCGTCGCCCCGTTCTGCACGCTGCGGATGATCTCGGCGCCGAACATGCGTTCGTAGAAGGCCGCGGTCGCCTCGGGGTCAGTGCTGCGCAGATGGATGTGGTCGAAGGCGAAGGCGGACATCTCGTATTCCTCCGGTTGAACAGACCGCCAGCCTAGCGCAGAAACCATGCGGTGGCGCGATGCCCCGTGCCGCGAGCCGCTGGATACGACCGATGATCCGTCTGACCGAACTGAAGCTTCCGCTCGACCATACTGTGCCGGACCTCACAGCAGCGGTGATCGCCCGCCTCGGCATCGCGCCCGACGCGCTGCTGCGCCACGTGGTATTCCGCCGCGCGGTGGATGCGCGGCGGAAATCCGATATCCGCTTCACTTACACGATCGATGCCGACGTAACGGATGCGCCCGCGATCCTCGCCCGTCACGCCGGGGACATCAATATCCGGCCAACGCCGGACTCCTCTTACCGCTTCGCCGCCCGCGCGCCCGAGGGTTTCACCCGCCGCCCGGTGGTGATCGGCACCGGGCCGTGTGGGCTGCTCGCGGGGCTGCTGCTGGCGCAGATGGGGTTCCGCCCGATCATCCTCGAACGCGGCAAGGTGGTGCGCGAACGCACCAAGGACACCTGGGGCCTGTGGCGCCGGGGAGTGCTGAACCCGGAATCAAACGTGCAGTTCGGCGAAGGCGGCGCTGGCACGTTCTCGGACGGCAAGCTCTACAGCCAGATCAAGGACCCCGCCCACCGCGGCCGCAAGGTGCTGAGCGAATTCGTCAAGGCCGGCGCGCCCGAAGAAATCCTGACCGTCGCCCACCCCCATATCGGCACCTTCCGGCTGGTCTCGATGGTCGAAAGCATCCGCGCCGAGGTGGAGGCGCTGGGCGGCGAATACCGCTTCGGCCAGCAGGTGGTGGACCTCGATCTGGCCGAGACCGCCGGCGGCCTGGCGATGCGCGGCGTGGTGCTGGCGAGCGGCGAGCGGATTGCGGCCGAACACGTGGTGCTGGCGGTGGGGCACAGCGCGCGCGACACCTTCACCATGCTGCATCAGCGCGGCATCCACATGGAAGCCAAGCCGTTCTCCATCGGCTTCCGCATCGAGCATCCCCAAGGGCTGATCGACCGCTGCCGCTACGGCCCCTTCGCCGGGCACAAGCTGCTTGGCGCGGCGGACTACAAGCTGGTGCATCACGCCGGCAACGGCCGCTCGGTCTATAGTTTCTGCATGTGCCCTGGCGGCACCGTGGTCGCCGCGGCCTCCGAGCCCGGAGGCGTCGTCACCAACGGGATGAGCCAATATTCGCGGGCCGAGCGCAACGCCAATGCCGGCATCGTCGTCGGCATCACCCCTGCGGACTACCCGGGCGGCCCGCTCGCCGGGATTGCCTTCCAGCGCCACTGGGAGGAGATGGCCTTCGCCGCCGGCGGCGGCACCTATGCCGCGCCGGCCCAGCGGGTTGGCGATTTTCTGGCCGGGCGCCCATCGGTGGCAGCAGACACGGTCGTGCCGTCGTACAAGCCGGGCGTGCACTGGACCGACCTGTCCTCCTGCCTGCCCGACTATGCCATCGCCGCGATCCGCGAGGCGCTACCGGCGTTCGACCGCCAGATCAAAGGCTTCGCCATGGACGACGCGGTGCTGACCGGGGTCGAGACTCGCACCTCCTCGCCGCTGCGCATTCCGCGCGATGCGGGGTACGAAAGCGAGAACGTGCGCGGCCTCTATCCGGCTGGCGAGGGTGCGGGGTTCGCCGGGGGCATTCTCTCGGCCGGCGTCGACGGCATCCGCGTGGCAGAGGCGGTGGCCCTGCGTCTGCTCGATCACCCCCTGCGGATATCGTAGAATTGCGGAAAGCCGGTCCGTACCCCGGTCAGGCCGCGGTGCCAGGCACTCGGGAAATAGGTCACGCCGAGCGGTATATACGGCACATCCA
The DNA here is from genome assembly GCA_903928895.1 of uncultured Rhodospirillales bacterium. Classification (GTDB taxonomy): domain Bacteria; phylum Pseudomonadota; class Alphaproteobacteria; order Acetobacterales; family Acetobacteraceae; genus CAIYPH01. The sequence goes on along the minus strand of CAIYSR010000073.1, from coordinate 38,796 downwards.
GCCAGAACTGGCGCTGCAAGTCCGCGCACACGCGCTGCTGTGCCGCGAGGTCCGGCGCATTGAACCAGTCCGCCCGCAGTGCCTCGAGCCGCGGCAGGTCGGGCCATCCGAACCAGGCCTTGTCGCCGTTGCCGCGAATGCCGAGTTGGGCGGCTGGGTCGAAGTTGTTGGTGCCGTTGAGGTAGGTGAAATAGACGTGCCATCCGCCCTCCGTCGGCGGCTTGCGGCTGGCGCGGCGCTGCACCACGGTGCCCCAATCGATCGCCTGAAAATCAACGTTCAGGCCGACCCGGCGAAACACGTCGGCGGCGACCAGCGCGATCGCGTTGGTGCTCGGATAGTCCGAGGCGCCGAGCATGACGATTTTCTCGCCCTTGTAGCCGGCCTCGGCCAGTTCGCGCCGGACCTTGTCGAAATCGCGTTTTCCGGTCAGCACCTCGATGCCGGCCTCGTTGGCCATGGGTGCGCCGGGACAAAACACGCCAACCCGGTCCTTCCACAATGCCCGCTCGTCGCCGTTCACCGCCTGCATGAAATCCGCCTGGTCGATAGCGCCGAGCAAGGCACGGCGGATCGCCGGGTTGTTGAACGGCGCGAACAAATGGTTGAAGCGCAGGCAGCCGATGCCACCGGCGGGGTCGAGCACCTCGATGGCGAGCTTGCCGCCCTTGCGCAGCAGCCCGAGCTGATCCGGCGTCGGCGACTGCCAGTAGTCGACTTCGCCATTCATCAACGCCGAGGCGCAGGTAGCCGGATCGGAAATCGTCAGCCACTCCACCCGGTCGAAATGCACCTGCTTCGGCCCGGCGGTGAAGCTCGCGGGGCCATCGACGCGCGGCACGTAGCCGTCGAACCGCTCATAGACCACGCGCGAGCCCGGCACCCGCTCGTCGACCTTGAAGCGGAACGGGCCGGAGCCAACCATCTCGGTGACCTGCTTGGCCGGATCCGTCAGCGCCAGCCGCTCGGGCATGATGCAGGGCATCGGCGTGCCGGTCTTGCCCAGCGCGTTCGGCAGCAGCGGGAAGGGGCGCTTGAGGCGAAAGCGGAACGTCTTGTCATCCACCACGACCAATTCGTCGGTGGCTTCCATCAGCGCCTGGCCAAACGCGTCGCGCGCGGCGAAACGGCGGATCGATGAAACCACGTCGCGCGCCCGCACCGGTTCGTTGTCGTGGAACCTGAGGCCGTCCCGCAGCGTGACGGTCCATTGCCTGCCATCGTTCTCAATGACCCGGCCAGCCACCATCTGCGGCTGCATCGTGTAGTCCGCAGCCTGGCCCCACAACGTGTCATAAACCATGTAGCCGTGATTGCGGGCGTTGGTGGCCGTGGTCCAAACTGGGTCGAGCATCGACAAATCGGCCTCGGGGATCACCTTGAGGACACGCCGGCCCTGTGCTGACGCAATCGCGGGGGCGGCCAGGGCGGCGGCCGTGCTGGCGAGGAACTGGCGGCGTTTCATGGGGACCTCCTCGGCGGGCCGATCAGTCGAAGCCGATGAAGTTCGGCATCGCCGAGATCGGGCTCGCCGTCTTGAGCCTGGCGATATCGGGCACCGGCCGCGCTGTCCGCGCATCCCCCGCCAGCGCCGCCTCCAGCGCCGCAGCCACTGCGAGGACAAACGCATCCCCGCCTCGCGGCCCGACGATCTGCAAGCCAAAAGGCATCCCGTTGCGGTCCAGTCCGACCGGCAGGCTGACGGCGGGATGGCCGGGCACCGTCACCGCATAGGCCAGCGACAGCCAGTGGAAATAGGTCCGCGTCGGCACCCCGTCGATCTCGGCCGGGTACAGCTCGCGCCACGGCCGAGGCGAGAGCGTGATGGTGGGCGTGATGATGACGTCATGGTCGCGGAAGAAACTCTGCCAGCGCCGGTAGATCTGGGTCTGCGTCTCCTGCGCGCGAGCAATGTCGGCGCCGGAGTAGCGAAGCCCCTCCTCGACATTGACCCGGATATTCGGCCCGATATCCTGCGGCCGCGTCCGATACCGCTCCAGCTGCGTGGTCAGATACCCAACGGATCGCAGCACCTCGAACGCCTCATTGGTCCCGCTGCAATCCGGGCTCGCATCCTCCGCACGCCCGAACAGCCCGCGAAACAACCCGGTCTTCTCGGCAAAACTCTCCCGGATCAACCGCTCCGTCGGCGTAAACCCGAAATCGGGCGTAAACGCCGCCCTGATCGACGCCAGATCGATCCCCGCCGCCGGATAGAAATCCCCCGGCGCCCGAACCGTCTTCCCATAAACCGTCGTCGCCAGCGGATCGCCCGCATCGTCGGACGCCATCACCGACATCAGCAGGCACGTATCCGCCACATTCCGCCCCATCGGCCCCTCGACCCCGAGGCCCGACCAGCCGAGTCCCCGCGTCTCCGAAGGCACCGCCCCCGGCGTCGGACGAAACCCGACGATCCCGCAGAACCCAGCCGGATTGCGCAGCGACCCGCCCATATCCGAGCCACTCGCCAGCGGCACCATATCCGTCGCCAACGCCACCGCCGACCCGCCGGACGAACCCGCGCAGGACAGCACCGGATTGAACGGATTGCCCGTCGCCCCATACACCGAATTGCGCGTATTGGCCCCCGCCCCCCACTCCGGCGTGTTCGTCTTCCCCAGAATGATCCCGCCCGCCGCCCGGATCCGCCGCACAAACCCTGCATCCTCGGTCGGCACATGCTGCGCGAAAATCGGCGAGCCCCAGGTCGTGCGCAGCCCCTTGGTCGCGCTCAAATCCTTGATCCCGACCGGCAACCCGTGCAGCGCCCCGAGCGCCGCCCCGCTCATCACCGCCGCCTCCGCCGCCTTCGCCCCCGCCCGCGCGCCCTCGTAATCCCGCGCCACCATGGCATTCACCGCCGGATCGACCGCCTCGATCTGCGCGATGCAGCTCTCCAGCAGCTCCACCGGCGACAACTTCTTGCGCCCGATCAGCGCCCGCGCCTTAACCGCCGTCAGTTCACAAGGCTCGCTCATATCCCATACCCCAATAATGCCAATTGCAGTCCCTCGGTGCCGATGCGGCACGAAATGGACAAAAGTTTTTTGCTTCTTTTTTTCAAAAAAGAAACAAAAAACTTTCATCCATGCCTGTGCAATCGGCCGTGTACTCTCAATAACCCAGTGCCAGCCCGTCCTTGCGCGGATCGGAGCCGCCCACCAGGATGCCGCGCTTGCGGTCGATATAGATCGCCTGGCCCCCGCCATGCGGCCCGCTGATCGGTTCCGGGCTATGCCCCATCCGCGTCAGCTTCTCCACCACCTCCATCGGAATCCCCCGCTCCACCTGCACCTTGCCCTTCAACGGCATCAGACGCGGCAGATCGATCGCCTCCTGGATATCAAGCCCGTAGTCGAAATGGTTGGTCAGGAACAGCGAATGCCCCATCGGCTGGAAATGCCCGCCCATCACGCCATACGGCATGATCGCCTCGCCCGACCCATCCGTCACCATGCCCGGTATGATCGTGTGCATCGGCCGCTTGTTCGGCGCGATGCAGTTCGGATGCCCGCGCTCCAGCCGGAAGCCGAACCCCCGGTTCTGCAACATCACGCCGGACTTCTCGGCCAGAATGCCGGATCCGAACCCCTCGAACAGCGAGTTGATGAACGAACACGCATTGCCGTCCTTGTCGACCACGCACAAATAAACCGTGTCCTTGTGCCGCGCCATGTCGCTCTCGCCCGGCGCCGGCAACACCGGCATCGCCGCATCATCGCGGATCAACCCGGCCAACGCCTTCAGATACGCCGGGTCCAGCATCTTCCCCACCGGCACATCCACCTGGCCGGGATCGGCGAGGAACGCATCGCGATCCCGATACGCCATCCGCGCCGCCTCGATATGCCGATGCAACCGCTGCACCGACAGCGGCCCGTCCTTCGACGGATCGATATTGGCCAACTGCCCCAGGATCATCAGCGTGATGATCCCCTGCCCGTTCGGCGGGCACTGCCACACCGTCCGTCCGCGATAATCCAGTCTGATCGGATCGACGAACTGCGCGGCCGTCCGCCCGTTGGCGAAATCCTCCTCGGTGTGCAGCCCGCCCTTGGCCCGCAGCGTCTCCACGATATCGGCCGCCACCTCCCCCTCGTAGAACGCCCGCGACCCCTGCTTGCCGATCTTGCGCAGCGTCGCGCCCAACTCGGCCTGCACGAACATGTCCCCCACCTTCGGCGCGCCGCCATTGGGCAGGAACTTCGTCGTCCCGTTCTTCTCCAGCTTCGCCACGCTGTTCGCCCAGTCATTGCCCACCCGCGGATGGATCGGATGCCCGTTCTCGGCAAACCAGATCGCCGGCTGCAACAACTCGTCGAGCCCCTTGGTCCCGAACCGCCCCAGCAGCGTCTCCCACGCCGAAATCGCCCCCGGCACCGTCACCGACAACGCCGACGTGTTCTCCAGCGCCGAAATCTGATGCTGCTCGAACCAGTCGATATTCGCCGCCGCCGGCGCCCGGCCCGACCCGTTCAGCGCATAGACCTTCTTCTCCCCCGCCGGCGCATACAGACAGAAGCAATCCCCGCCGATCCCGGTCGAAGCCGGCTCGATCACGCATTGCACCGCCACCGCCGCGATCGCTGCATCGAGCGCATTGCCCCCGGCACGCAACACATCGAGCGCCGCCACGGTCGAGCCGGGCATCGAGGTCGCGGCCATGCCGCGTGTGGCGAGAACCGGGCTGCGGCCCGGGAAATGGAAATCGCGCATCGAAGGCCCTCGGTTTATGACGGATGTATTGCTCGCATCGCTGCTCCCCATTGGCAACCCGGCCGGGGCACGCAATAACAGCGGCTGCAACAACCCGGACATGATCATGGCGACCATCGAAGATTTCGACCGGCTCGACATTCGGGTTGGCACCGTGGTGGACGTGCAGCCCTTCCCCGAGGCGCGCAAGCCAGCCTACAAGCTCTGGATCGACTTCGGCGGCGACCTCGGCATCAAACGCTCGTCCGCCCAGGTCACCGTCCACTACAAGATGGACCAGCTCCTCGGCCGCCAGGTCATGGCCGTGGTGAACTTCCCGCCACGCCAGATCGGCCCTTTCATCAGCGAAGTTCTCACCCTCGGCGTACCCGACGACGAGGGCGCGGTCGTCCTCCTGCGGCCGGACCTGAAGGTGGCGGACGGCGGAAGGATGTTCTGATGCCGCAGCGCACCTACGCCGTCACTTGGGACCAGCTCCATCGTGACGCCCGCGCGCTGGCCTGGCGCCTGATCGATGCCGGCCCGTTCAAGGGCGTCGTCGCCATCACCCGCGGCGGTCTGATCCCGGCGGCCATCATCGCGCGCGAACTTGAAGTCCGCCTGGTCGAAACCGTGTCCATCGTCACTTACGGGCGCGACGAAAAGGACTGGACCGAGATCGGCGCGCCCGAGGTGATCAAGGCCCCGGTTGCCGCCGGAGACGGCACGGGCTTCCTCATCATCGATGACTTGGTGGATACCGGCACCACCGCCAAAGTCGTCCGCGCCCTCCTGCCGAAGGCCCATTTCGCTACCGTCTATGCCAAGCCGGCCGGCAAACCTTTGGTCGACACCTTCATCACCGAAGTCAGCCAGAGTACCTGGATCATGTTCCCGTGGGACACCGAACCCCAGTTCTCGGTGCCCCTCGCCAAGCGTGAGCGGGGCGCGGACCCAGGCTGATCGGCGGCTGAGAGTCAGGAACGGCGGCGCTTCTTTTTTTCAAAAATGGAAGCGTCGCCTATATGCGGCCTCCCCCCATCGCCAACCTTGCCGCCCGCACCGCCCGCGGCCCCCGTGCCACGGACAGCCCCACATCCAGCGCCGCGAGCCCCGCCGCCACCTCGGGAAGCGGCCCCATGACACGAATTTCCCCAGCGATATGCGCCGCCAACGTCCGGATGCCGATCATCAACCCTTGCTCGATCCGCCCTTCGTCCAGGGCAGCAGCCACTTGCGTCGCCGCCAGGTCCAGCAGCGCCGACAACCCCAGTAACCGGCCGACCGGCGCCGCCAGATCGGTCCCAGCATCCGCCGGCAGCGCGGCCGCCAACAACTCAACCATATGCGCGATATTCCCAGCAGTCCCCGAGACCCCGAGCGCATCCTCGGCATCGCGGAACGGCAGGGCCATAGCCGCGTAGGCGTCCCCCTCCACCCCCAGAACCGCATCGGAAGAGACCTCGCACCCGTCGAGCCGCACCCCGCAATGCCCCGCCGGATGCAGCGCCGGATAATCCGCGGCCACCGTCCGGCTCAGTCCCGGCGTGCTCTCGGGTACGAGCAGCAAGGAGTACCGCTTTCGCCCCGCTTCCTCCGAGGTGATGGCCAGCACGATGAACAAATCCGCGATCGGCCCGTTGGTCAGGAACGACTTCTCCCCCTCGATCCGCCACCCTGTCGCCGTCCGCGTGGCCCGCGTCGTCAACAACTTCGGATGTGCCCCCACCTTCGGCTCAGAAATCGCGATCGAGGCCGTGCTCGCCCCCGACGCAATCCGCGGCAGCCACATAGCCTGCTGCGCCTCGGTTCCGAATCCCGCCAGAAAATGCCGGGCAATCATCTGATGCGCCGCCCACACCGTCCCCAGCCCAGGGCTCCCGCCGCCGGCGATCAGCGCCCGTTCGGCCGCCGCAACCACGGACAACTTCGCCCCGTCGCCGCCATGGGCCAGCGGCAGTCCGATGCGGAACAGCCCGGCCGCGGCCATCGCCCGCCACAGCTCCGCCGGCATGCTGGCGCCGAGATCACGGCCGGCGACATGGCGGCGGGCGAAGGCGAGGCAGTGTTCGGCTTGATGGGTCACGCGATCGCTACCTCCTTATGCACCTGGTCGTAGAATTCCTGCGCCCCGTGGGGATGGAGTTTTTCCATATCCGCCTTCTTCAATTCATGGCGGGGCGAGAGCTTCTCCCACAGCTTATAGGTCGGATCGTAGAGCGCCTTCCAGTGCGCGATCCGCTCGCGCGCGCTGCGGAACAGCGCATCGGCTTGCTTGACCTCCTCGATATTGGCGTGCTTGCCGATCGCACGCGCCTTCTTGAGCAGGTCGAACACTGCATCGAAATAGACCTGGAGCTGCTCCAGGTTCTCCTGATAGGCGCGCAGGTCGATCGGGTCCTGCTCGGCCTGGGCCTCGTCGGCGGCGAAGGCCTGCATGATCTCCTCGGTGCGAGCACTTGCCGGCTTCATCGGCTTGCGCGGCGGCTTGGCCGCGTCCTTCGCCGCCTTCTTGGCCTGCAGGATTGCTTGGTCGCAGGCATGCACACGGTCCAGGATATGTCCCATCATCTCAGCATGCTGCCCCTCGGCCTTGGCCCATTTCGCCTCAAGGTCGCGCAGATCGAAGCGCAGATCGTTGAGTTTGGCGTTGAGGTCCTGCAACTGGTCGAGCGCGTCTTTCGGCTTGGTCGCGATCAGCGCCTTGGGCGCGGCCAGCACGTCGTCCACCATCAGCGCGTCCCACACCGGCTTGAACTGCTGGGTGCCGTCGGGGAAGGCGATATCCTTGCCCATCGGCGGCCCGTTGCTCCGCTCCGGCCGTACCATCCGGCGCAACACCGCCACCCGCTCGCCATCATTGCCCTTGACCCAGCCGCCGAGGGCCAGATTGATGGCGGTCTTGTCGGTCTTGACCACCACCCCGTCCTGCGCCGTGATCGCCGCTCGGATCTTGTTGCCGGCCTCGACCCAGGCATCGCGCCGCCGCCCGCCGACCTGGCTGTCCCATTTCGACTTGTCCAGCGCCTTGGTGGCCAGCGCCGTGATTTCCTCGTCGTTGAGGTCGATCGCCTTCACATCGGCCCGGCTGCCGACCACCTTGCCCGGATTGAGCAGCGTTCCCAACGGGTCCGAGGCGGCGGCGGCAATGTTGTCGAGAGTCTTGCCGAGATCGCTCTGCTTGCTGGTCTGGCTGAGTTCGACCTTGGCCTTGTCGCCCGTCACTTCACCGGCCAGGCCCTCGGCCTCGGAGGCGGCGATCTTGATGTCATCCGTGCCGAATGTGCCGCCGACCTCGTTGGTGGCGTTCACCTTCGAGGTAATGACGTTGCCCTGTGCATCCCGCTTGGTCTCGGTGCTGAGTGCGCTCTGCCCGCTCACCCCCAGCGAGACACGCGCGGCGCCGAGACTGCTGCTATCGCTGTCCGACTCGCTCGTCCGATCCGTCGTCTCCTGCACCACGAAGCCGGGCTTCTTGGCCAGTTTCAGCAGCGCGGCGGCGGTATAGCAGCCGTCGATCTCGTCGAGCTGGGCCTCGAACAACTTCTGGTTGTTGCCGTCGAGCATGAACACCACCTCCTCGCCGGCACCCGAGCTGTGGCTCTCCTTGTGCCCCGCGGTGATGCCCTGCGCGGTGCCGCTGACGCCCCAGTTGCTGTCCCGCGTACCGTCGACCGAGGCCGTCACCTTGACCATGCCGCCTTCGAGCTTGGCAAGTTTCACCGTCACGCTGCCGGTGACCCCGACGCCGCCCTCGATGCCAAAACCGACCCCCGTGGGCGCGCGCTCGCCAGCATTGACCCCGCCCTTGAGCCCGGCCGAACCTTTGGTGGTGCGCTCGATCTCGGTGCCCACCGGCATGTCCAGGATCGCCTTGTGGTTGCCGCTGATCTCATGCCAAAGCTCCGCCGCTTTGTCCCAGCCGTCCTTCATGCCGGACCACAGGATCTGATGCTCCGGCAACTTGCTGCCGCGACCGTTGTTCTTGATCGCCTCGATGTAGGCCTTGGTCTCGCTGTCCTCCATCACATGGCTGAACGAGGCCGACTTGCCGAACCCGGCGGTGGCCGAAGCGGTCGCGGAGGCCTTCATCGCGTCGGACTTGTGCAGCTTCCCGGTCGCCTGCCCCGCCGCGTCCTTGCTGGGATCGAGCGCGTCCTGCTTGGCAACTTCGAGCCCCCCGGTGTGGCCGACGCTGAGGTCGAAAGAGATCGTCGTGGTGATCTTGAACTTCGGCGGATTGCTGTTCGGCACCTCCTTGACCGTGGATTGCAGCTTGCCGCCGGCCGAATAGCTGCCGGCCATCGAGGCATATTCGTTGTTGGCCTTGGCGCCCATGTTGGCGCCGCCGCCGAGCCCGGTGCCCTTCTCGTCCGAGACGATCCCGGCATTGCCCTTGGCCGACAACTCGCGGGCGTGGATCGTGGTCTCCGCCTCCTCGGTGCCGCCCTTGAGCCCCCTCTTCTCCGTCACCCCGCCGCTCAGCCCGAGCTGGCCGGCCGAACGGGCGAGCCCGGCGGTGGTGGTGGTGGTGGTGAAATCCTTGCCCACCTGCTGCGTCGTCTCCTGGGTGCCGCTGATGCCGGAAAGCCCGACGGTGGCCGTGACCGACTCGGATGCCTTCTGGGTCTGCAGCGGCCCCTTGATGTCGATGGCGTTGGTGCGCCCGAAGCTGGCCTCCCCCTTCAGCGCATCGACCGACAGGCTCGACTGCCGCGAGGTCACCGTGGTGGTGCCCTCGCGGCTCTCGGTGTGCTTGGTCTGATCGGTATCGCTGTAGCTGCCGACGCCGAAATTCTGGGTGCGGCTGTGCTCGGTCGAGTTCTCCGCCACCTTGCCGTCGGCGCCGATTTCGGCACTGCTGACGCTGCGCTTGGTCGCAACCGTATAGCCCCTCTCGTCCAGCGTGCGCGTGCTGTCGGAGCCGTCGAGCGAGACCTGGTTGGTCGTCGTCCCCTGTGCGGACGTGACAACCACCTTGCTGCCGCTCTCGGAAATCACCTTGCCGATCTTCTGCTCGGCCCCGCTCAACCGGTCGGCCATGGCATGGGCATCGTCACCCACCGCTTTGCCGAAGGTGTCGTAGACCGGCTGCGCGGCGGCGAGACGGCGTTCGAGATCGGCCCGGTTCTCCAGCGGCGATTTCGTCGTGGCCGGCGCCAGCGCGCTCGTCGTCGGATCAGGCTTCGGCTTCTCCGGCGCCGGCACCGCCGCCGCGTTCGGGTCATAGGGCGTCACTGCGACGGGCTTGGCCGGCTTCGGAACCGCCGGGCCGACCGGTGCCAGGGTTGCAACCGACGGCGCCTCCGGCAGATTGCCCGACGGCGCGGCAATCGGTGGTTTCGCCTTCGGCGGCACCAGCGCCGAAAGCGGCAAGGGCGGCGGCGTCACCTCCACCTGTTCGAGCGCCACCATCGGCGGCTCCGCACCGGCTGGGGCCGCACTGCCCGGCATAACCGGCCGGGAGGCACGCAGGTCGATGCCGAGCGCCGCCAGCCATGCGTGCTTCGCGTCCGACGGACCAGACCCTGTGGCTAAAGTATTGTCCGGCATGACGATCCCCCGTGAGGCATTATTGGTGCGGCACCATAGGCTGCAGCCGCGGCGATGCTATGATCAGCTTCACAACATCCCGGCAATTTTGCAACGTTCTTACGTCCGGCTTGGCGCGCTTGCGCGCTGCGCTATGGTGGTGCCCCGCCACAGCGCCGGAACCCTCTCGTGACCGCCCATATCCTCATCGTCGACGGTGCTCCCTCCGCCTCGCAGGACCAGTTGGTTGCCAGCGGGGGCCGCCGCCACGGACCTAACTACGGTGCGGCGCTGGCGTCCCAGGCCGGGGATGGCGTGCGCGACATCAAAACCTACGTCCTCGGCGCGGCCGATGGAGAGAATCTGCCCCAGGGCATGGCGCTCGCCGACTTCGACGGCATCGCCTGGACCGGCTCGCCCTTGAATGCCTACCACGACACGCCGGAGGTCAATCGCCAGATCGACTTCGCCCGCACGGCGTTCGAGTCCGGCGTTCCCTGTTTCGGCAGTTGCTGGGGGTTGCAGGTGATGATGGTCGCCCTCGGCGGCAAGGTCCGCCTCAACCCGCGCGGCGCCGAGATGGGGGTCGCACGTTCGATCCTGTTGACCGGCGAGGGGGGGGCACATCCGATGTACCAGGGCAAGCGTCCCGTGTTCGACGCCCTCTGCGTGCATCAGGACGAGGTCTGCGAACTCCCGGACGGCGCCGTCGTGCTCGCCGGCAATGCGGTGAGCGAGGTGCAGGCGGTCAGCCTGCACGACGGCCCCCGCTCGTTCTGGGGTGTCCAATACCATCCAGAATACGATTTGTTGCAGATTTCGGCGATGTTCAGGCGCAGCGCGCAGCGGATGGTCGATCGCGGCCTGATGCCGAGCCTCGAGGTCGCACACGGCTTCGCCGCTGACCTGCGCGCACTGCACGACGAACCGACGCGCCGCGACATCGCCTGGCGCTACGGCATCAGCGCCGACATCATCGACCCCGACCGCCACCGCGTCGAATTCGCCAACTGGCTCCGCGTCGAAGTAGCACCGCGCATGGCCGAAAAAGGCTAGGACGATCAAACCCTACGACGCCATCATCCTCGGTGCCGGGGCCGCCGGTCTGATGTGCGCGCTGACCGCCGGCGCCCGCGGCCGCCGCGTCCTGCTGCTCGATCACGCCGAGAGTGCGGGCAAGAAAATCCTGATTTCCGGCGGAGGCCGCTGCAATTTCACCAACACCGAAATCGCCGCCGAGCGCTTCATCTCGGCCAACCCGCATTTCGCTCGCGCCGCCCTGGCCCGCTACACCCAGCACGACTTCCTCGGTCTGGTCGGCCGGCACCACATCTCCTGGCACGAGAAGACGCTCGGCCAGTTGTTCTGTGACGGCTCCGCCCGCGACATCCTGCGTATGCTGCTCGACGAATGCGTTGCGGGCCACGTCGATCTCCGCCTCGCCCACCGCGTCACCGATGTGACCTGCGGCGCCGGCTTCCGGGTCGAGACCGATCACGGCAGCTTTAGCGCCCCGGCCTTGGTGCTCGCCACCGGCGGCCTGTCGATCCCGAAAATGGGCGCGACCGGCTTCGCCCATGATCTCGCCGCCCGCTTCGGGCTGCCCATCGTTGCGCCCCGCCCCGGCCTGGTGCCGCTCACCTTCGGGGCAGATGAGCTCGCGCTGATGCAGCCGCTGAGTGGCGTCTCGCTCGAAGTGCAGGCCTCCGCCGGCAAGGCGCGGTTCCGCGAGGCCATGCTGTTCACCCATCGCGGCCTGTCCGGCCCCGCCATCCTGCAGATCTCGTCCTACTGGCGCGCAGGAGAGCCCATCACGCTCGATCTCATCCCAGGACTCGACGCCGGGGCGGAGTTGATCGCCCGCAAGCACGCCCGCCCCAACGCCGAGTTGCGCACCGTGCTGGCCGAGTTCCTGCCTCAGCGCCTCGCCGGTGCGCTAGCGTTGCGCTTCGGCGACGGCAGGATCGGCCAGAAGCCGGACAAGGTACTGGCCGAAGCGGCAACGGCGATGAAAGTCTGGCGCCTTGTCCCGGTCGGGACCGAGGGCTACGCCAAAGCCGAAGTCACACTCGGCGGCGTCGCCACCGCCGCGCTGTCGCAGCGCACCATGGAAGCCAAATCCGTGCCCGGGCTGTTCGTCATCGGCGAGGCGGTCGACGTCACCGGCTGGCTCGGCGGCTACAACTTCCAGTGGGCCTGGTCCAGCGGCTGGTGCGCCGGGCAGGCAATCTGAGGCGCGTCGGCGCGCCGCATCCCTTCAGGCCAGCGCCAGGACCACCACGCCGGCGCCGATCAGTGCCAGGGCGCCGAGATGGGTCCAGGTCAACACCTCGCCGAACATGAAATGCCCGATCAGCGCGGCCACGATGTAGCTGACCGCGGTGCTCGGCAGCGCCACCGACATCGGGATTTTCCGCAGCGCGACGATGTAGAGGATCGCCGCGCCGCCGTAGAGTCCAAGCCCGACAATGGTCCGCCAATCCAGCAACTGATCGATGAACGCGGGCGCGCTCGCCCCCGCCTTGAGCAGCGTCTGCCCGCCCATCGAAGTCGCGATGGCCAGCGCCAGGACGACCCAGTGCAGGCTCACGCGACGTCCGAGCGGATCGCAGCCTCGGCCGAGCGCGCCACCAGCCGCACCGTGCCCTGCGGCTTGCCGTTGGCGGAGAGGAAGGTGCGCCCGATATATTCGCCCATCACCCCGAGCACCATCGACTGCACGCCCGAGACCAGCAGGATCACCGTCATCGTCGAGGCCCAGCCCGACGGCGTGCGTGGGCTGAAGAAGGCCTCCGCCAGGGTGACCACCACGCCGATGCCGCCGAGCACCGCCATCGCCATCCCCATCAGCATGGCGAAGCGCAGCGGCGCCAGCGAGAACGAGGTCGCGAGGTTCAGCCACAGCCGGATCAGCCGCCGCATCGTGTAGTTCGACCGCCCTTCGGCACGCGGCAGATGGCGCACCTCGATGCTGTCGATGCGCTGCGTGATCTGCATGATCAGTCCGTCGATATACGGGTACGGCCCGCGATAGCGCGTCACCAGCCGCACCACGGCCGCCGACATGCAGCGGAACGACGACAAATACAGCCCCGGCGGCTTGTCCAACAGCCAGTCCGCCACCTTGTTGGCGAAGCGACTGCCGAGATTGCGCCAGGCGGCGTGCTTCTTCTCGGCATACCGGGTGTAGACGACATCCCAGCCGCCGAGCCTCGCATGGTCGTACAGCCGCACCACCTCCTCCGGCGGGTTCTGCAGATCATCGTCCATCGTGATCACGTAGCGCCCGCGCACCTGGCGCAGCCCGGTCATCACCGCGTTGTGCTCGCCGTAGTTGCGCATGTGCTCGATATAGGTCACCGGAATTGCCGCGTTGCGGACGATCTCGCGGCAGACCTCGCCCGAATTGTCCGGGCTGCCGTCATTGACCAGGATGACTTCAAGCCCTCCCTCCGGCCGCAGCGCCGACAGCGCCTCGACCAAGGCCGCCACCGTGGCCGCACCGCGATACACCGGCACGACGATGGACAGGCCGAACGCGGTCGGCGGCTGCGCGGCGGCAAGGGTCGGGGGCATTTCGTCATCCTCGGTCATGGGGTGGCCCCCGGGCGGTGGCCGGTCACCAGCACGGAGCCTCCGAAGGGCAGTGCCGGCAACAGGCGTTCAGCCCGGGTGATGCCATGCAAACTGGCATCGAGCCATGGCGAAAACGCGGCAACGTCGGACGCGGCATGGTCATTATTGGCCAACAGCTTGCGCTGTACCACCATCAGAGGGAACAGCAGGCTGTTCCAGTAGCGCGCGCGCACCCCGCCGAACCCGGCCGCTGCGACCATCGTCTGCGCCGCCCTGGCAGTGAAGCGCCGCGTGTTGTGCACCCGCCGGTCATGGGTCGAGAGCAGCCACCCGTAGGCCGGCAGATTGAGCAGCAGACGCCCGCCGGGCCGCAGCACCCGGCGCAGTTCGGCCAGCGCCGCCGCCGGGTCCACCGCGGCATGGCACAGGACATCGGCACTGACCACGGCCGCGAAACTGGCGTCGGCGTATGGCATCGCGTTGATGCTGCCCCGTGTGATCCGCGCGCCCGACTTGGCCGCTGCCAGCGCCGCGGCGGCGGCGTTGAATTCCAGCCCGTGCCGCTCCGGATAGCCCGAACCAAGCCGCGCGAGCAGCCCGCCGGTGCCGCAGCCAGCGTCCAGGATCGGGCCGCGCACGCCTGCCAGCGCCTCGGCGAGCCGCGCATGCAGCGCCCGATACCACCACATCCGGCTCTCGGCTTCGTCCATCAACGCATATTCGGCTTCGTCCATGACGCCTTGTGGCACAGTGTGCCGGGCAGAAACATGGCCGGCATTCGTCCAGCGCATCCATGCGGCACGATTTGGCCACAACGCAGGTTCAGATTCGCTGCCTCTGGATTCGAGGTGAGAGATGTCCGCGACCGTCGCCACCCTTCGCCTGCCGCGCGCCCTGCGCGACAACGGCGCCGACACGGTGCGCGGCATCGTGCTCATCACCGCCACCTACGCCATCATGGCGTTGGCCGACGTATCGGTGAAATTCGCCCTGCCGATGACCGGGGTTGCCGCCGCGATCCTGTTCCGTGGCCTCTTCGGCGCCGGCACGGTGGTGGCAATCGCCGGCTGGAACGGGCGCGCGGGCCTCGCCCGGCTTCGTCCGCAGCGGCTCTGGGCGGTGGTGCTGCGCAGCCTGTTGCAGGTTGTGGTCGGCATTACCTGGTTCGCCGCCTGGCAGAGCATGACGCTGGCCGATTCCTATGCCGTCGGCTTCACCACGCCGCTGCTCGCCACCGTCTTCGCCACCGTGCTGATCGGCGAACGGCTCGATCGGCGGCGCCTCATCGCCACCCTGCTCGGATTCGCCGGCGTTCTGCTGATGCTGCGCCCCGGCGGCGACCTGTGGAGCCCCGCCCTCGGCTTCCTGCTGGCGGGCGTCACCTGCTCCGCCTTCGCGCGGTTGATGACGCGTCAACTCTCCACCACCGAACCCCCGGAATGCCTCGCGCTCGCGCTGCTGATCGCTCATATCGGGGCCGGCGCCCTGATGCTGCCCTGGCTGCCGATGGCCGGCCTCACCTGGGCTGCGCTCGGCGCACTGGTCGCGCTCGGGGCCCTGAGCGGCGTGTCGCAGATGATGATGGCACGCGCCTACGCGCTCGCCCCGGTCTCCGCGCTGTCGCCGTTCGACTATTCCTCCATGCTGTGGGCGGTCACCTTCGGCTGGCTCGTCTTCGGCGAGATGCCGCACGCCGCCGCGATGCAGGGGGCAGTGGTGATTGCCGCAGCCGGGCTCTACTCTCTCTATGGCGAACAGCGCCGTCACCACAGGGAGAAGCACGCCGCATGAGTTTCTACACCGAAGCCGAGCCCGTCCGCGGCGCCGTGCTGGACGCTGCGCCCGGAATTCAGCGGATCGTCGCGCCCAACCCCGGCGGCTTCACCTACTGGGGCACCAACACCTACCTCATCGCCGAACCCGACGGCTTCGCCGTGCTCGACCCCGGACCGGACAGCGCCGACCATCTCGCCGCCATCCTGCACGCCACCGGCGGCAAGATCACCCGCATCCTGGTGAGCCACACCCATCCCGACCACATCGATGGTCTGCCCGCGCTGAAATCGGCCACCGGCGCGCCCACCTACGGTTATCGCGTCTCCGCCAGCTCCGCCTTCGCCCCCGACATCCCGCTCGACGACAACGACATCGTCGCCGGCTGGACCGCGCTCCACACCCCCGGCCACGCCTCCGATCATCTCTGCTTCGCCCGTGATCGGTTGGTGCTGACCGCCGACCACATCATGTCCTGGTCGACCTCCATCGTCTCGCCGCCGCAGGGCAACATGACCCAGTATTTCGCCTCGCTGCGCCGGATGCTGGGGCGCGACGACACCCTCTATCTGCCCGGTCACGGCCCCGCCGTGCCGGACCCGCAGCGCTACGGCGCCTTCCTGCTCACCCATCGCCTGCAACGCGAAGCCGCCATCGCCGCGGCGCTCGCCACCGGCCCCCAGACCCCGGCGGAGCTGGTGATGGCACTCTATGTCGACCTCAAGCCCGCCTTGCGTCCCGCCGCCGAGCGCTCGGTGCTGGCCCATCTGCACAAGCTGCGCGACGACGGCGCCGCCCGCGAGGACGGCGGGGTCTGGCTCGCGACCTGACCCGCTATTCGTCCCAGACCTTCAACGCGCCCTTGAGCAGGTCCGGCGCGAGCACGATGCCGGCCGACTGGGCGGCGGTCTTGTTGAGCACCAGCGCATAGGCCTGGTACGCAACCGGCACAATCGTTCCCGCCGGCTTGCCCAGCAGCACCGGCACCGCGATCAGCCGCGCCCAGTCGAGCCCGGCCTGGTGCTGATCGAGCGCGAGCGCGGCGATTGCGCCACGCTCCACCGCACTCGGATCATAGGAAAACAGCGGCCGCCTGAGGTCCCGCGCGGCAAGAACGACCGCGTCGAAGGCGGCCGCGACGGTGGCGTCCTGAAGCATCAGCAAACCATCCACCCGCTCCGCCAGCGCCCGCGCCGCCGGCATCACCTCAATCGGCGAGGTTACCTGCACTTCGGCCCAGGTGAAGCCGCGCTTGACCGCAGCCGCCTTGTTGGCCTCGTTGCTCGCCAGGGCGTTGCTGTCGGCGGGATTGTAGATCGTGCCGATCACCTTGGCCCGCGGATGCAGCTGCACCAGCAGATCCCACATGCGCTCCACCGGCGCCACGCCATAGACCCCGCTGAGATTGCGCCCGGTGGGCTTGTCGAGGCTGGCGAGAATGCCGCTTTCAAGCGGATTGTTGACGCAGCCGAACACGACCGGCACAGCGGTGCCCCGCGCGGCGGCGATGGCGGCCTGCACATTGGGCGTGGTGCAGGGGGCCAGCAGGTCGACCTTGTCGGCAACGAGCTTCTCGGAAATGCCCCGGGTTTTCGCCGCATCGCCCTGGGCATCGACAATCGTGAACTTCAGGTTGCGCCCCTCCACGAACCCGGCCTCCTTCAACCCGTCGAGAAACCCCTGGCGGGTCGCATTGAGCGCGGGGTGGTCGACGAGCTGGGAGAAGCCGACATGGTAGGTCCGCCCCGGCACCTGCGCCCGGGCCGCGGGGGCGCCAAGGCCAGCGATGGCAATGACAATGGCGAAGGCAAGCGGGGCCAGTCTGGTGCGCCGGATCATCGCGCTCTCCTCATTTGCGACATGGGAGCGCGACACCGCCCGATGGACGCGCGTTCCCGTTCCTGGTCCTGATACATGATTCCGTCCTGCCGCGATCCCACCTTCGGCGATCGTGCACCCGTGTTCCTGCCGCAACCCGAGGCATCGCCACCACGCGGTCGGCCGCGCTACAAGGCGCCCGTCACCGGGCGGCAGCGGATCATCCCCATCCCCTTCATCGTCATCACCACCTGATCGTGCTGGTTGAGCACCTCGGTGAGCGAATGGACAATGCCGCGGTCCGGCTTGCTGCGCGAGGCCACCGTGCGCAGCACCGTGATGCGCACGCGCAGCCGATCCCCCGGGCGCACCGGCACGAGCCAGCGGATTTCATCCATTCCGGGCGAGCCGAGGCTGCTCTCAGGCGACAAATAATGATCGACCATCATCCGCATCACCACCGAGCCGGTGTGCCAGCCGCTGGCGATGAGACCACCGAAGATGCTCGCTTGCGCGGCCGCGGCATCAATGTGAAACGGCTGCGGGTCGAAGCGGGTGGCGAAGCCGATCACTTCGGCCTCCGTCATCTCGTGGTCGCCGAAGGTGTAGACGCTGCCTTCGGTGAGATCCTCGAACCAGCGGGTCGGCCTGGACATGTCGCGGACTCCATCATGCGTGTCGCATACGGACTTCACCATGGCGCGCCGGGATGCCGCAACCAGCCAAACTTTCTCACATTTTCCACCCTGGCGCCGCCCGAGCACTGTGGTAAGAGACGGCGAATGCGACGGGTGTTCGGCATAGATGTTACAAAAATACGTTCATTTATGCTGTATTCATTTTCGTCGCCGACGAATACGATCAACGTTTGAGAGATGGTGACACGCGATGTCCGGATCCAGCAAAGCCTCGGAACAAGACCTTCAGCTGCCGATCTACGGCTCGCTGCTGGGCCGCAAGATGGTCGTCCCCTCGACCCGTACCGGCTACATTGCGGTTGACCAGTTCCTGTTCTTCGAACTCATGGCCCGCCGTCTGGTCGATGTTCCGGTCGACGAGGATTGGTACCTGCAGACCTACACCGACATCAAGGATGCCATCACCTCCGGCGCGGTGAGCAGCGCGGCCAATCACTACGCCCGCTTCGGCTATTTCGAGCATCGCATGCCGCGCAACATCGTGGTCGACCCGGTGTGGTACCTCGAAGCCCACCCCGACGTGCGGGACGCGATCAACAAGAAGGTCTACGCCTCGCCGCAGGAGCATTACGAAATCGCCGGGTTCCGCGAAGGGCGGCTGCCCTATGCCGGCTTCAACCTGTTCGACGACCGCGAGATCGTCTGATCCGGCCGGGCGCGGCCGCCGGCCGCGCCGCGTCGGCGAGTGACATGGTGCCGGCCGTGCCGGGTTCCCGGCCGGTCTGGCGGAGCGAGGATCGCGCATGAGTGACGAAGTCGCCCAAATTCTGGCCGAAATGGCGGGAGCGATGCCGTCCCCCGCGGGGGGGGGAGCCCGGTCCGCGGCGGGTGCCGGAACGATGGTCGAGGAGGGTAGCTTCGACGAGAGCGGTTACCTCCGCCTGAACCCCGACGTGGCGGAGTCCGTCGCCCGTGGGGAGTTCCCGTCGGGCTACGATCACTACATGCGGCACGGCTTCGGCGAAGGCCGCAACGTGCCGGGCACGCCGACGGAGCCGCGCAACCGGATCCTGCGCCCGGTGGTCCACGTCGTCGCCGAGGTCGGGCCGACGGCGGAAATCCCGTTTATCGTCGAGGCCGTGATCGCCACCACCAAAGGGGCGGTCTTCATCGTCGGCTGGGTTGACGACAGCACGGCGCCGCTGAAGCTGCTGCGCATCGGCAACGCCAAATGGCGCGTTTCGCTCGATCCCTCCGCGATGATCCGGCTGCGCCGCGGCGATGTCGAGAATGCCCTGAACAAGCCGATCGTCCACCGCTTCGGCTATATCGGTTTCATGCATGCCGACGAACCGCTGGTGAACACCGGCGTCTGCGTGGTGCAGGCCTGGCTCGAGAACGGCGCGCAGATGCAAACCCAGGTGAACTGCATCGCGATGGACGAGATCGAGTTGCGCAACACGCTGCTCACCCGCATCGCCGCGGCCGAATTCCACGGCAACCCAGGCGTCGAGCGCATTGCCGCCCTCGATGGCGGTATCGGCGATCAGATCATCGCCTTCAACCGCGCCATCACGCGGCGCATCACCGCCAATCCCTACATGGAGCGCTTCGGCGACCAGCACCGCAACTACCGCGGCTCCATCATCGTGGCGCTCTACGGCAAGGCCGAGTACCTGCACGTCCAGAACGCCCTGTATTCCGGACTGCCCGGCATCGAGGACTATGAGTTCATCTATGTCTCCAACAGCCCGGAGCTCGGCGAGACCCTGCTGCGTGAGGCGAAGATCGGCAGCTCAGTCTATGGCGTGAACCAGACCGTCATGATCCTGCCCGGCAATGCCGGCTTCGGCGCCGCCAACAACGTCGCCGTGCCCGCCATGCGCAGCGGCCGGGTGATGAACGTCAACCCCGACGTCTTCCCGCGCGATCCCGACTGGGCCGCCACCCACACCGCCATCATCAACGCCGGCGGCCCCGGCACCGAGCTGTTCGGCGCGCCGCTCTACTACGACGACGGTTCGCTGATGCATGGCGGCATGTTCTTCGAGGCCGATGACATGCTCTCCGTGGTGGACGGCAAGTTCAGCAGCCGGCGCATGCTGCGGGTGGAACACTATGGCAAGGGCGCGCCGCCCGAGGGCACCGCATTCGTCCGCGCCCGGCCGGTGCCGGCGGTGACCGGGGCGTTCATCTCGTCGGAGCGCTCCTGGTTCGAGCGGCTCGGCGGCTTCACCGAGGATTTCGTTTTCGGCCACTACGAGGACGCCGATTTGTGCCTCAAGAGTCTTGAGCTCGGCGTGCCCGCCTGGATGCAGGACATCCGCCTGTGGCATCTCGAAGGCAAGGGCTCGACCCGCCTGCCGCCGCACGAGGGGGGTTCGGCGGTCAACCGCTGGTTGTTCTCGCGCCGGTGGAACAGCTTCGTCAGCCGGGACCTGCTGGGCCCGTCACCGCGCCATCCAGCCTTCGCGTCAGGCGCGGCCCCGCTCGATCTCGACCTGGAGGATTTCTGAGCGATGAAGGTCCTTCTGCTCAGCCTGTTCCACCCGGAACTGGTGCGCGGCGGCGCACAGCAAATCTGCTACGAATTGTTCGAGGGACTGCAGGCGCGCGATGATGCCGAACCGGTGCTGCTCGCCGCGATCGAGCCGCGCTTCGCCGCGCTATACAAGTCCGGCGCCCGCATCACCGGCTTCGACAAGCGGCCCAACGAATACGTCTTCCTGAGCCGCGACTACGACTATCTCTGGCACAAGGCGACCAACCCGCTGCTGATCGACAGCTTCGCCGAGTTCCTCGAAACCGTGAAGCCGGACGTGGTGCATTTCCACCACTTCCTGCTCTTCGGCATGAACCTGTTGACCGTCACCCGCAAGGTCCTGCCACACGCCAAGATCGTCTTCACCTTCCATGAGTTCCTGACCATCTGCCACGCCAACGGGCAGATGCTGCGCCGCAACGACAACGCATTGTGCACCCGCGCCTCCAACGTGCGCTGCCACCAGTGCTTTCCCGAACTCGGGCCCGACTTCTTCTTCATGCGCGAATTGTGGATGAAGCGGCATCTCGGGGTGGTCGACGTCTTCACCTGTCCCAGCCGCTTCATGATCGAGCATTTT
Organism: uncultured Rhodospirillales bacterium; assembly: GCA_903928895.1. GTDB lineage: Bacteria > Pseudomonadota > Alphaproteobacteria > Acetobacterales > Acetobacteraceae > CAIYPH01. The sequence continues at coordinate 17,639 of CAIYSR010000073.1, read as the reverse complement.
GTCACCTGGGGCCTGCCGCGCGAGAAGATCCGCTACGTCACCAACGGCCAGCGCGACTATTCCGGCGGCTCCGGACTGCAGGACGTACGCGCGAAGCGCAACCGCTTCGGCTTTTTCGGGCAGCTAGTCGACAACAAAGGCGTCTGGGTGATCCTGCGCGCGGTCGAGCAGCTCCGCGCCGAGGGCTTTACCGACTTCATCGTCGAGATCAACGGCGACAATCTGCGCTATGCCAGCGAGGAACGCCGCAAGGAGGTCGAGGATTTCCTCGCCGCCGAGAAGGAACGTCCCTTCAGCGAGCAGATCGTCTTCTTCAACGGGTCCTACCACGTCGACGAACTGCCGCAGCGCATGCGCCGGATCGACTGGTGCATGGTGCCATCGACTTGGTGGGAGATTTTCGGCCTGGTGATTTCCGAAGCCTGGATGTTCGGCCGCCCGGTGATCGCCTCCAATGTCGGCGGCCCCAAGGAACGCATCCGGCACGACGTGGATGGGCTGCTGTTCGCGGTCGGCGATTCCCGCTCGCTCGCCGACACCATGCGCCGCGCCTGCACCGAGGAGGGCATCTGGGACCGGCTCGCCGAGGGCGTCCGCCTGGCGCCGTCACGCGAAGTGATGGTCGACGGCTACCGCGCCGTCTACGCCGAGCCGCCGGCAGCGATCGCGTCGCGTCCCACCCCCGCGCGGGCACCAGTGGTGCCCGCGGCGCGGCCAGTGCCGATCCCAGTGCCGCCGCCGGCGCCAGCGGAGCCAAGCGAATTTGACCCGGAGACCTTCCTCGCCCAGTTGAGCCCGCGGGTCGAACCGGTACGCTACACCCAACCGCCACCGGCACCGGCACCCGAGCCCTTCATCGAAATCGGATTCGAGGCGATCGTGGCCTTCGAGGCGGCGCCCGTGGCCGTACCGCCGCCCCCGGAGCAGCCGCCCGCTCCATCAGCCGCAGCGGCTGAAACGAGTGAGTCCCCATCTGCTGATCCGGACACGGCGCCCGCCCCTTCGGCGCCTGATATTGCGGAGACAAACCCACCGATGGCTGCCGCAGAGGCAAAAGCGGCACTCTCCAGCCCCCGAGGTAAGTCGCAACGCCGCAAGAAACGCTGAGCCTTCCGCCGGGCGTCCTGTTGACAGGGAATTGAACGTCCCTGTGCCGTCTCCCGCTTCACACAAAGTCACCTGGTCGATTGCCGCGCCGGGCACATAACTTTCTGTAAAGGTTTATTTTTTAGAGCACCGTTTATCTGCCAGCCATGCGTTTATAGCGCGCCGAGAAGGGAATATTACCAGGCCCACCTTGTCTATGCGGTGGTTGCATTGCCTTCGCTCTGTAACAGACGTTGAGAGCGCTTGCACGTGTGGTAATCAGGCCGCACGGAGAGGTACGCTCACGAAGCCTGGCCTTGAGAATCGCGACGCCTTCGGAGAACGGGATTGAAAATACTAGGTTTCGTAGAATACCTCGGTCCAAGTGAGATGCACGGCTGGGCCTACGCGCCCGACGCGGAGAACCTGCGCCTCACCATCCGCGCCTCGCTCGATGACATGGTAATCGGCGCCGGTCTGGCCTCCGAATTCCGCGAAGACCTGCTGTTGCTCGGATTCGGTCAGGGCGACCATGGGTTCACCATCGCGTTCGATATTCCCGTGAGTGCGGACGATCTCGATCTTATCGATATCATGGCCATCGGACCGGACGGCGATGCCCATACGCTTGAACTTCGTCCCTCCGGCACACCCGATATGCCGGCGCCAAAGCCAGCGGTCGACATAACAGCCGACGCGGCGTCCGCATCGGAATCCAATGACGCGACCGAGCGCCACGATCCGGTTGCCCGCGCGGAACAGGCCGAGCGCGATTTCGCCGACATCACCGATGGTCATGTCGAACTGCGGCCGCCTGAAGTGCTGCCAGCACCCATTGAGGCGCCATCGCCCCTATCTATAGAGAACAGAGCTTCCCTTGCTGCTCAGGCGTTGGAGGCGTCCGATACCAACTTTCGCGAAACGTCCGCGCCGCGCGAGCCAGCACGGGCCGACCTGACCACTACCGAAGATGCACCTCTTTCCTCGGCCGGCATGGCAGGCCCTCGGCAGGATGACGTTGCGCATGCCGCTCAAGTGGAGCGTGATTTCGAAGCGCTGACAGATGTAACCTTGGAGATAGCCCCATCCGTTGCCTCCGTCCCCCGTTCTCAGGTTGACAGCCCCGGGAATATTGATACCGCCGCAGCGCCCATCAGCGGGCCCACAAGTCGCAACGAGAACCAAGTTGCCGAAATCTTGTGCGCGGCAGAGCTCCCTGTACGTGAGGCACCAAATGATGGACCTGACAGAGCGAACATCAGTGCCGGATCACCCAGGATAAAAATTGACGCCCCTTCGGATACCACGCCCCGCGGGGCTTTCGGCCTTGAGCAGTCTGAAAGCAATTTTGCCGCCGAGGTTCCGGTTGGCGAGAAACACCCGGAGTCGGGTAACACCTATACAGCCGTTACGGTCCCGCGAAGCCTGATTCCGATACAACGGATTCCTCCACCTCAGTCCGACCAAGCCAATCTCGAATCTAGGAAGGTGGTTGGCTTCGTCGAAACGATCTCAACGAACGAGATGAGCGGATGGGCGCTTGACAAGGCCGATGCCAGCCCACTGTTGATCCAGGCGATGCTGGACGACGAACTCGTTGGCCAGGGCTGGGCCGATGAGTTCAGGGCCGACCTGCAAGCCAAATACGGGACTGACGGTAATCATCGATTCGTGATGTTCACCATCAGGGAGTTGGACGACGCGGAGGTCGCAGGGCTGGTTATTTTTGCGATTGATATAAACAATATCCGTCACGAACTCCCCCGAATCGGCAGTGCCGTTGAGCGGCCGTTTTCAATCCATCGCTTACGCCGCTTTGCTAGAATCATCCTCCATATCGGAATTGAGAAAACCGGAAGCACCAGCCTGCAACGCTTCCTCACAGTCAATCAGGACGATCTCAGAGCGCGCGGCTACTTCGTGCCATCGTCATTTGCCCCCGTCGCCGCCCCACCCTTGTTCAATCATACCTACCTGACAACATGTTCCATGAAGTCGGACAGATTGGACGATGAAATTCGCGTCCAGAATGGCATATCAGATAGACGTTCATTGATCCGACATCGATTTGATATCACAAGAAAATTCGAACAAGAAATTACCGAACTCTCCGATTCAGTCGATACAATAATATTGACGAATGAACATATGTTCAGCCAACTGAGAACAGCGGAAGAGATTTATTATTTGCGAGACTGGCTAAGAATATTTAGTAATAATATAGATGTCGTGGTTTACCTAAGGCCTCAACATGAGGTCGCAATGTCTTTGCATTCAACCGCATTGCGCAATGGATGGACAACGCCCTCGCCCTTCTTGCTGACCGATCAGGTTGGCAATGGGCAAAGCCCAATTGATCGCCAGTTTTTCGAATATGGAGACCTTCTGCGCGCGTGGGTCGACGTATTTGGCCATGATGCGATGAAGGTCAGACTGTTCGGTCCACACACGTTGATCGACGGCGATATCGTCGCAGATTTCTTCCAGACCCTCCTAATCGACGACGTGGGCCTCATTCCACTCGAAGGCCGCGAGAATGTCGGCCTGACCTTGATCGGAGCGCGTCTCCTGCTCTTCCTCAACAAAATGCTTCTTACTGTCCCCGAGGAGATCGCGCGAACCAAACGAAATGCAGTCGTTGATGCTCTAGCACTAATAGCCAGCGACTCTCGAGGAATGCGCCCGTCGCGCGCGGAAGCGCGATCATTTTTCGAGAGCTTCAAAGCCTCTAACGAGTACGTTCGCAAAGAGTGGTTCCCTCATCAAAAGGAACTCTTCGACGTAAACTGGGAGCGCCTCCCGGAAGTCGCGGACCCGACTGAACTTGCGCCTGGCGACGCAATCCAAGTGATTCTCTCCCTGTTGGGCGTCGCGTAGGACAGGCGACCGAAGGCGCCGTCCTACCGCGCCTACCCCAACCCCTCGCACGCCCCCCGCAGCCACGCCTCCGCCGCCCCGCTCAGATGCGGCGCCACCATTCGCGCCACGTCCTCATGGTAGCGATCAAGCCAGTCCACCTCGGCGCGGGTGAGCAGGTAGGAAGCGATCAGCCGCCGATCGAACGGCGCCCAGGTCAAGGTCTCGAAGCGCAGGAACGGCTTGCGCGCGGCCGGAAAATCGGCCGGCTGCGCCAGGATCAGGTTTTCCAGCCGGATTCCGTAGGCGCCGGGCAGATAGTATCCAGGCTCGTTCGACAGGATCATCCCGGCCTCCACCGGGATCGGCCGCGCCGCCCGCGAGATGCTGACCGGCCCCTCGTGCACCGACAAATATGAACCCACGCCGTGGCCGGTGCCATGATCGTAGTCGAGCCCGGCCTGCCACAATGCCGCCCGCGCGAAAGCATCGATATGAGCGCCCGCAACGCCGCGCGGAAAAACCAGCGTCGACAAGGCGATATGCCCCTTCAGCACCCGGGTGAAGCGCTCCCGCAACTCCGCGGGCGGCGCATCCGGGCCGGTCCAGACGGTGCGGGTGACATCGGTGGTGCCGTCCTCGTACTGCGCGCCGCTGTCGCACAGATACACCTCGTTCGGTCCGATCGTCCGATTGCTCTGCGGTGTCACCCGATAATGGATGATCGCGCCGTTTTCCCCTGCCCCCGAGATCGCCGGGAAGCTCTCGCCGCGAAACCTCTCGCCCTCCGCCCGGAACGCCAGCAGCCGCTCGGCCGCCGACATCTCGGTCTCGCCCACCGCGCTCTCCAGCCAGTGCAGGAACCGGCACACCGCCACCGCATCCCGCGCATGGGCATCGCGGCTGCCCTGCTGCTCCACCGGGTTCTTGCGCGCCTTGGGCAGCAGGCAGGGGTCCATCCCCGCCACCACCGTGGCCCCAGCGGCACGCAACGTCTGCGCAAACCAAGCCGGCGCGCCCGCCGCATCCACCCGCACCTTGCGCCCGGCCAGCGCGGCCAGCGCCGCCGGCAGCCCGGCGCGATCCTGCACCGAGACCGCATTGCCGAGCCAGTCTCGCGTCGCCGGCGGCACCTTGGCCGGCGCCATGAACAGTTCGCAGCCGCCGTCGGCGTGCAGCACCGCGAAGCCAAGCGCCACCGGATTGAACCCGACATCCCCGCCTCGGACATTGAGCAGCCAGGCGATCGAGGCCGGATCGGTGATCACTGCGGCATCCTGGCCGTCCTGGCGCAGGGTCGCCCCGATTTCCGCGCGCTTGTCCGCCGACGACACCCCTGCAAACGCCAGCGGATGCGGCACCGCTGGCGCCATCGGGGGGGCCGGACGATCGCGCCACACCGCATCGAGCGGGTTCTGCTCGACCGGCACCATCGTCACCCCGGCCTCGACGAACCGCTGCAACCCGTCCTCAGCGGTCAGCAGCGGATCATAGCCGATGCGCGCGCCCGCCGCCCGTGCAGCCAGCCACGCCGGCGGCGGCTCGTCGATGATGTGGCGCCGCTCCCACAGCGCCGCATCGGTCTGCGCCGCGAGTTGCAAGACATAGCGCCCGTCGGAAAACACCGCGGCAACATCGGCAAGTACGACCGCCAGCCCGGCGCTGCCGGTGAACCCGGTCAGCCAGGTCAGGCGCTCGGCATTCTCCGGCACATACTCGCCGAGATGCTCATCGGCCCGCGGCACGATGAAGCCATCGAGGCCGGTTCGGGCCAGTTCGGCACGCAGATCGGCCAGACGTTCAGCATGCATCGGCGGGGCCCTTCGGCTGGTTTCAAAGCTGGTTAACGATTTAGGCATAACTAAGGCTTCATTCATGCATTTCACGCATATCTGGCGGGGGAAACTCGCGGATAAAAATCAGCCTTGGAGCGATTATGTTGCACTGCATCAAGACCGCGCGGCGAAGTGCAGGAAAGCATGACGCCCACCACGGTTCACCATAAAGGATTGCCTGTCATGTCTGGCCATGTCGCCAAGGAAGAAATCGCCCTCCTGATGCCGGAGCGGCTCGCCCACTACTTCCAGGATGACCCTGAATACCTGCCCTCGACCACCGAACAAGGTCGCGGCGTTCTCGCCAGGATCGCCTCCCTGGTGCAGTGGGTCATCGAAATCCCCCGCCGCCGCGCGGTGCTGGACGAACTCGGCTCGCTGACCGACCACGAATTGTCCGACATCGGCCTGAGCCGCAGCGAACTCGGCCAGGTGTTCGGCCAGCGCTTCATGGCCGACCGCAACATCGAGCGCGACCTGATGTCGGCCGGTCGCCCGGCTTCGATGTAAGCTTCGCCGCGCGGCTCGCGCGGACGCAGACCGGTCAAAAGGGCCTGCCACGGCGGTGAAAACCTCCGGGCAGGCCCTTTTTTCGCGCCCGCCGTTCACGGCCGGCGCAGCGTCAGTGTGGTCCATTGCGCCTCGTTGATCCGCCGCTCCAGCCGCAATCCCTGCCGCCGATGCGCGGCCAACACCCAGTTCGCCTGGGTCCGCAGCAGCCCCGCCAGGATCAGCGTGCCACCAGGCGCCAGGTTGTGGGCAGTCTGCTGTGCCAGCAGGCACAGCGGACGGGCCAGGATATTGGCGAAAATCAAGTCATACGGTCCCGGCCGGCGGATCGACGGCGACGACCAGCCATCCGCCCGCACGCAATGCAGCATGCCCGCGAGCCCGTTCAGCACCGCATTGTTGCGTGCCGTGCGCACCGACCACGGATCGATATCGCTCGCGGTCACCTTGCGATGCAGCAGCCGCGCCGCCGCCATCGCCAACACGCCCGAGCCGGTACCGAGATCGAGAATGCGCCGCGGCCGCCGATGTGCCATCAGTTCCAGCGCCCGCAGACAGCCCCGGGTCGAGCCATGCTCGCCCGAGCCGAAGGCGATGCCGGCATCCAGCACGATCGCGATCCGGCCGGGCGCCCCGGCCTCGGTCAGATGCGTCCCGCGAATCGCGAAGCGCCGTCCCACCAGCTGCTCCGGAAACCCGGCATAAGTCCGCGCCAGCCAGCCTTCCGATTCCGTGGCGTGGCGTACCAGCGGCACCGTCACCCCGCTCACCAATGCCGCCAGCGCCAGCGCCCCCTCCAACGCCGCCTCATCTGCCCCCTGGTCCTTCACCCCCTCCACCGTCCACAGCCACTTCTCCTCATCGAGGAAGAAGCCGACCGTGCCGCAGGCCGTCAGCAGCGCCGCCTCAAAGGCCTCGAGCGCCTGTTCAGGAACGGTCACACTGACCGTCTCCAGCGCCACCGCGTGCCGGCGATGCGGGCGCATCAGGCGCGCTCCACGAAGCGGTCGAGCACGCGCTTGGCACCGGCCTTCTCGAATTCGATGTCCAACTTGTCGTCCTCGCTTGCGGTCACCCGCCCGTAGCCGAATTTCTGATGAAACACACGGGTGCCGACCGGAATGGCATCCGCGCGCGCCGCCCGCGCCGGCTGCTCCCACGCCTCCTGCACCTGCGGCCGCCGCGCCATCATCGGAAACTGCGCGCCGAACGACGGCGCCCGCAGCAACCGCTCCCGCTCCAGGCTCCCCGCCCCCCCCATTTCCACGAATTCCGCCGGAATTTCCTCGATGAACCGGCTCGGCACGCTGGATTGCCAGTTCGCGTAGATCCGCCGGTTGGCGCAGTGGCTGACAATCGCCCGCTGCCGCGCCCGGGTCAGCCCGACATAGGCCAGCCGCCGTTCCTCCTCCAGCCCCTTCAGCCCGCTCTCGTCCATCGTCCGCTGGCTCGGAAACACCCCCTCCTCCCAGCCCGGCAGGAACACCGTGTCGAACTCCAGCCCCTTCGCCGCATGCAGCGTCATCAGATTGACCCGATCGCCGTCGGCGTTCTGCTCGTTGTCCATCACCAGCGCGACATGCTCCAGAAACCCGCCGATGCTCTCGAAATCGGCCAGCGCGCGCACGAACTCCTTCAGATTCTCGATCCGGCCCGGCGCCTCGACGGACTTGTCCTGCTTCCACATCTCCATGTAGCCGCTCTCGTCGAGCATCACCGCCATGGTGGTGATATGCCCCTCCTGCAAAATCCCCGCCCGCCATCGCGCGAACCCCTCCAGCAACCCCCGCATCGCGTCGCGCACCTTGCCGCGCAACCCGCCATCCTCCACCAGCGACATCACCGCCGCCGTCAATGGGATCGAACGCTCCCGCGCCCGCGCATGCATCGCCCGCAACCCCTGCTCGCCCACGCCCCGACGCGGCAAATTGATGATCCGCTCGAACGCCAGATCATCCGACGGCTGGTTCAACACCCGCGCATACGCCACCGCATCGCGAATCTCCTGCCGCTCGTAGAACCGCAGCCCCCCGATCACCTTGTAGGGAATGCCCAGCGTGATCAGCCGCTCCTCGAAAGCCCGCGTCTGCGCATTCGCCCGCACCAGGATCGCCATCTCGGCCGAAGCATGCCCCTCCCGCCGCAACGCCTCGATCCGCTCGCCCACCATGCGGGCCTCCTCGTCGGAATCCCACAACCCGTGGACCTGCACCTTGTCGCCCCTCGCGTCGTTGCGTCCGGAGCGCAGGGTCTTGCCGAGCCGCCCCGTATTGTGCGCGATCAGCCCCGCCGCCGCACCCAGGATTTGTTCGGTCGAACGGTAGTTGCGCTCCAGCCGGACGATCCGTGCCGCCGGGAAATCCTTTTCGAAGCGCAGGATGTTCTCCACCTCCGCCCCCCGCCACGAATAGATCGACTGGTCGTCGTCGCCGACGCAGCAGATGTTCTGGTGCCCCTGCGCCAGCAGCCGCAGCCACAAATACTGCACCAGGTTCGTATCCTGGTACTCATCGACCAGAATATAGCGAAACCGCCGATGATACTCCGCCAGCACCTCCGGATACCCGCGCAGAATCTCGGTGACATGCATCAGCAAATCACCAAAATCGCACGCATTGAGCGTCCGCAGCCGGTCCTGATAGGCCGCGTACAACTCCTTGGCCCGCCCCGCCACGAAATCGGAGTCCTCGGCGGCGGTGATCCGCCCCGGCGGCAGCCCGCGATCCTTCCAGCGCTGAATGATCGCCATCAGCGCCGGCGGGGCAAAGCGCTTGGTATCGATCCGCGCCGCCTCCATCACCTGCTTGAGCAGGCGCATCTGGTCGTCCGTGTCGAGGATCGAGAAGCTCGCATTCAGCCCCACCAGCTCCGCATGACGTCGCAGCATCCGTGCCGCCAGCGCGTGGAACGTGCCGAGCCACAGCCCCTCCGCCGGTTGTCCCAGGATCGCCGCCACCCGCTCGCGCATCTCGCGCGCCGCCTTGTTGGTGAAGGTCACCGCCAGCACCTGGCTCGGAAACGCCTTGCGGCTCAGCAGGATATGGGCAAACCGCGTGGTCAGCACCCGCGTCTTGCCGGTTCCCGCCCCCGCCAGCACCAGCAGCGGCCCGTCGATGGTCTCGACGGACTCACGCTGTTCGGGATTGAGGCGGGCGAGATGATCGGACATGCGCGGGGGGACTGCCAAAAATGGGGGCGACTCGATCCGTCTTATATCAGCCCCCACCCTCCGCCATACCCTCGCCGAGACACCCGGCCAGGAAAGCCTCGGTCTTGCGCTCCCAGCCTGAGGCCGCGGCCACCTCGAGGCCACGCCGCCCCATCGCCTCACGCAGCACGGCATCCTCGCGCAACGCCAGCATGGCGCCGATCACCGCCGCCACCGACTGCCCATCCACCAGCAGCCCGTTGTCGCCATCCGTCACCGCCGAGCGGATGCCGCCATCGGTGCCCCCGATCACCGCGATGCCGCAGGCATTGGCCTCCAGGAACACCAGCCCGAACCCCTCGGTATCGCCGTTCGGCAACGCCCTGTTGGCCATCACGAACACATCGCCGAGCCGATAATGGTCCACCAGATCGGCCTCCGGCACGTTGCCAGCGAACACCACCCGCTCCCCCACCCCGGTCTCCGCGGTGATCCGCCGCAGGTCCTCCTCGTACGGCCCGCTGCCCACCACCAGCAGCCGCGTCTCCGGGTGCCGCGCCCCGACCGCGGCCATGGCACGAATTGCCGTATCGACCCCCTTCTTTTCCAGCAGCCGGCAAACAGTGACGAAAACGAAGCAGTCGCCCAGCCGATAGGTCTCCATCAGGTCTGGTCGCTTCGGTCCAGGCCTGAAACGCCCGGTATCCACCCCGTTCTCGATCAGCTGGATGCGTCCGGCGAAACCCGGCCCGATCAGGTCGCGCACCGCCTCGCCCGAAAACCGGCTGACGACGAAAATCCGGTCCGCCACCCGCAATGCGCGCGCGGCGCGTCGGTGGCCCGGATCATATTCCTCCTCGGTCAGGATTTCCTCGCCATGGACATAGATCGCCGTGCGGATCCGGGTGAACCGGTGCAGCAACTGCACGATCCAGCCGCTTGCGACCAGTTCGCCGATGCAGACCGCGCCGACATCCTCCGTACGCAGCGCCCGCAGAAGCACGAGCAACAGCTGCAGGCGCTGGCGCAGATCATTGGCGACGAAGCGCAGCCGCCGCAGCAGCCCGCGCGCGTCACCCGTGGCCAGCACAGTACGCAGCAGCCAGGTGCGGATGATGCGGTAGGAGGCCCGCCGGTCGTGCTCGCGCCAGCCGACGATCGGCAACCCGTCGAAATAATAGGCGCGCGGCGCGATCACCACGAGCCGGCCGAGGCTGTGCCGGCCGAGATTGCCATAGACCACCGCCGAACCGCCCAGCGTCGGCGGAAAATTGTTGGCGATCAGCACCACCTTGCGCCCGTTGTTCATGCAGCGATCTCGGTCGGCGGCAGATAGCGCTCGGGCAAGGTGTCAAGCCGCACGAACTCGGCCCGAACGTCATCGGCGATGAAGCTCAGCAGCGCCGAAAGCCGGTCATAGAAGCGGTGCAGATCGGCCATGGTCCGCACATAGGGGTTGCGGCCGGGATGAATGGAGGAGCTGTGAAAGCTCACCGGCAGCACGCCCTGGCCGCGTGCGACCAGACTGCGCACCAGCCGTTGCATCGCCGCGGTGTCGTTGCCCTCGGGCGAAAGCGTGACGCGTTCGGCGCAGCGCGAGCGCGTCAAGATGCCCACCGCGCGCGAACGCGCCAGATTCGGTCCGGTCATCGCCCGGTACAGGAACGGCGCCAGCTCCCCACCCCAGCCGATGATGCTGCGGCACAGCGGCACCTCCAGCAGATGGCGCGAGACCCCGAACCAGAACGGTTGGCAATCCACGCGGCTGTAGTCCGGCCCCCCCTCGATCGAAAAATCGGTCCGCGGCGCGATCGAGGTATCCACTCGGAACCCGTTATCCTCGAGGATCATCCCGGTATGCCGCCCCAGCCCGTAGCGGCCGGCCCGATAGACCTGGGGCGAGAATCCGAAACTGGCCTCGAACCGTCGCAGCAGCCCCAGCAGCTTGCGCTCCTCCAGCCCCTCGTCGAGGTTGCCTGAGTAGGACGCCTCATGCTCCCGCACGTTGTCGAACGGCGGTGTCACCCAAGGATGCAGCTGGATCCCGAGCGCGCACGCGCCACGCTCCGCCTGATAACGCAGCGCCCGCACCGCCGCCTCGTCCTCCAGCACCGGATAGGTCACCAGATAGGTCGGCACCGCGCCATAGGCCGACAGGATCGACTGCAACACGCCGAAATGGCGCAGGTGCTGGGTCGAATGGCTGGTCCCCTCGATCGGGTAGTCCCAGTCGAAATCCTCCTCGACATCGATCGCCACCGTGCACAGCGGGCCCGGGTCCCGCGTCACCGCCGGCGTCGATTCGGCGAAAAACCCGACCGTCAAGGCCGCAGGCTCAGCCCATGCGGAAACTTGCGGCGATACTCGTCCACCGCCGTCTCCATCGTCACGAACCGCGCCCCCTCGGCCCGCAGCGTGGCGATCATATGCTCCAGCATCAGCATCCGGTGCCCCCGCCCGATCACATGCGGATGGAACGTGTAGGTCAGCACACCCCAATCGTAATGCTTCTTCATGTACCGGAATTCATTGATGAAATTCTCGATCACCAGGCGCGCGTTCATGTTCCCCGGCAGGATCCCGGCGTCCGAACGGCTATACTCGAAATGCGGGAAATCATCGAGCGACCAGCTGATCGGCATCTCCACCAGCGCCGTGTCGGCGCCGAACTTCAGCGGCTCCAGCAGCGTGATCACATCGCCGTTGCGCGCCTGATACGGCAGATAATCGTGCCCCATCATCGAGGTGTCGTAGACGAACCCGTGCTTGAGCAGCAGGTCGATGCTGTGCGGGCTCAAATCCCAGGCCGGCGAGCGATATCCGCGCGGCGCCCGCCCGGTCAGCCGGATGATCGACTCGTTGCCGCGCACCAGCTCCTGCTCCTCCCCCTCCGCTCCCAGCGTCGAGGGCACCCGATGCGTCCAGCCGTGATTGCCGATCTCATGCCCCGCCGCATGCACCGCCGCCACGCAGGACGGGTAGCTGTCGATGGTATGGCCAGGGATGAACCAGGTCGTCTCGATCCGCTCCTGGTTGAGCAGCCGCAGAATCCGCGCCACCGCCGGAATCCCGAAATCGCCGCGCGAGATCATCGTCGGGGTCACCATGTTGCGCGAAATCGACCCCGACGTGTTGTCGTGGTCAAAGGTCAGACAGACGAACAGATCAGCCATGCGAAGCCTCCGCGCGGGTCGATGAACAAGGTCCCCCCAGCATCGTCACCCCGGCGCTCGCTGTCAAAGCGCCCGCTTCCATGCCCTGCCTGTGTAAAAACCCCGGCAGGCCGAGGGCGTTTACACGCCCCGGCGCACAGGCTTAGATCGAACCCGAGGTCCACGGACCCGCAAGGAAGGGGAAACGATGAGTATCAAAGGCAGAGCTTATATCGTCGGGGCATTCGAGCACCCGACTCGCAAGGCACCGGACAAGTCCGTCGCCCAGCTGCACGCCGAATGCGCCAAGGGCGCGCTCGCCGATGCCGGCCTGAAAAAGAGCGACATCGACGGCTACATCTGCGCCGGCGACGCCCCGGGCATGGGCCCGATCAACATGCTCGACTACATGAACCTCAAGGTGCGCTTCTTCGACAGCACCGACGTCGGGGGTTCCTCCTACATCGCCCACGTCGCCCACGCCGCCCAGGCCATCGCCATGGGCAAGGCCAACGTCGTGCTGATCACGCTCGCCGGCCGTCCCCGCTCCGAGGGCCAGGCCACCGGCACCGCGGCCCGCCCCGGCAACCCGGCCATCCCGGACAGCCCGTGGGAAACCCACTTCGCGCCGGTGACGGCCAACGTCTACGCCATGGTCGCCGCGCGGCACATGTACGAATACGGCACCACCAGCGAACAGCTCGCCTGGATCAAGGTCGCCGCCTCGCACCACGCCCAGTACAACGAGCACGCCATGCTCCGTAACGTGGTGACCGTCGAGGACGTGGTGAACTCCCCCATGGTCTCCGACCCGCTCCACCGGCTCGACTGCTGCGTCATCTCCGACGGCGGCGGCGCGCTCATCGTCACCAGCCCCGAGATCGCGCGCTCCCTCAAGCGCCCCCTCGTCAAGGTGATGGGCGCCGGCGAAGCCCCCAAGGGCCAGTTCGGCGGCGAAGTCGACCTGCGCTTCTCCGGCGGCGCCTGGTCCGGCCCCATGGCCTTCGCCGAAGCCGGCGTCCGCCCGGCCGACATCAAATACGCCTCGATCTACGACAGCTTCACCATCACGGTCCTCCAGCAGATCGAGGACATGGGCTTCTGCGAACGCGGCCGCGGCGGCGCCTTCGTCTCCGACGGCAACCTGATCTCCGGCGTCGGCAAGCTGCCCTTCAACACCGACGGCGGCGGCCTGTGCAACAACCACCCGGCCAACCGTGGCGGCATCACCAAGGTCATCGAGGCCGTCCGCCAGCTCCGCGGCGAAGCCCACCCCAAGGTCCAGGTCCCGAACTGCGACCTCGCCCTCGCCCACGGCACCGGCGGCCTGATCGGCAGCCGCCACGGCTCGGCCACCCTCATCATGGAGCGGGAGTAATCACCATGGCTGACCGTATCATCCCCTCCCCGGTGCAATCCCCGGAGAGCGAGCCCTTCTACGCCGCGGCGAAGGAAGGCAAGTTCATGATCCGCCGCTGCAAGGACTGCGGCAAACCCCACTGGTACCCCCGCGCCCTCTGCCCCTTCTGCTTCGGCGACACCGAATGGGAAGCAGCCAGCGGCGACGGCATCATCTACAGCTTCAGCCCGATGCGCCGCGCCGGCTACACCATCGCCTACGTGACGCTGAAGGAAGGCCCGACCATGCTGACCAACATAATCGGCGACCCCGACAAGTTGGCCTGCGGTGCTCCGGTCAAACTACAATGGACGGTAACCGAAGACGGCACCCCCGTGCCCACCTTCGCCGCCGCCTGATCTGAACACGCACCCCGGGGCGGCGACGATGACGCTGCCCCGGGCCTCCTTTTTCTTCTTGTGACATCGCCCGCGATGTCATATTCTCCCCTCATCCGATTGGTGCTGGACACCGACGTCATCGTCGCGGCGATGCGCAGCCCAACCGGAGCCTCCGCCGAGTTGCTGCGCCGTGCCGACGACGGTGCACTGTGTCTGCTTCTGAACGTCGCGCTCGCCCTGGAATACGAGGCGGTCTGTGGCCGGCCCGGGCATCTGTCGGCGGCCGGTCTGACCGAACCGGAGATGACGATCTTCGTCGATCAGGTCATCGCCATGGCGATCCCCGTGGCATCCCGCTTTCGCTGGCGCCCGCAACTGCGTGACCCCGGCGACGAACTGGTGCTGGAGGCGGCGGTCAACGGCCAGGCCGACATCATCGTCACCTTCAACCGACGCGACTTCGCCGCCGCCGCCCAATTCGGCATCGCTGTCCTGCTGCCATCCGAAGCCCTGAGGAGCCTCCCGCCATGACCACCCGGACCTCCACCTTCCCGCTCCGCCTGCCGCACTCCCTCAAGGCGGCCGTGGAGCAACTGAGCGCGCGCGACGGCACCAGCATGAACCAGTTCCTCGTCATCGCCGCGGCCGAAAAACTCGCCGCCATGCACACCGAAGCCTTCTTCGAGGAACGCCGCGCCCGGGCCGACCGCTCCGCCTTTCGCGCCATCCTCAACCGCGACGGCGGCGAAGCGCCCCAAAAGGGCGACACCCGCGCCTCGTAGCACAGAAAGCCTTCACCAAATCCCTCCCCAACCGGCACCATCTGGCAACCCCGCTACGGGGAACACACCATCCGCGACGACCGCGACTATGCCGCCCACCTCGACTACATCCATTTCAACTCGGGCAAACGCGGCCACGTCACCACCCCGGCCGACTGGCTCCACTCGACCTTCCCCCTCGCCATCACTGCCGGCCTCTACCCCCCGGATTGGAACACGGCCACCGCCGACCTCCCCCAAGCCGGCGCCCCCCCCGTAGGGCGGATAAGCGCAGCGCCATCCGCCATCGACGATGCCCCCAATTAGCGCTGAATTTTCGCCCTCGAAACTGTCCCGAGGCCGCCCCCGCCATGACCACCCGCCCCGCGACCCCAATCTCCCTCTCCCGCCAAGCCGCCAATCCAACCCCTTCCGGGCCCCCCGCAACCGCAGCGTGAGCGACGCGCCCTCCGACCGCTACAAATCCCCCGGCGTCAGCCCCGTCTGCCACGCGATCCGCGCCAGCATCCGCGGCCCGATCTCCTCGCCATCGTGAAAAGCGAACACATAATCCGCCCACCCCTCGCGCGACAGCACCCGATGCGACCCCGCCTGCCGCTTCACCGCCCAACCAATCCGCAACAGCGCCCGCAACACCCGCGCAGCACGCGCCGCCGGCCACGCACTCACGCCGGTGCAAACATCCCGCGCGCCTCATCCGGAATCGGCTCGCCATGCTCGATCCGGTCGGCGATCACCCGGCAAGCCAGCGCCGACACCCGGGCCCGCGCCTCGGCTTCCGTCGTTCCATAGGCCAACGCCCCCGGCAACGCTGCAATCTCGGCCAGCCACCGCCCGTCGTCCTCGCGCTCAACTTCGATCGTGAACATGCTGGTCCCCTTCCTCCGGCAATATGGCAATCGACCAGCCCGGTTGCGAGGCATATTTTGATACCCCGGCATCCCTCCCGCCATCGCCGCTCCCCCACCGTCCGCGAGGCCGACATAGACATCGACACCGACAAAATCGACGCAGCCACCCGCCCCCACCCCGCCCACCACGAGGCAGACCACCCCCGGGAAGCATGAGCCCACGCGCTTCACCGCCTACGACACGCCCACCGGCATGAGCCCAGCAAGTCACCAGCCCCACGCGTCTCAAATCACGAGACTTTCCGCCTAAATCCATCAAAAATGAATTGAACCCAGCACAAAAACGCAATACCGTGCGCCCCGTGGCGACGATTTCTGAACCGCGGAAAGGCGACCTGTCTCATGCAGATCGACCGGCCGGCAGCCATTGGCGCGATCATCGGCACCTTGCTGGGCGGAGTCGCCGCGCCCGCCAAGTCCGCCATCATCTACCAGAACCTGAGCACCTTCGTCTTCACCGGCAGCAACGATGTCATCGTCGGCGGCTATGGCCTCACCGGCACCACCGCCACCTACGTCATGCAGGCCTCCGCCAGCTGGACCGGCACCCCATCCCTGACGCGGATGCTGTTCAACACCGGCGGCGGCAGCCCCGGCCCCAACCTGTTCCTGGTCCAGGGCATCTGCACCGGCGCCGCGACCCTCTACTGGAACATCTACGACTCCTGCGGCAGCCCGTTCAGCGGCGTCCAGCCGACCAACATGAACGACGGCGCCATGCACAGCTACGCCGTGGTGGTCGATGGCGGCACCGCGACCACCAAGCTGTATTACGACAGCGCCCTGGTCGGCAGCGCCACCTACCATGCTCCCGCCAACAATCTGACGATCGGCGGCGACGCCGGCGGGTTCCGCTGGGTCGGCAGTATCGCCAATTTCACCGTCTACAACACCGCTTTGACCGGCTCCCAGATCGCCACCCTCTCGACCACCGCGGCCCCCGAACCGGCCTCGCTCGCCGTGCTCGCCACCGCGCTGCTGGGTCTTGGCTGGCTTCGCCGGAAAGTCCAGGCCGCAGCCACAGCCTAGCGCCGCCCCGGCACCGCCACGCCCCGAGGACGCTCTTGACGCGCCTCAAAACGTCAATTATTTTAACTACCCATGACGGTCCGCACCACCCGCCTCGGGCGCTTCCTCTCCGGCCTCAAGGCCGCCCTCACCCGAATTGCGACCCGCGCGCGCCGCCCCACCGCGCCCGCCATCCCCGACGACACCCACATCCTCCTCGCCTTCGCCCGCCTCGAACAGCTCCTGATCCTCTGGCGCGCCGGCACATTACCCGAAGCGAGCGCAGAACGCGCAACGCCCACCGCGAGCCCTTTCAGTTCGCCACCCAGCGCAAGCGCCGCGCGCTTGTCGCCCAGCGCAAGCGCTCCCGACGAGTCCAGCACGAACCCTCTCGGCCCGCCCAGCGCAAGCGCCCCGCGCTTGTCGCCCCACGCGACCGCACAGCCCTCGTCGCCCAGCACGGCCCCCTCCCCCGGCCGCACGATCAGCACAACATCAACACCTATCCGCCCCCCCACAGGGAAGCGCCACCCCGTCCGATCACACCGAAATCCGCGCCGCCCCCGCGCTGCGCCGCATCCCCTTCATCCCGCCCCCGCCTTGCCCCAGCC